>NZ_JAZHOG010000007.1:0-264076 GCF_037892215.1 Elongatibacter sediminis | reverse complement strand
TAACGTTTGAGTTATGCGGCGACTGCGAAGCAGCCGTCCGGTGGAGCCAGCATAGCTGGCGGAACGCACATGAATGATTTGTTATATGGCGCGCTCAAAGTAGCGAGTAAACCACTAACGCAAAGCCGAAACAGACGGTTAAACCCACACTGCTTACGACCAATGCAAATTGCTGGGCTTTGGAAGTTATCCGTATTGCTTGGTAGGGCCACCCCGCAACGACAAAGATAAATGCCAGGCTGCTTAACATTACGCCAATTGCGAACCAGTGGCGCTGGGTTACGAGAATAGCCGCCCAAGCAATGTATAGGCTGTGGCCGACTACCAGAATTCCACGGAGCCAGCTTGGAACTAAACGCCCCGGTAAACTGCCAGTGTCGTGCCGTTCATGCATCAGCGTAAGACCATATAACTACAATTTGTGAGAAAGGGTCTTGATAATCTTTGAGAAGTTTGGGTTTGATGTTCTTAATGTGCACTAAGTCTCTGAATTCTCCCACTGTTTGATTGATTTTTTCTTGAGCGGAAACGCGCTTGCGCTTTGTAACACGCTGAATTCCTACATGATAAAGGGATTGTTTCTGACTGAATAGGCTCGGAATCCGCGCTAGATTCGAGGGATATGAAAACGGGCGAAACGAGATGGCCGGGCCGCGGTTGATGGACCGGGTGCGGGAAGTGATGCGGGTGCGGCATTACAGTCTGGATACCGAACGCTGCTACTTGGAATGGATTCGTCGTTTCATTCTTTTTCACGGCAAGCGTCATCCGGCCGAGATGGGCAAGGTCGAAGTGGAGGCATTTCTCACCCACCTGGCTGTTAACCGCGGGGTTGCGCCGTCCACGCAAAATCAGGCGCTGCATGCCGTGTTGTTTCTCTATGCCCAGGTACTGGGGGTGGACCTGCCGTGGCTGGACGAGGTCGTTCGTGCCAAGTCGCGTCGGCGGCTTCCGGTGGTGTTGAGCGTGGGCGAGACGCGCGATCTTCTGCAGCGCGTCTCGCCACGGCAATGGTTGGCGGTGGGCTTGCTATACGGTGCCGGGCTGCGGGTGACCGAATGCTTGCGCTTGCGCGTACATGACCTGGACTTCAGCCGGCACACCATTCGGGTGCTTGCGGGAAAGGGGGGCAAGGACCGGTTCACTCCGATGCCGCAGGCTTCTCTGGAGCCTCTGCGGCAACAATTGCGGGTGGTGCGGGGCTGGCATGAACAGGACCTGGATCGCGGTCTGGGATGGGCGAAACTGCCACGCTCTTTGCAGCGCAAATTCGGTGCGGCCACGCGGGAATTGCATTGGCAGTACCTGTTTCCCAGCCATCACCTTTCGGCGGATCCCAGGTCGCCGGATCGCCAGTACCGATGGCACGTTCATCCTTCGACGCTACGCAAGGCGATCGCGCGGGCGGCACGCGAGGCGAACATCTCAAAACGTGTCACCTGCCATACCCTGCGTCACTCTTTTGCCACGCACCTGCTGGAGTCGGGGACGGATATTCGCACCATCCAGGCGCTGCTTGGGCACAAAGATGTCCGCACCACGATGATTTATACGCACGTCATTCAACGCGGCGCTCTGGGAGCCTTGTCACCGCTGGATCAGTTGCCGCAAGGCGCAGATGCGCCGGGTTGTGTGAGCTGAGCCGGTTAATGGTTTGCGCGGTCGGCGGGCGAGAGCCGGGGCGGCCCGGCTCGTGCTCAGGCTCGGCCGGCGACGCGGTTGTAGATCCAGGCGAACAGGGCGCCGCCGATAGCGCCGTCCACGACGCCGTAAATAGTGCCGGTGATGATGGCGCCGATGCCGGTACCGGGTTCGTAACCGGGGTAAATGGAGGCGGCTAGGGCGAGAAAGGCCGCTCCGTATTCCGGGTCGGCCTGGTTGGCGATGGAGACCACCAGCATGGCTCCGCCCCAGAGCAGGGCGGCTGCGGCGGCCAGGGCGGCGACGTTGATTCTCATGGGGTTCTCACTTGCCGGAGCGTCGGGAGTGTATTTTCAGCATAGGCGATTGCCGCGGCCGGTGATGGAATCGGGTTAGCCGAACACGCCGTGGACGAACCAGCCGCGGCATGGCTTGTATTCGTGGAAGGCCCACAGGGTGCTGCCTTCGGCATCGCGCACGACGAAGTAATCGCGGCGGCAGTCGCGGCCGTCCCACCAGCCGCTTTCGATGCGTTCGGGGCCGGCCAGGATGCGGTAGTGCGCGATGTCGCAGCGCCGGGGTTTGTGCAGCAGCCAGGACGGGCGATGCGCCAGTGCGGTGGTTTCGCTGTGTTCGTCCAGCGCGCGGGGGCGCCAGCTGTACTCGGGGCGGTGGTCTTCGATGCCGGTGACGCCGCTGACGGCATCGCGGCCCAGCCGCGCCTGCAGCCGTTCGGCCAGCCGCTCGATGTCCTGGCGTTGCTCGGCCGGACTGTCGCGGAACAGGCTGTGCTGGCCGGCGGCCAGCGGCAGCAGGTTCGTGGCCTGCAGGCGGATTTCGCGCACGGCCTGCGGCAGGCGCAACCGTTCCAGCCGCTCCCGGGTCAGGCGCAGCAGACGCTCGGCGTCCTGGGTGGGCGACTGGGTACCGACCCGCAGGCGGGTGTCGTCGTGGTCCTCGTGGCGCAGGGCGATGTCCAGCGCCTGCACCGCGGTGTCGCCGCCGCGCAGTACGCCGCACAGTTCTTCCAGCAGACGTTTCAGCGGAAACGCCAGGGCCTGGGTGGCGTTGATCTCGGCTGGCAATTCCAGCCGCCGGTCGAAGGTTTCCGGCGGGTGCCAGGCGGGCCGCGGGTCGGGGCACAGGCCCAGCACCCGGTCGAGGGTGGCGGCGGTGGCCGGCCCGAAGCGCCGGGTCACGGCTTTGCGCGGCAGCCGCAGCAGGTCGCGCAGCGTGCGGAAACCCATGCTTTCCATCGCCCGGATCTGCGTGGGTTCGACATGCAGACGGTCCAGTGGCAGTGCGCCGAGCCGGGTTCGGATCGCGCCGCTCGAGTCGAGGTGCAGGGCTTCGCCGGCTGCCAGCCAGGCGGCTTCCGGTGTGGGCGCCGAACCGGCACGGGCGTGGTAGCCCAGCCGGCCCAGTTCGCGTTCCAGCCGTGGGCCGAGTTCCTCCGGTGGGCCGAACAACCGCTCACTGGCGGCCGCTTCCAGCCACAGTGCGCGGCGCGCGTCCATCCCGCCGCGGAGCGGTTTGCCGTCGCGGGTCGCGCGGTCCGTGCCCGCTGGCAGGCTGACCTGGCTGCTGTACTGGTAGCACCACGCGGCCAGGCCCTGCAGCGCTTCGTATTCACGCCGGAGGTCGCGCGGCAATACCTGCAGGGTATCGAGAATGCCCTGGGCGGCGGCGGCCGGCATGCCGGGGCGAACGCCGGCCCGGGCGGCTGCCGGGTTGCAGTCGAGAAGGACGTCGCTGCGGCCGATCGTATCGCTGATCGCCACCGGTGTTTCCGGCCGGGCCAGGCCGCGGGTGGCCAGGTCCAGAGCCAGGTGCGGCAGGCGCAGCACCAGCCAGCAAGGTGTTCCAGCAGTGTTCTTCGGGGGGAGCATGGCCCTCAGTCTGGCACTGCGTCGGCTCATATCCTGAGAACGGGGTCAGTTGAGGGGGGTGGAATCCGCCTCGGGCCGGCCAGAGGCGGCGGGCGTTCGCGGGTCGTTCGCTTCGGGTTGGGTGGCGGCATGCCGCGGGGCGGCCTGGCCGAAGGGGTGGTGCGGTGGCAGCCAGGTCGGCTGGCGCGGGCGTTCGCCACGGCATTTGAGGATGTCGACGCGGGTGCCGTCCCGGCCGGTGGCGTCGCACGCCGGATCGTCCGGCCGGGCGGCGGCATTCAGGCGCAGGCGCAGTGCTGCCGGCGAGGCGGCCGTGGCCGCGTCTTCCGGGCGGAACAGAAAGGCCGGCTTGGCGCCGGCTTCGGCCGCGAGTTGCAGCCGCCGCAGGCGGGCGAAGCCGACGGGTTTGCGCCAGCTCAGTTCCGGCCAGGCCAGTACGGCGCCACCGCGGCCGGCGGCCAGCGCCTGCTCGCAGGCCCACAGGGATTCCTGCGCGCCCTCGGTGCGTA
The DNA here is from genome assembly GCF_037892215.1 of Elongatibacter sediminis. NCBI lineage: Bacteria > Pseudomonadati > Pseudomonadota > Gammaproteobacteria > Chromatiales > Wenzhouxiangellaceae > Elongatibacter > Elongatibacter sediminis. Next base: position 260,037 of record NZ_JAZHOG010000007.1, on the reverse strand, counting down.
CCCACAACACGCGCTCCAGCGCCAACCCGCGGCCGTGCAGGGCGGCGGGATAGGGAATCCACGGCGGGTCGATAAACACCAGCCACTGGCCGGCCCGGCTCAGTTGCGCCAGCGCCGGCAGCAGCACACTGAATTCTCCCAGGCCGGGCCGGGCCGCGATCAGTTCGGTCAGGGCGCCCACCGGCCAGCCACCGCCGGGCAGGCGGGCATCCAGCCGGGAATGGCCAGTGGCCAGGGTCTGCTGGCTGCGGTTGGGTTCGCGCCCGCGCCACAGTTGCGGCGCCTGGTCGAGCAGGGTGTCGATGGCGGCCGAGCGGCTCATGGGAACGCACTCATGGCGACACGTGATTCATGGGGAGGAGCTCATGACAAGGGGCTTATGGGGCAGGGCGGTTCGTGGGGCATGATTCAGTGGTCGAGATGCGGGCGCACCACGCCCACGCCCAGGCCTTCGATGATCAGTTCCTGGCGGCGCAGGTCGACTTCGATGGGTTGGTAGTCGATGTTTTCGGGCAGCAGTTGCACGCGGTGACCGCGGCGCAGGAAACGTTTGACGGTGACCTCGTCGTCCAGCCGGGCGACGACGATCTGGCCGTTGCGCGCTTCCGGGGTGCGGTGCACGGCCAGCAGGTCGCCGTCGAGGATGCCGGCGTCCTGCATGCTCATGCCTTCCACCCGCAGCAGGTAATCGGGCCGTTGGGCGAACAGTGCCGGGTCCACCCGGTATTCGTCCTCGATGTTCTCCTGCGCCAGGATCGGGCTGCCGGCGGCCACCCGGCCGACCAGCGGGACGGCGCTGCCAGGGCGGGTGGGCAATTCGCCGGCGGCCAGCGGCAACAGGGTGATGCCGCGCGAGACGCCGGGCTCGATGCGGATCACGGATTTCTTCTCCAGCGCGCGCAGGTGGGCTTCGGCGGCATTGGGGGAACGGAAACCGAAGTGGTTTTTCAGGTCTGATCGGGTGGGTGGAAATTTATTTTTTTCAATGAATTGGGATATAAACTTAAGAATCTCTCTTTGTCTTTTTGTCAGCTTGGGATCGGACATTTCGGGGGCCTTTGGGCGGGTTTGAGGCAGTTTTGGGTATGATGTAAATATATACAGCACTGTATGAATGATCAAGGGGTGGTGGGGTCAGGGAGGAAAGGGAGGAATGGGGTCAGAGTAAAAATTGCTTGAGGGCGGTGGTGGTTGTGGCGGGGTCAGGAGATACGTGCTCTTCGGGGGACTCTGAAATGGGAATTTTTACTCCGACCCCGGTCGGTGCTGTGTGCTTTCTGGCTTCGATTGGTGCTGTGTGCTTTCTGACTTCGGTCGTGCTGTGTGTTCTCTGACTACGATCGTGCTGTGTGCTCTTTGAACCCGGTCGTGCTTCTGACTTCGGTCTGTTTTCTGTCCGTGGCCGAGATCTCGGGTCCCGGGCGCGGGTGTGGGAGTGGGTGCGGATCGAGGAGTTGCCGGTTCGGTTGTCTACCAGCCGCCGCCACCGCCGCCTCCGCCTCCGCCGCCGGAGAAGCCGCCTCCGCCGGAACCGGAGCTGGAGCCGGGGGCGGTGGAGGCCGAGGCGATGGCGGATGAGATCGAGCTGCTGAAATCGTCGCCCAGGTGGTTCAGTGCGCGGACGCCGCGGAAGCGGCCGCTGTACCAGTTCGGCTGATAGCCGGCCTCTTCCGGGGCTTCCGGCAGTTCGCGGGCGAAACGCTCGCACCAGGCATTCTCCACGCCCAGCGCGTAGGCGTAGGGCAGGAAGTTCTCGAACACCTCGGGGGTCAGTTGCGGCGAGCTCATGCGGTTCAGGCGGTCACGCTCGGCGGTGCCGAGGTACATTTTCAGACCCTCGATTTCGTCCATCACCCGGCGGCCCGCAGGCGTCGGTGCGCGCAGCAGCCAGATGAACAAACTGTGCAGGGCCAGGGTCAGCAGCACCCAGGGAATCCACACCGCCGGACCGCCGTCGAATACGGCGGCGATCAGGGCCGCGAGCGCCGACATGGCCAGCGGCGGCACCATGTGTACGAGGTTCAGTTTGAACAAGCGCCCCTGGTATTCCTTTTTCAGTGCGGCCTGCAGTCCCGTGCTGGCACTCTGGAAATCCTGGTGGTTTTCCTGGTCCATTTCGATGCGAGCGCCCGCGCTCGGCAGCAGCGCTTCCAGCACCGCGCTTTCCCCGGGGGTGGGCCGGGTGTCGGCGCCGGCGCTGGCCGGGACGGTGCGGGTCAGGGTGAAATCGGGCTTGCTGAGAAATCCGCCGCCGTCCTCGTCGATGCGCACGTGACCCTTCACCGCCAGGCTGATGATGGCGGCGGTGAAGGCATTGCGGTTGAAAGCCATGTCCAGCACGTAACGGCAGGCGGCGGGTGAGAGCCCCCGGGGCGGCTTGAAGCGCGGGATGATGATGCCCCCGCGCGGATCCCGGCCGACCCGGTCCCAGGCCTGGTAGTACCAGGCCAGCGGCGCCAGCAGGCCCAGCAGCAGTACGATGGCGGCGCCATTGTCGCGGATGAACCAGTGCAGTTTCTGCATGCCGGAAGGCTCGTCGATCAGTCCCTTGGGCCAGGCGGCAAGCACCGAGAGGCCCTGGCGTGGCGCCAGGCCCCGGGTGGTCTCGAACTCCACCGTGCGGGCATCGACGATTCCCATGCGCGCATCCCCGCCGCGGGCGCCGAAAGCGCCGGTCCAGGCATTCAGTTCCAGTTCGTCCACCGGCAGATTGAACGGCAGCACAATGCGCGCCGAGGCGTGGTCGATCGGAAACACCCAACCGTTGCCGGTCACGTTCCACCACAATTCGTCGTGATCGTCGAAGTAGCCCAACTGGCGGTTGGTGACGAAGCGCAGGGTGTAGGTATGACGGCCGTGGCGCAGCATGCGATTGGCATCGCCGATGTACAGGCGCACGCCGTTGGCGTGATCCTCGGTGTGCCAGGGCTCGGGCTCGCCGTTGCGCAGCACCGAGTCGACGATGAAGTCGACCCGGTAGTGATTGCCCAGCGGGTCGCGGTAACGGGTCGGAAAGTCGCGGTAGATGCCGCGGCGGATTTGGCGTCCCTCGGCGGTGACCTCGATGGTTTCGGTCACGGTGATCGCGCCGTTGGCGTGCACCTGCACGTCGGCGTGGTAATCGTGAATGCGCTCATCGGCCAACACGGCCTGGAACGGCGCCGCGATCAACAGCGCGGTAAAGACGAGCCGGCGCGTGAAGGCTGAGCCGATGCGGAAGAAGCGGGCGGAGCGGACGGCCATGCCTCAGTCGCCGCCGAGCTCGACAGCGGGCGCGGCGCGCTGGCTGGCCAGCTCGATTTCGAAGAACGCGGCCGTGCCGAATCCGAACAGACGGGCGATCAGCATGGACGGGAAGCTCTCGACGGTGTTGTTATTGTCGCGCACGCTGCCATTGTAATAGCGGCGCGCGTACTGCAGGTGCTCTTCGATTTCCACCAGGCTGTCGTGCAATTGCTGGAAGCCCTCGCTGGCTTTCAGGTCGGGGTAGTCCTCGGCCAGCGCGAACAGGCGGCCGATGGAACGCGACAGGCCGGACTCCTCGCGCTCGCGGCGGCTCATCGGCATGATGTCCTGCGCCCGCAGCCGGGTGACCCGTTCCAGCGCGCCGGATTCGTGCTGCACGTAGCCCTTCACGGTGGCCGCCAGGTTGGGCACCAGTTCGTGGCGGCGCTGCAACTGCACGTCGATGCCGGCCCAGGCCTCGTTGACCTGGTTTCGCAGACGCACCAGGCGGTTGAAGGTCACCACGCCCCAGGCGAGAAGGGCGGCCAGCAACACGGCGAGAATCCATTCCATCCGGCCAGCCCTAGTATTCCAGCTCGAGTGCGTCGCACACGAAGCGGGTCAGAGGCGCGGCCCGCTGGAAGCCCTGCGTGACGGTGTCCGGAAAATCAGCCGACAGGGCCGCCTCAGGTTCGGCTTCGCTCATCACGTAAAAGCTCTTGCGCTTGAGGTCTTCGATGTGCACGTGCTCGGCATTGAAACCGCGCGGCGGGCGCTTCAGGGATTCGCCACGGATGCCGCCAACTTCCCGCACCTTCTTGGCGTTCTTGATGCGCGCCCACGAGCGGGCGTTGTCGGCGATGAAATCCCGAATCGCAGTCAACTGGGGCCCGGGCGGGCGCCAGATGCCGCCGCCGAAATGCAGGCCCTCGGGCTCCAGGTGCACGTAGAATCCCGGCGCGTGCACGCTTCGGCCGCGCTCGTGGCGGAACTGGCAGGCGGCGTGGGTCTTGTACGGCGTTTTGTCCTTGGAAAACCGGGTGTCGCGGTAGATGCGGAACATCGATCCGCCATGGGGTTTGGGATTGGCCCGGTAGTGCTTCGAGATCGACCGCAGCCGCGGCTGCATGGCGACGATGAAGGCGCTCATCGGTTCGACCACCGATTCCAGGTAACGCGCTTTGTGATCATTGAACCAGTCGCGACTGTTATTGGCTCGCAGATCCTCGAGAAAACGGAACAGGTCTGCGGGAAAACCGCTGAATTCAGTCATGGCACGGCCTTGTCGGCATCGCGTTGCCCCTTACCGCCGGATGCGGCGGTTCAGTGATCTTCATCCGTGTCGAACTGGACGGGCCCGGGCAGGGGCCGGCGCACCACGGCGCGGCCGCTGAAGTAGGGACCCGGGAAGTGGTAGTAGGAATGGAAGGGGTAGTAGCCCCAGTACGGGCCGCCGCGGTAATACGGGAACCAGAAGGGGTCGTAGGGATAATCGTGGTGGACGATCACTTCCCGGCGCTCCTCCCACAGCACCAGTTCATCCACTTCAAGCACCGGGTAGCGGTAATCGAATGCTTCGATTTTGTGCTCCTCGATGGTTTCGATTCGACCGGTCAGGGTGACCTCGCGCCCTTTGGCGAACACCTCGGGGTCGTAAAAACCCGGCTTGCAGGCCATGAAACGGCCAGCGGTACGGTCTTCCAACCGCGGCCGCAGCCCGGTGCCGAGGTCGCGCGAGAGTATTTCGAAACAGGTTCGGTCCGCCTCGTTGCGAACCCCCACGATCACGCCACCCCAACGTACGCTCTGGCCGAAGGCCGAAGGCTCGACCCGGGCCGGTGAAATGTCGGCGTATTCGCCCTGTAGGCGGGGGGGCACGGTGGAGCACGCAGCCAGTGCCAGCAGGGCCGCCATGCCGATCAGGATGTGCAATGCTCGTCTCATTTCAACTCGCAGAAGAGGGTTCGTGCTCGAAACCGGAAAAGACCGGACCACAACCCGTGTATTTTACATCATGACGTTGAATCACTGTCTGCCGGCCGGGTTCTGTCCGGACGGAACTGGCGCACCGCGCGGCGGATTTCATCCAGACGCGGGGGTTGCGGGCTGTAGCGATAACGCGTGTACAAATCCGCGATTCGTTGAATGTGCTGCGCGGCGTCGGGAAGTCGGACCGCTGCGTCGGAGGCGAGTTCCATCGCGCCTGCCGAGGGCGGGTAGACACAACCGGCTTTGCGCAGGCGCTTGAGAAATCTCTGCCACGACTGCTGCAGCGGATCGCGCCGGTTGGGGCCCCGGGTGCGCAGTGCCAGCGGCAGCAACAAGGCGGACAACAGCAGCAACAGGCCAAACAGCACGGTCACCAGCTCGCGCGGGTGCATGTGATCGATGCCCAGCCCTTCAAACAGGCGGGACTGGCGCTCGGAGCCGAACTCGATCACCCAGTTGTTCCAGCGCTGGTTGAGCAGGTCGACGCTGTTGCGCATTTCCCGTACCCAGCCGAAATCGAGCATGTGGCGCGGCGCCGACAGGGCATCCAGTGAACCGCGCTCCACCCGTGAAGGCGAGACCGCCGCGGTCGGATCGAAGCGGGTCCACCCCGATTCCGGAAGCCACAACTCGACCCAGGCGTGAGCGTCCGACTGGCGCACCAGCAGGTAGTCGCCGATATCGCTGTACCAGCCCCCCTGGTAGCCGGTGACGATGCGCGCGGGCACGCCGGCCATGCGCATCATCACGGCGAATGCCGAAGCGTAGTGTTCGCAATAGCCCACCCGGGTTTCGAACAGGAAATCGTCCACGGCATCGCGGCCCAGGGTCGGGGCGTTGAGGCGGTAACGGAACGGCTGTTCGTTGAAATGCGCCAGAATCCGCCGAATCAGGGCCCCGGTGCCACCGCCCTCGGCCTGCCAGCGCCGCACCAGTTCGCGGGTTCGCGGGTTGCGCTTGGCAGGCAGTTCAACCGCCATCGATCGCAGGGTCGCGGCCAGTTCCGGACTGTCCACGAAATCCGGGTTGGATGCCATCTCGTATTGCGTCAACTGGATCACCGGCTGGCGGCGCACCAACTGATAGTCCATGGTCAGCCGGGTCTCCTCCGGCGTGAAGGTCGGGTAGTCGAGGGCGAACAGCCATTTGCGCTCGTTGGGTTCGAGCTGCACGCTATAGCGCCACGGCGCGTCGTTCTCCGGCGGCCGGGTGGCGGCCTCGATGGAGCGGCCGTAAAAACTTGAACTCCAGGTGTTGCCGTCGTAATGCCAGAACACCGGTCCGCGCCAGTACAACTCCGACTGGGCCGGAATAGCGCCTTCGAACTCCACGCGAAAGGCCGGACTGTCGTCCAGAAACAGGTCCTCGATCGAGCCCGGGGACATCGAGTCCGACAGGCCGCTCTTGGCGTCGAGGGTGGTTTCCGGCACTCCCCACAGTGGCGAGCCCCAGCGCGGAAACAGCAGGAAGAACACCAGGCACACGGGCAGAGCCAATGCCAGCAGGCGCAGGCTGAACCCCAGTTCCGCCCGGATGGGCGCGCGGACATCCGGTGCCGCGGCTGGTCCGAAGGCTTCCTGCCGCTGCAGGTGGGTCAGTGCGATCAGTCCCACCACCAGCACGGCGCCGCCGTACACCGGCATCAGGATGTTCTGGCTGAACAGGAACTGGGTGGCGCACAGAAAGAAGCTGAAGCTGACGACAATGCGGGCGTCGCGGATGCGGTGGCATTCGAGCAGTTTCAGGGCCAGCATCGCCGCCAGCAGGCTCACCGAGGCGCGACGTCCGAACAAGCCGCCGAAGGAAACCGCCAACGCCACCAGCGACAACGCGGTCGCGCCGTAACGCACCATCGGCCGTAGCGGCTTCCAGTGGTATACGTCGTACGCGTAGCGCCAAACCAGTGGCGCCAGGCACACCAGCGCCACCCCCAGCGGCATGCGCTGCAATTGTGGCAGCAGGGCCACCGCCAGGGTTGTGGTGGACCACAGCATCGCCTTGCGGTCGAGGCGCTTCACCGGTCGTTTCCGTCGTGGCCGTGCAGGGCCAGAATGCGCAGGCAGGCATCCCTGTGCTCGTCACCCAGATTGGCCGGCAAGGCGTCGGTGGGGAGTTCCAGAGCGTAGGGAATCTGCTGGCGCTCTGCGCGCAGAATCCAGGCGGTGAGAATGGACAGCCGGGTCTCCGTGTCGCCTTCACCCATCAGGTACCAGTTGAGCTCGCAGGCCTGCTCCTGCGGCGTTTCCATTTCACGCGCGAACAGCCGGCCGTGGCGCGCGCTGGCCCGCCAGGCGATCATGCGCAGCGGATCACCGGCACGGTACTCGCGCAAGCCGTGAAAATGATCGCCTTCGCCGGCCTTGGCCGTGCCTTCGTCACCGCGGCCGGTACGTGGCAATGGTGGCGGATGCGGGTGCGGAGTCGGATAGACCAGGCAGCGGGTGCGCGGAATCATCACCGACCAGGCGCGAAACAGGCCCAGCGGATAGCGGTTCTCGAGTCGGAAGGCCGGCATGTCCAGCCAACCGCGCCGGGGTGCAGGCTGACGCAATACCAGGTGGGTGGTTTCCTGCGGGCCGATGTCACAGGTATCAGCGGTATCGCCCATTCGCGCCTGCAACGCGAACCGGTGGCGCGGTTCCGGGTTCTTCAGGTAAATGCGAAAACGGGCCTGCTCACCGGCGAACACCGGTTCGGCCGCGATGGTGGTCACCGTGAGGCCGACCAGGTTGCGATAGACCAGCAGAGTGGTGATCTGGGCGATCGCCCCCAGCAGAAAACCCATCAACAGGGCCATGTTGTTGTTGAAGTTCAGGCCACCGAGCAACAGCATGACCAACAGGCCCCCGAACCACGCGCCGAACACCGTCGGCATCACGTAAACGTGGCGGTACTCCAGGGTCAGCGGCAGGTCGAGGGGGCCGCGGCGCCGGCGCACACGTTCCTGCACCCACAGCTCGAAACGCGGGCCGGGGCGCCATCGGTCGAACGTGGTTGCCAGTGAAGCCATGGCCCGCCGGTACCCGGACCGCCTCAGGGTATGGGTAGCTGATTCAGCATCTCGACGATCTGCTCGTCGGGACTGTCGCTGTAACCTGAAATGGCGTTGAGGCGGTGTCGCGCCAGCCATGGGAACACGGCCTTGACGTTTTCCGGGGTCACGAAATCCCGCCCTTCCAGAAAGGCGTGCGCCCGGCTGGCGCGCAACAGGGCGAGCCCGGCGCGCGGTGAAAGCCCGCTTTCAAACCATTGATCGTTGCGGGTTTCCGCCAGAATGGCCTGGATGTAATCGAGCAGATCATCGCTGACGTGCACCTGTTCACAATCGGTCTGCAGTGCCAGGACATCGTCCGGGCCGAGCACGGTCTGCACGTCCTCGAGCAAATTGGCGCGGTCCTCGGTGGTGAGCAGTTCACGTTCCGCGGCCGGGTCGGGAAACCCCAGCGAAATGCTCATCAGGAACCGGTCGAGCTGCGAATCGGGCAGCGGGAAGGTGCCGATCAGGTCGAGTGGATTCTGCGTGGCCAGCACGAAGAACGGCTGCGGCAGCGCATGGGTCTCGTTCTCGATCGTCACCTGGCCCTCGGCCATGCCCTCGAGCAACGCGCTCTGGGTCTTGGGTGTGGCGCGGTTGATCTCGTCGGCCAGGATGATCTGGGAGAAAATCGGGCCGGGATGCAATTCGAAAACGTCCCGCTCGCGCTTGTACACCGACACCCCGAGAATATCGGCCGGCAACAGGTCGCTGGTGAACTGGATACGCTGGTAATCGGATCCGACCGTGCGGGCCAGGGCATGGGCCAGGGTGGTTTTGCCGACACCCGGCACGTCTTCGATCATCAGGTGGCCACGAGCGAGCAAACAGCAGAAGGCCAGGGTGACCTGCTCTTCCTTGCCGAGCAGGATGCGGTTGACGGCCGTACGGGCCTGACCCAGGCGCTCCCGCCGGAGCATTGCGGTGTCGCCGGCCAGTGGCGCCTCGGCGCCCGGGTTATCCGTGCTCATCACGGTACTGTTCATGTGGCTGAATTCCCTTTTTATCACGTACGAAGCCTGATCGGGTTCCGTACCCGGCGGGCATTGCGCGTCTCGGGCCTCGTGCCCCTTCAAGCCGCCGAGTATAGCAAATGCCCGCCGCGACACCCGGGAACGGGCCGGCTCAGGTTATAGTTGCGCCCACAACGGTCAGGAGGGAAGTACATTGGAAGCGAATCGTGCCGGCAGCAACGGCGCCCACAACGCCGACCGCGCACAGAGCCGCCGCACGGCGCTGGTTCTGCCCGGCGGCGGCGCCCGCGGCGCCTACCAGGTAGGCGTGCTGCGCGCCATCGCGGAACGGATCGAGCCCGGCTCCAACCCCTTTCCCATCATCTGCGGGGTGTCGGCCGGCGCCATCAACGCGGCGTCACTGGCCAGTCATGCCGACGAATTCGTCACCGGCATCGACCGGCTTGAAGAATTCTGGTCGAGCATGTTCTGCGGGCGCATTTACCGCACCGACGCGCTGGCCGTGTTGCGATCGGCGCTGCAATGGGCGGCCTCCCTGCCGCTGGGGGGGCGATGGGTGCCGCATCCGCCCTCGCTGCTGGATAACCGGCCACTGCGCCACTTCCTGGAATCAGCGTTACAGCTCGAAGGCATCGACCGTTCAATTCGCAACGGTGCGCTGCACGGCGTCGCGGTCACCGCGTCGGGATACACCTGTGCTTCGGCCGTCAGCTTCTACCAGGCCGCGCCGTCGGTGGAGCCCTGGCAGCGGGCGCGCAGGTTCGGCCAGCCGGCGTCCCTGGCGGTCGATCACCTCCTCGCTTCCGCCGCCTTGCCGCTGATTTTTCCGGCCGAACGGATCGGGCAGGAGTACTTTGGCGACGGCGGCATGCGCATGATCACGCCGCTGAGTCCGGCCATCCACCTCGGTGCGGATCGCCTCCTGGTCATTTCCACACGCGACGAACATCCGGATCCGTCGCCCGAGCATCCGGCACCGTATCCGTCGCTGGGCGAGATCGGCGGGTATCTGCTGGACACGATTTTCATGGACACGCTCAATTCGGATCTGAATCGCCTGAATCGGATCAACCGGACTCTCTCACTGGTGCCGCCCGAGCGCCGGCCGGAGACCGGGCTGAAACCAATCCGGTCGCTGGTGATCCGCCCGTCTCGTGATCTGCGCACCCTGACCCGCGACCACGTCGCGAACATCCCGCGCGCCGTGCGTTTGCTGCTGCGCAGCCTGGGCGGCTGGGGGCGTGATTGGCGGCTGGCCAGTTACCTGCTGTTCGAGGCACCGTACTGCCGCGAACTGATGGCGCTCGGCTACCGGGATGGTTGCGCGATGGAGGACGTCCTGCGCGGGTTTCTGGAAGGCAGTGACACGCCAGTGCCCGCCGGGCTCGAAGCCTGAGCGGAGCGCGGCCACGCCGGCCGCGCGATCGGGATCAACCGGTACCGACGGCCGGGCGAAAAGCCGGTTCCTCGAATCCCTCGATCCGGCTGCGCGGAAAATCGTCCACCTGGATCACTTCACGGGCGGCCTGCTGAGCCAGGCGCACCAGGGTGGCCTGTTCCTCGGTGATGACACCGCTTTCCACGGCGCGCTGCACCAGCGGCTCGTAATTCTCGAAGGTAACGGGTTCGTTCAGTGCGTTGCGAATGGCCTGTTCGGCGTTGGCCGAGGCGACCACCAGATGAAAGGCATGCAGCACCTGGCCGGCCGGATCGTCGCCATCCGACTGGTAGACGCCCGCGACCAACCGGTCGCGAGCCTCGTTTTCGGACAGGATCACCCGGGCGGCCTCTCGGCCGACCCGGTCGGACGGCTGGGCATATGGGCGCCCCAGCGGAAAGATCAGCCAGCGCACCAGGCTGCCAACCCCGGGCAACGGAAGATTACGCAACACGCCCACCAGGCTTTCCTGGATCGTGTACAGGCTGTCGTCCATGGCCCAGCGCAACAGTGGCAGATCGTCCTCCGGCCGGCCCTGGTCCTCGAAGCGTTTCAACATGGCGCTGCCCAGGTACAGGTGGATCAGGGCGTCGGCCAGCCGCCCGGAAAGTTTTTCCTTGAACTTGAAGCGCCCACCCAGGGTAATCAGCACCAGGTCGGAAACAAAGCTGAATGCCGCGCACATCCGGGTGAGTTGACGAAAATAGGTTGCGGTCGGACCGCGCACCGGCGCGCGCGTGGCAAAACCACCGCTCAGTCCCAGCATCAGAGCACGCACGAAGTTGCTGATCACATGCCGCACGTGGCCGAACAGGGCGCGGTCGAACGAACGTCGCGCACCCGGGCGCGGGTCGGATACCGCCTGCATTTCCTTGAGCAACCAGGGATGCGCACGAATCGCGCCCTGGCCGAAGATGATCAACGACCGGGTGAGGATGTTGGCGCCTTCGACCGTGATCGAAATCGGCACCGCCTGGTAGGCGTGCGCCAGGTAGTTGGACGGGCCGGTGATGATGCCCTTGCCGCCGTGTACATCCATGGCGTCGTTGATGCACACCCGGTTGCCTTCGGTCAGCTGGTACTTGAGGATGGCCGACAGCACGCCCGGCCGGTGTCCCTCATCGAGCGCCACCAGGGTGAGATCGCGGGCCGCGTCCATTCGGTAGGTGCGGCCGGCGATGCGGGCCAGCGGCTCCTCGATGCCCTCGAAGAATCCGATCGGCACGTCGAATTGCTTGCGGATACGCGCATAGGCACCGGTGAGCAGGGCGGCCATCTTGCCGCCGGCCGTACCCAGCGCCGGCAGCGAAATGGCGCGGCCGGCGGCCAGGCTCTGCATCAACATGCGCCAGCCCTGGCCGATACGCTCGCGTCCGCCGATGACCCAGTCCAGTGGAATGAAGACGTCGGTGCCCCGGGTGGGGCCGTTCATGAATACCGCACCCACCGGCATGTGACGATTGCCGATTTCCACGCCGGGCGTGTCGGCGGGCACCAGGGCGCAGGTGATCCCCAGTTCACGCTCGCCGCCGAGCAGGCCGTCGGGGTCCAGCGCCTTGAAGGCCACACCCACCAGGGTGGCCACCGGCGCCAGCGTGATGTAGCGCTTGTTCCAGTTCAGCCGCAGGCCGAGCACTTCCTTGCCCTGGTACATGCCCTTGCAGACCACGCCGGTATCGGTCATTCCGGCTGCGTCAGAACCCGCGGCGGGGGAGGTCAGGGCGAAGCAGGGGATGTCCTCTCCGCTGGCGAGGCGGGCGAGGTGGCGTTTCTTCTGTTCCTCGGTGCCATAGTGCAGCAGCAGTTCGCCCGGGCCCAGGGAATTGGGCACCATCACCGTCACGGCCGCGGTGAGATTGCGGCTGGCCAGTTTCATGACCACCGCGGAGTTGGCCTGCGCGGAGAAACCGTGTCCACCGTAGGCCTCGGGAATGATGAGACCGAAGAAACGGTGTTCGCGAATGAACTCCCACACCTCCTCGGGCAGGTTGCGCCAGGTGTCACAGATTTCCCAATCGTCGAGCATGCGGCACAGTTCTTCCACCGGGCCGTCCAGGAAGGCCTGTTCCCTGTCGCTCAGCGCCGGCGCCGGCATCTTCAGCAGCGACCGCCAGCGCGGCCGGCCGGAGAAAATCTCGCCGTCCCACCACACGGTGCCCGCATCGAGCGCTTCCTGCTCGGTCGATGAAATTTTCGGCATGGCCTTGCGGAACAGGCTGAACAGCCGGTCACTGATCAGCAGCCGGCGCAGCGGCTTGATGGCGAAACCCAGCAGGGTGACGGCGATGATGCCGTGGGCGAAGCGGAACCAGCTGGGCACGTAAAACAGGTGGCGCAGCTCGGTCCAGATCACCGTCAGGCTGACCATGATCGCAATCGCGACCAGTAACGACACGCGGTTGTAGGCCAACAGCAGTACCGTCAGTAACAGTACCGCGAAATACAGGATTTCCATTGTTCGACCTCGCGCCGACCGGAATGGGTCGTTTCGGGTTTGTCGTTTTCGGCTTCCGGGATCAGGGCGTGCTGTGCGGGCGCGCCGCCGGATTCACCTGTGCTTATGGGTCTTCATCATAAGTAGCGGCGTTTGCCGGAGCAAGGCGCGCCGAGGGTTCGATTGAACACCGACGGCCATCCCCGTAGAATTGGTGCATTGTGTCCGGCGTTTTTGCAGACCGGTTCGGAATTGCCAGGAAAGTATTCAATACAACGAGTTAAAAGGAGTTTTTAAGTGCCCATCGAGAGAACGCTTTCGATCATCAAACCCGATGCCGTCGCCAAGGACGTGATCGGTGAAATCTATTCCCGTTTCGAACAGGCCGGCCTGAAAATCATCGCCGCCCGAATGAAGCAACTGAGCCGTGAAGAAGCCGAGACCTTTTACGAGGTCCACCGCGACCGGCCCTTCTTCACCGCCCTGGTGGAATTCATGACCTCGGGGCCGGTAATGATCCAGGTTCTGGAGGGCGAAAACGCCATCGCGCGCAACCGGGAACTGATGGGCGCCACCAATCCGGCTGAGGCGGCTCCGGGCACGATCCGGGCGGATTTCGCCCAGAGCATCGACGCCAACGCCGTGCACGGTTCCGATGCGCCGGAAACCGCCCGCGTCGAAATCGCCTGCTTCTTCGGCGACGACGACATCCACTCGCGCTGAGCCGGCTGCGCAGCGCTTACGGAGAACGACGTGCCCGGCACCTCCACCCACATCAACCTGTTCGATCTGGATCACGCGGGCCTGCGTGAGTTTTTCGCGTCCATCGGCGAGAAGCCGTTTCGCGCCGAACAGGTTCTGAAGTGGGTGTACCACCACGGCCAGACCGATTTCGAAGGCATGACCAATCTCAGCGCCGACCTGCGCGCGCGGTTGGGAGAAATCGCGGTGCTGGAGCCGCCGCGCGTGCTGTCGGAACAGACCTCCCGCGACGGCACGGTGAAATGGCTGATGGGCTTCGGTGGCGGCAACGCCATCGAAACGGTGTACATTCCCGAACCGAACCGGGGCACCCTGTGCATTTCCTCCCAGGTGGGCTGCGCGTTGAACTGCACGTTCTGTTCCACCGGCGCGCAGGGTTTCAGCCGCAACCTCACCACCGGCGAGATCATTGGCCAGGTGTGGCAGGCCGCGCGTGCGCTGGGACATGAGCGGAACGGCCGCCGCCGCATCACCAATGTCGTGCTGATGGGCATGGGCGAGCCACTGCTGAATTTCGACGCGGTGTTGCCGGCGCTGTCCCTGCTGCGCGACGATTTGGGTTTCGGGCTGGCGGCACGGCGGGTCACGCTGTCGACGGCCGGCCTGGTTCCGGGCATCGACCGGCTGCGTGACGCCATCGACGTCGCATTGGCGGTCTCGCTGCACGCACCCGAAGACGACCTGCGTGAGCAACTGGTTCCACTCAACCGCAAATATCCGATCGCGGAACTGATGGCCGCCTGCCAACGCTACGTGTCGGACAAGCACAAGCGCAGCGTCACCTTCGAGTACACCCTGATCGACGGCATGAACGATCACCCCGAACATGCCCGCAAACTGGTCAAGCTGTTGCGTCGCGTGCCCAGCAAACTCAACCTGATTCCGTTCAACCCGTTTCCCGGCACCCGCTTCCGCTGCTCGCCGCCCGAACGCATTCGCGCCTTCCAGGAAATCGTCATGGCCGGCGGACTGATCGCAACGGTGCGCAAGACCCGCGGCGACGATATCGATGCCGCCTGCGGGCAGCTGGCTGGCCGCGTACTCGACCGCACCCGCCGCAGTGAACGGCTGCGCGCCGCCGCCGGGAGCGCGCAGTGACCCGCACGGTCACCGGTCTGGCGGCGCAGTCCGTGCGGAATTTCCATTACCTGGCCTGTATCGTGCTCCTGACCACGTGGCTCGGCGGTTGCGCCAGCACGGGTCCATCGCGCGCGAGCGAGGACGGCGCGGCGCGCAAGGCGGCGGAAACCAACACCTCCCTCGGGCGCCGGTACATGGATCGCGGCCAGTACGAAGTGGCGCTGGAGAAACTCAAACGGGCCGTGGCCCACGACCGCACCTACGCGCCGGCGCACACCCTTCTGGCCATCCTCTACGAGACCATCAACATGGTCGAAGAAGCCGCCGAGGAGTACCGCCTCGCGGTCCGATACGCCCCCGCGAACGGCGACGTCAACAACAATTACGGTGTGTTTCTGTGCGGGCAGGGCGAAGGCGAAAAGGCGGACGCGTATTTCCAGACCGCGGTGAAGGATCCGTTTTACGCCACCCGATACGTTGCCTACGCCAATGCCGGCCGTTGCGCCCTTGAACTCGGTGATCTGGACAAAGCTGAGAGGTATTTGCGACAATCCCTTGAATACGACGGAAAATATGCGCCGGCATTGCTGCCCATGGCCGAAGTCAGCTACCGCAAGGAAGCGTTTCTGCCCGCCCGCGGTTTCCTGCAGCGTTACGAGGCTGTTGGCGAGCCGAATGCGGCCAGTCTGTACCTTGGGTACCGCGTTGAAACCGCCCTGGGCGATGCCCGGGCAGCGGATGCATACCTGCGCACATTGAGGGATGAATTTCCAGGCTCTGCGGAAGCCGCACAGACGAGAGCACCCAATTGAACGCCGATAGCCAGAATGAACTGATACCAAAAACGCTCGGCGAAACGCTGCGACTGGCGCGTCGGGCCCAGGGACTGGCGCTGAACGATATCGCCGCCGAACTTCACATCCGTCCCTCCACCTTACGCGCCATCGAAGCGGACGCGACCGGCCATCTGCCCGCCGTGTACCTCAAGGGCTACATCCGCAGTTACGCACAACACCTGAAGATTCCCGCCGCCGACGTGGAATGCCTGCTGGGTGAGGCCCCGTGCGCCCAACCCACCGTGCGGCCCGTGTTCAGCGACGCCTTGCCCAAAGACCGCAGTGAACGCTGGTTCAAAGCCACCAGCTACGTGCTGGCATCCGCGGTGGTGATTGCGCTGGTCTGGCAGTTCACCACCGAAGCGGTTCGGTTTTCCCAGGGCGATCCCCGCAGCACCCCGGCTAACGCGGCGACGAGTGAAAAAGCCGGATCCCCGGCGGCCGACCCGGATGCGGGCGGCCAACCCGCCGCCACGCGCAGCGAACCCGCGAAATCTCACCTGCGTGCTTCCATCGCGGCCATGGAACCGGCACGACCGGCCGCACGCCGCACCATCGCCGAGGAAGCCTGGGCCGCGGTGGGCAGCATCACACCGGCCGCGGGCGAGCAAGCCGCCACACCGGGACAGGGTGCGCTGGCCATCTCCACTTCGGCGGACAGCTGGATCGAAATCGTCGACGGCAACGGCGATCGTATCGAGATGGACCTGATGCGCGCCGGCAGTCAACGCAACTATCAGGGCAAGGAGCCGTTCCGGCTGCTGCTCGGACGGGCATCGTCCATCGATCTCGTCTTCAACGGGGAGTCCATTGACCTCGGCCCCCATACGCGCGGCAATGTCGCCCGCATCACCCTGGGCGGCGAATCCGGCGACCCGGCCAACGAAGCCACGGCGGATGAAGCATCAAATCCGCGGTCGGAACCGCCGGCCGGTGGCACCGATTCGGGCGACGGCGGCTCAATGCCGGAAGCCGACTGAAGCAGCGCCCCGTCCCGGGCCGGCACGGATCCGTCTGCGGCGGATTTTTGGAGTGATACCGTTTTGACTTCCACCATCCAATCCATTCGCGGGATGCATGACATCCTCCCGTCCGACCTTCCTGCATGGCAACGCCTGGAGCAGACGGTCGCGGACATCTTCACGCGTTATGCATACTCCGAAATCCGCATTCCGGTGGTGGAAAAAACCGAATTGTTCGCACGCGCCATCGGTGATGCCACCGACGTCGTCGAAAAAGAAATGTACACCTTCGAGGATCGCAATGGCGACCAGTTGAGCCTGCGCCCCGAAGGCACCGCCGGGGTGGTGCGCGCGGTATTGCAGAACGGTCTGCTGTACGCCACCCCCCTGCGCCTGTGGTACGCCGGCCCCATGTTTCGCCGCGAACGACCGCAAAAAGGCCGCACCCGCCAGTTCCACCAGATCGGTGCCGAAGTGTTCGGCGCGCACGGACCGGACGTCGATGCCGAGCTGCTGGCCCTGTGCAAGCGCCTGTGGGACGCACTGGGCATCGGCGGCCTGCGCCTGGAAATCAATTCCCTGGGCACGGCCGAAGAGCGGGCGGCGTACCGGGAAGCACTGAAAACCTACTTCGCCGCCCACCCGGACGCGCTGGATGCGGACAGCCAACGGCGGCTCGAACGCAATCCGCTGCGCATTCTCGACAGCAAAAACCCGGACATGCGGGAACTGATCGCCGGCGCGCCCGCGCTGGACAGTTACCTGGGGGAAGCATCGCGCGATCATTTCGACACCCTGCGGCGTTACCTGGATGATCTCGGTGTCGCGCACCGGGTCAACCCGCGCCTGGTGCGTGGGCTGGATTACTACAGCCACACGGTGTTCGAATGGATTACCGACGAGCTCGGCGCCCAGGGCACCGTGTGCGCGGGTGGGCGCTACGACGGGCTGGTCGAGATCCAGGGCGGCAAGCCCTGGCCCGGCATCGGCTTCGCGATGGGGCAGGAACGGCTGGTCGAATTGATGCGTCTGAACCGGAAAGAGAGCGGGGCGGCGCCCCACCTGTACTTTGTTCTGGTCGGCGACAGCACCACTTCGGCGGGCCTGGCCCTGGCCGAACGCCTGCGCAGCGCACTGCCCGGACTGCGCATCCAGCTCAATCTCGCCGGTGGCAGTTTCAAGGCGCAATTCCGCCGCGCGGACCGCAGCGAGGCGCCGCTGGCACTCATTCTCGGCGAGGAAGAAGTGAACAATCAGACCGTTTCGATCAAGCCGCTGCGTGAAGCCGGCTCACAACAGGAACGTATGCCGGTCGAAGACCTCGAAAACTGGCTGCGGAAGTGGCTGTCCGATACCACCGCCCGGGGGCCTGTGTCCGACCCGCCAATGCACTAGAATAGTCCACCGTCATCGGCCATCCCGCGGCCGGTAAACCGAACGATTGCAGTGAGAAACATAAATGGTTGAGATTTACGATGCCCACGAGCAGGGCGAAGTCGTCAAAAAGTGGTTGCAGGAAAACGGTGCAGCCATCGTCATCGGAATTGTCGTTGCGTTCGGCGGACTGTTCGGATTCAAGCAGTGGCAGAGCTGGCAGGCCTCGAAGCAGCAGGAGGCCTACGCCGAGTTCAATGTCATGAGTGAATTGCTCTCAGCCAGCCAGCTCGACGCGGCCATGGACAATTTTCAGAACCTGCAGGACCAGCATGCGGACTCGCCGTACGCTTCGCTGGCGGCGCTGCAAATGGGTCGTGCGCGGGTGGAAGCCAGCCAGCCGGACCTGGCCATCAACCAGTACCGCTTCGTGATGGACGAGGGCCGCCCCACCGCACTTAAAACCGTAGCCCGGCTTCGTCTGGCCCGTCTCCTGCTGGCCCAGGACAAGGCCGAGGAAGCACTCAGCCTGATCGAGAACGCGCCTGAAACCGAAGGATTCGTGGCCGGCTTTGCCGAAGTGCGTGGCGACATCCTCAAAACCCTGGGACGAAGCGAGGATGCGGTCACTGCCTACCAGGAAGCGCTGGACTCGCTGGAACCCGGGGTCGGCGACCGGGCAACGCTGGTGCTGAAGCTCGAAGCCCTGGGCGTGGTGCCCGATGAGGAGGGCGCGGCCTGATGCGAGGGCGGCACACAGTTTCCGGCAGGCGCGAAGCCGGAAAAATCCGGGCGCGCCTGATGACCGTCGCGCTGATCGCGGTTCTGACGCTGCCGGGTTGCAACTGGATTCGGGGTTGGGGAGAACCGGAACCGGGTGATCCGGCCGAACTGGTCAAGTTCGAGCCCAGTGTCAAGGTTCGCAAAATCTGGTCGACCGATATCGGCGACGGCATGGGCGAGATCGGACTGACCATGCCGCCCGTGTATGCCGATGGCCAACTGTACGCGGCAGATTATGAAGGCCGCCTGATGGCCGTGGACGCCGACGACGGCCGCCGCATCTGGGAGGTCAAAACCAAGTTGCCGTTTTCCGGCGGCCCCGGCGTGGGCGCCTCGCTGGTCGTCATGGGAACCATCGACGGCGGTGTCGTGGCTTTCAACGCCGACAGCGGCAGCCAGATGTGGACCGCCCGGGTTTCATCCGAAGTATTGGCGGTGCCGGGCGTGACCGATGACGTCGTGGTGGTGCGCAGCATCGACGGGCGGGTGTTCGGCCTGGACGCGAGCAACGGCGCCCGCCTGTGGATTTACGACCACAGCGTGCCGCTACTCACCCTCAGGGGTAACGCCAACATCCTGGTCCGCGGCAGCACGGTCTTCGTCGGTTACGACGACGGCTCGGTCTCGGCACTGCGACTGGACGACGGCAGCCTGATCTGGAACCAGGCCATCGCCTCGCCGGACGGCCGCACCGAACTCGAACGCCTGGCCGACATCGGCGACCAGATGGTCATCGTGGCCTCCGATCTGATCGTTTCCAGTTACAAGAACCGGGTCGTCTCGCTCGCCGCCGATTCGGGCCGCCTGCTGTGGTTCAAGGAAATCTCCTCGGCCACCGGGGTACAGGTCGATCGCACCAACCTGGCGGTCGCCGACCAGATCGGTGACGTCTGGCTGCTGGATCGTCGCAACGGCTCCACCATGTGGAAGATCGATCAGCTCACCAATCGCGGCGTCACGCGGCCCGCGTTTTACGGTGACATGCTGGTGGTCGGCGACCAGGAAGGCTATCTGCACTGGATCGACCTGGAAGAGGGCCGATTCGTGGCACGTGAGCGCGAGGGGCGCAATGGTTTCGCCACCGCTCCGCTGACCGTAGGCACCACGCTTTACGTCCTGACCCGGAAAGGCAACCTGGCAGCCTACCGCGCAGGCGCGGCCTTGTAAGCCCGGGTGCCGGCCGTGCGCTCCTTTGTTCCAACCCATCCCCGCGTACCCACTTCGGGGTGTGCCTCGTGCTGCCCGTCGTAGCCATTGTCGGACGGCCCAACGTCGGCAAATCCACGCTGTTCAACGCGCTGACCCGCACCCGTGACGCCCTGGTGGCCGACATGCCCGGGGTCACCCGTGACCGCCAGTACGGCATTTGCCGCGTGGGGCCCCGGCCCTGCGTGCTGGTGGATACCGGTGGACTGGTCGCACAGGCCGAGGGTATCGACTCACTGACCGCCCGGCAGGTGCGCCAGGCGGTGGAGGAAGCCGCCGTGGTGCTGTTCGTGGTCAGCGCCCGTGACGGCCTGACGGCGGCTGACCGCGAAATCGTCGAGGACCTGCGGCGCTCGGACCGGTCCGTGCTGCTGGTGGCGAACAAAATCGACGGCCTCGAACATCACGTGGCCGCGGCCGATTTCGCCGAACTCGGCATGGGCGAACCGCTGACCGTTTCGGCCGAGCACCGCCGGGGGCTGGAAACCCTGATGGACGCCGCCGCCGATGCCCTGCCTGCGGAAACCCCGATCAACGACGAGGACGACGACAGCGACGAGCCCGGCGCCATCCGGCTGGCCATCGTCGGGCGTCCGAACGTCGGCAAGTCGACTCTGGTCAATCGCCTGCTGGGCGAGGAGCGGGTGCTGGCCTTCGACCAGCCGGGCACCACGCGTGACACCATCGCGGTTCCACTCGAACGCGATGGTGTGGAGTACCTGCTGATCGATACGGCCGGCGTGCGGCGCCGTTCGAGGGTCACCGAAGCGGTCGAGAAATTCAGTACCATCAAGGCCCTGCAGGCCATCGAACAGGCCCATGTCGTGGCCCTGATGCTCGACGCCAGCGAGGGCCTGACCGACCAGGACACGACCCTGCTGGGCCACGTGCTCCAGCAGGGCCGGGCACTGGTCATTGTTCTGAACAAGTGGGACGGTTTGCCGGCGGATCATCGCGCCCGGGTCAAACAGGAACTGGACCGCCGGCTGACTTACGTTTCATGGGCGCGCCGGGTCACGATGTCGGCCCTGCACGGCACCGGAATCCAGGAACTTCTCGACGCGGTGCAGCAGGCCTGGCGCAGCGCGACCATGAGCATTCCGACCTCGGAGCTCACGCGCGTCTTGAACGCGGCCTTCGAGGCCCACCAGCCTCCCATGGTCCACGGCCGCACGGCCAAGCTGCGTTACGCCCACGCCGGTGGGCGACTGCCACCGCGCATCGTCATTCACGGCAGCCGCACCCGGACCGTTCCGGAGAGTTACACGCGCTATCTCGCCAATCGGGTCATCGACCATTTCGGTTTGAAGGGCACGCCGTTGCGCATCGAATACCGCGACAGCGACAATCCGTACAAGGGGCGCAAGAATACGCTCACCCCGCGCCAGTTGGCCAAGCGCAAACGCCTGAAGAAATTCACCGGCCGCAAGCGCTGAAGTGCCCGAACCGGGTTCGGGAGGCGGGGCCTGCCGCCGCAGGCCGGGCCCGTTCTATCGCCGGCTAGAGCGACCAGGAGCCCAGGTTGCGTTCGATGGTGTGGCGAAAGCCGGCGTCGTCCGGAGCGACTTTCGACGGCCAGTGTTCGACCAGGTCACCCTCACGACTGAACAGGTACTTGTGGAAGTTCCAGCGAGGCAGCACGTCCGCGGTGTACTCTTCGCGCAGCGCGATGAACAGCGGGTGCGGGCTGGCGCCGATGATGGACTGGCGCTCGGTGAGCGGAAAGGTCACTCCGTAATTTTCGCTGCAAAAAGCCGCGATCTGCTCCGACTCACCCGGTTCCTGTTCGCCGAATTCGTTGCACGGAACGCCGATCACCATCAGCCCGCTGCGCTGGTACTCGGTCCACAGCGACTGCAGACCGGCGTATTGCGGTGTGAACCCGCATTCCGACGCGGTATTGACGAGCAGAATGGGCTGGCCATTCCAGCGTTCCAGTGGCATGCTTGCGCCGGTTATCGAGCGAAATGCATATTCGTGTACGCGCATGAAATCAGTGTCCTCCTGACGTCCGGTCAGGATAGCCCAGATTGACCCATGTTTCTTCCTCCGAGGAGCCGGAACTGCATGAACAGCAACAAGCCAGCCACAACCCAGGCCGCGCACTCGGCCCGCATTCTCGACGGCAACGCCGCCAGCGCGGCCGTAATCGAACGCGTGCACGATTCGATCGAACGGCACGTGGCGGCCGGCGGTCGCCGGCCGGGTCTGGCGGTGGTCCTGGTGGGCGCCGATCCCGCATCGCAGATTTACGTGCGGGCCAAGCGCCGCGACTGCGAACGGGCCGGCATCGAGGCGCGCGATTTCGACCTCGACGCGTCGACCTCACAGGAAACGCTGCTCGACCTGATCCAACAGCTCAACGACGATCCCGCCATCGATGGCATCCTGGTGCAACTGCCCCTGCCAGCCCAGATCGACGAGGTCGCCGTCACCAACAGCATCGACGCGGACAAGGATGTCGATGGCTTTCACGCCTTCAACGTGGGTCGCCTGGCGCTGCGGCAGCCGGGTCTGCGGCCGTGCACGCCGCGTGGTGTGATGGCACTGCTCAGCTTTCATGGACTGGAAATCCGCTCGAAACACGCCATCGTGGTCGGGGCCTCCAACATCGTGGGCCGGCCGATGTCGCTGGAGCTGCTGCTGGCGGGTGCGACCACCACCGTGACCCACCGTTTCACGCATGACCTCGAGGACCATGTTCGCCAGGCGGATGTCGTGGTCTGCGCCGTGGGCAAGCCCGGCGTCGTGCGGCCGGAATGGATCCAGCCGGGCGCGATCGTCGTGGATGTCGGCATCAACCGCATGGCCGATGGACGCATTACCGGGGACATCGACTTCGAGGCGGCCAGCCAACGCGCCGCGTGGATCAGCCCCGTACCCGGCGGCGTCGGCCCGATGACCCGTGCGATGCTGATGCTGAATACCGCGGAAGCGGCCGGACTGCAGGTCGAGTTGCCGTACCACCCGCACTCAACCGGCTGAACCGCCTTTCAATCCCGTTCGCGGTGCTCCGCAGGCGCTTGCGTACGCGCACCCTGCGACAAGGCTTTGGCGCGAACGGTGTTAACGCCTTCGCCCGTCCACCGGCCGGGGGAACACCCGGCCGTTACGAATGCTCCAGGATCGCCGCCACGCCCATGCCGCCGGCGGTGCAGATCGAGATCAGTCCGCGGCCACCGCCCGCGCGCTGCAGGCTTTCCGCCAGGGTGCCCAGGATGCGCGCACCGGTGGCGGCGAAGGGATGACCCACAGCGAGGCTGCTGCCGTGTACGTTCAGGCGTTCGCGGTCAATCGGCCCCAGCGCCTGCTCCAGGCCCAGCCGTTCGCGGCAGTAACGGTCCGACTCCCAGGCAGCGAGGGTACACAGCACCTGGGCGGCGAACGCCTCGTGGATTTCGTAGAAATCGAAGGACTGCAGATCGAGCCGGGACCGCTGCAGCATCTCCGCGACGGCGACGGTCGGCGCCATCAACAGGCCTTCGTCGTGGACGAAGTCGACGGCGGACGTGCGGCCGGCGGTCAACCAGGCCTGGACCGGCAAATCATGTTCACGCGCCCAGTCCTCGGATGCCAGCAGCACCGCGGCGGCGCCGTCGGTCAAGGGCGTGCTGTTGCCCGCGGTCAGAGTGGCCGCTTCATCGCGCGCGAATACCGTGCGTAGTTGTCCCAGTTTTTCCAGGGACGTATCCGGCCTGAGGTTGTTGTCACGCGCGACTCCGGACCAGGTCTGAACCAGCGGGTCGAAGAATCCGCTGTCATAGGCCGCGGCAGCGCGCTGATGGCTGGTCAGCGCCAGCTCATCCTGCGCTTCGCGCGGAATCTTCCATTCCCGCGCCATGCGTTCGCAGTGCTGGCCCATGGACATGCCGGTTCGCGGCTCGCCGTTGGCGGGCACCACCGGTTTCAGCTCACCCGGGCTCAGGCCCTTGAACGCCTTGAGCCGATCCCCGATGGTTCGCGCAGTGCCGGCCCTGGCGAGGCGCTGCGCGAATTTGCGCCCAAACACGATGGGCGGATCGGACGTGGTATCGGTACCCGCGGCGATACCGCATTCGATTTGCCCGGAAGCGATTTTGGCACCGATCATCAGCGCCGCCTGCAGGCTGGTCCCGCAGGCCTGCTGCAGGGTGATGCCCGGTGTGAGCGGCGACAGAGTGGTGGACAACAGGGCCTCGCGGGCCAGGTTCCAGTCACGCGAATGGGTGGTCACCGCGCCGGCGACAACTTCGTCGGGTTGGGCGCCGTCGAGTCCGAAACGGTCGACCAACCCCTGCAGGGCGGCCGCCAGCATGTCCATGTTGGTGCGATCGGCATACAGCGTGTTGGAACGGCAGAACGGGATTCGGCTGCCGCCGATGACGGCCACGCGGCGTAGTTCAGTCGTCATTTTTGTGCTCCTCGTTCTTGGTTTCCCCGTTTTCGCGGGCAGGTTCGTGTGTCCCATCCGGTTGCTGCCGATCCGCTCCGTCCTTGATGTCCGGTACGGGATCGGGTTCACTGCCACCGCTCCGTTCCAGGTAGTGCAGTGGACCACCGCGGAACGGCGCGAAACCGGTTCCGAACACCATGCCGGCGTCGAGCACCGCGGCATCGGCGACGATGCCGTCGGCCAGGCAGGCACGACACTCATCGAAGTAGGGCTGCATCAACTCCCTGGACAGGGTCTTGAGATTGATGCCGTCCACCGCATCGTCATCCTTGACCGGCTTGCCGTCTTTCCAGACGTAGAAGCCTTCACCCGACTTCTTGCCCAGCTTGCCCGCTTCGACCAGCTCACGGATGGCGGCGATGTCTTCGGCCGCCGCCTCGCCCCCCAGCATCTGCATCACGCTGACGCCGACATCCAGGCCCACCGTGTCGGCCAGTTCCACCGGCCCCATGGGCATGCCGAAATCGGTCGCGGCACGATCCAGGGCCTCTTTGGGTACGCCGCGCTCGCGGTGAATCTGCAGGGCCTTCTGCATGTAGGGTGCGAGGACCCGGTTCACCAGGAAACCGGGGCTGCTGCGAACGGGCAGCGGAAAGCGGGATATCTGGTTGCAGAATGCCGCGGCACGTTCGATTTCGCCGGGGTCGGTGGCGGCGTCATGCACCACCTCCACCAGCGGCATCTTGGCCACCGGATTGAAAAAGTGCAGTCCCACCAGGCGCTCGGGCCGCTGCAACACGCTGGCCAGCTCGCCCAGCGGGATGGCCGACGTGTTGGTGGCCAGAATCGCGTCCGCGGCCATTTCCGGTTCCAGCGACCGGTACAGTTCCCGTTTGGCGTCGGCGTTCTCGAAAATCGCTTCGATCACGACATCGGCCCGGGCTACGCCACGGCCTTCGACGTCCGCGATCAGACGGCTGCGCGCGGCGGCGATACGGGGCGGGGTGCGAAGCTTGCGTTTGAACAGTTTTCCGGCCCGCTCGATGGCCGGCTCGATGTATTTCATTTCACGGTCCTGCAAGGTCACTTCCAGCCCCTGCAACACGCACCAGGCGGCAATGTCACCCCCCATGACCCCGGCACCGACCACGTGCACCCGGCGGGCCCGGAACGACGATTTCTTGCCTTCTTCCTTGAGCCGCTCCATCAACCAGAACACGCGTCGCAGACCGGCCGAGGTGTCACTCGTGATCAGTTCGCCAACCCGCCGGGCCTCGGCTTCGAGCATGTCCGCCTTGCTGCCGCCGAATTCCTCCCAGGCATCGATCAGCGCGAACGGGGCCGGGTAGTGATCCGGGTTGGCCCGCTCGGCGGTCTTGCGCCGGATCATGCCGGCCATGGCCTTGCGTGCGGGGGCCGTGTTGCTGAGCCGTTGCAGCCAACCGGGGCCGGAATTGCGCCGGTTTTTCAAGATGGCATTGCGAGCCGCCCAGCGCAATTCACCATGCGGCCCGACCAGCTTGTCCACGAGCCCGATGGCCCGGGCCTGGGGCGCCCGCAGCATGCGGGCGCTGAGCATGGTTTCGAGCGCCTTCGGCCCACCCAGCAACCGGGTGCTGCGCGCGCTGCCTCCAAAACCCGGGTAAATGCCCAGTTTCACCTCCGGAAAGCCCAGGCGGGTGCGGTCCGTGTTGTGGGCGATCCGGTAATGGCAGGCCAGCGCCAGTTCGAGTCCGCCGCCCAGGCAGACGCCGTCGATGGCGACGACGACGGGAAAGGGCAGGGCTTCGATGCGATCGAACAGGGCGTGAATCTCGCGAATGGAGGCCGCGGCTTCCTCTGGATCGGTGACGTCTTCGAATTCGCGCACGTCTGCGCCAACGATGAACGAGCCCGGTTTCCCGGACTGGAATACGAGGCCGCGCGGGCCATCCCGTGCCGCATCCCGGACCAGGGTGTCGAGTTCGCTCAACACGTCGCGGGAAAGACTGTTGGCCGACTCGCCGGCGCGATCCAGGGTCGCCCAGCGTATTCCGTCGAGATCGTGCTCGATGCGCCAGTGCGTGAATTCAGTTTGGCTCATGCTCAAGCTCCGTACGGCAAAGTATGGCGTAAGTGAAAAAAAACCCGTAATGGGTCCGGTCGTGCGCCGAAACCGGCCCCTGCGGCTCGCCTGCTCAGAATCACCCGCAAGGATCTTTCATTATGACAGATGCACCGGACACGACCAACGCGCCCGGCGCGGGTCACGGCAAAACGAACCCTGCCTGGCGCAACATGCCGGACACGGCGATCAGCGGCAGCCCGATGATGGCGGTCGGATCGTCGGCCCGCATGCCGCGCATCAGCACCGGCCCGGCGCGTTCGGATTTGAAACTGCCAGCGCAATCCAGCGGTTGATCGTGTTCCACGTAGCGTTGAACTTCCGCGGCCCGCAGTTCCCGGAAGTGGATTTCCGTGACCACCAGTTCGTCGAGCTTCAGACCGGACGACTCGCGCTGCAGAGATACGGCGGTCAGAAACCGAACCGTTTGGCCACTGAACTCCAGCAACTGCGCACACGCGCGCTCAACGGTTCCCGGCTTGCCGATGATGCGCCCCTGGAACTCGGCGACCTGGTCGGAGCCGATCACGACGGCATCGGGGTGAACCCGCGCCACCGCGGCTGCCTTGTCGCCTGCCAGGCGGCGGGTCAGGGCGTGGGCGTCCTCACCGGGATGCGGATCTTCAGGGATTTCCGGCGATACCGTGGCGAAGTCCACGCCCAGGCGTCGTAACAGCTCCGCCCGGTAGCGGCTGGTCGAAGCAAGAATAAGGGGAGGGGGGTGTGTCGGTTTATGCATTTATGTTGTAAAATAGCGGGTTTGCGTTTGCCGCTTCATCGGCCTGTGTGCGTGGCACGCGGGGTTCGGGCGGCGCCATTATGGGGCCGGGCCGAAGTACAGGTCCAGCACGGAGGCGGAAATGTCACGGGACTATCCCGACCAGGTCGATCCCTGGAAGGCGGCGGAAGGCCGCAGGACGTTTTCCGGCACCGTGCCCATGGACCGTATGGCGCGGCTGATGCCCCTGCTGGAGCCACCGGTCGGCGAGGCCGAATTCACCGCGCAGTTCCGGTTCGACGAGGAACGCAACGCGGTGATCCGCATCGAGGTTCGGGCAAAGCTGCCGATGATTTGCCAGCGCAGCCTGAAACGATACGAGGAATCCGTGCAGCGGCGTTCGCTGCTCGGTGTGATCACCTCGGCGGACGAGGAATCGGACCTGCCGGGACATTACGAACCGGCGCTGGCGGAAAACGGCCGGATCCAGTTGCGGGATCTGGTCGAGGACGAGTTGCTGCTGGGCGCGCCACAGGTCCCGCGTGATCCGGCCGTGGATGCGGTACGCCGCTCCTTTGGCCGGTCTGGATCGGAGCAGGACGAGCCGCCTGCGTCATCGAGCGACGAGCCGACGCGGCGGCCGTTCGCGGACCTGGCCGAGCAACTGGCCCGCAAACAGTCCGGCAAGCCGGAAGAAGAACAGTAGTACCCGGCCGCGCTTCAAGCCGGCAATGGCGATTGAAACGCGGCCAGGGATTTTAGACACACAATCGATTTTGCAGTAACGACGGGCTTCAGCCCATAATCAGAGAGTCACAGCGGGAGAATCGCAATGGCAGTTCAACAAAACAGGAAGACTCCGTCCAAACGGGGAATGCGTCGCTCCCACGACGCCATCAGTGCACCGACCCTGTCGGTCGATCCCACCACCGGTGAGACGCATCTGCGCCACCACGTCAGCCCCGAGGGCTACTACAAGGGCCGCAAGGTCATTGACAGTAAAGTCGTCGAGTTCGACGAAGAGTAATCGTTTTCGGAATATTTTCCGCCGCGGGTGACACGCCGGCGGCGGAAAATTCTGCCGCGAACGTGTCGCTTTCATGACAGCCGCTGATCCCGCGATGCTTGCCATCGACGCCCACGGTGGCGACCACGGTGTGGTCGTCACGGTGCCGGCGGCGGTGGCGGCGCTGCGTACCGACACGCGCCTGCAGGCCGTGCTGGTCGGGCGTGAACCCGAAATCCGTCAGGCCCTGGCTTCGTGCAGGCAAGCACCGTCCGATCGCATCCAGATCCGGCATGCCGAGGACATCCTGCCGATGGATGCCGGTCCGGCGACGGCGCTGCGGCGCGGCCGCAAGAGCAGCATGTGGCTGGCCCTGCAAATGGTCGCGGACGGCTCGGCGGGCGCCTGTGTCTCTGGCGGGGGCACGGGTGCGCTGATGGCGCTGGGGGTCAAGCAAGTCGGCTTGTTGCCGGGTCTGCAACGCCCGGCCCTGATGGCCTGGGTGCCCCTGCCACATTGCCGTACGGCAATGCTCGACCTGGGCGCCAACCTGCATGTCAGCGCGCGCCAGCTGGTGCAGTTCGCGGTGATGGGCGCGGTCACGGCCGAAACGGCGGACCGGGTGGAAAACCCGCGGGTCGGCCTGCTCAATGTCGGCCACGAGGATGGCAAGGGCCATGAAGCCGTTCGCGAGGCGCATGCGGCTCTGAAGGAACTGCGATTGAACTACGTCGGCTTCGTCGAAGGACACGACATTTATTCCGGCAACGTGGATGTCGCCGTCTGTGACGGATTCAGCGGCAACCTGATCCTGAAAGCCAGCGAAGGTCTGGCCCGCATGCTGGTCAACGAGTTCCGCAACGCACTTTCGTCTTCGCTGGCCAGCCGCCTCGGAGCGCTGCTTGCCGGCCCGGCGATTCGGCGGGCGCTGGCGCCACTGGACCCCGCCGAGCATAATGGTGCGCCGCTGCTTGGACTCAAACGGGTGGTCGTCAAGAGTCATGGTGGCGCGGATTGCCGGGCCATGACCCGGGCGATCCTGGAGGCGGGACGCGAGGCCCGCCGCGGAGTGCCTGATCGGATCGAGGCGTCGATGCAGGCCTTTCAACTGGAGACGGAAGCGTGATCTATTCGAGAATCGCCGGCACCGGCAGCCATCTGCCCGCCAAGATCGTGACCAACCATGATCTCGAGAAAATCATGGACACCAACGATCAGTGGATTCGCGAACGCACCGGCATTCACGAACGGCGCGTGGTTTCGGATGGCGAAACCACACTGTCGATGTCGGCGGAAGCCGGCCGCAAGGCCCTCGAGGCCGCTGGTGTGGCGCCGGAGGAAATCGACCTCCTGGTCGTGGGTACGACCACGCCCGATCTCATTTTCCCCAGCACCGCCTGCCTGCTGCAGAAGGAACTGGGACTGCGCGACATTGGCGCGATGGACGTGAACGCGGCATGTTCGGGCTTCCTCTACGCGCTCAGCGTGGCGGACAAGTTCATTCGCTGCGGCGACAGCCGCAAGGTACTGGTTATCGGCGCGGAGACCCTGACCAAACTGCTCAACTGGAACAAGCGCGAAACCGCTGTGTTGTTCGGCGACGGCGCAGGCGCGGTGGTGCTGGAAGCGTCCGAAGAGGCCGGCGTTCTGTCGACCCACATCCATGCCGACGGCGCCTACGCCGACCTGCTGACGACCCACGTCGGCGTGTCACGGGGTTTCGATGGCATCGAGGAGAACGAGGGACGTCCGGAGATCGTCATGCGCGGGAACGAAGTATTCAAGGTGGCGGTGCGCACCCTGGGCCGGATCGTCAAGGAAACGCTGGGAGCCAACAATCTCGACAAGTCGGAACTGGACTGGCTCATCCCGCATCAGGCCAATTACCGCATCATTACCGCGACCGCACGCATGCTGGACATGAGCATGGACCAGGTGGTCGTAACCGTTGACCGGCACGGGAACACCTCGGCGGCCTCGGTGCCGCTGGCGCTCGACGAAGCGGTGCGCGACGGCCGGGTAAAGCGGGGCGACATGCTGCTGCTGGAGGCCTTCGGCGGCGGTTTCACCTGGGGTTCCGCCCTGATCCGCTACTGAACGGGATGCAAGCCGGGCACCGAGGGGCGCCCATGACGGCACGGTGCAGCCCGGCACGAGAACTCGCTGATCACTTCATAAAGACATGAATCAAAACCGACAGAAAACCGCTTTTTTGTTTCCCGGCCAGGGCTCGCAATCCGTCGGCATGCTGGCCGATCTGGCGCGGCACTCGCCCTGGGTCAAGAACACTTTCGACGAAGCATCGCAGGTACTGGGTTACAACCTGTGGGAATTGACCCTGGAAGGGCCGGCTGAGCGACTCAATCAAACCGAGGTGACGCAGCCCGCCATGCTGGCGGCTGGTGTGGCCACCTGGCGGGTGTGGCGTGATCTGGGTGGATTTGAACCGGACCTGATGGCCGGACACAGCCTCGGCGAATATTCGGCGCTGGTGGCGGCGGGCAACCTCGAGTTCGGCACGGCCGTGGCGGTGGTGGCCGAACGGGCACGCCTGATGCAGGCGGCAACACCGGCGGGCACCGGCGCCATGGCCGCCATCATCGGGCTCGAGGACACGCCGCTGCGCGAGGCCTGCGAGGCGGCCGCCCAGGGCCAGGTGGTGTCGTGCGCCAATTTCAATTCGCCGGGACAGACCGTGATCGCCGGCGACAAGGACGCGGTCGAACGGGCCTGCGCGTTGGCGCTGGAAGCGGGGGCGCGCCGGGCGGTCAATTTACCGGTCAGCGTGCCGTCCCATTGCGCACTGATGCGCAGCGCCTCGCGAGAACTCGAGATCACGCTGGTCGACACCGGGATCCAGCCCGGTTCCACCCCGGTTCTGCACAATGCCGACGTGCAGGCTCACACCGGGGCGGATTCCATTCGGGAAGCCCTGGTGAAACAGTTGTGGCAACCGGTGCGCTGGGCTGAAACCATCCGCGAAATGGAATCACGTGGCGTCACCCGCTTCGCCGAATGCGGACCCGGCAAGGTCCTCGCCGGATTGAACCGACGCATCAGCCGCGGCGCCGAAATCAAGGCACTGACGGATTTCGATGCCCTGCAGACAACCCTGAACAGCTGGAGTAGTTGAAATGAACTGGAGCCTGGAAGGACAGGTCGCCCTCGTCACCGGCGCCAGCCGCGGAATCGGCGCCGCCATCGCCGACCGACTCGCGGCACTTGGAGCCGTGGTGGTCGGTACGGCCACCAGCGATGCCGGGCGGGCGGCGATCAGCGAACGCCTGAAAGAGATCGACTCCCAGTGCCGCGGCGCCGTGCTCGATGTCAACGACGCACCGGCCTGTGATGCACTGGTGAAACAGATCGGCGAGGAGCTCGGCGCGCCGGCGATTCTGGTCAACAACGCCGGCATCACCCGCGACCAGTTGCTGATGCGCCAGAAAGAAGATGACTGGTCCGCGGTTCTGGACACCAACCTGCGCTCGGTCTACCGCTTGAGCAAAGCCTGTCTGCGGGGCATGATGAAAGCCCGCCACGGACGCATCATCAGCATTTCCTCGGTGATCGGCTCCATGGGCAACGCCGGACAGACCAGTTACGCGGCGGCCAAGGCCGGCATGGAAGGCTTTTCACGCTCGCTGGCCCGCGAGGTCGGATCGCGAGGCATTACCGTTAACGTGGTCGCACCGGGCTTCATCGTCACCGACATGACCGAGGCCCTGGATGAGGAGCAGCGAAACCGGCTACTGGAAGACATTCCGATGCAACGACTCGGCGCCCCGGAAGACATCGCGTCGGCCGTGGCTTACCTGGCATCCCCCATGGGGGGCTATATCACCGGGCAGGTGTTGCATGTCAACGGCGGCATGTACATGTGAAATATTCTGGAAAGATGCTATACCTGTTTGAAATATTAGATTTTTGTATTCCGAATGCGGGCAATACCCATACTGCCTCGCATGTTCATCAACTGGTATCGGCGCCGCAGATTCACTAGAATTGCGGCCCTGTATCACGCTAACGAGGATAACTCCGAAAATGAGCAGCATTGAAGATCGCGTCAAGAAAATCGTCATCGAACAACTCGGTGTCAAGGAAGACGAAGTCACGCCCAGCGCTTCGTTCGTCGACGACCTTGGTGCGGACTCGCTGGATACAGTCGAACTGGTCATGGCGCTGGAAGAAGAGTTCGAATGCGAGATTCCCGACGAAGAAGCCGAAAAGATCACCAGCGTTCAACAGGCGATTGATTACATCAAGGCCAACACCTGAGGCCTGTTCATTCCCCGGGGCGGCTGGCTACTGCCAGCCACTCCGGTATCGACCCTCCGGCTCGAACCCAATGAGCCGAAGCTGAGCATTTCGAGGATTACTCCGTGACCCAACGTCGCATTGTCGTTACCGGTATGGGGCTGATCAGCCCTGTCGGAAACACGGTCGCGTCCTCCTGGGACGCCATCTGCAACGGTCGCAGCGGCATCGGTCCGCTGACCGAGTTCGATGCCTCGCCCCTGGGCACCCGCATCGCGGGTGAAATCCGCGACTTCGATGTCACCGAATACATCCCTGAAAAAGAAGCCCGGCGCTACGACAAGTTCATGCATTACGGCATCTCGGCGTCGATTCAGGCCATTCACGACGCCGGCCTGGAAACGAGTGAGGTCGCGGTGGATCCCGAACGGGTCGGCCTTGCACTCGGTGCCGGCATCGGCGGCATCGCCACCATTGAGCAAACGATGCTGCTCTATCAGGAACGCGGGCCCCGGCGGGTTTCGCCGTTCTATATTCCGGGCTCGATCGTCAACATGATCAGCGGAATGCTG
Organism: Elongatibacter sediminis; assembly: GCF_037892215.1. Classification (NCBI taxonomy): domain Bacteria; kingdom Pseudomonadati; phylum Pseudomonadota; class Gammaproteobacteria; order Chromatiales; family Wenzhouxiangellaceae; genus Elongatibacter; species Elongatibacter sediminis. The sequence continues at coordinate 226,914 of NZ_JAZHOG010000007.1, read as the reverse complement.
TCCATCAAGTTCGGCTACAAGGGCCCCAATATCGCCATCGTCACGGCTTGCACCACCGCCACCCACAATATCGGCATGGCGGCGCGCATGATTCGTTACGGCGACGCCGACGTGATGATCGCCGGCGGCGCCGAGTACGGCACCACCCCGACTGCCATGGCCGGATTCATTTCAGCCAAGGCAACCTCCAGGCGCAACGAAGAACCCGAAGCCGCCAGCCGGCCCTGGGACCGTGACCGGGACGGATTCGTGTTGTCCAACGGCGCCGGTGTGCTGGTGGTCGAAGAACTGGAACACGCCCGGCGGCGCGGCGCGAACATCCTGGCCGAACTGACCGGGTTCGGCATGAGCGGCGATGCCCACCACATGACGGCGCCGTCCGCAGACGGTGAAGGCGCGGCCCGCTGCATGCGCATTGCGCTGGAAGACGCCCACACCGATCCTTCCGCGGTGGACTACATCAACGCCCACGCCACGTCCACGGGGCTCGGCGACCGCGCGGAAACCGAAGCCATCAAGACGACCCTGGGCAATCACGCGATTCAGGTGGCTGTCAGTTCGACCAAGTCCATGACGGGCCATCTGCTGGGCGCGGCCGGCGGTGCCGAAGCGATTTTCACCATCCTGGCGATTCGCGACGGTATTCTGCCGCCGACCATCAACCTGGAGAACCCCGACGAGGGTTGCGACCTGGACTACGTACCCAACGAAGCGCGCGAGAGCCCGGTCAACGTGGCGCTCTCGAATTCCTTCGGTTTCGGCGGCACCAACGGAACGCTGGTCTTCTCGCGCTACCGCGACTGACCCGGGCGCCATGGCGGGCGGCTGGATTCACTGTCTCGACCGGGTACCGGACCTGGCCGGGCTGGCAGCCACGGCACCCGCTGAATTTCCCTACCTGTTGGATGACGCTTCCGGGCGTGGCCGCAGCATTCTGTTCCAGGCAGGCCCGGAAGTTCTGGTCCGCCAGGCGGACGGCCGGATCGAAGGACCCGGACGCGGCAGCGGCTTCTTCGAACGCCTTGAAAACTGGTATCTCGAAGAGCGCCGGGAAGCCGACGGAAACGACGCAGGCGAACCCGGATTCTGCGGTGGCTGGTTCCTCTACATCGGCTACGAGATGGCCGGCGAAATCGAACCCACCCTGCGCCTGCCGCCACAGGATACCGGGATGCCGGACGCCTTCGCACACCGCTGCCCCGCGGCGGTCGTCGTCGAACCCGATGCCGATGGATGCCCGCGCGCCCGCGCCGTGGCGGAGAGTGAAACCGCGCTGACCCGTCTGCTCTCTACCCTGGAATCGGTTACCGCAGCCGAACCACGCGACGAATTGCCGGGACTCGCCGACCTGAGCGAGGAAGATCCGGAGCACTTTCGCGCCGGCGTACGCTCGGTACTGGAATACCTGGCCGCGGGTGATGTGTTCCAGGTAAATATTTCACGGGGCTGGACGGGCCGCTTTCAACGCGAACCCGATCCCGTGGCTCTTTACCGTGCTCTGCGGCGCACCAATCCGGCGCCCTTCGCGGGCCTGATGCGCTGGGGCCGCTCCAGCCTGATCAGTTCATCGCCGGAACGGCTCGTCGAAATCCGCGGTGACCGTGTTCAGACTCGCCCGATCGCCGGCACCCGGCCACGCGGTGCCAACCAGGAGCAGGACCAGGCGATGTCGCGGGAACTGATCGGCAATCTCAAGGAGCGCGCCGAGCACATCATGCTCATCGACCTGGAGCGCAACGACCTCGGCCGGGTGTGCCGGCCCGGCACGGTCGAGGTGAACGAGCTGATGGTCATCGAAAGCCACGCCCACGTACACCATATCGTGTCCAACGTGCGCGGCCGCCTGCGCGAGGAGGCAACGCCCGTGCAGGCGATACAGGCCGTGTTCCCCGGTGGTACGATCACCGGATGTCCCAAGGTGCGCTGCATGCAGATCATCGCCGAACTCGAGCGCGCGGGGCGTGGGTTCTATACCGGGTCGATGGGCTATCTCGGTCGTGATGGACGCATGGACATGAATATCCTCATCCGCAGTCTGCTGACGCGGGGGAATGCGTTCAGTTTCCGGACCGGGGCGGGCATCGTGGCGGATTCGCAACCTGACCTGGAATTGCGGGAAACCGAGGACAAGGCCCGCGGGTTACTGCTGGCCCTGCAGCGTGAACCCGACCTTGCCGCACATGTTTGACTGCCTGGTCAACGGAGAACTTTCCGGCCACGTCGCGGTGGACGATCGCGGACTGCACTACGGTGACGGTATTTTTGAAACCGTCGCGGTCATTCACGGGCAACCGCGGTTCTGGCAGGGTCACATGGACCGGCTGGCCATCGGTTGTGAAACCCTGGGGCTGCCCCGTGTGCCGCAGGCATTGCTGTTGCGGGAGCTGCAGACGGTCAGCGCCGGCCTGGCGAGCTGCGTGGTCAAGATCCTGCTCACACGGATCAGCTCGGGGCGAGGCTATCGCCCCGGGACCACCAGTGATTGCAACCGCGTCGTCGCCGCCTATCCTTTTCCCGAAGACGCGGAGCAGTTCGCGCTGCACGGTGTGGATGCCCGTATCTGCAATTTTCGCCTGGCCCTGCAGCCGGCCCTGGCCGGCATCAAACACCTGAACCGGCTGGAACAGGTGCTGGCGGCCGCGGAGCTGGCCCGCACCGGCACCGACGAGGGCATCCTGCTGGACAGCGAGGACTACGTCATCAGCGCTCTGTCGGGCAACCTGTTTCTCGTGGTGGGCGACCGCTTGTTGACTCCCCGCATGGACCGGGCCGGCGTGCGAGGGGTGATGCGCGGGGCGATTCTGCAGGCCTTCAAGGCGCGCTGCGAACAGCGGCGGGTCACCCTCGACATGCTGCGCGACGCGGATGAAGTGTTCTGCTGCAACGCCGTGCGCGGCATCGTTCCGGTGCGCAGAATCGGGCAATGGATTTTCGAGCCCGGCCCGCGAACCCGGGAACTACAGGAATGGCTGAAGCCGTTGTGAGCGGTCGGTGCCATCCCGACCCGGACCTGCATCGATGCTGAGCCGGGGGCTCAAGTGGCTGGCCGGTGGCCTGGCGCTGGCGGCAGGAGTCGCCGCACTGGCCGGCTGGCTGGCCTGGCGGGACTACCAGGCTTTTCTGTCCACGCCATTGCGGCTGCCGGCCGAAGGCCGGGTGCTGGTGGTCGAGCCCGGCATGAGCGGAATCAGCATGGTGACGCGCTTGGCGGATATGGGTGTCACCCGGAACGGCTGGACCTGGCGCCTGCTGCTGCGCCTGGAACCGGCAATCATCCAGGCCGGCGAATATCGGCTCGAAACGGGCATGAAGCCGGCCGACTTGCTCGGCAGGCTGACGCGCGGCGACGTCATCCGCTACCGCTTCACCATTGTCGAAGGCTGGACCGTTCGCCAGTTGCTGGATGCACTGGCCGCCGACCCCGTGCTCGGTGCGGGGGTGCCGCCGGACGCGGCGACGACGGTCCTGCCGACCCTGGTCGACGGACACGTCAATCCCGAGGGCTGGTTCCTTCCGGAAACCTATTCATTCGTGCGGGGCGACAGCTACCGTGAACTGTTGCTGCGGTCCCACCGGGACATGCGGGCGGCGCTCGAACAGGCCTGGGCGGCACGGCACGAAGACCATCCGGTCACCAGCCCCTATGAATTGCTCATTCTCGCTTCCATTATCGAAAAAGAGACCGCGGTCGAAGCGGAACGGGGTGACGTCAGCGGCGTCTTCGTGCGCCGTTTGCGCCGCGGCATGAGGCTGCAGACCGATCCGACCGTGATTTACGGCATCGGCGAAGCCTACGACGGCGACATTCGGCGCCGTGACCTGGTCACGGACACGCCGTACAACACCTATACTCGCCACGGTCTGCCGCCGACACCCATTGCTCTGCCGGGGCGGGCTTCGTTGATGGCGGCCGCGCAGCCCCGGCCCGGTGATGCCCTGTTTTTCGTCGCCGATGGTGCTGGCGGCCATACCTTTTCGGCCACTCTGGAGGAACACGAAAAAGCCGTGAAGAAGTTGTTGGAGAGAACACCGTGAGCGCCCGGTTCATCACCTTCGAAGGCGGGGAGGGTGCCGGCAAGAGCACGATGGTCGCCCGCGCCAGAGGATGGCTGGAAGCCCATGGCCACGAAGTCGTGCAATCCCGCGAGCCCGGGGGCACGCCGTTGGCCGAACGCATTCGGGCCATCGTTCTGGACCACGATCACGAGTCGTTCGACCCGGTGGCGGAACTGCTGCTGGTGTTCGCCGCCCGTGCCCAGCACCTGGCCGAGTTGATTCGCCCATCGCTGGCCGCCGGCAAAACCGTGCTGTGCGATCGTTTCACCGATGCCACGTGGGCCTATCAGGGCGCCGGCCGCGACGGACCGCTGGAACTGATCGGTCAACTGGAACAAGCCGTGCATGGCGACCTGCAGCCGGATCTGACGATACTGCTCGATGTACCGGTCGAAACCGGCATGCGCCGCATGGCCGGCCGCGGTGAAGCCGACCGCATCGAACAGGAGTCCATGGCCTTTTTCGAACGGGTGCGCCGTAACTACCTGGAACGGGCCGCCGCGGCACCGGAGCGGTTCGCCGTGGTCGACGCCGGCGCTGGCCTCGAAGCGGTCTGGCGCAGCGTGGAAGGCGTGCTGGAACGCCGGTTGGCGACATGACTTATCCGTGGCTGACCGAGGCCGAAGCGCGATTGGCACGCAATGCCACCGAGGACCGGCAGGCCCATGCGTTGCTGTTCAGTGGCCCCGCCGGCCTGGGCAAGGTCGGCCTGGCCCTTGGCGAAGCCAGGGACCTGCTGTGCCTGGAACAGACCCGCCCGGCGTGCGGGACGTGTCGCTCCTGCCAGTTGATGCAGGGCGGTGCGCATCCGGATTTTCGTCGGGTCACTTTCGAGCCGAACGACAAGGGTCAGATGCGCAAGGAAATCGTCGTCGACCAGATCCGCGCGCTGATCACCTCGCTGCAACTCACCAATACCCTCAGCCAGCGCAAGGTCGCGATCGTACACCCGGCCGAAGCGATGAATCGAAACGCGGCGAACGCACTGCTCAAGACGCTTGAAGAACCGGCGGGTGACGTGGTCCTGATCCTGGTCAGTCACGACGAAGCGCGGCTTCCGGCCACGGTACGCAGCCGTTGCCAGTCCGTGGCGATTCGTCAGCCGGAAACCACCGAGGCGGCCGACTGGCTGGCCGGGCAGGCCGGCACGGACCGCGAATCCGCCCTGTTGGCGCTGGAAGCGGGGGCCGGCAGTCCGCTGCAGGCCGCCGAATTGCTGGACAGCGGACGTATCGACGACTTTCGTCAACTGTGCGAGGCGCTGGATCGACTGGCGACCGAGCCCGGCGGCGCCACCGATGCGTTCACCCGGCTGATGGAGCTGGATTCCGCGGAGTGCTGGCGCTGGTTGTCGCTGGCCTCGGCCGCGCGGGCACGCCGCCGCCTGTCCCGGGAGGCGGAATCGGCGGGAATCTCCGGTCTGCTCCACCTCAATGCCCTGGCCAACCGTAATCTGCGCCTGGTGGCCACCCCGGTCCGCCAGGACTTACTTCTGCGGGATTGGCTGGTACAATGGCAGCAGACGGCCGGGCGCTGATCCGGCGTCGACCCGCACCGGACAAGGAACGAACCAGGCATGGCCCAGCAAGGAATTCTGTCGCTATCGATCACCGACAAGACGGCCCTGTATCGTTCCTACATGCCGTTCGTCCAGGGCGGCGGGCTGTTCGTGCCCAGCACCAAGAAGTTTCAACTGGGCGACGAAGTGTTCCTGTTGCTCACGGTCATGGAATTCGAAGAGCGCCTGCCCATTCCGGGCAAGGTGATCTGGATTACGCCGCAGGGCGCGGCGGGCAACCGTAAGGCCGGCATCGGCGTGCAATTCGCCGACACCCCGGATGGCGCGCATGCGCGCACCGTGATCGAATCCCACCTGGCCGCGATGATCAAGAGCAACGCCAGTACGCACACGATGTAGGAATCAGCCGGCGGTCCCGGTGGCCAGGCCTTCTCGTATTCCTTCGAGCAATCGTTCCAGTTCGTCCGACCCCTGGTAGAAGTGCGGCGACAACCGGATCGCGCCTGCGCGAACCGAGGTTTCGATCCCTCGCGCCTGCAGCGCGCGATGCAAGGCGCCGGCCGGCATCGAGCGCGGCCGAAAACTGACGATACCCGACAGACGTTCAGGCGCCGCGCGGCTGATCGTTTCCACCGCGGAAAGTTCATCCAGCCCCTCCAGCAACCAGCCCGAGTTTCCGCGCACCCGTTCGGCAACGATGTCCGGGCCGACGGTTGCCAGCAGTTCCAGCGCGGCCGCCAACGCCACCTGACCCAGGGAATTGGGGCTGCCCGCCTCGAAACGGCGGGCCGAGGAGGCCGGTGTCCAATCGCTGCGCTCGAACGCCCAGGGGTTCTCGAACATGTGCCAGCCATGCTGCCGCAAGCGCAGCCGCGCGCGGGCTTCGGGCCGGCTGTAGAACACTGCGATGCCCTCGGGACCGAGCAGCCATTTATGCGCGTCGGCGGCGAGAAAATCAGCCCCGCAGGCGCTGACGTCCAGCGGCAGGGCCCCGAGTTGCTGTATGGCGTCGACGAAAAACAACACCCCCTTCGCGCGGCAGGCCGCGCCCAGGCGTTCGAGGTCGAGGCGGAATCCATCGTTCCACTGCACCGCGCTGACGGTCAGCAGCCGGGTGCGGTCATCCAGTGCCTCGATCAGCGCCGTTTCGGCATCGGCGGCGGCCCGGATGTCGACTTCCTGCAGTGTCACGCCATGGCGCTGCTGCGCCAGCCAGGGCAGGCGATTGGAGGCAAATTCGCCAAGCGGCAGTACGATCCGGTCGCCGGCCTGCCAGTCCAGGCCATGGGCCACCAGGGAAATGCCCTCGGTCGTGTTCTTCACCAGCGCGATATCGGCCGGGGAGGGCGCTTCGAGCAGAGCGGCCAATTGTTCGCGCAACCGCCGTTCTCGCGCGATCCAGTCGCGATAGTTCGCCGGCCCGTGGTTGAGGTTTTCGTCGGCGAATGCGCGGACCGCTTCGGCCACGCAGCGCGGCCATGGCGACATGGCTGCGTGGTTGGCGTACACGCCGTCACCCGCGCCGGGAAACTGATCGGAAATGAGCGCCTGCAGGTCGGCGCCGCCGGAAGGATTACGCATGGGGCTATAATGACCCGAGCCTTGCCGCCGGGCAAATCCCGGTCCGTGCGCAGGCGACGAACCCGTGGGCGTGAGCCGATGTGCCGTATCCACCATTTCGAATCCGCAGTGCCCGCGACCTCCGCGCAGAAGCCGGCGCGATGAACCCGGAGCCCTGAGCCCATGTCCCGCGACAGTGAATCCACAGCCGATTCGCCTCCAGCGCTGTCGCACCGCGCCATCCTGCACGTCGACATGGATGCCTTCTATGCCTCGGTGGAGGAGCGGGACCGGCCCGAGCTGGCCGGCAAACCCCTCGTGGTCGGCGGACTGGGGCCGCGCGGTGTGGTCTCGACTGCCAATTACGCTGCCCGCCAGTTCGGGGTTCACTCCGCCATGCCGATGGCACGGGCGCGCCGTTTGTGTCCGCAGGCGGTTTACCTGCGTCCGAGAATGGACTGCTACCGGGAAGAATCGGCACGTATTTTCAGCCTGTTCAGACGTTATACGCCGCGGGTCGAGGGCCTGTCGCTGGATGAAGCTTTCCTCGACGTGAGCGGCAGTCTGCGCCTGTTCGGCAGCGCCGAGGCCATCGCGCGCCGGATCAAAACCGATATCCATGAGACCACCGGTCTGACCGCATCGGTCGGCGTGGCGCACAACAAGTTTCTGGCCAAGCTCGCCTCGGATCTGCAAAAGCCCGACGGGCTGGTCTGTGTGCCGGCCGATGCCGTGCACGGGTTTCTCGACCCGATGCCGATCCGGCGTCTGTGGGGAATCGGCCCGCGCACGGAACCGAAGCTCAAGGCGCAGGGCCTGCTGACCTTCGGCCAGCTACGCCGCGCCGATGAAGCCGTCCTGCGCAGCCTGCTCGGCAAGCGCGCGGAACACTTCCGGCGGCTGGCCAGCGGTGAGGACGACCGCGAGGTGGTCAGCGACAGTCCGGACAAGTCCATCAGTCACGAAGTCACCTTCGATACCGACCTGACCGAACTGCAGGAAATGCGCGCCGAACTGCAACACCTCACCGATCTGGTGGCGGCGCGCCTGCGCCGGCGCCAGTTGCTGGCGCGCACCGTGGTGGTCAAGATTCGTGATCCGGACTTTCGCACGGTCACGCGCTCCCGCAGCATGCCGGCCGGCACCGACGCCACGCAGACCGTGTACCACCTCGCGCGGGCGCTGTTCGACGGCTGGCGCAAAAGCCACCCGTCCACGCCGGTGCGTTTGCTGGGTGTGGGAGTGAGCGGGCTGGACCACCATCCCGGACCCGATGCCGAGCCGGGCGAAACAACGCCCATGCCGCTGGACGGACCCGACAGCAGGCCACTGGATGCGCTGATGGACTCGATCAACCGCCGATACGGCGGCAACAAGATCGTGCACGGACAGACGCTCCGGCGCCGCCGCGGCGATTCATGAGGCGGGGTCCGCCGGTGGCTGCTCTTCCTCGCGTAATTCGCGCCGCAGGATCTTTCCGACGTTGCTCTTGGGCAGGTCGTCGCGGAACTCGATCATGCGGGGCCGCTTGTAACCGGTGAGGTTTTCGGCCGCGTGAGCGCGCAGTTCCTCCTCGGTGAGTGAGTCGTCACTGGGCACGACGTAGATTTTGACCGCTTCGCCGGACTTCGGGTCCGGAACGCCGACGGCGGCCACCTCCGCGACCTTCGGATGCAGGGCGATCACGTCCTCGATCTCGTTGGGAAACACATTGAATCCCGACACCAGGATCATGTCTTTCTTGCGATCGACGATGCGGAAATACCCGCCGTCCACCATCATGGCGATGTCGCCCGTGCGCAACCAGCCATCCTGGGTGATTACCCTGGCCGTTTCCTCCTCGCGCTGCCAGTAACCCTTCATCACCTGCGGTCCCCGCACCACCAGTTCGCCCGTCTCGCCGGCCGGAAGAAGATCGCCGTCTTCGTTCATGACCGCGCATTCGGTCGACGGAATCGGCAAGCCGATACACCCGTTGTACGCTTCGAGGTCGAGGGGATTCATGCATGCGGCCGGCGAGGTCTCGGTCAATCCGTAGGCCTCGACCAGGGTTTTGCCGGTCACCGACTTCCAGCGCTCGGCCACCGCGCGCTGCAGGGCCATGCCGCCGGCCAGCGCCCCTTTCAGGGTGCTGAAATCCAGATCGCTGAAACCGGGTGTATTGAGAAGACCGTTGAACAGGGTGTTGACGCCCGTGATCATCGTGAACGGAACCCGGGAGAGCTCCTTGACGAAGCCGGGCATGTCGCGTGGATCGGCAACCAGCACATTGGTTCCACCCAGCGATGTGAACACCAGGCAGTTCGCCGTCAGGGCGAAGATATGATATAGCGGCAACGCGGTGATGATGACCTCGGCCTCTTCACCGATGCCCGCTGCCTGGAGCCAGGCCCTGGACTGCAGCATGTTGGCGACCATGTTGCGGTGGGTCAGCATGGCGCCCTTGGCCACACCGGTTGTTCCGCCGGTGTACTGCAGGAACGCGATGTCCTCGAAGCCCACGTTGACCGGTTCCAGCGGCAGGCGGGCGCCCCGGTCCAACACGCTCCGAAACGTTACCGAACCCGGAAGCTGCCACTTGGGAACCGCCTTGCGCAGATGGCGGACCACGAAATTGACCAGCACACTCCGCGGGAAACCCAGCAGGTCGCCGGCCCCGGTGGTGATGATGTGCTCCACCGGAACTTCATCGCGCACCTGCTCCAGCACGTGGGCGAAATTCTCCACAACGACGATGGCCCGGGCACCCGAATCGACCAGCTGGTGGCGCAATTCGCGGGGCGTGTACATGGGGTTGGTGTTCACCACCACGAGCCCGGCGCGTAGCGCACCGAACACCGCCGCCGGATACTGCAGCACATTCGGCATCATCAGCGCGATGCGGTCACCGGGTTTCAACCCCTCATGCTGCAGCCAGGCGGCGAACTGTCGGGTCAGCCGATCGAGATCCGCGTACGTCAGCCGGGTTCCCATGCTGGTATAGGCGACCCGGTCGCGAAAGGTCTCGCAACTGGTCTGGAACAGGTCAACGATGGAACGGTGACCGGTGAGATCGATTTCATGTGGTACGCCGTCTGGATAGCTCGCCAGCCAGGGTTTGTCCACTGCAGCACCTCGTGTTTGGCTCATGTCAGGGCTGTCCTGGGTCCGTGTTCGGTTCGCGCCGATATTCCGGATGTGACCGCCGTCGGCAACGCCCAGAACGGGACCATACCCCATTGCAGCACACCGGCCGTGGACCGGCAAGGCGAACACCGCGTTTGCCAGCCGTCGCCCTCGGTGTATATGATCGCCGGGTCGGCAGCCCGGACCAGGAGAATCCGGCCATGGGTGAGCAAAACGTCCAGCGCGACACTGACGAGGCCCGGCACCAGGCCTTCATGCGCGCACTGCTCGAGGAAGTTCGGGCGCTGGAAAAACTATTGGAGTCCGGCCGGGTCGAGACCGGTATCCGCCGGATTGGCGCGGAACAGGAGATGTTCATCGTCGATGCCGCATTCGGCCCTGCGAACAAGGCGCTGGAAATGCTCGACGGCATCGATGACGAGCGCTTCACCAACGAGTTGGGCCTGTTCAACATCGAAGCCAACCTCTCGCCGCAGCTCTTCGGCGGCGACTGCCTGGGCCGAATGGAAGCCGAACTTCGGGAGTTGTACCAACGGGCGCGCGCGGCCGCCGGGCGCAGCGGCTGCGACATCGCCCTGGTCGGCATCCTGCCCAGCCTCACCCAGGGCAATCTGGGACTGGATTCCATGGTGCCGGCGCCCCGGTATCACGCCCTCAACGACGCCGTTCGCGCGCTGCGCGGCGAGGCCTTCCGCTTCACCATCAACGGCATCGACCAGCTATCCGTGGAACACGACAACGTGATGCTGGAAGCCTGCAACACCAGCTTTCAGGTTCACTTCCAGGTCGGTCCGGAAGAATTCGCGCGCCTGTACAACATCGCCCAGGTGGTGACAGCGCCATTGCTCGCCGCCGCCGCCAATTCGCCGATCCTGCTGGGCAAGCGATTGTGGCACGAGACCCGCATCGCGGTGTTTCAGAATTCCGTGGATTCACGCTCCACGGTCCACAAGACCCGGGGCCAGCAACCGCGCGTACATTTCGGCGACCACTGGGTCGAGGAATCGGTCACCGAAATCTTCAAGGAAGACATCGCCCGCAACCGCATCATTCTGACCACGGAAACCGAGGACGATCCGCTGGGCATGGTGGAGCGGGGCGATTCACCCCGGCTCAACGCGTTGCGGCTGCACAACGGCACCGTGTACCGGTGGAACCGTCCGTGTTACGGGGTGGTCGACAACGTCGCCCATCTGCGCATCGAAAACCGCGTCATTCCGTCCGGACCCACCCTGGTGGACGAAATGGCCAACGCGGCGTTCTTTTTCGGCATGATGGCCGGCATGGCGGAGCAGCACGAGGACATCCGCACGCAGATCCGCTTCGAGGACGTCAAAACCAATTTTCTGGCGGCCGCGCGCGAAGGCATTCGCGCTCAACTCAACTGGTTCGACGACAGCTACCTGCCGGCCAAACAGTTGATCGAAGAACAGCTTATTCCGCTCGCCCGTGAAGGGCTGGAGCACATGAACATCGACCGCAACGACATCGACCGGCTGCTGGGTGTACTGACCGAACGGGTGGCCGAGCGGCGGACCGGTTCGCGTTGGGCGCTGGAATCGCTCGAGAGCATCGGCAGTCGCGGAACCCTGGAGCAGCGCATGCGCTCGCTGGTGAGCAGCATGGTCAAGCAGCAGTCGGGCGGCGAGCCCATCAGCCGCTGGAAACTGGCCGGTTTTTGCGAAGAGCAGGACTGGCGGGAAAGTTACCGGCAGGTCGGCCAGTTCATGAGCACCGACCTGTTCACGGTACGCCCGGACGACATCGTCGACTTCGCCGCCACCCTGATGGACTGGCGGCACGTGCGTCACGTGCCGGTCGAGGACGACTCCGGCGCGCTGGTCGGACTGGTATCGCATCGGGCCCTGTTGCGCCTGGTGGCCCAGGGCCGCTTCGGCAGCGAGGAAAAGGTGACGGTGAGCGAGATCATGAATCCGGACCCGGTGACGGTGAGCACCAGCACCAGCACGGTCGAGGCCATCCGGATGATGCGCGAAAAGCAGCTTGCCTGCCTGCCGGTGCTGCGCGACGGCAAACTGGTGGGCCTGGTGACCGAACATGACCTGATCGTGGTGTCCTCGCACCTGCTCGAATCCTACCTGGCGGATGAAGCCTGAGACAGCCGCCCGGGTGCCCCCGGGCGCCGTTTTTCTGGTTCTGCTCGTCGCGCTGGTGACGGTGGCGCCGGGCTGCAGTCAACAGCTCAGCGTGGAACAGCAGGTCATCGCCGTCATTCGCGACATGGAAGCGCGGCTGGAGGCGGTCGAGCGCCGCCCGTTCATGAATCACGTGGCCCCGGATTTCAATGCGCAGGACGGCCGCATGAACCGTGAGCAGTTCAACGCCATGGTGCTCTACTACATCCACCGCTACAAACGGCTCAGCGCCCGGCTGTTGCCGATTCAGGTGGAGGCCGGGGAAGGGGACACGGCAACCGCCCGCTTTCGCGTTCTGTTCACCGGCGGGGAAAACTGGATGCCGGACGCCGGGCGCGTATATCAGGTCGAATCCCGGTGGCGCATGGAGGACGGCGAATGGCTGCTGGCCGCCGCGCGCTGGGAAGCGCTGGAGCTCGAAAACGTCCTGGAGTGAAGGTTCCGCCCGACGCCGGGCCGATCGGGTTTCGGATTCGCGGATTTTGAGAATGGCCGCGCTACAATGGAACGATGTTCCATCCGGCCGTCCAGCACTGGTTCGAAGCCAGTTTCGATGCTCCCACCCCGGTTCAGGTCGCCGCCTGGAAGGCCATACGCGCCGACCGGAATGTGCTGATCGCCGCACCCACGGGCAGTGGTAAAACCTTCGCCGCGTTCCTTTGCGCCATCGACGACCTGGTCCGGCGCGCCCAACACGAACCGCTGCCGGACGCGGTTCAGGTGCTTTATGTCTCACCCCTCAAGGCGCTGTCCAACGACATCGAAAAAAACCTGCAGGCGCCGTTGGCCGGCATCGATGACTGGCTGCAGGGCGCGCACGGCCGTGACTCGGGCATTCGCGCCGCAGTTCGCACCGGCGACACGACGCCCGGCGAACGGGAGCAAATGCGCCGGCGCCCGCCGCAGCTCCTGGTCACCACCCCGGAATCCCTGTACCTGCTTCTGACCTCCGCCTCCGGCCGCGCCATGCTGTCGGGAGTGCGCGAGGTCATCGTCGATGAAATCCACGCCGTGGCCGGCAGCAAACGCGGCAGTCACCTGACCCTGTCACTGGCGCGCCTGGATGCCCTGTTGCCGGCGCCGGCCCGACGGATCGGGCTGTCCGCGACCCAGAAGCCGATCGAAACCATCGCCGAATTCCTCACCGGCGGGCAGCCTTGTACCATCGTCGACACCGGGCACCAGCGCGAGCGGGACCTGCAGCTGGAACTGCCCGGTTCCCCGCTCACTCCGGTCATGGCCAACGAGGTCTGGGAAGAAATCTACAACCGTCTCGAAGGCCTGATCGCTGATCACCGGACCACCCTGATCTTCGTCAATACCCGCCGGCTGGCGGAACGGCTGGCCCGTCACCTGGCCGAGCGGCTCGGGGAAGACGCCGTCACCGCTCACCACGGCAGCCTGTCGCGGCGGCACCGGCTGGCCGCTGAACAGGCCCTCAAGAACGGCCGGCTGCGGGCACTGGTGGCGACCGCGTCGCTGGAACTGGGCATCGACATCGGCCACGTCGACCTGGTGTGCCAGATCGGCTCGCCCGGCAGCATTTCGGCACTGATCCAGCGGGTGGGCCGCGCCGGTCACGCGGTGCACGCGACCCCGAAAGGCCGGCTGTTCCCGTGCACCCGCGACGACCTGGTCGAAGCGATCGCACTGCTCCGTGCGATTCGCGACGGCCAGCTCGACCGGGTGCATATTCCGGAAGCGCCGCTGGACGTACTGGCGCAGCACCTGGTGGCTGAACTGAGCGCGTGCGACTGGGATTGCGACGAGCTGTACTCCGTTCTGCGCGGTGCCTGGCCCTACCGCGACCTGGAGCGGGAAGCGTTCGACGCGGTCGTCGACATGCTGGCCACCGGCTACGCCACCCGTCGCGGCCGCCGCAGTGCCTTTCTGCACCACGATGCGGTCAACGGCCGCCTGCGCGCCCGGCCCGCCGCCCGGCTGACCGCCCTGCAGAACGGTGGCGCCATCCCGGACCAGTTCGACTACGACGTCATCATGCAGCCCCAGGGTTTCCGGGTCGGCACCCTGAACGAGGATTTCGCCTTCGAAAGTATTCCCGGCGATATCTTCCAGTTGGGCAACACCAGCTACCGGGTTCTGAAAATCGAGCAGGGCAGGGTCCTGGTCGACGACGCCCACGGTCAGCCGCCGACCATTCCGTTCTGGTTCGGCGACCGGCCCGGCCGCAGTGACGAGCTGTCCGAGGCGGTCTCCGCGCTGCGCGAAGAGGCCGGCCGGCGCTTGGACGAAAACGGCGTGGACGATCTGCGTGAGTGGCTGATCGGCGAGTGCGGTCATGCCGCGGCGGGCGAACAGGCTGCCGGCTACCTCGCTGCCGCCCGGGAAGCCCTGGGATGCATTCCAACCCGGGACCGGATGGTCCTGGAGCGCTTCTTCGACGATACCGGCGACCTCCACCTGATCATCCATGCGCCACTGGGCTCGCGCGTCATTCGGGCCTGGGGACTGGCGCTGCGCAAACGCTTCTGCCGGCATTTCAATTTCGAACTGCAGGCCGCCGCGCTTGAAGACTGCCTGATCCTGTCCCTGGGGGAGACCCACAGCTTCGACAAGGAATCGGTTCCCGATTTCCTCAAGGCCGCCAGCGTCCGCCAGGTGCTGACCCAGGCCGTCCTGGACGCCCCGATGTTCGAAGTGCGCTGGCGCTGGAACGCGACCATCGCATTGGCCGTACAACGCATGCGCAACGGGCGTAAAGTGCCGCCGCAATGGCAGCGCAACCAGGCGGAGGACCTGGTGGCGGTGGTATTTCCGGACCAGTTGGCCTGCCTGGAAAATATTCGCGGGGAACGCGAGATCCCGGATCATCCGCTGGTGTGCCAGACGCTGTCCGACTGCCTGAACGAGACCATGGACATTAGCGGTCTGGAACGGGTACTGGCGGCCCGTGAACAGGGCGACTGCGCGATTCATTGCGTCGATCTGACCGCCCCGTCTCCGCTGGCGGCGGAGATCATCAACGCCCGGCCTTACGCGTTCCTCGATGACGGTGAAGCGGAAAACCGGCGCACCCGGGCCATCCGGCAGACTCCCAACGACCTCGCCGACGCCGGCATGCTGCGGATCATCAGCGTGCCCGCCATCGACCAGGTCCGCGCCGAGGCCTGGATTACCCCGCGCAATGCGGACGAGTTGCATGATGGACTGCTGCAGCTCGGATTCCTGACCGAAGCCGAATTCACCCAGCCGGACTGGTCCCCCTGGTTTCGCGCGCTGGCCGATGAATTCAGGGCCTGCTGCGTACGCCGCGGGAATGGTCAGGCGTGGTGGGTCGCCACCGAACGTCTGGCCGAGGTGCTGGCGCTCGATCCACAAGCCAAACCGGCTCCCGACCCGCGGGCGGTGTGGTCGCCCGAAACGGAGCCCGACGGCCCCGAAGCCGCCCTGCGCGAACTGTTACGGAGCCGGCTGGGGGGACTGGGACCCGTCACCGTGGAGCGACTGGCGCGGGACTTCGGCCTGTCCGCCGCGGTGATCGAACAGGCGCTGGGCGTACTGCAGAACGAAGGGGTGGCCATGCAGATGGCGCCGGACGGAGAGCCCGCGCAATGGTGTGAACGCCGGCTGCTGGCGCGCATTCACCGCTACAGCCGGGAACGCCGCAGGCGCGCCGCCCGGCCGGTGCCGCCGGCGGCGTTTCTGCGCTTTCTGCTCGACTGGCACGGCATCGAGGCCCCCGACACCGAGGTTTCCCAGGCATTGGAAAGGCTGGAAGGCTGGGTCGCCCCGCTGGCGAGCTGGGAAAATCAGTTGCTTGCCAGTCGCTGCCGGAATTACCGGCCGGAAGCACTGGACCAGTGTTTTCTCAGCGGGCAGGTCTGTTGGTTCCGCCCGCCACAGGGGGCGTCGGAGCGGCAGCAGATCATCGCAGCCACGCCGATCGGCATCGTCCAACGGGCACACGCCCGCCTGTGGCAGAGCGGCCCGGCGCCCAGCGACGAGGCCCTCGGGGGGGCGGCCGCGGCGGTGCTGGCTCTGCTGCGCGAGCACGGCGCCCTGTTCACACCCGACCTGCAGGACCAGGCGGGACTGCTGCGTCCCGAACTGGAACACGCCCTGGCAGCCCTGATCGCCCGCGGGCTGGTGACCGCCGATGCGTTCTCACCGCTGCGCTGGCTGATCCGCCCCGAAAACGTCAAGCGCCGCCAGTTGCGCTCGGCCCGGCCGCGTTCGCCGCTGCTGGCCGGGGGCGGCATGTTAGGACGATGGAGCGCTGTGCCTCCCGTGGCGGAGGGCGAGCCGGCCACACCCGATGACCATTTACCCGTCGTGTGTGCCGCCCTGCTCAAACGCTACGGGGTCGTGTTCCGGGCGGTTCTGGAACGGGAAAGCCTGCTCCCGCCCTGGCGCGACCTGCTGCGCTACCTGCGGCGCATGGAGGACCGGGGTGAAGTGCACGGCGGCCGATTCGTGGACGGCTTTTCCGGAGAACAATTCGCGCTGCCGGAAGCCGTCGGCCTGTTACGCCGCCACGCCGCCACGGATGTGGACCGATACGCGGTCATCGGGGCGGCGGACCCCCTGAACCTCGGCGGTATCATCACGGCCGGGGCGAAAACCCCGGCGCTCAACGGCGGGCGCATCCTGCTGCGCGACGGCGTACCGGTGGCCCGCGGAAACGGCGACCAGGTGGAAGTACTGGATTCCAGGCTGCGGATGACGGATGCGGAACTGCGCGCCCGGTTGTTGACGGTGCGACCCCTGCAGGCCGGCAACCACGACGAAAAACGGGTCCGGCCCTGATTCCCGATTAAAGCACACTCGGGCTCACGGCCAGGGCCGCTTTCACCGCACCCGCAATGGACCCGAATGGCGGTCAAACCCGGCCCGCATTCAGCCCGCATTCAGGCAGGGGCGTGTTACCGTGTAGGCCACCGAATATCCCGACGACCGGATGTACAGTCCGGTCACCGTAATCATGGAGGAGACGATGAGAATCATCACCCTGAGCGTGCTCGCCGGTAGCCTGCTGCTGTCGGCCTGCGCCACCACGAGCACCCCCGACGATCCGTATGCGCGCACCAAAAAGGGCGCCGCGATCGGTGCCGCCGCCGGCGCCCTGGCCGGCGTGTTTGTAGGCGACGGCGAATTGGACGAAGTGCTGGGCGGAGCAGCCGTTGGGGCCGGCCTCGGCGCCGGCATCGGCCTGTACATGGACAAGCAGCAGAAGGAACTGGAGCAGATCGAAGACGTCGACGTCACCCGCGTCGATGAGGAAACCCTGCAGGTGCATTTCGACAGCGACATCCTGTTCGCGGTGGATTCGGCGATTCTGTCGAACACCTCCCGCGCGTCGCTCGATGATTTCGCCCGGGTCATGCGCGATTATCCCAAGTCCGCCATCCTGATCCAGGGCTTTACCGACTCCACCGGCAGCGAAGCGCACAACCTGGCGCTATCCGAGCGCCGTGCCGATGCGGTGTACAACCACCTGGTGATGCGCGACATCGATCGCTCACGGATGGAAGCCATCGGTTACGGTGAAGGATATCCCGTCGCGGACAACGCCACGTCGCAGGGCAGGGCACTCAATCGCCGGGTCAGCATCCTGATTCGCGGCAAGAGCTGAGCCACACGGTCCAAACCAACCGGCACAAAAAAATCGGGCGCGTTTCCGCGCCCGATCATCATGGTTTGGACCCGGCCGGAGGGTTTCCGGCCGGCTTTCTGGCCGTCAGGCCGCCAGCTGACGCAACACGTAGTGCAGGATCCCGCCGTGGCGGTAGTACTCCCACTCTTTTGGCGTGTCGATGCGCACCCGCGCCTCGAACGTTTTCGTGTTGCCGTCTTCATCGGTCGCGGTGACCTCGACGGTGGTGGACTCGTTGGGCTTGAGATCGGCGATGTCGTAAGTCTCCCCGCCGTTCAGGCCCAGGCTTTCAGCCGAATCGCCGTCCATGAAGTTGAGCGGCAGTACGCCCATGCCAACCAGGTTGGAACGATGAATCCGCTCGAAACTCTCGGATATCACCGCCTTGACGCCTAGCAGGTTGGTGCCCTTGGCCGCCCAGTCGCGTGACGAACCGGTGCCGTATTCCTTGCCGGCCAGGATGACCAGCGGCGTGCCCTCGGCCTGGTATTTCATCGCCGCATCGTAAATCGGCATCACCTCGCCATCGGGCTGGAACCGGGTCCAGCCGCCCTCGGTACCGGGAGCGAGCAGATTGCGCAACCGCACGTTGGCAAAGGTACCGCGCATCATCACTTCGTGATTACCGCGGCGCGAACCGTAGGAATTGAAATCCACCTTCTGTACGCCCTTGCTCTTCAGGTAGTCGCCAGCAGGCGAGTCCTCCTTGATCGCACCGGCCGGTGAGATGTGGTCGGTGGTGATCGAGTCTCCCAGCAGAGCCAGGCAGCGGGCGCCGCGTATCGCGGCCACGCCCGGCGCATCCTTGGGCATGCCCTGAAAATAGGGCGGATTCTGGATGTAGGTCGAATCGTCCTGCCAGGCGAATTTGTCGCCTTCCGGGCTCTCGATGCTGTTCCAGCGCTCGTCACCCTTGAACACGCTGGAATAGCTCGAGCGGAACATGTCCGACGTGACGCTTTCCTGAATCACGTTCTGAATTTCGTGACTGGACGGCCAGATGTCGGACAGGTAGACCGGCTTCCCGTCACTGTCCTCGCCCAGGGGCTCGGTCGTCAGATCCACATCCATGCGGCCGGCCAGCGCGTAGGCCACCACCAGCGGCGGGGAGGCGAGGTAGTTCATTTTCACATCGGCATGCACCCGGCCTTCGAAATTGCGGTTGCCGGAAAGCACCGAAACCGCGGTCAGGTCATGCTCACGAATGGCGTCTCCGATCGGCTCGGGCAGCGGGCCGGAATTGCCGATGCAGGTGGTGCAGCCGTAACCCACCACGTTGAAGCCCAGCGCCTCGAGGTCGTCCATCAGTCCGGCTTTTTCAAGGTAATCCGTCACCACGCGGGAACCCGGCCCGAGTGAGGTCTTGACCCACGGCTTCACCTTGAGACCGCGCTCAGCGGCATTGCGGGCAAGCAGCCCCGCGCCCAGCATGACCGCCGGGTTGGAGGTATTGGTGCAGGAGGTGATCGCCGCGATGACGACCGCGCCATCCGTCAATTCAAAGGTCTCGCCCTTGTACTCGACCCGGGCCACCGGGGCATGCAGCACGGCTTCGTTGCCGACCGCAGTGCCGCCACCTTCGTCCTCCAGGCGCGCTTCGGCACCGCTCTTGGGCTCGCGGTCGGAATGGATTTCGTCGGAATGGCGGGCATAATTCTGCGCCGCGTCCTTCAGCAACACCCGGTCCTGGGGCCGCTTGGGACCGGCCAGGCTGGGCTGCACGGTATTCATGTCGAGATGCAGCACCGCGCTGTACTCGGCCTCGGCCTGTCCCGCGGTGCGGAACATGCCCTGAGCCCGCGCATAGGCTTCGACCAGGGCCACCTGCTCCTCGGAGCGCCCGGAAAGGCGCAGGTAACGCAGGCTTTCCTCGTCGATGGGGAAGATACCACAGGTCGCGCCGTATTCCGGCGCCATGTTGGCGATGGTGGCCCGGTCCGCCAGCGGCAGGTGATCCAGGCCGTCGCCGAAGAATTCCACGAATTTGCCGACCACCCCGTGCTCGCGCAGCATCTGGGTGACGGTCAGCACGAGATCGGTGGCCGTCGCGCCTTCGGGCAGTTGGCCGGTGAGCCGGAAGCCGACGACCTGCGGAATCAACATGGTGATCGCCTGACCCAGCATGGCGGCTTCGGCTTCGATGCCGCCGACGCCCCAGCCGAGCACACCGATGCCGTTGATCATCGTCGTGTGGGAATCGGTCCCGACCACGGTGTCCGGGTAGGCCACGCCCTCGCTGCCGAAGACCACGCGGGCGAGGTGTTCCAGGTTGACCTGGTGCACGATGCCGGTGTTCGGCGGCACCACGCGGAAATTGCTGAATGCGCTCTGGCCCCAGCGCAGGAAGCTGTAACGCTCCTGGTTGCGCTGAAATTCGATCTTGTTGTTCAGGTCCAGCGAGTCGGCCTGACCGTAGCTGTCCACCTGCACCGAGTGGTCGATGACGAGTTCGGCCGGCGACAGCGGGTTGATCTTGCCGGGGTCACCGCCCAGGGCGGTCATCGCGTCGCGCATCGCTGCGAGGTCGACGACGGCCGGAACGCCGGTGAAGTCCTGCAGGACCACGCGTGCCGGGGTGAAGGCGATTTCCGTTTCGGGAGCGGCCTGGGGATCCCACTGGCACAAGGCCTCGATGTCATCAGGAGTGACGTCCAGCCCATCCTCATGGCGAAGCAGGTTCTCGAGCAGGATCTTCAGGCTGAAGGGCAGGCGGGAGATGTCGTGCTTTTCGGCCAGCCGTTCGAGGCTGAAATAGCGGTATTCACTGCCGTTGACATCGAGTGTAGTTGCGGTGGAAAAGGAATCTCCCATTGCGTTCTCCATTGACCTCTCTGATTGGTCTTTGACCCTGTCGGACTTGCCGGATCGTTGGCTGCGGGGTCAGCACGCAGTTGCGCCCGGAAAAACGACCATTATCGCCGATTGTGCGGCGTGTTCCCAGTACGATGAGCGGTGCGAAAACGGATGGGGAGGCCGCTCAGTTGTATAACAGTTCGGAGGCCTCGCGCAGAATCCGCCGGCGGCGGAACAGCAGTTCGAACCGCCCGCCGCCCAGTTGGTCCCACAGTACGGCCGAACGCAGACCGCACAGGAGCAGGGTGCGTACCCAGTCCACGGTGCGGTCGCGTTTGAGAAACTGGGGCCGTCCGTTCACCACGATCCGGGGTGTCAGGGAACTGATGGTTTCGGCGTACAGGCCGGCAACCTGGTGAGCCTGATGATCTTCACGCTCGTGCGGCTCGAGATCAGGGCCTTCCGCGCCAATGGCTTCCAGTCGCTCACCGACTTTCTGCTGCATGTTGGAATTGCGTACGAATCGACGCTCCACCTGCAACAGGCCGACGGCGTAGCGCAGGGCGTCGGAATTCCGATTCTCACCGCGCAACATCGCCACCAGCGTCTCCAGCCCCAGGCGCAGATTGCGCACGCCGCCGTAAACCGTATCGACACAATCGGCTTCCAGGCGGAACAACGAATCCAGGCTGGCACTGGCCGCATAGCCGGACCAGGTGCCATGCCAGGCGGCCTGGCGGACCAGTTCGGTGGCCTGTATGACTCCCGCCAGAGCCAGGGTGCGTTCCTTCATGCCGTGTCGCCTCCATTCACTGCCGCGAGCGGGCCGGCGGGCGGCGCGTCGCAGGCGTCGATGATCCCGCCGCCCAGGCAGACCTCGTCCGAGTAAACCACCACCGACTGGCCGGGTGTCACCGCGCGCTGCGGCTGTTCGAAGACCAGCCGCAGCCGGCCATTACCGGCTTCGGCGACGGTGGCGGCCTGAGCGTTCTGACGATAGCGAACCTGGGCCTGTACCGGGGTGCCGGCAGCCGGTGCCTGTCCGCTGATCCAGTGGGTCTGGCCTGCTGTCAACTGGCGCGACATGAGCCAGGGATGATCGTGCTGCTGGCCGACGAACAGGACGTTTTCGTCGATGTCCTTGTGCAGCACGTACCACGGCGCATCCGGAAAACCGCGAACGCCGCCTATGCCGAGCCCCTGGCGCTGACCGAGGGTATGGAACATCAGGCCCTGGTGTTCTCCCAGAACCTGGCCTTCGGGCGTACGGATATCGCCGGGACACGGCTCGATGTATCGGGCCAGGAAGCCTCTGAAATCACGCTCTCCGATGAAACAGATGCCGGTACTGTCTTTTTTGTCGTGCACCCCGAAGCCGGCCGCGGCCGCCCGGTCGCGCACGCTGGACTTGGGCAGTTCGCCCACCGGAAAATCGGTGCAGGCCAACTGATCCTGTCCCAGGGTGTAGAGGAAATAGCTCTGGTCCTTGCCGGAGTCGCGGCCGCGCAGCAGTTGCCAGCCGTCGTCGGTCGACCGGACCCGAACGTAATGCCCCGTCGCGATGCGCTCGGCGCCGAGATCGCGGGCGTGATCGAGAAAGGTACGAAACTTGATCTCGCGATTACACAGGATATCGGGGTTGGGGGTGCGTCCGGCACGGTATTCGTCGAGAAACTCCTCGAACACGTTGTCCCAGTATTCCGCGGCGAAATTGCGCCGGTGCAGCGTGATCCCGATCCGGTCGGCTACCGCCTGTGCATCGGCCGCATCGGCCTCGGCCGGGCAGGTGCCGTCACGATCGTCTTCCTCCCAATTCTTCATGAACATCCCGGCCAGGGGGCGTCCCTGCTCGTGCATCAGCAACGCCGATACGGACGAATCCACGCCGCCGGACATCGCGACGACGGTCAATTCACTGCTGTGGCCCGTACGCGTCATGCACTACAAAATGGGGTCGATCCGGCAAAGCTAAAGTGCCCTGACACAGGATCGACTCGCCGGTTGGGCTACGCTAGAATTCAACCCATGGGACAGGATCTCGAATCCAGGAAAACACACGGCGTCGCGCTGGAAGAATCGCGGCCGGAGGTCAAGCTGCCTCCGATGTACCGGGTGATCCTGCTCAATGACGACTACACGCCGATGGACTTCGTCATCGAGATTCTCAAGCTGTTCTTCAACATGAGTCATGACCGGGCCACCCAGGTCATGCTGCACGTGCACACCCGGGGCAAGGGCGTGTGCGGTGTATTCACCTTTGAGATTGCCGAAACCAAGGTGGTGCAGGTCAACGAGTATTCGCGTCAACACGAGCATCCGTTGAAATGCACCATGGAGAAAGCCTGAAACCTTGATGCGCTTCGGACGGTCCTATTAAACAGGAAGCGGCCCGACCCGCTGCAGGGCGGTCCACACACGCAGCCACGAGGTAACGGAACATGTTCAGCAAGGAACTCGAGCTTTCCATCAGCAAGGCCTACCAGGAAGCGCGCGAAAGCCGGCACGAGTTCCTGACGGTCGAACACATGCTACTGGCGTTGCTCGACAACGCTTCCGCCCTCAGCATCCTGAGTGCCTGCGGCGCCGATGCCGCAGCGCTGGAAAAGGAAATCCGCAAGGTTCTGGAGGACACGGTACCCCTGCTCAAGGACGATGATTCGCGGGATACCCAGCCCACCATCGGGTTTCAGCGCGTTCTCCAGCGCGCCCTCTACCACGTGCAGTCCGCCGGTAAGGAGGAGGTCCTGGGGTCCAACGTCCTGGTGGCGATTTTCAGCGAAAAGGACTCGTACGCCTGCTACCTGCTGCATCGGCACGACATCACGCGTCTGGATGTCATCAATTTCATTTCCCATGGCATCAGCAAGATGACGGACGAAAAAGCCGCTGAAGCCGAGACGGCCACGGCCGAAACCGTCGAAGAAACCGCCGAGCGCAAGGCCACGGCGCTGGACCGCTATACCGCCAACCTCAACGAGCGCGCCCTGAACGACGAAATCGACCCGCTGATCGGACGGGCCCGCGAGGTCGAACGCACCGTTCAGGTACTGTGCCGGAGGCGCAAGAACAACCCGCTGTTCGTGGGTGAGGCGGGTGTCGGCAAAACCGCCATGGCCGAAGGTCTGGCCCTGCGCATCGTCAACGGCGAGGTACCGGAGATCCTGTCGGACGCGACCATTTACGCCCTCGACCTCGGTTCACTGCTGGCCGGCACCAAGTATCGGGGCGATTTCGAGAAGCGCCTCAAAGCCGTCATCGCCGAACTCAAGGCGGAACCCGGCGCCATCCTGTTCATCGATGAAATCCACACCATCATCGGCGCCGGCGCCGCGTCCGGCGGCGTGATGGACGCCTCCAACCTGATCAAGCCCGTGCTCGCTTCCGGCGAACTGCGCTGCATCGGTTCCACCACCTTCCAGGAATTCCGTGGCGTGTTCGAAAAAGACCGGGCACTGGCACGGCGCTTCCAGAAGATCGACATCACCGAACCCAGCGTGAGCGAGACCGTGGATATCCTGCGCGGCCTGAAATCGCGGTTCGAGGAGCATCACAACGTGCGCTACGCCGACGAAGCCCTGGTGGCGGCGGCGGAACTGTCGGCACGGCACATCAACGACCGCCATCTGCCGGACAAGGCCATCGACGTCATCGACGAAGCCGGTGCGCAGCAACGCCTGCGGCCGGAGGATGAACGCAAGGTAGACCTCGACGAACACGACATCGAAGACATCATCGCCCACATGGCGCGGATTCCGGCCAAACAGGTGTCCCGCTCCGATCGTGATGCACTGCGCAACCTGGAACGCGACCTGAAACTGGTGGTTTTCGGCCAGGACGAAGCCATCGACGCCTTGTCCGCCGCGATCAAGATGAGCCGCTCGGGCCTGGGTGATGAAGACAAACCCATCGGTTCCTTCCTGTTCGCCGGCCCCACCGGCGTGGGCAAGACCGAGGTCACCCGCCAACTGGCGCTGACCATGGGTATCGAGCTGATCCGCTTCGACATGTCGGAGTACATGGAAGCCCACTCGGTTTCACGCCTGGTAGGCGCGCCCCCCGGCTATGTCGGCTTCGACCGCGGCGGGCTGTTGACCGAAGCGGTGACCAAAACGCCGCACGCGGTGTTGCTGCTGGATGAAATCGAAAAGGCTCATCCGGACATCTTCAACATCCTGTTGCAGGTGATGGACCACGGCAAGCTCACCGACGCCAACGGCCGCGAAGCGGATTTCCGCAACGTGATCGTGGTGATGACGACCAACGCCGGCGCCCACGAAAGCGCCCGCCGTTCGATCGGATTCACCGACCAGGATCATTCCACCGATGCGATGGAGATCATTCGCAAGACCTTCGCACCCGAATTTCGCAACCGACTCGACAGCATCATCAACTTCCGGGCATTGGACTTGCCGGTGATCCTGATGGTGGTCGACAAATTCATCCTCGAACTCGAGGAACAGCTCGCCTTGCGCGGCGTGTCGATATCCGTGACCCGGGCGGCACGCGAATGGCTGGCGGAGCAGGGCTTCGACCCCAAGATGGGCGCCCGGCCGATGAAACGCGTGATTCAGGAACAGATCAAGCGCCCGCTGGCCGACGACCTGTTGTTCGGCGACCTGGCCGACGGCGGCGAAGTCCGGGTGGAAGCGCCGCGCGGCAAGTCCGACAAATTACTGATCAAGGTGATCGCAGGCGAAACCGGACCGAAGGCGCTTCCGGCCGCTACGGAGTAGGGCTACGCCACTCCGGTGGGTTCCTGGCAAATCGGGGGTTTCCGGACGCGAAGCCCGGTAACGCTTACTTGGTGCGGTAGGTAATGCGGCCCTTGGAGAGATCGTACGGGGTGAGTTCGACCTTGACCTTGTCACCGGTGAGAATGCGAATGTAGTGTTTGCGCATGCGCCCGGAGATGTGTGCGGTAACGATGTGCCCGTTCTCCAGCTCCACGCGAAACATGGTATTTGGCAGCGTTTCCAACACCACGCCGTCCATTTCAATAACGTCTTCTTTAGCCATCAGCTCCTGTCCCTCATCACGGAGCCGGTATTGTGCCACCGCAGGGGCCGAACGGAAACCCCGCGATGAGTTGACTTGTCGCCATATTGCCCTAAAATACGCTGCCTCACCGCGGGAATAGCTCAGTTGGTAGAGCACAACCTTGCCAAGGTTGGGGTCGCGAGTTCGAGTCTCGTTTCCCGCTCCAGAATACCGAAACCCGGTCCGGGCCCACGCCCCGACCGGGTTTTTTTATTTCAGGGGGCAAAGCCTGTTTTCCGGTCTGGAGTGCCCGAACGACTGAATACAGCCTGACCAGCGCCGAGTTCGGCCCGGCCAGGCGGTGGCTGCCCCCGTTCGCTGCCGGGGCGAACAGGCGCCACGCGGTAGGTGCGAAAACCGGCATGTGGTATGGTTTACAACGATTTCCTTGGACACGGAAGGTCGGGAAATGCCCACAGTCGGTAATAACACCCCGGATCGCCGAGATTCCGCCGACCGCGGATCGGACGACACCAACGCCGTCCTGAGCCAGCGGCGCCGTATGTTGCGCGACAGCGCCGGCCTGCTCGGTGCCGTCGGGTTGGCCGGATTCGGCGCCTCGTCTCTGGCGGCCGCGGCGATCCAGTCCACGCCTGAGAACCCCGCGCTGGCCGGGCTGAAACCCCTTTACCGACGTGAGTCCGGACCCGAATCGCCCGCCGCGGCCGAAGCGCCTGCGACTTCTCCGACGCCCGATCCCGCGGTACGTGCACTGCGCCGGCTCACCTTCGGCTACCGGCCAGAAGATCTCACCGCCTTCCAGGCGCTGGGCGCCAACTTCGACGACCGGCTGCAAACCTGGGTGAACGACCAACTGGCAGGCTACAGCGCCACCTGGCCGCCGCCCAACGACCCCCAGCTCAGCGCCTACCTCAACGATTCGGCCACCAATTTCGAGACCCTGGACGATTCACTGGCCACGCTGTGGCAGGAGCGGGTGGTCGCCGCGCCGCCGTGGCCGCAGTATCTCTATCCGCTGATCGAAACCCAATACCTCGCCTTCGCCCGGGCCATGTACAGCCAATGGCAACTGGCCGAGGTGCTGGCGGACTTCTGGCACACCCATTTCAGCGTGGACGGGGGCAAGTTCGAAGTCTCGCCGGTGTTCGTGCATTACGACCGCGACGTCATCCGACCCCACATGCTGGGCAATTTCCGGGCGATGCTGGAAGCCGTGACGAAAAGCACGGCAATGATGTACTACCTCGACAACGTGTGGAACTCGCGCTACGGTCCGAACGAGAACTACGCCCGCGAAGTGCAGGAACTGCACACCCTGGGCGCGGTGAATTCCTGGGGCTTCACCGCCGAAGGCGACATCCCGGACGCCACGCCCATGGCGGGCTCATCCACGGTACTGCCCACCGGCCTCAAGGCCGGGTATTCCGAGCGCGACGTGGTGGCCGTCACGCGCTGCCTGACAGGCTGGACCATCAGCAATCCATACTCCGACGGCGCCAACACCGGGGAATACATTTACTACCCCGACTGGCACGACACCAATCCCAAGCGCGTGCTGGGTATCGACATCACCGCCAACGGGGAAGCCGAGACGGGCGAGGTCCTCGACCTGCTGGCCATGCACCCCAGCACCGCCCGGTACGTGTGCGAAAAACTGTGCCGCAGGCTGATCGCCGACGAACCGCCGCCATCCATCGTCGAGCAGGCCGCGGTGGTGTTCAACGACCAGTGGCAGGCGCCGGACCAGCTTGAACAGGTGGTCCGCACCATTTTGCTTTCTGCCGAATTCAAGGACGCGGCCTACTGGGGCGAGAAGACCAAGCGTCCGTTCGAACTGGTTGCCGGCACGCTGCGCAGTTGCGGCGGCCCCGACGAGCACCTGGTGCGGCCCGATCCCTTTGGCGACTGGGCCAACAACCTCGCCAAAGGCCAGAACTACAAGTTCAGCCAGGACCTTTACTGGCTGATGTCACAAACCGGACACCTGCCTTATACCTGGGTCACGCCGGACGGATTTCCCGACGTCCGGCCGGCCTGGCTGGGCAGCACGCCGTTGATCATGACCTGGCGAGTGCTGAACTTGCTGTTTCTGAACGGGGTACCCAATGACCTCGGCAACCCCTACGGAGACTGGCACGAGTACTTTCCGGTGGACGCGACGGCAACGACCAAGGCTGCACTGGCGGTGAACGACCGTACCGCGGCGAATATCGTCGACTTCTGGGTGAATCGGATACTGGGCTACGACAGCACCCAGCCGGCCACGCCCCAACTCGACGCCACCGTTCACGATCACCTGGTGGATTTCATGCAGCAGGACGCGGCCAGCCCGGACACCCCCCTGGACCTGGATGCGTCCGGCTGGAGCTCCAACCCCTGGTCGGGCTACGTTCCACAACGGCTGCAGGCGCTGGTGGCCGCAATCGCGATGCTGCCGGACAATCTCAGGCGCTAACGGGCAGGGAGCGAACCGAATGAAACGCAGGCAATTTCTGAAATCCGGGCCCCTGAGCGCGGCTGCCCTGGGCGCCTTTGCCAGCCGGGCCGAGGCGGCTCCGGCCTACAACGAGGAGATCCTGGTCCACATTTTCCTGCGCGGTGGCATCGACGGCGCCAATCTCGTGGTTCCGCTGGACGCCAACGATCACGAATACTACTCGGTGATGCGACCCAGCCTGGGCATACCCGACACCGGGCCCGGCAGCGCGTTGCCGATCGGGAGCGAACCGTTCGGCTTCAATCCGGTGACGGCTCCATTACTGGACCTGTACAACGCCGGAAATCTGGCCATCGTGCAGGCGGTGGGCACACCCGACGACATCGCCTCGCGCAGCCATTTTGACGCGGAAAAGTACATCGAACTGGGCACCCCGGGACTGGTCGGTACACCCACCGGCTGGTTGCACCGTCATTTTGACGCCATGGCCACGACCCTGGGCCAGTACCCGCCCGAGATCTTTCTGCCGATTATCGCGTTCCGCAACAATCCCCCGGTCAGCCTGCTGGGCTCAACCTCGGCGCTGACCGTAAACTCGCCGTCCGACTTCAAACTCGACAACGCGTTCTGGCGCTGGAGTGCTGGCGAGCCCGAAGACGGTTACATGCAGCTCGACATGCTGCCCGACATTTACAGCATCGCCACGGACGAGTTCAGCGAAGCCGGCGCCCAGGCGCTGGCGGCGGAGGCCCTGCTGCGGCTGAACTTCGATCCGGAATACACCGGCAGTGGCAGCCTGGCCTACGGCGACAACACCATTGGCCAGCGCCTGAGCGATATCGCCCAGCTCATCAAACTGGACCTGGGCGCGCGCATCTTCACGGTCGACTACCACAATTTCGACAGTCATACGAACCAGGACAATCCCGACAATTACGACACTCTTCTGGCCCAGCTCGCGGCTGCCCTGGCGGCGTTTCTGAACGACTTGCAGCAGAGTGGTGGCAGCTACGCACAGCGCACCACCGTCGTCCTGCAAAGCGAGTTTGGCCGGCGCCTGTACCAGAACGTCTCCAACGGCACCGACCACGGCAACGGAAACCTGATGCTGGTGCTGGGTGACCAGGTCAATGGTGGCGCGATCTACGGCAACTGGCCGGGACTGTATCCAGGCACCGCGGACGGTTTCGTGACTTACCCCAATCCCAAGAACGGTTCCACCGAACCGGAATTGTTCCAGGGCGCGCTGGCCACCACCACCGATTTCCGGCGCGTGTTGAGCGAGTACCTGGATGTCCGCTGCGAACACACCACGCAAACCCTGGCCAACGTGTTCCCCGGTTATTCGGGTTACACACCGATGGGCATTTTCCAGCCACTCGCGCCTCCGCCGGAAACCATTTTCGGGCACGGGTTCGAAACCTGAACACCGATGTTTGAGCGACTGCTGTCGTCGACCGCGGCATTTCTGTTACTCACCGTTGCGCCACCGGTGGCGGCGGTGACGGTCGTTGTCCTCGAACCGGCTCAGGACAACTCGCTGTACGAAACCGCCCCGGATACCGAAGACACCGTCAACGAACGGAGCAATGGAGCCGGCAGCTTTCTGTTCGCGGGCCGGACCGGGTTCGACGCCGGATTCAAGCGCCGGCGCGCCTTGCTTCGATTCGACCTGTCGGCCATCCCGTCCGGCTCGGTAATCCACAGCGTTGAACTCTCCCTGTATCAGTCGAAGGCCGCGCCGGGCAGCCCGCCGGCTGATATGGGCGTGCATCGTGTAGAGCAGGCCTGGGGTGAAGCGGGATCGGATGCGATCGGGCCCGAAGGGCAGGGCGATTTTCCCGCCCTGGGCGATGCCACCTGGCATCGGCGGTTTTACCCGATCGTCAACTGGGACACGCCGGGCGGGACCTGGGCCGCCTCCGCCTCCGCCGTCACCACGGTCGGACAGACCAACGGCAGGTACAGTTGGGCGTGCACGTCCGCTCTGCTGGACGACGTTCGCCACTGGCACGACCAGCCGGGAGCGAACTTCGGCTGGATCGTCATCGGCGGCGAGGAAGGGGGACAAAGCGCTCACCGGTTCAATAGCCGGGAGCATTCGGAAACTGCTGAACGACCGCAGCTGCGCCTGGTGTACAGCACCGCCGAAGAGGTATTTTCGGACGGTTTCGAAACGCGCCCCTCCTGCGATTGACCGCCCCCGATACCGGGCTTGCCCCGCACCTGCGATTGCAAACCCTATTGCGGCACGGTCGCGGGGCGCCGGCCGAGCTGCTTCAGGCGCGCGACCTCTGCGCCGTCACCCAGTTCTTCCCAGCGTTGCAGTGCTATCGGCACATTGGCTTCCCGCAGCAGGCGATCGTGAAATGCCTTCAGGTCGAAATCCTCACCCGCCGTTTCTCGCCACGCCGCCACGAAGGCCGCGACCTGGCCGGCACCGGCGAAAGCCGCCGCGCCGCTGCCGGGATTCGAGGCCATCGCGATCGCCAGCGTGCCCGCGGTGGATCGGTCCATCGGCACCTCCCGCTGCAGTCGTTCGACGGCGGCCGCCAGCGACAGATCACCGTTTGACAGGCCGACATCCACAACAGCCTGAAGGGCTCGAAGCCTGAGGAGGCGATACAGCCAGGGACGCACTTGCGGGCTGTAATCCCACAAACCGGCCGAATGGACGACATCTTCGAACCAGGCCGCGATGCCGGGGCTGGTGGCGAAATCCATGGCATATCGCCGGATCGGGTCCGGGTGAGAGGCGGTGAGATGCCGCTGCAGGCGCCATCCGGGCACGACATCGCCGACCAGACGCAGCCGGGGATCGCGCCACGCCAGGTCATCGAAAAAGGGCGCTTTGCCGTCTGTCGTTCCCGGGCCGCCGGGTAGCAGGAACCAGAGGGTGTTGTCACCGGCCCCGCCGCCCGCGCCATACGGCATGCCGGGCACCTTCCCCCACGGCGCCAGCGCCGCGAGAGTGGCGGGCACTGCATGGACCACGCTGGCGGGAAAGTCCGCCGGCACCGTGAGCAATTCGTGCGCTGCCAGAAACGCACGCAGCTCACGCTCCTGCTGGCCGGTGATATGGATAAACGCTTCGGGCGAGGGCATCGGGGCGGCGGGCGGAACGTCGCGATGGCGGTGGCGATCCAGCACGCTGGTGGCGCCCTGGCGGTCGAGGGCCCGTTCCGCCGCGTCGGCCATGGCCTGCGGCGTCTCCGGCATCAGCGCCACGTTGGCGAGATACCACTGGTAGGCTTCCCGGCCGATGGCCGGGTCCGGGTTCATGCCGGCGAGCTGTTGCTGCAGCCAGCGCCGGTAGTCAGCCAATGCCAGTCCGGCATCGGCGAGCGCCGGCACCAGCGGATCAGCCGCGGCCTGGTCCGACTCGCTGTCGGCGCCCCCGGTCTCAGCGATGGCCGCGCCCCAGGCAGCGAGCCGGGACTCGATGTCGACCAGGCGCTCGACGGCGGCCACCGCCAACGGCCGGACCGGTTCGGTGAGGTTTTCGCGGGCATGCAGCAGGGTCTCACCAAAATGCTGCAGCCGGAGCAGCAAGACCTCGCGGGCCGCCGCTTCGTCGAGCGCGCCCGGCAATCCCAGCGGCAGAATACTGCCCAGGGTCTGGTCCACGTAGAACAGCGGATCACGGTGCGGCCGGCGCAGCGCGTCCAGTTCCCAGCCGACCTGTTTGATGGCGGCGGCCAGCAGGCGGGCATCCACATCGTCGGCGCGGCTGTAACCGCCGTGATCGAGCCCGGCCAGGCGGTCGAGGAAATCGCGATACATTGCGCGATACACCGCCAGATCCGAGGGCGACCACGCGGGCAGCCAATCCGCGGGACGGGGCAGGGCACTTGCACCGTACAGAACCACCGGACGCTGACCCGCCCGCCACTCGAAAAACGCGGCTGCGAGTTTTTGCAGGTCGGCGTTGAGCTCCGGCACGCGGGCTTCAGCCAACTCGCCTGCAGCAGGTCCGTGCGTCTCCTCAATCAGCGGCCGGGCGTCCGGCGAAGCGGAAGCGGCCGGCACTTCGGTTCCAGTTTCGGCGAAGGCGCGACTCGGCCCGGACAGTGCCATGACCGAGGCCATGAATGGACCCAGGGTCAGGGTAAGGGCCAGGTTTCGGGCCGGGGTTCGGGCCGGGCGGGGCAACCGGGGCAGGCCGACGAATCGGGCCGCCGCCACAACGACAGACCGGGCCCGGGACAGGTTCACAGGAAAATCCGTGGAGAGTGCCGCACAAGTTTCACGCACGGGTGCAGGCAGCGGGAACCGGGCGGCGGGTGCGGACATCGGCAGGCTCTGGGCGGCGACGGAATCAAGCCCCTTTGTACCGCAGTCCCGGCGCAAAGTGAATGATCGGTTGGCATTGGTGTGTTCTCGGTTTGAACGGGGACCGGATTGGAACGTCATGGCCGAATAATATAAGGTAGCAATCAATTACTAACTTGCCTGCATGGAGCCTGATATGTCGAGTCGTCCCCACCTGCCCGCGCAGGAACGCCGCGAACTGACCGTTCGCGCGGTTATTGATCTTTGCGGCCAGCAGGATCCGGCCAACCTGACGACAGCCGCCATTGCGAAACACATGAATCTGACCCAGGGTGCGCTGTTCCGCCACTTTCCGAGCAAGGATGCGATCTGGGAAGCCGTGGCCCATTGGGTTTCCGAACGCCTGATGGCACGCCTGGACTCGGCGGTGGATCCAACCGGCGGCCCGCTGGATGCGCTC
This sequence comes from Elongatibacter sediminis, assembly GCF_037892215.1. NCBI lineage: Bacteria > Pseudomonadati > Pseudomonadota > Gammaproteobacteria > Chromatiales > Wenzhouxiangellaceae > Elongatibacter > Elongatibacter sediminis. Next base: position 193,923 of record NZ_JAZHOG010000007.1, on the reverse strand, counting down.
GAGCGTATGTTCATGACCCACATTGAATTTATCACCAGGCACCCCGGTGTACCCCGTCTGATGCTGGGACAACTGCAGCATGAAGAAGTCACGCCGGCCCAACGTGTGGTCGACGCCATGTTCAAACGCTACCGCGATCGCCTGATGGCGATACTGGCCGATTCGGACGAGTCGGGCGAACTCGCCGATGGACTCGACCGTGAAGCGGCTGCCACCGCATTCATTGGCGCGGTGCAGGGACTGGTCATTCAATCAATGGTCGTCGGAGACGTCGGACTGGTCCGCGTGATGGCGCCCCGGGTTTTCGCGCTTTACCGCCGGGGAATCGCGGCTTCGGGTACGCAAGCCGGGTGAGTTTTTCTTCCGGGGGTTGGAATTGGATCCCGGGTCAGGCCCGGGATGACGAGGGGAGAACAGGGCGCTGGAGTGTGGTGGTGGATCCCGGACCAGGCCCGGGATGACGAGGGGAGAACAGGGCGCTGGAGTGTGGTGGTGGATCCCGGGTCAGGCCCGGGATGACGAGGGGAGAACAGGGCGCTGGATTGTGGTGGTGGATCCCGGGTCAGGCCCGGGATGACGGGCGCGAGGCGGGGCGTCGGGGCAGTCGAGCACGACGGAGTACGGGGTCAATGTAATCAGAACCACTTGCAAAAGGTTTTATGGCTGATAAGATAGTAACTACTTACTCACTTTTCATTGGGGAAGGCTTTGCCCACTGATTAGAGCCTGAACCGGCCTGCGGGGCGGCCATCGCCGCCAAACGGGGGCATCGAGCACAAACGCACGTTGGCCACCGACGCATTTGTCATTTGCCGTAGCGCTGCACGGCAAGGAGTCAACATGGCACAACTCAGTACACGTGATGTTTGGTTGCGGGTCGTTTCCGTATTTGCGATCGGCTTCGGCCTGCTGACGCTCAAGGAAGGGGGCTCTGTTCTGTTCATCGACGGGCCAGCGCGTGCCGCGGCCGGCAACTATGTACCGTTTGTACTGTGGTTCAATTTCCTGGCCGGCTTTGCCTACGTTATTGCCGGTGCGGGGCTGTGGATGCGCCGGCACTGGGGTTTTTTATGGGCGACCGTTATTGCCGCTGCTACGGCATTGACCTTCGCCGCCTTCGGACTGCATGTGGCCTCTGGCGGTGCTTTTGAGCAGCGCACGGTTATCGCCATGAGTTTACGCACCGTGGTGTGGATCATCATTGCAGTCATTTCCTGGCGGCAGCTGGGTAAAGCGTTGCCCAATTTGGAGCCTGTGCGATGAAGAGCCGGATGATGGTCGAGGGCAGGGCGCGCCCGATCCTGCTGGTTGTGGCCATTGCCGTGGTCGTGGCCGGTCTGCTGCTGGGGCGCCTGTTGCCGGAACAGCAGGATGATGGTGTGCTGCGTTTGTACGGCAGTGTCGATATCCGCGAAGTGGAACTGTCTTTCCGCCAGCCCGGACGCCTGGTGAGCATGGCTTTCGATGAAGGCGACGCCGTGGCTGCCGGCCAGGTGGTGGCACAACTCGACGCCCAGCCCTATCGCGACCGCCTGGCCGCGGCCCGGGCCGAACGTGCCGCGGCCCAGGCCGAGCTGGACAAGCTGCGCAGCGGGAATCGGCCGCAAGAAGTTGCCCAGGCACAGGAAGCGGTGAAGCAGGCCCAGGCACGCCATCTCGACGCCGACCGCAATTTCAAGCGCCAGCATGCGCTGCTCGAATCGGGCGCCAGCAGCCAGCGTACCGTGGATGCCGCGCGTGCCGCGCGTGACGAGGCGGCAGCCAGACTGTCGTCCGCCCGGGCGGCCTTGTCATTGGCCGAAGTCGGCTTCCGCAGTGAGGATATCGCCGCCGGACAAGCCCGGCTGGCCGCCGCCGAGGCCGCGCTGGCCCTGGCGCGTACCGCGCTGGCCGATACCGAACTCACTGCGCCGACCGATGCCACCGTGCTCGCGCGGGTGCGTGAACCGGGCAGCATGGTGGCCAGCAGTACGCCGGTCTACACCCTGAGTCTGCGCGACCCGGTTTATGTACGCGCCTATGTCAGCGAGCCCGATCTCGGCCGTATCGAACCGGGTGCGCAGGTGCGTGTCCACACGGATTCTTCGAACCAGATCTATCACGGCCAGGTCGGGTTCATCTCGCCGCGGGCCGAGTTCACCCCGAAGACCGTGGAAACCGTTGATTTACGCACCGACCTCGTCTACCGGCTGCGCGTGGTGGTTGACGATGCCGATCAGGGTCTGCGCCAGGGCATGCCGGTCACGGTCGAAATCGATGCCCGCCCGGCGGACCACGAAATAGCCGCCGCGCAGTGAAATGAGTACGAATGACGCCAGCGGTGCCCGGAACGATGCTCCGGACAGGTCCGCCGGCAATGCCGCGGCTGTCGTCATCGACGGCGTTGCCAAACGCTTCGGTGACGTCGAGGCCCTGCGCGGCTTCAGTGCGAACATTCAGTACGGCCGCCTGACTGGCCTGGTCGGTCCCGACGGCGCCGGTAAAACCACCCTGATGCGCATCATGACGGGCTTGCTGGTGCCCAACGCCGGACGCGTTACGCTGGCCGGTTTCGATGTGGTCGAGGACAACGATGCCATCCACCTGGCCAGTGGCTACATGCCGCAGCGTTTCGGGCTCTATGAAGACCTTTCGGTGATGGAGAACATGCGTCTGTACGCGCAACTTCGCGGCCTGGGTGTCGATCAGCACGAGGGGCTGTTCGAGAGCCTGCTCGACTTCACCCGCCTGGGACCCTTTACCAACCGACTGGCCGGCAAGCTATCCGGCGGCATGAAACAGAAACTGGGACTGGCCTGCGCGCTGATGGCCAGGCCCGAGGTGCTGCTGCTCGATGAGCCCAGCGTCGGTGTCGATCCGGTCAGCCGTCAGGACCTGTGGCGCATGGTGCAGGAACTCACCGACGACGGCATGGCCGTGGTCTGGTCGACCGCTTACCTGGACGAGGCCGAACGCTGCGAGAGCGTGCTGTTACTCAATGAAGGCAAGCTCGAATACGATGGTCCGCCGCAGGAACTCACCGATCGCATCAGTCAGCGCAGTTTCCGCCTGGAGCAGGTCGGCGAGGCACGCCGCGCGGTGCTGTCACGCACCCTGGATCTGGCCAGTGTGGGCGACGGCGTCATCCAGGGCGATGCCGTGCGCGTGGTGCTGCGCGCCGGGGCCGGGCGTGACGAAATCGATGCGCTTGCCAGCCAGGTCGGTGCCAGGCTCGAGTCCGTGCAGCCGCGCTTCGAAGACGCCTTTATCGATTTGCTCGGCGGCGGACCGGGTGGCACATCGGCGCTGGCCGAGCGCATCGAGCCGGTCAATCTCGATTCAGATATCGCCGTTTCCTGCCGCGACCTGACCAAACGTTTTGGCGACTTCACCGCCACTGACAGCGTCAGTTTCAATGTACAAAAGGGCGAGATTTTCGGTCTGCTCGGCCCCAACGGCGCCGGCAAATCCACCACCTTCAAGATGCTCTGCGGGCTGCTGAAACCGACCGCAGGCGAGGCCCATGTGGTCGGGCTCGATCTGCGCCTCGCCACGGGTTCGGCCAAAAGCCAACTCGGCTACATGGCGCAGAAGTTTTCCCTTTACGGGCTGCTGTCGGTGCGCCAGAACCTCGAGTTGTTCTCCGGAGTGTACGGGTTGGAAGGGCGTGTCCGGCGACGTCGGATCGACGAAATGGTCGAGGCCTTCGATCTCGAGCGCTACCTGGGCACCTCACCCGACTCGCTGCCGCTGGGCTACAAGCAACGCCTGGCGCTGGCCTGCGCGCTGATGCACCGGCCGCCGGTATTGTTTCTCGACGAGCCGACCAGCGGGGTCGATCCGGTCACCCGGCGCGAGTTCTGGACCCACATCAACGGTCTGGCACGCAAGGGCGTGACGATCATGGTCACCACCCACTTCATGGACGAGGCCGAGTATTGCGATCGCGTGGCGATGATGTACCGTGCCAGGCTGATCGCGCTGGACACACCCGACGCACTCAAGCGCGGAGCCCGCAACGCAGAACGCCCCGACCCGACGATGGAGGATGCGTTTATCCACCTGATCGAAGCGGCGCAACTCGACGACGAGGCGCGTGCCCGTGGCACGGCGGCCGCATGAAGCCCGGTAACACCGAACTTCGAGCCGAGCCCTCGCCCCCGGAGCGGGTCAGCCGCAGGTTTGACTGGCGGCGCCTGATCGCGCTGGTGCGCAAGGAAAGCCTGCAGGCGATTCGTGATCCATCCACCATCCTGATTGCCTTCGTGCTGCCCGTGGTGCTGTTGTTCCTGTTCGCTTACGCGGTATCGCTGGACGTGCGCGAAGTGCGCGTCGGCGTGGTCCTGGAATCCGACGCCGCCGCGGCACAATCACTGGCCGCAGCGTTCGCCGGCACCCGTTATCTGCAAGTGACCCCGGCGCGCGACCGGCGCGAAGTGATCGATCAAATCGTCGCCGGCAAGCTGCGCGGCTTTGTCGTCATTCCACAGGATTTCGAGCGCCGGTTGAGCGCCGGCAAAGCCCAGCCGCTGGTGCAGGTCATTACCGACGGCTCACTGCCCAATACCGCCAATTTCGTGTCCAATTACGCCCAGGGTGTCGTCCAGACCTGGGCTGCGGGCCGTGGCAAAACCATGCCGACACCGGCGATTTCCCTGGAACCGCGCTACTGGTTCAACGCCGAACTTGAAAGCCGTCGTTCGCTGGTACCCGGCGCCATCGCCATCGTCATGACCATCATCGGAACCATGCTGACCGCGTTGGTGGTCGCGCGCGAATGGGAACGCGGCACGATGGAGGCGGTGCTGTCGACGCCGGCTTCGGTCGTCGAGATCCTGATCGGTAAACTGCTGCCTTATTTTGCCCTGGGCATGATCGCCACACTCGGCTCGGCCGCGCTCGCTATCGGGGTATTCAATGTCCCGCTGCGCGGCTCACTGCTGGCGTTGATGACGCTGTCGGCCGTGTTCCTGATTCCCGCACTGGGCCAGGGCCTGCTGATTTCATCGGTCACGAAAAACCAGTTTCTCGCCTCCCAGATTGCGCTGTTTTCGGGATTCCTGCCGTCGTTTCTGCTGTCCGGTTTTCTGTTCGAGATCGACGCCATGCCCCAATGGATTCAGGCGATCACCTATGTGATCCCGGCCCGCTACTTTGTCTCCTCGCTGCAGACGGTGTTTCTGGCCGGCGACGTCTGGGCGGTGTTTGTGCCGAACCTGGCGGCCATGGCGGCGATTGGCGTGGTTTTCTTTGCCATCGCCCGCAGTAAAACCCGCAAGAACCTGGAGGCTTGAGTGATGCGCCGCCTGTTCAGGACATTGACCAGCGCCCGCCTGCGGGCGCAGATCGTCAAGGAGTTACTCAGCATTCTGCGCGACCCGCGCAGCCGCCTGGTGGTGTTTGCGCCGCCGTTGATGCAGCTTCTGATATTCACTTTCGCTGCCACTCTCGAAGTGCGCAATGCCGAAATCGCCGTCTACGATCGCGATGCCGGACGCTGGTCGCACGAGGTTGTAGCCCGTATCGGCGCTGCCGACTTCGTCAAGCGCTTGCACACGGCGCACAGTCCCGACGAGTTGCGCCGGCTGATCGACGAGCGCCAGGTGATCGCCGCAATCGACTTCGCGCCGGACTTCTCGCGCGCGATTGCCGCGGGGGAACCGGCCACCGCGCAAGTCATCGTCGACGGCCGGCGCAGCAATGCCGGACAGATCACCGTCGGCTACCTCAACACCATCGTCGCCGAGGTCGGCGCCACCGCCAGGCCAGACCTGCAGATCGCCTCCCCGGTCAGTATCCGCCACTGGTTCAATCCCAACCTGACCTATCGCTGGTTCGTGGTTCCGGCACTGTCTGGCATTCTGATGTTTTTCAGTGCATTGATGATTACCTCGTTGTCGATTGCACGCGAGCGCGAGTTGGGCACTTTCGACCAGCTTCTGGTCTCACCGACCACGACACTGGAAATCATCGTCGCCAAGGCTGTTCCGGCGCTCGCCATCGGCGCTGCGCTGGGGTTGATGATGATCTCGGCCGCGGCGTTCATCTTCCGGGTGCCGTTCACGGGTTCATTCGTGATGCTGCTACCCAGTCTGCTGCTGTTTATCCTGTCCGTGGTGGGCATCGGGCTGATGATTTCATCGATTTCGGCCACCCAGCAGCAGGCCATCCTCGGCAGTTTCGCCATCGGCGTGCCGGCGGTGCTGATGTCGGGCTTCGCCACGCCGGTGGAAAACATGCCGACGGTGCTGCAGTGGCTGGCTGAGGCGATCCCGCTCAAGCATTTCCTGATCATCGTGGTCGGCACGTTCCTGAAGGCCATGCCGCCGGCCGACATCATCGCCAACACCTGGCCGCTGGGGATAATCGCCCTCGTGTCGCTGACGATGGCATCGTGGTTCGTGCGCGGCCGCCTGCAATGAAGCTGGAAAACACCATGAAGAAACTGCCATGACAACATTCCCGGACAGACGAAACCTGGCACTTACCGCAATGGCCAGAACGCTGACGCCCACAATCGCTGCGCTGCTGCTGGGCGCCTGCGCGGTTGGCCCCGATTACCGCGAACCACCGCCGGTCGATACCGGTAGCGGCTGGTCGCAGCCATCCGATGACACCCCGGCGGCGGTCGATTTGTCGGCCTGGTGGACATCACTGGGTGACCCGGCCCTGAACCGGCTGGTCACCACAGCGCTGGCCGACAATCTCGACGTGCGCCAGGCGCGCTGGCGGATCGCCGAGGCGCGCGCGCTGCGTGATCATGCAGCGGGGGGTTATGCGCCTGTCCTCGATGCACAAGGCAATGTGACCCGACGCCGGCAAAGTGAAAACGGCCCGCTGCCGATCAACAACATTCCCGGCATCGAGCGGGACCAGACGATCTACGAAGCAGGCTTCGACGCGGCCTGGGAGATCGACCTGTTTGGCGCAAACCAACGCACAATCGAAGGTGCCGAAGCCCGGGTGCAGGCCGAGCTGGCTGGCGCCGGGGACGTGCGCATCAGCATAGCCGCCGAGGTCGCGCGCAGCTATCTCACGTTCAGAGGCGCACAGCGCGAACTGGCCGTGCGCCAGGCTTCGGTGGCGACCTTGCAGCAGACGGCGGAACTGGTGCAAAAGCGTTTCGAGGTGGGCGATGCCGCCCGGGCCGATGTCGACACCGCGCTGGCACGCCTGGCCGTCGCGACGGCAGGGCTGCCCCGAATCAAGGCGCGTCAGCGCGCCGCCGTGCTGGGGCTGGGCGTGCTGCTCGGCACACCACCGGAGCGCGAACTGGCGCTGCTTGAAACCACCACACCACAGATCGTTCTGGCCCCGATTCCGGTCGGGGAACGCGCGGATGTGCTGCGCCGCCGGCCCGATGTGCGCGCGGCCGAACGGCGTTTGGCGGCCAGCAGCGCCGACATCGGTGTGGCCACCGCCGAGCTTTTCCCGAAACTGTCCATTGGGGCCGGTGGCGGTTTCCAATCGCTGGATTCCGGCCAACTGTTCGACTCCGGCAGCCAGACTTTTTCGATCACACCGCTGATCTCCTGGCGCGTATTCGACGGCGGGCGCGTGCGCGCCCGAATTCGTGCCAGCGAAGCCCGGCAGCAGCAGGCGGCACTGGCTTACGAGCAAGCCGTGCTGAGCGCTCTGGGCGACGCCGAACGCGCACTCAGCGACTACCGGCACGGCCTCGAAGCCGTGGAAAGCCGGCACACGGCCGTGGAAGCCGCCCGGCGCAGCCATGCCCATGCACAGGCGCGCTTCGATATCGGCGACATCACACTGACCGAACTGCTGGCCGAAGAGCGGGTCCTGCTCGAGGCGGAGGATGCCCACGCTCGTGCCCAGACAACGGCCGCCACCGACCTGGTTGCCTTGTACAAGGCGCTGGGCGGCGGCTGGAACGCGCCCGACCCGCATGACGAAGCCGCCGGCACGGCACAAAACCCGGCACCCGCGGCAGAGCAGGGCGATGCGTAAGCAAAGGCAGCCGCGTTCATCGCAAGGACACACGCGGAACTGCCTGAACGACCTGATCGACACACAGGGTTTCGCCATCATCGACGGCGCGCTCGCCACCGAACTCGAACGCCACGGCGCCGATCTGGACGATCCCCTGTGGTCGGCCCGCTGCCTGATGGAAGCGCCCGAACTCATCACCCGGGTCCATCGCGACTACCTGGAAGCGGGTGCCGACATCATTTTGTCCGCAACCTACCAGGCCAGCGAAGCCGGGTTCCGCTCACGTGGCTTGAAGCCTGGGGAGGCCCGCGATCTGATGCGTCTGGGCGTGCGCCTGGCCCGGGACGAACGCGATCGCCACCTGCGCCGGACCACCCGTTTGAACGCACGTCCCCGCCCACTGGTTGCGGCATCCCTGGGACCTTACGGCGCCTGTCAGCACGACGGTTCGGAATACCACGGCCGCTACCCGGCCAGTTGGCGCGAAGTGCAGGCATTTCATGCGGCCCGGCTGGACGTGCTGGCGGACAGTGGCGCCGACCTGCTGGCCTTCGAAACCATCCCCTCGCGCCCGGAAGCCGAGGGTATTGCCGATCTCCTGGCCGCACAGGACGGCCCGCCCGCCTGGGTCAGTTTCAGTTGCCGCAACGACGTGGAAGTCAGTCACGGTGAACCGCTGGCAGAATGCCTGGCGGCACTGGACCACCATCCGCGCATCGTCGCCGCCGGCATCAACTGCACCGCGCCCCGCCACCTGGGTCCCTTGCTGCAATCGGTCGCCGGCAGCGAACTGACCTTGATCGTGTATCCCAACAGCGGGGAGACCTGGGTTTCCGGCGAGAATCGCTGGCGCGGCGAGGGCAACGCGGATTTCGATGTCGAAGGCTGGTACCGCGCCGGCGCCCGCGCCATCGGGGGATGCTGCCGGACCGGCCCGGACCAGATACGGCAGATTCGCGCCGCACTGACCCGGGCAGCCGAGCTTTCCGGTCCACCCGGCCGCCACGGTTGAGGCCTGCGCCCGGAGCCGCGCGCGGCGGGTCCCGCCGGCATGGCAATGCCGCAGGGTTAATAGTAGAATGTCGCGCTCGCAACGCGACCGGAACCGAGTTCATGGGCTAGGTGGCAGAGTGGTTATGCAGCGGCCTGCAAAGCCGTGTACGCCGGTTCGATTCCGACCCTAGCCTCCATTCATTTCCGGACGAGACGCGCCAATGACCGACCCCTGCCTGGCAGGGGTTTGTCGTTTCTGGCTCCCGACCCGACACCCGCAGCCCCCGCCATGAACCGAATGCGATAGCCGGGGCAGGGCGGTACAATGAGCGCGCTCCGCGCAGCCCGGGTGGCGAAACTGGTAGACGCAAGGGACTTAAAATCCCTCGACCGAAAGGTCATGCGGGTTCGACTCCCGCCCCGGGCACCATGTTTCCTGCGCCTGACGGCTTGGAACCCTGGCGCCCGAAGCGGAAATCACCCGGCATTAACCGGAGTGGAATGACTGGATGCCGCACTTCGAATCCGGTGACCGCAGCGATATTTTCGCAAGGCGCTCCGCGGATTCGGGTTCGACTCCCGCCCCGGGCACCATGTTTCCTGCGCCTGACGGCTTGGCTCAAATTGAGTTGGAGACCATGACGACTGACCCATCCGATCCGTTTAACCGGTCCCTGCAGCAAGCCACGACCCACCTGCAGCAGGGCAAGGTCAACGAAGCCCTGGACCTGTTGCGCGAACTGCTGCGCGAGCAACCCGAGAACGTCGTGGTTCTGCATTTGCTGGGGATCGCCCAGCGCCGCGGCGGCATGCTGGACCAGGCCGTTCAGTTGCAGGAGTCGATTCTGCGCAAGGAACCGGAGTTTGCCGCAGCCTTCCAGGAGCTCGGCATCTGCCACAGTACCGCGGGGCGGTCGGATGAGGCCATTGCGGCGTTTCGACGCGCCACCGAAATCGACGCCCGCATGGTCAACAGCTGGAAATACCTGGGCGATTTGCTCCTGGCCCAGGGCGATATCGACGCCGCCTTCGAAGCCTACGCGCAATGCCCTGTCGAAGGGGACCAGGATCCGGTGCTGGAGCGCGCACGTGAAATGCTCCGGGCCAACCAGCCCGGGCAGGCCGACCAGATTCTGCGTGCCTTCCTCAAGCGACATGGTCAGGATGCACGGGCGCTCTACCTGCTGGCCCAGGTCGCAATCCGTATCGGCGCGGTAACCGATGCGATGGATCTGCTCGAGTCGGTACTGGACGCCGCACCGGGTCACACCCAGGCCCGGTTCGAATACGTCAATCTGCTGTCGCGGCGCCAACGGTATCCGGAAGCCCTCGCGGCGGCAGAGACCCTGATCGAGGCCGCACCCGACCAGGTTCCGTTCCATTTGCTCAAGGCCGCCTTGCTCGACCGCACCGGCCAGTACCCGGCAGCCGCCGAAATTTTACGCACTCTGCTCGATAACAATCCCGGCCAGGCCCACGTGTGGACCGGTCTTTCCACGTTGCAGCGCACCATGGGCCAGCAGCCGGAGGCCATCACCTCCCTGCACAAGGCCATCGATGTGCAACCGGATCGTGGTGAAGCCTGGTACCTGCTCGCGGATCTGAAGGTATACCGGTTCAGCGACGCACAGGTACAGGCCATGAGCCGGTCCCTGGAACACGCTGCGGCCGGATCGGAAGACGAGGTTTTCTACAGTTTCGCCCTGGGCCGCGCCTTCGAGGACCGCTCGGACTGGACCGCCGCATTTGAGCATTACGAACGCGGCAACCGTGCACAAAAGCGCCGATCGCGCTTCGACCTTGAACATCATCTGACCACGCTGAACAGCCTGCGGAGCGTTACCAACGCCGACTTTCTGCGCAGCCGCATGGCGACAGCACAGGCCGATGCGGATGAAGCCGTCCCCGTGTTCATCGTCGGCCTGCCACGCTCCGGGTCGACTCTGGTCGAACAGGTCATCACGGCCCACAGCCAGGTTGACGGCACCATGGAGCTGCCCATTCTGGCCACCCTGGTCAAAGAGTTGAACTACCGCCAACGCAAGGCAAACCGGTCCGCCTGGCCGCAGGCCCTGACGGAACTGGATGAAGCGGATTTCCGGGAGATTGGCCGCGAATATCTGGAGCGTTCCCGTATCCTGCGCGGCGATCAGCCGTTCTTTGTCGACAAGATGCCCAACAACTTCGAGTACGCCGCCTTGATTCGCCTGGCATTGCCGCGGGCACGCATCATCGATGTGCGGCGCGAACCGATGGCCAATGGCTTCAGTGCCTTCCGGCAGCTGTTCCTCGCCGGTCAGGAATGGAGTTACGATCTGGCGGATATCGGACGTTATTACCGTGCGTACGAGCGCCTCATGACGCATTGGGACGCGGTGCTGCCGGGCTATATTCATCGTATTGACTACGAAGCGCTGATCGAAGACCCCAGGCCCGAAATCGAGCGCCTGCTGGCCTGCCTGGCGCTGGAAGTCGAACCGGCCTGCTTCGAGCCGCACCGCAATTCACGGCCGGTGCGAACCGCCAGCTCAGAGCAGGTCCGACAACCCATGTACCGCGACGCCCTGACGCACTGGAAGCATTTCGAATCACAGCTCGAGCCGTTGCGGGCAGCGCTGGCCGCATCCGAGGAATAAGGCATGTGAATCCGGCGATGCCGGTGGAGCAGGGCGCTCCGGTTACAGGATACTCTTGCCCATGGCCGACAGGATCAGTTCGAGCGTTCGTTCGGCACTGATATTGCGGTCGTCCAGAAACGGGTTGAGCTCCACGACCTCGAGCGACGACATGCGTCCGTCGTCCGCCACGTATTCCAGCAACAGGTGCGCCTCGCGGAAACTGACGCCACCGGGGACCAGCGTTCCGGATCCGGGAATGACCGTCGGATCACAACCGTCCACATCGAAGCTGACATGAAACCCACCCGTGTCACGATTGACGACGTCCAGAGCCTCGGCCGCGATGCTGGCCATGCCCCTCTCGTCAATCTCCCGCATGGTGTACGCGTGAATGCCCGATTCGCGAATGATGCGCCGCTCACCGGCGTCGATATCACGGATTCCGATCAACGCCACATTTTCCGGCTTCACCTTGGGGCTGAAACCCATGATGTTCTTCAGGTCCTCATCGCCTTTGCCGAGAATGTGGGCAAGCGGCATGCCGTGAATGTTGCCGGACGGTGAAACGCCCGGGATATTCATGTCGCCATGGGCATCGAACCAGATCAGCCCCAGGCTTTCGCCACGATCTCTGAAATGGCTGGAAACGCCGGCAATCGTACCCATTGCAATGGAATGGTCTCCACCAATAATCAATGGAAATTCATTGGCTTCGAGTATCAACTTGACCTTGCTTGCCAGGTCTTGACAGACCTTCAGAATCTGCGGTTTGAATCGAGCCTTGCGATCTTCGGTACTGCGCGTTTCCATGGCTGGCGCGGGAATGTCGCTTTCCCTCTCCACCCGATAACCGAGGCGGCGCAACGCATCCCCGAGACCGGCGATGCGCAGCGCGGAGGGCCCCATGTCGGTGCCGCGGCGGCTGGCCCCCAGGTCCAGCGGGACACCCACGATATTGACGGTCTTGTCGGTACGTTCATCCATGTTGAATCCCAACGCGTGCGAGCTGAATGCCCGGCAAAGAGTTTAGCCTGTCTGCCGGGAAGTCTTCCAACCGGCCGGGACAGGACGGCGCCAGGCCAACAAAAAATGCGACACGCCAGTTAAACTACTGGCTGACGAAACGGTCTATCATGACCTGCGGGGCAGGGCAGTCCCGTCTTCAAACCGGGTTGAGAAATGAACCACAATGAATCCATCAGCCTGGTCGCCCAGGTCATCCAGCTGGCCGTCGCGCCCGTGTTTTTGCTCGCCGGGATCGGCGCGCTGCTTTCCATGCTGTCCATTCGCCTGGGTCGTGTGGTCGATCGGGCACGCTTGCTGGAATCCCAGATTCCGAAAATGGAATCCAGCGAAGCCGCCCACATGCAGACACAAGCCCGCACGTGCTGGCGGCGAATTCGGCTGATTTACTGGGCCATACGCCTGGCGGTTTGCTCGGCCTTACTCATCTGCCTGGTCGTCATCTGCCTGTTTATTGGCGATTGGATCGACGCCGGACTGGGCGTCGTGATCGCCTCACTGTTCGTGGGCGCGATGACTCTGATCAGCGCAGCGCTGCTGTGCCTGTTGATCGAGGTGTCCATCTCCACACGGCGTATGCGGCAAAGCCTGGAACACCACCTGACGTAAGCCCACGCCCGGCAGGTTCGGCCAGATCGTGGCGAACAGTCGTTGTACGGTCGACCACCTTGGCGTGTCGTGTGTTTTCTGGTGCGGTTTCCCGATACGTGCTCTGAGCGAGAGGCCGAATTGCTCCTCAAAGCCGGGCGCCCCGATAGGGCTGTCCGGAAGGTCGAATCCGGCTTCTTTCATCCATTATTTAACATAATATACATTATACGCATATTCATCAGGGGGCAGAGCCCCAGGGGCTCACACAGGTCTGCACGGCTGAGCGTCCGGTCGATCCCCTCTCTGAGATGCATGAGCGCCCCAGACACGCTCCCGGCTACATGTGATTGCCCAAGAAGAATCATTCTCGTTCCGTAGGTGTCCCGACCTGTTCCGAAGACGTACGTAAACACCCCTGGGTCCCATTTATCCCGGCCCGGACGAACTACCCACGCAATTCGAAAATCCGGCTAGACGGGAAACAAAGGTCACCAGTCCTTTCGTGGGTGTCCAGGACTTGCTCTTTCGTGGGTGTCCAGGACTTGCTCGTTCCGCGGGTGTCCAGGACTTGTTTCTTCTGGGTGTCCAGAAGTTGCCAAGAGAACGTGGGTGTCCAGAAGTTGGAGAGCTGGATGGATTGAGTGTTCTTATAACATCGAAAAAGTGCGATTTATGGTCTTTTATATTTGTATTTCCGATAAAATATGGCTTATGGATACTGAATTGGCTCGCACGTTTCTCGCCGTCGTGGCTGCCGGCAACTTCGTCAAGGCGGCCGACCGGCTGTTCATCACGCAATCCACCGTCAGTTCCCGGATTCGTTCACTCGAGGAATTGCTCGGCTGCCGCCTGTTTCTCCGCAATAAAGCCGGCGCGACCCTGACCCCGGCGGGACGGCAATTCCAGCGGCATGCCCTCAACCTGCTGCGGACCGTCGAACAGGCGCGCCAGGCAGTGGGTGTGCCGGCTGGATTTCGTGCTTCTCTTACGGTCGGAGCGCGTATTGGAATCTGGGAAGACCTGTTGCAGCGGTGGCTGCCGCGCATGCGCGAATCGCTGCCCGATATCGCCATCGTTGCCGAAATCGGCTTTGAGGATGACCTGACCATGGGTCTGGTCGACGGCCACATCGATATCGCGGCGATGTACGCCCCCCAAAGCCGGCCGGGCCTGATCGTGGAACCGCTGCTCAACGAGGAGCTGATCCTGGTACAGACCGAACCCTGCCCCCGCGAGTCCGTACTCGACTCCCGTTACGTCCACGTGGACTGGGGCCCCGAGTTCCTCGCGCGTCACAGCGCCCGTTTTCCGGAATCGGCTGGAGCGGCCATCAAGGTCAATATCGGATTACTGGGGCTGCAGCACATACTCAAGAATGGCGGTTCGGGTTATTTTCCACGGCGCCTGGTGGCCAACCATCTCTCCCTCGGTCTGTTGCACCGGGTGCCCGATGCACCGTCGTTCACCCTGCCCGCCTTCATTGTTTATCCGAGCGAACACGATCCCGAGGTGTTCGGTCCGGCCCTGAATCTGATCCGTGAAATTGTGGCCAGGGTATGAATCGCGATTTTTTCGCTTAAAAACGAAATTTTCGATATCAACACCCATTTTTTATCGCTTGACCCATGTGTTTGCCCCCTTTACATTGATCTCATCGAATGGTGATCCGGCAATGGATTCACACTGGTCCCCGGCCTCGCCCCGCCCCTTCGGCAGTTACCCGGTTCTGCCCTTGGTCGTTATGCACCATGTCCTTCCGGTGGTGTTCTCGACTCGGTAGCCGCAGGGCGCGGCGAGGCCTTCTAATTTCTTCTCCTCCACGGACGTATTCATGCTCCATGAGGCCCTGCTGATATTCGCCATCACCGCCGCTGGCGGAATCGTGCTGGGCAACGGTCTGGTGCGAGGATGGTTGGCCTCCCGGATGGTTTCCCTGCTGCATGCGGCGTTTGCTCTTTGCGGCCTGCTGCTGCTACTGGGCGGCACGCTGCAGGCGCAATGGAATGCTTACGCCCTGCTGGCGTTGTGGGTGCTGTGCCTGGCCACCGGAGCGGGATTTCACCTGACCCTCAGACGTGCCCGCCAGCCCGGCGGTCCGCCGCGCATGGCGTGGCTGCACGTCATGCTGGCCCTCGCCGGCCTCGGTACCTTGCTGGTCGCGGTTCAAACCAGCGCCTCGACCTTCTAGAAACGGATTGGGGCACCTCGTTTCAGGACCGCGTCTTCAGGCGGGCTCCGCCAACGGTGGCCGCCGCCCCAGAACGCTTCGTGGAGTCACTGCCAGTACCAGCATGAAAACGACGATGAGGGGCACGCAGGTCCACAGCAGGCCGTTCCACTGCCAGGTGGCCAAAAACCAACCGGAACCCAGCGATACCGCGGCCTGCACCGAGAACACCAGGAAATCATTCATCGACTGCACCCGGAACCGCTCCTCGGGACGATAACCCAGCGGCAACAGGTTGGTGCCGGTGAGAAACAGAAAGTTCCAGCCCACTCCGAGAATGACCAGGGCCGCCCAGTAGTGAATGAACGCATTATCGGCCAGCGCCACTCCAATGCAGATCAGCAAACCGGTCGCACCCGCCCACAGCATGCCGCGATAGCCCAGGCGCGATTGAAACCACGCATACACCAGCGATGGCAGATACATGCCGGCCACGTGTGACTGGATCACGATTTTGGTTTCTTCCAGACCGTGCCCGGCGTGGGTGTGCATGCTGATGGGGGTGGCCGTCATGATGAAGCTCATGACCCCGTAGCCCAGGGCGGCCGAAACGATCGCCAGCAACACCACGGGTTCGCGGATGATTTCAACGATGGGCCGGCCCTGCGAGCGGTGGTGCACCGACGGCGGCGCCGAGTCGCGGTGGAAAGCGATCACCAGCATGCCGACCGCGTAGTTCAGGGCCAGCAAGACATAGGATCCGGCGTACTCCACCGGCAGAAGATTGCGTCCCCGAACCGCCAGTTCCGGCCCGATGAAGGCCCCCAGTATGCCGCCCAGCAGCAGTACCGAAGTGGCCTTGGGTGCTACTTCCGCGGGAACGGCTTCCAGCGCGGCGAAACGATACTGATGGCCAGCCGCCGCCGACCAGCCAATGAGAAAGCAGCCGGCGCAGAACAGTGCGAACCGGTCGATCACCAGGCTGGCCGCCACCACCAGCGCCGCGGCCAGCGCCAGCGCGGCATACGCCACGAAAATCCGTCGCCGGCCGAACCGATGCAGCAATCGCCCCGTGGGCAGGGTCGATGCCGCGATACCCACCACCGCGAGCGCGATCGGCAGCGTCGCGAGACCCGGACGCGGCGCGAATTCCGTACCGATGATTCCCGCGATCAGCACGGTCATCGAGGTCCCGGCCATCATCAACGCATAGGCCAGGGTCAAACGCCAGACAGGGAAGGGAATGGATTTCATGCGCGAATGATATACGCCTCAGTGCGCATGATGGGCCGCGCCGCTGACGCCCTGCCAGAGGGTGAAGGCCATCCATGCGGACAGCAGCACCAGGCTGAGGCCGACGAAACGGCGAAACCCGCGATCAGACAGTACCGCGGCCAGGCTCGGCGCCGCCAGGGTCAAACCCAGCATGGACGGCCAGGTGCCCAGGCCGAACGCGGCCATGGTCAAGCCACCGTGCACGGCACTGCCGGTGGAAGCCGCGGTCAACAGCACGGTATAAACCAGTCCGCAGGGCAGCAAGCCCCAGCACCCGCCGAGCAGGAGACGGCCGGGCAGATCGCGACGCGCCGCCGCGCGCGCCGCGAATGGCGCGATCCGCCCCCACAATCTGCCGCCCGCCCGCTCCAGTCCGGCCATGCCCCGCCAGCCGACGAGGTAGTGCAGGCCGATGGCGAGAATCATCACGGTGGTCAGACCCCGCAGCCACAGCGACCAGGCGGGTACGCCCCCTGCCCCGCCGGCCCGGCCGAGCGCTCCGGCGGTCAGTGCGCCCAGCGCCGCGTAGCCCAGAATCCGGCCGGTATTGAATTGCAGCGCAGCGACGAATCCGCCCCGCCCTCCGTGCCCCGGCAGCGCCGCCATTGCGCCCAGGCTGCCGGCGATTCCACCGCACATCGCGAAGCAATGTCCGCTGCCCAGCAGGCCGGCCATGAATGCGGCCACCAGCACGGATACCTCGGGCCCCGTCATCGCGGATCGTCCGGGCTATCGGATTCGGGCGTTTGCTCGTCATCATCGAGCACCACGCTCCAGCCCTGTGAATCGAGGTCGTCGAACTGGCCGCTCCGTATGGCCCAGAACAGGGCCCAGACAGCGACTGCGATCAGTACCAGAGCGAGCGGAATCATCACGTACAGAATGGTCATCGCACCAGCGCCTCCCGGGCAATCCCCGGCGGCCCGGAACCCTCGCCGCGGCGCGGTCCGGCCGCCATGCGCGCGGCGTTGAGCACCACCAGCAGCGAACTCGCGGACATGCCGATGGCCGCCATCCACGGCTGCAGAGCGCCGGACACCGCCCACGGCAGCACGCTGGCGTTGTACATCAGAGCCCAGGTCAGGTTCTGGCGGACCAGGCGTACTGCCTTGCGGCCTGCTTCGAAGGCCACCTCGACCCGTTGCAGGTTTTCCGCGGTCAGGACCAGGTCGGCGGAACTGTTGGCCAGCTCCGTTGCGCCGGATACCGCCATGGAGGCATCGGCGCCGGCCAGGACCGGCGCATCATTCACGCCGTCCCCAATCATGAGAACAGTTCTACCTTGTTTCTGTAATTTTTTGATAATACTTAGTTTATCTTCCGGGCTGCATCGGCTGGACCAGACATCGATCCCAAGTGTCTCCGCCACGTGACCGACCGGTGCTGCAGCATCCCCGGAGCAGATGCGCAATTGCAGGCCCCTGGCCCGCAAAGCGGCCACGGTTTCGCGAACGCCGGGGCGCAGGGTGTCGCTCAATGTCCAGCAGGCCAGCCAGCCCCGTTCGTCGCCCAGCCAGACTTCGCCACCGGAAGGGTCGCCTGAAGACTCGGGGGCGACCGGATCGACGAATCGGGCCGATCCGATGCGCCAGCGCTCACCGTCAATCCTGCCCTCGACGCCGCGGCCGGCGATGCTCCGAACCGCTTCTACCGGCACGGCATTCGCAATGTCGCGAAAAGCCCGCGCGACCGGGTGCGCCGAGTGACTTTCCAGGCCCGCCGCGATGGCCAGCAGGCGGGACGAGTCGGCTTCCGGCCGTCCGGGATTCAAACTCAGATGGCCGCGCACCGGGTCACCGCGGGTCAGGGTTCCGGTTTTGTCGAACACCACCGTGTCCACTTGCGGCAGGGTGTGCAGTGCCCGGCTCCGGGTCAACAGAATCCCGGACTGGAGCAGACCGCGGCTGGCCGCCGCCTGCACCGCGGGCAAGGCCAGGGACAAGGCGCACGGGCAGCTCGCGACCAACACCGCCAGCGCCGCCGGAAACGCCCGCTCGGCGTCGGCACTCTGCCAGTACCACCCGGTCAGGGCGGCGAGCACCAGCACGCCCACGGTAAAGACCGGCACCAGCCATCCGGGCACGCCACCCGCATCCCGGGAATCGCTGCGGCCCTGCAGCAGCATGCGACCCAGGCTGGACACCGTCGTCTCTCCGGCCGCCGCCGTCGCTTCGACATCCACTGACTGCGACAGGTTGATGCTCCCGGCGATGACCGCGTCACCCGTCTGTCGCAGCACCGGCCGCGACTCGCCGCTGAGCAGGCTCTCGTCCACATCGGTCGCGCCATCGACGATGCGGCCGTCACAGGGAAACGCGCTGCCGGCCGCGACCCGCACGCGGTCCCCCTGCTCCAGATCGATGGCCGGAAGGGTTTCGGTGCCCTGCGCAGTAATGCGCCGCGCCCACTCGGGAAGCAGACGCGCCAGCGCGGAACCGGCCTGCAGATTGCGGTGGCGCAGCACCAGCTCGACGTGGCGGCCGAGGGTCAGGAAAAATATGAACATCACGACGGAGTCGAACCAGACCTCGCCGGAACCGCGGAAGAAATTCACGCAACTGGCGAGAAACGCCAGACCGATCGCCAGCGCCACCGGCAGGTCCATCCCCGGCCGCCCGGCGCGCAGGCCACGCCAGGCACCGACGAAGAACACCCGTCCCGAGTAAAGCACCACCGGCAGTGTGACGATCAGGGACAGCCAGGTCAGAAACCCCCGCGAAGCCGCCGACATGCCCCCCTGAAACTCGCCGGCGTACAGGCCCACCGCGTACATCATCACCTGCATCATGCCCAGCCCGGCCACGCCCAGCCGCCTGAGCGAGTCCCGCCGTTCCGCCCGGCGCCCCTCCTCTTCCGATTCGGCCAGTGGCAGATGCGGAATGTAGCCGAGATCGAACAGCGCGCCGGCAATGGCGCTCAGGCGGATAAGGGCGGGATTCCAGACGATGCGCGTGAAGCCGGTGGCGGTGTCGACCTGTACTGCGCGGATGCCCTCGAAACTCTCGAGCCGGCTGCGAATCAGCCAGGCGCAGGCCGCGCAGCGGATGCCTTCGGTCTGCAGCAGCAATTCACGGGTGCCATCATCCCGCTCGCGGCCCCACAGCGCTTCCCGGGAATCGACGGCGGACCAGGCCTCGCGCGCCTCCTGTGCGGCCGGATCGACACGCCGATTGAGTTCTTGCCGAAAGCGGTAGAAACGCCCCAGACCCGAAGCATGAATCAACTGGGCGACCGCACGGCAGCCGTGGCAGCACATGGGCCGCTCGACGCCATCGATCTCGACTTCCAGGTGCAGGTCGGGGGGAACCGGCTCGCCGCAATGGAAGCAGGTCGATTCAGCGTTCTCCATCACCGTCATCCGCGCCGGGCCCGCTTCCGGGCCTGTCCGCGGGCACGCCGGAAGCGGCCGGCTGCGCTTTCAGGGCGGCCTTGACCTCCTCGTAGCGATTCAGGTCGAGCACGACGGTTTCCGGACGACTCAGGGCGAGCCAGAGCGTAACACCGCAGGCCACGACGGTAATGGCCGGAATGGCGATCAGGACCCATGGCCAGGGTTCGCGGTACCAGGGACGAGGGGCGCCGCTCGGCGAACTCACGACCCGCCCCCAACGGGCAACAGTACCCGGGCTTCCACGGTGCGGCGGATCTCCGGTGCATCCTCGGCGGCGAGTTCCAGTTCCAGCCGCTGAACACCGGCACCGCTGCTGGCAGGTAATTGAATGCGTACCGGGAAAGCGCCGGTGGCCGCGGCCTCGAGTTCCAGGGGACGAGCCAGTTCGATCACCGCGGCGTCATCGGCACCCGCCTCCAGGGTGTACCGGTGCGCAGCGTCATCCATGTTGGTGATTTTCAGGGTATAAACGTTTTCCACCAGCCCACCCGGCAATTCGCGGTACAAAGCGTTGCGGTCGCGAATCAGATCGGCTCGCAGCGGCAGCCGATGCGTCATCGACCACAGGGTGCCACCGAACAGCACGAGCAACAACATGCCGTAGATCAACACCCGGGGACGCAGAAGGCGCGCCGGTTTGCCTTCCAGAGTGTTTTCTGTGGTGTAGCGAATCAATCCGCGCGGGTAATCCATTTTGTCCATGACTTCATCGCAGATGTCCACGCAGGCCGCGCAGGCGATGCACTCGTACTGCAGGCCCTTGCGAATGTCGATGCCGGTCGGACAGACCTGGACACACAGCGTGCAGTCGATGCAGTCGCCCAGCCCCAACTCACTCTTGTCGGCGGTCTTGCGCCGTCCGCCCCGCGGTTCACCACGGGCCTCGTCGTAAGAGATGATCAGGGTGTTGCGGTCGAACATCGCGCTCTGGAAACGAGCGTAGGGGCACATGTACTTGCACACCTGCTCGCGCAGGAACCCGGCGTTTCCGTAAGTCGCGAAACCGTAAAAAATGATCCAGAAAGTTTCCCACGGCCCGAGCGAAAGCGACAGCACGTTGACGCCAAGTTCCCGGATCGGGGTGAAAAACCCGACAAACGTGAACCCCGTCCAAACCGAAAATGTGATCCAGAGAAACTGCTTGAGGGATTTGCGCGCGATTTTGTGCGGCGTCCACGGCGCGGCGTCGAGCTTGATGCGCTTCTGGCGGCTGCCCTCCACCCAGCGCTCCATCAACAGGAAGGCCTCGGTCCACACGGTCTGCGGACAGGCGAAGCCGCACCACAGACGTCCGGCCAGCGCGGTGAAGAAGAACAGCGCCAGTCCGGCGCAGATCAGCAACAGGGCCAGAAAAATGAAATCCTGTGGCCAGAAGGTCAGCCCCAGAATGTAAAACTTGCGGGCCGGCAGATCGAACAGCACGGCCTGGTGTCCGCCCACCTGGAACCACGGGATGAAATAGAAAAGCCCGAGCAACACGTACATGGCGACGTTGCGCAGGCGGGCGAACCGCCCGGTCACGTGATGCGGATAGACTTTGGGTTCCTTGCGGTACAGCGAATCGTGCACCGGCGGTTCTACGGCCATTCTTCGGGATCCAGATCGAGTTTGTTGGCTGCGTCCGGCTTGATTTCAGGCGCCGGGCGACGGCCGCGTCCGCGGTAGTGTCCGCGCCGGGGACCGGTGCGGATCATGAAAACGGTCAGGGCGCTGGCGATGAAGCCGACCCCGAACAAAAAGAGGAACCCCAGACTGTAAGCCAGTTTACGGCCCATTTCCCAGGGCAGCACCCAGGCCTCATTGAGGGCTTCCGGATCGAGTACCGCAAAAATGACGAACGTGCCGGCGCAGGCCGCCAGGAAGGAAATCCAGACGATGATGCCGACATCCCGCCGGCGCCGGTCCCAGCGCCCCGGGATGACTTCGTCCGGTCCCGGCTCGTCTGAACCGGCCCATTCATCGCGGCCGCTCGGATTCCCGCTCGGGCTGCTGGTCGATGTCATCTGTGCCCGCCCTCCCGTCAGTCGCCCGTATCGGCGGAAAGTGACAGCACGTAAGCCGCCACCAACCGGCGACGCTCCTCGCTCAGCAGATCGCGGTGAGCGGGCATGTTCCCGTTGCGGCCGTTGGTGATGGTCTCGGTCAGCACTGCCGGCGTGCCACCATACAACCAGGCATCGTCGGTGAGATTGGGTGCGCCCAGCATCGGGTTACCGGTGCCATCCGGCCCGTGACAGGCCACGCACAGCGTGTCGTAACGTTGCTTGCCGGCCGCCGCGAGCCCGGGGTCCGCTTTCTGGCCAGAGAGTTGCTGTACGTACACCACCGTCTCCAGCACCCCTTCCTCGCCCAGGGCCGCGCCCATCGGCGGCATCACGCCGGCCCGGCCATCCCGGATACTGGTGGCGACCTGCTCCCACGAGTTGCCGTACAGCCAGGCGTCATCGGTGAGATTGGGGAAGCCCGGCGCACCGCGGCCGTCGGAACCGTGGCACATGGCACAGTAGTTTCCAAACAGGCGGCGGCCGATTCCCACCGCCTCGGCATCGGCGATCAGTTCTTCCGGACGCATGTCGGTGAAACGCTCGAACACTTCCTGCTGGCGCGCGTCCGCCTGCTCGAGTTCCTGTTCCAACTGCTGGACCTGGGTCCAGCCGAGGATGCCGTCGATATTGCCCAGTCCGGGATAAAACACCAGGTATGCGAGCGCGAAGATAATCGTGAGATTGAACAGGTGCAGCCACCAGCGCGGCAGTGGCGCATTGAGCTCGATCAGGTCCTCGTCCCAGACATGGCCCGTGGAGCCCACCTCGTTGCCCTTGCGGCCGGAAACGCCCTTGGTCCAGTGCAGCAGCCACCAGCACGCAAGAATGCTGGCGATCGTGCCGACAATGACGAACCAGTGCCAGAACGCGTTCAACATGAGCTACTCCTTCTCCTCGTTCCGGTCCGTGTCCACCGGAATTTCGCCCTCGTCTTCTTCCAGCGGAAGACGACTGGCGTCGTGAAATGTCTTCTTGCGTTTGCTGGACCAGGCCCAACCCCAGATTCCGAAGAACGCCACCATCAGGACGATCAGAAGAATACCGCGCAGCGTGTTCAGGTCGAGGCCCAGCACTTCGGTTTCCATGCTCAGCGCCCGCTACGCGCCCGACCCAACCCTTGCAGGTAGGCGACCAGGGCATCCATTTCGGTCTTGCCGGCCACGTCCGCCGCCGCCGCTTCGATCTCTTCGTCGGTGTAGGGATCTCCGAGTCGCTGCAAGGCGCGCATCCGCAGTTGTATCGTCGCCGCATCCACCGGATTTTCCGCCAGCCACGGGTAGCCCGGCATGTTGGACTCGGGCACGACATCGCGCGGGTTGTTCAGGTGAATCACGTGCCACTCGTCGCTGTAGCGCCCTCCCACCCGCGCCAGGTCCGGCCCGGTGCGCTTGGAACCCCACTGGAAGGGCCGGTCGTAGACACTTTCGCCGGCCACCGAATAGGCGCCGTAGCGCTCGATCTCGCTGCGAAACGGCCGCACCATCTGGGAATGGCAGTTGTAGCAGCCCTCGCTGACGTAAACGTCCCGGCCGGCCAACTCCAGAGCCGGATAAGGCCGCACACCCTCAGCCGGCTGACGGGGCTCGTTGAAGATCAAAGGCAGGATTTCGATCAAACCACCGATGCTGACGGCGATGACGATCAGCACGGCCATCAAAGAGATGTTTTTCTCGAGAATCTTGTGACCGGAGCTCATGCTGCGTCTCCCCAGTATGCCGGCGCGGCCGCACGAAATTCCGGCACCGCCTTGGCGGTCATCGTTTTCCAGGTATTCCACGCCATGATGAACATGCCGCTGAGGTACAGAATGCCACCCAGCAGGCGAACGACGTAGTAAGGCTTGGTCGCGGCAAGCGACTCGATGAACGTGTAGGTCAGGGTTCCGTCGTCATTGAACGCACGCCACATCAAGCCCTGCATCACGCCCGCGATCCACATCGATGCAATGTACAGAACGATACCGATGGTCGAGACCCAAAAATGAATTTCCACGGCTTTGACGCTGAACATCTTTTTCTCGCCCATCAGGCGGGGAATCATGCAGTACAGTGACCCGATGGTGATCAGGCCGACCCAACCCAGGGCCCCGGAATGCACGTGTCCGATGGTCCAGTCGGTGTAGTGGCTCAGGGCATTGACCGTCTTGATCGACATCATCGGGCCTTCGAACGTGGACATGCCGTAGAAGCTGAGCGCGACGATCATGAATTTGAGAACCGGGTCGGTTCGCAGTTTGTGCCACGAGCCCGACAGGGTCATGATGCCGTTGATCATCCCGCCCCAACTCGGCGCCAGCAGAATCAGCGAAAACACCATGCCCAGGGACTGCAGCCAATCCGGCAGCGCCGTGTAGTGCAGGTGGTGTGGCCCGGCCCACATGTAGATTGAAATCAAAGCCCAGAAATGCACGATGGACAGCCGGTAGGAATAAACCGGTCCTTCGGCCTGTTTGGGCACGAAGTAATACATCATGGCCAGGAAACCGGCGGTCAGGAAAAACGCCACCGCATTGTGCCCGTACCACCATTGAACCATCGCGTCGACGGCGCCCGAATACACCGGGTATGACTTCCACCATCCCGCGGGTATGGCCAGGTTATTGAAGATGTGCAGCAACGCGATGGTCAGGATGAAAGCCGCGTAGAACCAGTTGGCCACGTAGATGTGGCTGACCCGCCGCTTCGCAATGGTGCCGAAGAAAACGATGCCGTAGGCGACCCAGACCAGCGTGATCAGCACATCGATCGGCCACTCCAGTTCCGCGTACTCCTTGCTCTGGGTGATGCCCAGTGGAAGCGTGATCGCGGCCGCGACGATGACCGCCTGCCAGCCCCAGAACACGAAGTTCGCCAGTCCCCCGGCAAACAGCCGCACGTGGCAGGTTCTCTGCACCACATACAACGACGTGCCGATGAGGCCCGAACCGCCGAAAGCGAAGATCACCGCATTGGTGTGCAGCGGCCGCAGCCGCGAATAGGTCAGCCATGGAATGTCGAAATTCAACTGGGGCAGCCATAGCTGGGCGGCTATGAACACGCCAACGAGCATGCCGACGATGCCCCACACCACGGTCATGACGGCGAATTGCCGAACGACCTTGTCGTTGTATGTCATGGTCTCATTCATCCGGACACACCACTCCCTCTCCGGCCGGACCTGTGTCCGACCGGCTGTTAAGTATCAGTTGGACACCGGGAATCCCCTCCCGGCCATTCAACGTGGATGCCAGCGCACCAGACTCACCGGGACGGTTGTCGCTGCCCCGGTCAGTTCATAAGGCGCCCATTCAGGACTTGGCCACCCAGGCATTGCACCAGCCCGCACCCACCACCGGGCGATTCTGGAAGATGCTGCACGGTGCGGTCTCGGCATCGGCTTCGCCGGCATACAGCGCGCAGTTGTGGCAGAACTGATTCGCGCCGGCGTCACCGGCCCGCTTCGGGAACTTGGTGGTATCCACCTGCGAAGCGTCTTCCACGTAGCCCATGGCTTGCGCCAGCGGCTCGGACGGATCGACCTTTTCCTGCGCCACGAGCTGAATCGGAATGGCGCTCAAGGCCAGCACGCCACCTCCAGCCTGCATGCCGAACTTCAGAAATTGACGACGAGGAAGTTTTTGGGCTTTGTTCACGATATTCTCCGAACGGTTTGAATGAGGTTATGAGCGCAGGTTGGCGCTCATCTATTTTGCCTTCCCGGCAGTTTGTTCAGCAAATCCAATAAGCGGCCCTGCGGAAATGGCTTTTCGAGATAGTCGCTCGCGCCCATCCGAATCAGGTCCACGGCCCGCTGCAACGGCAGCTCGTGGCCGGTAAACACCAGCGGCAGTGAACGAGCCGAACACTGTGCCAGAACGTCGGCTGCTTCCAGGCCCGGCAGGCTGGACTCGCTGATCACGGCAATAACGCCAGCCCGGTCGAGCAGCTCGTCCAAATCCGCGCCCTGGCCCGACTCGATGACACGCCAGCCTTGTTCGCGCAGCAAAACCGCCAGCGCGTCGCGCACGCTGTTATCCGGCTCGATCAACACGAGAGAAGGCTGTAAGGATGTCGCTTGAATCGCTGCTTCTCCCTGCCCCATGGCTGAGCCACTGTCCGTCACCCGGTACATCGTTTGCATGCTATCGGTGAGCTGCATGGCCATCATCAGGGAAAATACGTAGACAGGGTGACCGACATCAGCCCGGCGAACCGGGAGCGTCTGCGTCGCCGTTCAAATCGGGTTCAACGACGGTGATCATGCGCACCAGTGTCGCCAGGGAGTCCGCCTCCATTTTTTCCATCACGTGGGCGCGATGTATTTCCACGGTGCGGGGACTGATCGCCAGGTGGTCGGCGATCCCCTTGTTCGGCAGCCCCTGCACCATCAGGTCGAGTACATCGCGCTCCCGCGGCGTACAGGTCGCCAGGCGGCGTTTGATTTCCTGCAACGTACGCCGGCGGTCACGATCGGCCTCGTACCGCTCGATGGCGTGCCCGATCCGTTCCAGCAGCTGACCCTCTTCGAAGGGTTTGGTCAGAAAATCGAACGCGCCTTGCTGGATCGCAGCGACGGCCAGCGGAATATCACCGTGTCCGGTGATGAAAATGATGGGATACCCCACCCGCTCCCGCATCAGTTGCCGAAACAGGTCAAGGCCGTCGGTGCCCGGCATGCGGATATCGAGCAGCATGCAGTCGAAAGTTTCGCCCGTTCCCTCCGCGAGATAGTGGTCCGCCGATGCGAATGTCCGGGTTTGAAAACCGGCGGCGAACAGCAACAAACGCAGAGACTCCCGGATGGCCTCGTCATCGTCAATGATGCAAACGGTTCGGGTCATGGCGGCCGGATCGCGTGACTTCAGCCGATTGCCGCCAGCGGCAGACTGAGGATGAATCGGGCACCGCCGCTTTCCGGCCGCTCGTGCACCAGTCTTCCGCCGTGGACGGCCGCGATGCTCTTGCAGATGCTCAGACCCAGCCCGACTCCTTTCGGCTTGCTGGTGAAAAAGGGCTCGAACAGATGCGTTTCCTGCTCGACGGGGACACCGGGGCCGTCGTCGCTGACGCTGATGGCCAGGTTTTCCTCCCGCCGGACGACGACGATGCGTATCCGCCCCTCGGAGCGGCCGTCATCCCGAATGGCGTCCATGCTGTTCTTGACCAGATTCACCAGCACCTGCTGAATCTGGATTTCATCCACGTAAATCTCCGGCAACCCGTCCACGGCCTCGAACTCGATACGGATGTCACTGCTGTTCACCTCGTGCTCGAACAAGGGCAGCATGTTGCGGACAATGTCATTGATGTCGTGCCGCGACTTGCTCACGCCACCACCGCGCACGAGTTTGCGCAGTCGGGTCACGACCGCAGCGGCCCGGCGTGACTGCTCACCAATCCGTGCGCAAACGTCCATCAGGTCATCCCCGACCGCCCCCGGCTTGCCGGCGATCTGCCGACCCGCATCGGCATAGGCGGCGATCGCGGTCAGGGGTTGATTGATCTCGTGCGCGATGCCGGCGGTCAATTCACCAAGGGTCACCAATCGGTCGGCATGAAACAGTTGCTGCTCCAGCCGGCGCATCTTGTTCTCGGCTTCCACCCGATGCGTCAGGTCGTGGATGATGCCAACGAAGTTCACCTTGCCGCCGCGACGCGATTCGCCCACCGACAGCCACATGGGAAAAATCTCTCCGTTTTTGCGCATGCCCTGCTCCCGCCGTCCCTTGCCGATGATGGCCGGCTGACCGGTACGCAGGTAATTCTCCAGATAGGAGTCATGCCGGCCACGATTGGGTTCGGGCATCAGATCGCGAACATTGCGGCCGAGTATTTCCTGCTCGGTGTAGCCGAACAACCGCTGCGCGCTGAGGTTGAAGCGTTCGATCCGGCCGCGGTGATCGATGATGATGATGGCATCGACCGCGGCATCCATCAGGGTGTCCAGGAAATCAGCGCGGCGGGCGTTGCCGAGGCCCTCGCCCGGTGCGGCCGCTTCTCCGCATCCGGTAGCCGGGGCCGGACCCCGCCCTGTGGAATCGCCACCACTCATGACAGGCCACCAGGGGAGCCGCCAACACGTCCGTCTCCGGCGGTGAAGGGTGGATGACGCAGCCAGGTGCGCAATACCCGGTAGTCGTCCGCGTCATTGCGCCAGGATGCGACCACAACCCGTTGACGCCGGCCTTCGAGGGCCAGCGACACAACGGTTAGCCAGGCGGTCGACCACGCGGCAGGTGACCAGGAACCGCTTTTTCCGCCGAGCTCCGCACTGCCGTCTTGAAACAGGCGCAAGCGCTCCCGCGGGCAAGCGGGCTGCCAATGACCGGGCCATTCGGAAACCAGAACGAGGCCGGCCAGTACCACTGCGGCGGCCGGCAGACGGCCAGCCAGTGCCAGTATCCCCACGGCCGACCCCAGCCACAAACCCAGTGAGCACCGGCCGAACACACGGCCCGTGCCCGGGGTCAGCTCAATGGCGGAATTCCGTGTCATGACGAATGCGGTCCAGCAGGGCCCGGTACGGCCTGGCGTCCGGGTGCTGGCTGTTCTGCAGCCAGTCCCACAAGCGGTCGTCCTCGGTTTGCAGCAGGGATTCCAGTTCCGGCCATGCGCCGTGCTCCAGCGAATCCTGCTCGGACGCCAGAAAGCGTTCGAGCATGAGGTCCAGTTCCTTCATGCCCCGGCGGCACAGCCATTTCAGGCGCCGAACCCGCCGGTTGGTCACTGACGGCACGGCCGGGCGGACCGGCTCAAACCCCGCTGCGCGCCATCAGCATCTTCTTGATTTCAGCGATCGCCTTGGCGGGGTTGAGACCCTTGGGACAGGTGCGGGTGCAATTCATGATGGTGTGACAGCGATAGAGCTTGAACGGGTCTTCGAGATCGTCGAGCCGCTCGCCCGTCGCTTCGTCCCGCGAATCCGCCAGCCAGCGGTACGCCTGCAACAGAATGGCCGGTCCCAGGTACCGGTCTCCGTTCCACCAGTAACTCGGGCACGAGGTGGAACAACAGGCACAGAGAATGCATTCATACAGCCCGTCGAGCTGCTCACGGTCTTCGTGTGACTGCAGTCGTTCGCGATCGGGCGGCGCGGTGCTCTGGGTGCGCAACCACGGCTGAATGGACGCGTACTGGGCATAGAAATGCGTCATGTCCGGCACCAGATCCTTGACCACCGGCAGATGGGGCAAGGGGTAGATTTTCACGTCGCCGGAAATGTCCTCGATCGGCATCGTGCACGCCAGCGTATTGACGCCATCGATGTTCATCGCGCAGGAACCGCAGATTCCCTCACGGCACGAGCGGCGGAACGTCAGGGTCGGATCAATTTCATTCTTGATCTTGATGATGGCGTCCAGAACCATCGGACCGCAGCTGTCCAGATCCACCTCGTAGCGGTCCACGCTGGGATTCGCCTCGTCATCGGGGCTCCAGCGGTAGATCACGAAGGTCTTGGTATTACCTGCACTCTCCGGCGCGGCGAAGGTCTTGCCGCCGCGGATCCTGGAATGTTCGGGAAGTTGGAATTCAGCCATGCTTCAATGTCTCCGGCGCCTGTGCGCCAAACTCAGTAAACGCGCGCCTTCGGCGGCACGACTTCGACGTCGTCGCTGAGGGTGACCATGTGGACCGGCCGGTAATCGATACTGACCCGCCCTGCATCGTCGAGCCAGCTCAACGTATGTTTCATCCACTCGGTGTCGTCGCGGTTCGGGTAATCCTCACGGGCATGCGCCCCGCGGCTTTCCTTGCGGTTCTCGGCCGATATCATCGTGGTGACCGCGCACCCCAGCAGATTGCGCAGTTCGAGGGTTTCGACCAGGTCGGAATTCCACACCAGTGAACGGTCGCTGACCCCCACTTCGGCGAAGCTGCGATTGACCACGTCGATCTTCTGACAGCCTTCCTGCAGAACCTCACCGGTCCGGAAGACCGCCGCGTTGGATTGCATCACCTGCTGCATGTCATCACGAATCTCCGCCGTCGGCCGGTTGCCGGAGGCATTCCGCAGGCGGTCGAACTCACCGACCACCTGGTCGGTCACCCGATCGGGCAGTGAAGGATGCCGCGATCCCGGCTCGATAACCTCGGCGCAACGGTGCGCCACCGCACGCCCGAAAACGATAATGTCCAGCAGCGAATTGGAGCCCAGGCGGTTGGCGCCGTGCACCGAAACGCAGGCGGCCTCGCCAATGGCGAACAGCCCCGGTACCACGGTATCCGGATCGCCATTCTTCAGGGTTACGACTTCGCCGTGATAATTGGTAGGAATTCCACCCATGTTGTAGTGCACGGTGGGCAGCACCGGAATGGGTTCCTTCGCCACGTCCACGCCGGCAAAGATGCGCGCGGTTTCCGCGATACCCGGCAGGCGCTCATTGATGACGTCGGCTCCCAGGTGTTGCAGGTTCAGATAGATGTGGTCCTCGCGCGCGCCGACGCCCCGCCCTTCACGAATTTCAATGGTCATTGAACGGCTGACCACATCACGCGAGGCGAGGTCCTTGGCGTTCGGCGCGTAGCGCTCCATGAACCGCTCGCCCTGCGAGTTGGTCAGGTAACCGCCTTCGCCGCGCACGCCCTCGGTGATCAGGCAGCCCGCGCCGTACACCCCGGTCGGGTGGAACTGCACGAACTCCATATCCTGCAATGGCAGACCGGCCCGCAGCACCATGCCGTTGCCGTCGCCGGTGCAGGTATGGGCCGAGGTGCAGGAGAAAAATGAACGGCCGTACCCGCCGGTGGCGAGGATGACCGCATGGGCGCGAAAAACATGCAATGTGCCGTTGGCCAGATCCCAGGCCAGCACACCGCGGCAGACGCCATCGTCGTCCATCAGGAGGTCGGTGGCGAAATATTCGATGTAGAAGGTCGCGTCGTGTTTGAGCGACTGCTGATACAGCGTATGCAGAATCGCGTGCCCGGTGCGGTCGGCCGCCGCGCAGGTGCGCTGGGCCGTTCCTTCACCGAAATGCGTGGTCATGCCGCCGAACGGGCGCTGGTAAATGCGGCCGTCCTCGGTGCGTGAAAACGGCACCCCGAAATGCTCCAGTTCGATAACCGAAGGCACGGCTTCGCGGCACATGTATTCGATGGCGTCCTGGTCACCCAGCCAGTCCGAACCCTTGATGGTGTCGTACATGTGCCAGCGCCAGTCGTCCTCGCCCATGTTGCCCAGGGCCGCGGACATGCCACCCTGCGCGGCCACGGTGTGGCTGCGGGTCGGGAATACCTTCGAGATGCAGGCGGTATTCAGCCCGGTAGCCGCCAGACCCATGGTCGCGCGCAACCCGGCGCCGCCGGCCCCGACGACGACGACGTCGTACTGGTGTTGTTGTATGTCGTAGGCTTTGCTCATTTCGTTACGACCCAAGGGTAAGTTTCAGAATATGGACAACCCCGAACACCGCGCCGGTGAGCGCCAGGGCGCGCACGGCGAAATGCAGGGTCAGTTCAACCGCTCGACGGTGCACGTAATCTTCGATGACGACCTGCAGACCGAGCGTCGCGTGATACAGCAGGGTCAGTACCAGCAGGATGAGTCCGGTCGCATTCCAGGGACGGCCGACGAATGCCGCCGCTTCGGCGTGAGTGGCGCCCCCCAGGCTGACCAGGGCGTATACGGCCCAGGGAATCAGAATCAGCAGCAGAACCGCCGAGATGCGCTGAGCGATCCAGTGGTGAACACCGCCGCCGGCGCTGCCGTGTCCGCGGGCCCGCGCCAACGGGTGTCTGAACGCGCTCATGCCAGCACCCCCAGGGTGATGACGGTGCAGATGGCGCTGAGGACCAGAACCGCCCAGCCGGAGCGATAGGCGGCCTCCAGTTCCAGCATGCGGCCGGTGTCCCACACCAGGTGGCGCACGCCGTTGAAGAAATGGAACCACAGGCTGAACAGCAGAACGAGGCCAAGCGCCAGGCCAGGCAAGCCCCCGAGCACCGCGGTCATCGACCGGTAGGCATCGGGTCCACTGCTGACGGCCGCCAGCCACCACAGCATCAACGGTGCGCCAACGAGGCTCAGCAGCACACCGGTCAGACGGTGGGTGATGGAAAGCATGGAAGTCAGTTGAGGCCGGTAATACGGGCCGATCATGAACGGAGACAGCGGTCTTTGCTTCACTTCTCTGATTCCTGGATACGAAACGTGAGGGGAGCCCGCCGGCCGGATTCGGTCAACGGCAAGCCCCTAGAAATCGGTGCAACGCCCATTTTTTTCCCAATCCCCGTAGCGCGTGGGTTCCGGCCCCTTGCGCCCGCCAATCTCGCGAACGGCAGCGTTATCGCTGCCGCGGTGATCGGCCACGGCATGTGTTTTCGGGGGGGCGGAATTCGGAGCCGGACTTTCTGGCTTGCCGGCTGTCGCGCTGACCTCGCCCGTTCCGGCATCTGAACGGGATTTGGGCGGCAACGATTCGGTCGGGCCTGAAATTTCGGGCGTCATTTTTTGCAGGTCGAACACAACCCGGAAAGCCTACTGATTCAGCGTTCGTTAATCAAGGAAAAAACCCACTGAAAGCAGGTCGTAACACCGACAAATTCGGTACAATGCGCCGTATGCGGCATTCGGCAGATTATCCCCGCGTTCCCATCGCGTGAACACCGTGATCCCCCTCCCCTACCTGACCGTTTTCCGGGTCCGGGGCCCCGATGCGGCCACCTTCCTGCACGGGCAGATGGCCGCGGACCTGGAGAACCTGGACGAAGGCGACGCGACCTTTTCCGCCTACTGCTCTCCGCGCGGTCAGGTCATCGCCATGCTGCTGATCCAGCGCACCGGCAACGACTGGCTGCTGGCCGGCCACAGCGAACTGATGGAGCCCGTGATCGAGCGCCTGAGGCGGTTCGTGCTGCGGGCGGACGTTCAATTCGAAGCCGAGACCGGCTCATTGGCCGGGGTCCCGAAACCCGGCAAGGCCCGGGGGACGGTTACGCCGGGCGGAACCGGATTGCATTATGTCTTTGGCAACAACTCGGCGGCGGCCCCGGAAACTGCCGTGTCCGATTGGCGGTGGCGGGAACTGGAACAGGGGGTGAGCTGGCTCGGACCCGCCAGCAGTGAACGATTCATCCCGCAGATGATCGGTCTGGATCGCATTGGCGCGGTGAGTTTCAGCAAGGGCTGTTTCCCCGGCCAGGAGGTCATTGCCCGGGCCCGCTACCTGGGCAAGGTCAAGCGCGGTCCCGTGCTAGTGGCTTTTCGCGGTCTATCCGATCTGGCCGTCGGCGACGATGTCAGCCTGACGGCGGATGACCAATCGGCGGACGGAGTGGTGGTGGAACTGGTGCGCCGGGCCGACGATGCCGTCCTGGTGGTGGTGGTCAGTTCGCTGGATGAATCCGCACCGGTCAGGCGCATCGAACACCGTGGCGAAAACGCGCAGGCGGATCGGATTCAGCGCCTGGACTGAACACCGGTGCGCGGTGGGCGGAAGTGGCGGCTGGTCGCGGCCACTGACAGCCCTGCCCGATCAGCGCTGGGCCACCAGGTAGCAGATCCACCCGGCGTCGGCATCACCCACTTCGCTGGGCTCGTAAATGCCGTTCCCCTCGTTGCTGTCCTCGTCGGTGCCTTCCCAGTAGACCTCAGCCGAAACGAAACCGGCTTCCAACAGTAACTCCCGGATTTCCGGCAGGGTCCACAACCGCCACTGATAACTGAAGGCGCGGTCCATGCGGGAGCCGTCGGGAAATTCAAAGTGGATGTGGCAGGTCATCCCGGAATCGATCGGATTGAAGTCGGCCTGGTCCCAGATGTAGGTGAACCCGTCGCATTCCCGGCTCTCCTCGATCTCGCGCGGCGCGTCGTAACCGCCGTAGGCGTCAAGAACGAAGATACCGTCCTCACTGAGGCCGTCGAAGACACTGCGGAAGTACGCCAGCAATTCCGGCCGGGAGCGAAACAACCAGTAACTGAAGTTCATCGCCAACACGATGTCGGCCGCGCCGCAGTCAGCCTCCAGCACGTCGCCCTGAAGCAGGTCGATGCGTTCGCTTTCATCGGCGTCGAGCGTGGTCAGGTTATGACGCACACCCCAATCCAGCACGTCACCGTCGATATCGACGCCGATGGCGTAATGATCCTCGCTTCGCCGCACCCATTCGCAGGCGGTGTTCGCCGTGCCACAGAAATCCTCACGCAGAACCCCGGCCGGCCGGTCCCGCAATGCGTTCCAGGTTTCCAGCACGAAGTCGATTTCGGCTTCGGTGTCCTGCACCGAACGCTGGTACAGGTCATGCGGGTCGGCCAGATCGGCCATTTTCTTTTTCTTGCGCATCAAAGCCATGTTCGGGGTATCTCGATCCGGTGCTGAAGGGGTGGGCGATTATCCGTCTGCCACGGATTCCGTGTGTGATGGATAGTGGTCGGCCACATATTTTTCAATCATGTCGAGGAATTCCCCGGTCAGGTTTTCCCCGCGCAAGGTAGCCTGCTTCTCACCATCCACGAAGACCGGTGCGACCGGCGCTTCACCGGTTCCCGGCAAGCTGATGCCGATGTTGGCGTGGCGGCTTTCGCCCGGCCCGTTGACCACGCAGCCCATCACCGCCAGGGTGAGGTTTTCGACCCCATCGAAACGGGTCCGCCATTCCGGCATCCGCCGCCGCACGAAGTCCTGAACGTCACTGGCCAGGCTCTGGAAAAACGTACTGGTCGTACGGCCGCAGCCCGGGCATGCGGTGACCATCGGGGAAAAGGCGCGCAAGCCCATGCTTTGCAGCAGTTCCTGCGCCACCACCACCTCATCGGTGCGCGGCTGGCCCGGCGCGGGAGTCAGGGAGATCCGGATGGTGTCGCCGATGCCTTCCTGCAGCAGCACCGCGAGCGCGGCGGTGGATGAAACAATCCCCTTGCTGCCCATGCCGGCCTCGGTCAGGCCCAGGTGCAGCGGATAGTCGCAACGCCGCGCCAGCGATCGGTACACCGCGATCAGGTCCTGTACGTCGCTGACCTTGCAGGACAGAATGATGCGATCGTGCCCGAGGCCCAGTTCCTCGGCCTGCGCCGCGCTGTCGACGGCCGAACGGATCAGCGCTTCGCGCATGACCTCGTGCGCCTCCAACGGCTCGTCACCGCGTGCGTTTTCATCCATCAGGGCCGCCAGCAGCTTCTGGTCCAGGCTGCCCCAGTTGACTCCGATCCGCACCGGTTTATCGTGCTCGATGGCCAGCCGCACGATGGTCGCGAATTGTTCGTCGCGTTTGCGGCCGAAGCCCACGTTGCCGGGATTGATCCGGTACTTGGCCAGCAGGCGGGCGCACTCGGGCACGGCGGTCAGCAACTGGTGTCCGTTGTAATGGAAATCGCCCACCAGCGGAACGTCGCAGGACATCATGTCGAGGCGGCGAACGATCTCCGGAACGGCTTCCGCGGCTTGCAGCGTGTTGACCGTGATGCGGACAATTTCCGAACCGGCCCGGGCGAGGTCCGCGACCTGCTCGGCCGTGCCCTTCACGTCGGCCGTGTCGGTATTGGTCATCGACTGCACCACGACGGGCTGACGGCCGCCGACCGGCACATGGCCGATGCGGACGGTGGGCGTTTCACGGCGGTGAGATAAAGAAGTCATGGAATGCCTGGTCTTTGCGTTGCCGATCCGTGGCCGGTTACGGGTTGGAACCGGTATCCCCGGCGGCGTCTTCGGATGCATCGGGAACGCGCCCTTCGTACGCCTGGTGGTGACGGGAATCGGAGATGACGGGCCAGGCCGACTGCAGGTAGGACCACATCGACCACAGGGTCAGGGCCGCCGCCGTGTACAACAGGATTTCACCGATCAGGGCAATCGGCAACGGGCCGAGGTCCTCGTGGTACAACAGGAAACCGATGGCGGTCATCTGGAATCCCGTTTTGGTCTTGCCGATCCACGACACACTGACCAGCGCCCGTTCACCAATACCCGACATCCATTCACGCAGCGCTGAAATCGTGATTTCACGCCCGACGATGACGGCGGCGGAGATGGCGAACACAACCTCGCGAATTTCCTGCTGCTGCACCAGCAGTATCAGGGCCGTCGCCACCATGATTTTGTCGGCCACCGGATCGAGAAACTCACCAAACCGGGTCAACTGACCGATCCGCCGCGCCAGGTAGCCGTCGGCCCAATCCGTGACCGCGGCCAGAATGAACACCGCCACGGTGGCGATATTGGACCACCCGAACGGCAGATAGAACAGCACCACCAACACAGGAACCAGCGCGATGCGCATCAGGGTCAGCAGTGTCGGAAGCGTCATGGGCATTGTGGGACCGGTCCGCAATCGCGGGCTGTGAAACGGCCAGCGGATGATGGCGCCGCAGGCCTGAGGCGTACATTATTGCAGACCGCCGCCCCCAAAGTCACCGGATTCCGAACAAGCGGATCGCAGGATTCAGTGCAGGGTGCGAAAAATCTGTTCGGCCAGGTGGCGGTTGATGCCGGGCACGCTGGCGAGTTCCTCCACGCCGGCCTTGCGCACGCCCTGCAGACCCCCGAAATGGCTGAGCAACTGGCGCCGGCGCTTGGGGCCCACCCCCGGAATGTCTTCCAGGCCGGAATGGGTCGATGCCTTGGTTCGGCTGGCCCGGTGCCCGGTAATGGCGAAACGGTGTGCTTCGTCCCGAATGCGCTGCACCAGGTGCGATGCCGGAGAAGCCGGACCCGGGTACAAGGGAGCCTGCGGCGGCGGGCGTACCCACTCTTCGTAACCCGGACGCCGCGAGGGCCCCTTGGCCACCCCGACCAGGGCGACGTCGTTGAGCCCCAGATCGGCCAGCACCTCGATGGCCTGCTTGAGCTGACCCTTGCCGCCATCGATCAGTACGAGGTCCGGCAGCTCACCCTCCTCCGCCTGCAACCTGCCGTAGCGCCGGGTCAGCACCTGTTTCATGGCGGCGTAGTCATCGCCCGGCGTAATGTCGCGCAGCTTGTATCGGCG
This sequence comes from Elongatibacter sediminis, assembly GCF_037892215.1. Classification (NCBI taxonomy): domain Bacteria; kingdom Pseudomonadati; phylum Pseudomonadota; class Gammaproteobacteria; order Chromatiales; family Wenzhouxiangellaceae; genus Elongatibacter; species Elongatibacter sediminis. Next base: position 156,988 of record NZ_JAZHOG010000007.1, on the reverse strand, counting down.
GTAACAGGATTTCACCGGACCCGAGGCATCGAAGGCCACGCAGGAGCCCATGGCCTGGCTGCCCGCCGTGTGGGAAATATCGAAGCATTCGATGCTGGCCGGCACTTCGTCGAGCCCCAGTTCGTCGCGCAGCGACTCCAGTTGCCGCTGCACGTTCGCTTCGCTGGCCAGCCGCAGACCCAGCGCCTGCGCTGCGTTTTTCTGCGCCAGTTCGACCATCTGCCGACGCGCGCCACGCGGATGCGGCTGGATTTGCACCTTGCGCCCCGCCGCCGCGCTCAGGGCATCGGCAAGCAGATCCCGGTCCTCGATGGCGTGAGACAGCACGATGTGCGCCGGCGGCAACCGGTTCTGATAGTACTGGCCGACGAAGGCATTCAGAACTTCGCCGGCCTCGCGGTGTTCGGCCTGGCTGGGGAAGTGACTGCGCTGGCCGAGATTGCGCCCGCCGCGAACCGACACCACCTGCACGCAGCTCTTGCCGCGGTCCTGGGCGACGGCGACGAAATCCACGTCGCCGCCTCCGGAAACAAATTGGTGGGCCTGCATCTGCTTCAGCGCATTGATCTGGTCGCGGTACATCGCCGCCGCCTCGTACTCCTGGCGCTCCGCGGCCTCTTCCATGCGGCGGATCAGCCGGGTGAGGATTTTCTGGTCGCGCCCTTCCAGGAACAACACCGCGTCGCTGACCTGCTCGGCGTATTCCTCCGCGGTCACGAAGCCCACGCACGGCGCCGTGCACCGGCGGATCTGGTACTGCAGGCACGGCCGCTTGCGGTGCTCGAAGTAGCTGTCCTCGCAATTACGAATACGGAACAGCTTCTGGATCAGGCTCAGGCTTTCGCGCACCGAACCCGCCGACGGATACGGCCCGAAATAGCGGTTGCCGGAATCCTTCGCGCCGCGGTGAAACGTGATGCGGGGAAACTGGTGCCGGTCGGTAACCACGATCCGGGGGTAGGATTTGTCGTCGCGCAGCAGGATGTTGTAGCGCGGTTTGAGCGATTTGATCCATTCGTTCTCGAGCAGCAGGGCTTCGCCTTCGGTGCGCGTCAGGCTGACTTCCATCGATTCGACCTGCGCCAGCATGCGCATGATGCGATCGACTTTCGGCCGCGTGTCGAAATAGCTGGCCACCCGCTTGCGCAGATTGCGGGCCTTGCCGACATACAGCGCCCGCTCTTCGGCGTCCCGCATCATGTACACACCGGGACCCGTCGGCAGACGGCCCGCGAACACCTTGCCGTCGAAGCCGGGACCGGCCCCGCCCTCTGGCGCTTCGTCACTCACGACAATTGCCCGCGGACGCGCTCGAGATCGGCCTCGGTATCAACGCCGGCGGGAATGGGCCGGCAGGCGCGCGCCATGGCAATGCGCCCCCCGCTTTCCAGCACCCGCAGCTGCTCCAGGCGTTCGGCGATTTCCAGCGGTGACGGCGGGCGCGCCGCGAACTCGCGGAGTGCACCGACCCGGTAGGCGTACAGCCCGACATGGCGCTTCCATGTCTGTCCCGCCCGCAAGGCCTGGGACACATCACCCCAGGCGCGCGGAAAAGGCAGCACGGAACGGCTGAAGAACAAGGCCGAGCCATCCGCCGCCGTCACCACCTTGACCACGTTCGGATCGGCGATTTCCGCTTCATCCTGCAGGGGCCACCACAGGCTGGCCATCGACGCACCCGAATCGTCGGCCAGCAGGCCGGCCACCTGATCCAGGCATTCCGGCGGCATCAGGGGTTCGTCGCCCTGCAGATTGACCACCAGCGCATCGTCCGGCCAGCCGCTCAGCGCGGCGCACTCGGCGATTCGATCGGTACCGCTCTGGTGCGCGGCCGAGGTCATCAGGGCCTCGCCACCGAACACGCCGGCGGCCGACGCGATGCGCTCGTCATCGGTGGCGATGATCACTGTCTCGGCGGAAGCCGCGCACGCACGACGATAAACGTGCTGGACCAGCGGTTGACCGGCAATATCCGCCAACGGCTTGCCGGGCAGACGTTCCGAGGCCATGCGCGCGGGAATGACGATGTGATAGCGAGCCGTCACGCCGGCGTGACCGCCTGGAGCATGCGTTCGGCAATCGCGCCTTCCCAGCGGGCCGGCAGGCTCGCGTCGATGGACAGGTACCAGGCATTCTCGAGTCCCATGCCGCGGCATTTTACCGCGTCCTTCTCGGTCATGATCAGTGGCAGGCCCGGTTCAAGCCGTTCCAGGTCGGCCGCGACATAGCGGTGATGATCGGGAAACACGTAGCGGTTGAGCTTCAAGCCGGCCTGTTCCAGCACGCGAAAGAATCGTTCCGGATTGCCGATACCGGCCACGGCGTTGGCCCGGCAACCCGCGAACTGGGAAATCCGCCACGACTCCCGGTCATCGAGAGAACGGAGCGGTCCGGGAAGCAACTGCATCGCGACCGCGCCCACCAGCCGCGGTTCGGCCAGCGGGTCCGCGGTATTGACCACCACGTGATCCACCCGGCGCAGGCGCTCCACCGGCTCGCGCAGGGGTCCGGCAGGCAGCAGACGGCCATTGCCGAACTGGCGCTGGGCATCGACGACACAGATTTCCAGGGTGCGTGGCAAGCGATGGTGTTGCAGACCGTCGTCGGTCACGATCACGTCGGCGCCGCCGGCCAGCAGGCTGCGCGCGGCGGCGCAGCGGTCGGATCCCACCGCCACCGGCAAGCCGGTGCGGCCCGCCATCAGCAGGGCCTCGTCGCCCACGACCGCGGCCGACGAGTTTTCGCTCACGCGCACCACACCGCGCCGCCGTCCGCCGTAGCCCCGGCTGACGATGCCCGGCTTCAGTCCGGCCTCCCGCAACACCTGGCACAGGCGGATGACCAGGGGCGTCTTGCCGCTACCACCGGCGGTCAGGTTGCCGACCACGACGATGGGTGCATTCAGCAGATCGGGTGGACGCCGATAGCGCCCGATGGCGCGATGAGTGAGAAAAACCACCCGGTAGACCGGCGCCAGCGCACGCAGCCACCAGGGAGCCTCGGCAGCGCCATACCAGATGCCGTTGAGCCAGCTTTCAATCCTGCCCCGCACCGTTTGCCCGCTCCCTGCCGAATTGCGTGTGGTAGAGGCTGGCGTAGACCTTGCCGTTCGCCAGCAGTTCCTCGTGAGTACCGGACTCGATGACCCGTCCACTCTCCAGCACGATGACCTGGTCGGCGTTTTCTATGGTCGACAAGCGGTGGGCAATGACCAGGGTCGTGCGGTGCTTCATGACCTCGGCGAGGGCTTCCTGGATAGCGCGTTCGGATTCATTGTCGAGCGCCGAAGTGGCTTCATCCAGAATCAGGATGGGCGCGTCCTTGAGCAGGGCTCGCGCGATGGCCAGGCGCTGGCGCTGACCACCCGACAGCAGGGTACCGTTCTCGCCGACCAGGGTGTCGAGCTGCTGCGGAAGTTTCTCGATAAACCCCATCGCATGGGCGGCGCGCGCCGCGTCCTCGATGGCTTCACGCGAGGCCTCGGCGAGCGCGCCATAGGCGATGTTGCCGGCCACGCTGTCGTTGAACAACACCACGTCCTGGCTGACCAGTGCGATCTGGCTGCGCAGATTGTCGAGCCGGTATTCCTTCAGCTCGCGCCCGTCGAGCAGAACGTGACCAGCGCTGTACGGATAAAACCGGGGCAACAGGCCGGCCAGGGTTGTCTTGCCGCTGCCGGAATGGCCGACCAGCGCAGTGACGCTGCCGGCCGGAACCCGGAAACTGATGTCCTGCAGCACCGGCGTGTCGGTACCGGGGTAGCTGAAGCTCACGTTGCGCAGTTCGATTTCGCCGCGGACCCGTTCCGCCTCGAAGCGCCCGGTATCCTGTTCCGGCTCGGTGTCCAGAACCTGGAATATGCTGTCGGCCGCGGCGACCCCCTTCTGCATCTGCGACTGCACCGTGGTCAGGCGCTTGAGAGGCGGAATGGTGCCGACCATGGCCCAGAAGATCGTCGTGAAGGTGCCGGCCGAAATCGACTCCAGCATGCCCGGCCGGGTCGCCACGATCATCAGCACGACAATCGCCGCGGCTGCCGCCACCTGCACCATTGACGAGCCCGCCAGGTGGGTCGCCTGCATGCGCATGTGCAAGCGCCGCGTCTTGTCGTTGACCGTGGCGAAGCGGTGGATTTCCGCATCCTGCCCCTGGAACACCTTCACCACCCGGTGTCCGGTCACGGCCTCCTCGGTCACGTGGGACACATCGCCCATCGAATCCTGGATGCGGTGGGAAATGCGCCGGAAACGGCGGCTGATGACGGTCACGAGCAGCCCGATCATGGGCACCAGCAGCAGCATCACCAGGGTGAGTTTCAGATTGCTGGTGACCATGACGCCGACCAGCAGGATCACCAGCATCACATCGCGCAGGGCCGAGATGATCGACTTGGTGGCGGCATTGGCGACCTGTTCGCTGTTATAGGCCAGCTTGGAGATCAACGAGCCCGAACTGAAGCGGTCGAAGAATGCCGCCGGCAAAGCCGTGTACTGGCGGAACAGTTCATACCGCAGATCCGCGACCACCTTGCGGCCGACCCACTCCATGCCGTAAACGCCGGCGAAATTGCCGATGATCCGACCCACACTGATCAGTACGATTATGCCGGCCAGCCACAAACCGAACGCCGAGTCCTTGCCCACGAACACGCGATCGATCAGCGGTTCCATGAACTTGACGAACGCCGCCTGCATGGCGGCATCCAGCGTCACCCCGAGCACCCCCAGGGCGAACATCCAGCCGTAACGGCGGGTGTACGTCCACAGGCGGCCGTACACGGCCATGGAGGAGGCTTCGGTGCGGCTCATCTGTCCGGGCTCAGTCCGTACCGCTGGACCGGTCGGCGGCAATCGAGAGGTTGGTGAAGCCGAGCCGGGCGGCGACATCCATCGCCGTGACGACGTAATGATGGGGCGTTTCCCGGTCGGCCCGCAGGATCAGGGGCAGGTCGCGGTTCTCACCCACCGCTTCACTGAACGCAGCGGCGAGAGTGGCATCGCTGGAATCGATCAACTGGCGCTCGTTGAGGTACATGCGCCCGGTAGCGTCGATCACGAGTTCCAGCCGTTCGGGCAGATCACGCGGCGCTTCGACCTCACTCGCCTCCGGCAGATCGATTTTGAGCGCCGCCTGACGCTCGAATGTCGTGCTCACCATGAAGAAAATCAACAGCAGGAATACCACGTCGATCAGCGACGTGAGATCAATGGTCGGCTCCTCCAGTGATTGTGAGCGCAGTTTCATCGTCGGCCTCGGGGCTTCAACCGCCCGGAACCCGCGCGGTCAACTGCGCCACGTTGCCCCGTTCGATGGCCTCGATCAGCCGGATGGCCTGCTCTTCCATCGTCACCACGTATTCACTCACCCGGCCCTTGAAATAGCGGTAAAAGAAATAGCTGGGTATGGCCACGGTCAGACCGGCCGCGGTGGTGATCAGCGCTTCGGAAATACCGCCCGCGAGTTCATTGGCGTTACCGACGCCGTGGGCGATGATGGCCGAGAAGACCTTGATCATGCCGATCACGGTGCCCAGCAGCCCGAGCAGGGGTGAAATGCCCGCGATGGTTCCCAGGGTATTGAGGAAACGCTCGAGTTCATGCACGACGTGCCTGCCGGTGTCCTCGACGGCTTCCTTGATCAGTTCGCGCGGCCGATGGCGGTTGGCCAGGGCGGCGGCCAACACCCGCCCGAGCGCCGAAGCGGAACGCAACTGCTCGATGTGCCGTTTGTCCAGTTCATGACGGGCGGCCCATTCCTCGACCTGTTCACCCACCCCGGGGGGGATGACCTTGCCCCGGCGCAGGGTCCAGAACCGCTCGGCGATGATGGCCAGTGCCAGCACGGAGCAAACCAGGATCGGCACCATGAGCCATCCGCCGGCATAGATGATTTCAAGCACGCGTGATCACTCCTTTGAAAGCAGCCAACCGAATCATACAGGGCGCAACCGATGCTGGCCACGCGTGCGGGATCGATCCCCCGTTCCCGTTCGGTGAACCCCGGTACCGACCCCGTCGACCGGCTCCAATCAGGGGCAGGTTTCCGCGGCCGGCCAGCGCCAGGGCGCGGCCCGCGCGCGGCGCGCGCTCTGCGCGCGGATTTCCCCGCCGGCAGACACCTCGATGCGCAGCGCGCCGCAATTACCGGTGGACCACAGCGGCACCCCCCGTTCCCGAAAGCGCCGGCGGACTTCCGTGCGCGGAAAACCAAACCGGTTACCCGGACCGGCGGTCACCGGCGCCACCCGCGAACGCACGGTGTCCAGCAGGTATGGCGAGGACGAAGAGGCGCTGCCATGGTGTGGCACCAACAGAACATCGTGCTGCCGCAGACCGTTATCGACCAGCCGCCGTTCCACCGCCGCGGAGATGTCGCCCGGCAGGAGCACCGACCAGCCTGGCGCGCGAACACTCACCACGCAAGAAGCGTCGTTTCCCAGGTAGGGCAACCAACGGCCGGGGTGCAGGACCCGGAAATCCACCGTTTCCCAGGACCACGCCAGCCGGTCATCGCAGCGACCCACCCCGTCCCGGCCGAACTTCAGGCGGGCGTGGACCGGACTGTGCGGATAGCGTTGCAGAAGGCGCTCCAGTCCGCCGGCATGGTCCATATCGCCGTGACTGACGATGATGCGATCAGGTGGCCCCGCGCGTTGCGCACGAATCGCCGGCCCAATGACGGCATCGACACGGTCGAACCCCCGCCCGTTGCCGGGACCCGCGTCATAGAGCAGAACCCGCTCGTGCGCCGTCAACACCACGGCACTGCCCTGCCCCGTGTCCAGCACTTCCAGCCTTGCCGCCCCCGGGGGCGGTGCCGGCAGGGCAATCAGCAACGGCAGCATCCAGAGCACGCCGGTCCGCCGCCCCGGCAGACCGCGGGGTGCCATCAGCAGCAATGCGCCAGTCACGCCGGCCAGCACCGCCAGCAAGCCGGGCTGTGGCAAGTCGAGCCGGGCGAAAGGCAGCCTGCCCAGTTCGGTCAGGAACACGCCGAGCCAGTCGGCGGTCATCCCGGCCAGGCTGAACACCGGCCCGGCCACCGCATCACCCAGCGGCAGCGCGGCCAGGCCCAGCAGTGTGGCGGGAACCACCACCGCACTCACCCAGGGAATGGCGATCAGGTTGGCCGCGAACCCCGCCAGGCTGACGGTCTGGAACCACCAGGCCGACAACGGCAACATCAGCACCATGATGGCGGTCTGCGCCGCAGCCAGGCTGCGCCAGAAGCCCCAGGCCGCGGAACGGCGCGGCGCGAACAGGAACAGCAGCGCGCCGACCGCGGCGAACGAAAGCCAGAATCCGGCCCGCAGCGGGGCCAGCGGATCGATGATCAGTACACCGGCCAGCGCCAACAGCCAGGCCCGGCCCGGCGGCAGCTGGCGCCGCGACTGCAGCGCCAGCAGAGCCACGGCCAACATGATCAGGGCACGCAGCGTGGAGGTGCCGAAACCGGCCAGCGCCGCGTAAGCCAGCGCCGTCAGGCCACCCAGCAGCGGACACAGGGCGTACAGCCGGGACGTACCCCACCCGGCCGGCAGCAAGATCAGCAGAAAGCGGGCGAGCACGTACCCGTAAAGCGCGGCCAGGCCGACGTGCAATCCGGAGATTGCGAGCAAATGGGCCGTTCCCGTCGCGGCCAGGGACAAGCGATCGCCCGGCGTCAGTTCACCGCGATCGGCGATCGCCAGCGCCAACACCACTCCGCGCCGGTCGGCCTGCGGGATCAGACCACCGAGACGCTCGCGCACGGCGAACCGCCAGCGGTGCCAGGGCGCGCCCTTCAGCGGAAGGTCCAATCGCACCCCGTCCCGCACCGTCGCCACCGCGTCGATACCCTCGGCGAAATACCAGCGCTCACGGTCCGCTCCCTGGAAATTCACTTCCGACCACGGAGGCTTCAGGCTCACCCGCAGCCGCCAGGTTTCCCCGGGCCGCAACTCAGGGGCGCCACGGTACCAGTACACCCGCAGTAATTCGGGTCCCGCCCTTGCCGGAAAATCCGCCGCGGCAGGGACGGCAGAATCCAAACCCGAATCAACCGTGGAAAAGTCGGTAACCCGCAATCGAAACCGCGTATGGGACTCGAACGTCTGCGGCAAGGCGTCGACCCGGCCTTCGATCAGGAACTCCCGGTCCGGCAATGCCTGGGAAAGCCGATGATCGAGTCGACTCTCCAGCGCCTGTTCCGACCAGCACAATCCGATGGCCAATGCAGCCGGGAGTACGCGGCGACCCAGCGCGGCGATCAACACCAGCACGAGTGACGGCAGGACGACAGAAACTCCGAACCAGAACGACAAATGCCCGCCAAGCACACCCGCCGTGAAACCGGCAGGCAGCCTCCAGCCCGGCAGAAGCATGATCAGTCAGGGGTGCGAACGCGCCCCAGGTGAAGTTCCAGGGTACGATCCATCCGCGCCGCCAGACGCGTGTCGTGCGTGACCAGCAACAGACTGGTACCGAGTTCGCGATTAAGCTCCAGCAGCAGACCGTAAACGTGATCGGCGGTACGCTCGTCGAGGTTGCCGGTGGGCTCGTCACCCAGCACGACCCGCGGGTTTCCCACCAGCGCCCGGGCCACGGCCGCGCGCTGGCGTTCACCGCCGGACAGTTCGCCGGGCTTGTGGGTGACCCGTTGACCCAGCCCGACCCGGTCGAGCAGTTCGCCCGCACGTGCGGCCGCGTCGCTCGGGGAAACACCGCGAATGAGCAGCGGCATGGCGACATTTTCCAGCGCGGTGAATTCAGGCAGCAGGTGATGGAACTGGTAGACGAAACCGAGCGTGCGGTTACGCATGGCGCCGCGGGCGGCTTCCGGCAACGACCAGAGGGACTGGCCTTCGATCAGCACTTCGCCTGCGTCGGGCCGGTCCAGCCCACCGAGGATATGCAGTAATGTGCTCTTGCCGGCACCGGACGCGCCGACGATGGCCAGAGACGTGCCCGGCTCCAGCTTCAGGTCGATATCGCGCAGCACGTCGATGGTCCGGCTGCCCTGCCGAAAGGTCCGGCCGATACCACGGGCCTCCAGCACGAAGGTTTCCTGTGACGGGCTCATCGCAAATCACTCATAGCGCAGCGCCTCTGCCGGATGGGTTCGCGAAGCCCGCCAGGCAGGATACAGTGTGGACAGCAAGGACATGCCCAGCGCCATCAACGCGAACTTGCTCACGTCGCCGGCACGCAATTCGGAAGGCAATTCGGTGATGTAATAGATGTCCGAGGGAAACAGGCTGAAACCGAACACCTGTTCAAGGTAGGGCACCACCGCACTGATGTTCATGGCCAGAGCGATACCGCCAATGACACCGAGCGTGGTGCCGATGATGCCGATCAGGCTGCCCTGGATTACGAAAACGCGCAGAATGGTCGCTGGCCGGGCGCCCATGGTCTTGAGGATCGCGATGTCCGACTGCTTGTCGGTAACCACCATCACCAGCATGGAAATCATGTTGAAGGCCGCTACCGCGATGATCAGCGAAAGGATCACCCACATCACGGTTTTTTCGGTGCGCACGGCCTGGAACAGATTGCCGCGCTCCTGGGTCCAGTCACGCACGTAGTAATGACCCGGCAGCGCGGTTGAAATTTCCCGCGCCACGCGCCAGGCCTGATCCATGTCGGCCAGTCGCAGGCGCACACCACCCGCATCTCCAGCCGGCATGCGCAGCAGGCGGGCCGCATCGTCCATGTGCACCAGGGCCAGCGCCGAATCGTTCTCGTACTCCCCGAACTCGAAGGCGCCGACCACCGTGAAACGCCGCATCAGCGGGCTGGCACCGACCGGCGTGGCCTTGAGCCTCGGCGCGATGATCGTCACCCGGTCACCCGGCCCCACCCGCAGGCGGCCGGCCAGCCCGATGCCAAGCACGATGCCGTATTCACCCGGCTGCAAATCCGCCAACTCCCCCATGACCATTTTGTCCGCGACTTCGGATACCCGGCTTTCCAATGCCGGGTCGATACCGCGCAGCAAGGCACCGGACGATTCTTCGCCCTGCAGCCACACACCCTCCTCGATGTAGGGCGCCGCTCCCAGCACTTCAGGATGGTTCCCGACCTCGCCGAGCACGGAATGCCAGTCCTCCATCTCCCCGTCCACCGGCTGGATGGTGGCATGAGCGATAGCGCCGAGGATGCGCGAGCGCAGTTCCTTCTCGAAACCATTCATGACCGAAATCACGGTGATCAGCGTGGTTACGCCGAGAGCGATACCCAGCATGGAAACCAGCGAGATGAAGGAAATGAAATGGTTGCTTCGCTTGGCGCGCAGGTAGCGCAGACCGATGAAGGCGGAGAGTGGCCGGTACATTGCGCGAATTAGAGCACAGGCGCCGCGGGGCGGCCAGCGCCGATTGCCCCGGTATCGTGTAGGAAAAGCACGGTCGTTTCGCGGCCGGTCATGCGATGTCAGGCATCCAGCCGGGCCAGCACGGCGCGCAGTTCGGGCGGTAGTGGGGCGCTGACGGCTATGCCTTCACCGTGTTCATCTTCAAATTCCAGCCGGTGGGCGTGCAGAAACAAGCGCCGCAGCCCGCGGTTGGCCCAGCGCTCGAGCGCCAGAGGATCGCCATAACGCGGATCGCCAGCCAGCGGCGCATCGAGATGGGCCGCATGTACGCGAATCTGGTGGGTGCGGCCGGTGAACAACTCCGCCTCAACGTACGTGCAGTAACGATAGCGCTCCAGTTCGGTAAAGCGTGTTTTGGCCCGCTTGCCGGATTCGATCACCGCCATTTTCGGTACGCCGCCCTCTCCCGGCCCGGTTTCCGCGCGGCCGATCGGCGCGTTCAGGGTCACGACCGGGTCCAGCAGGCGCCCGTCGAGCAGGCACAGGTACCGTTTGATCACCCGGCCTTCGCGAAAAGCGTCCGAGAGGTGGCGCAGCGCGCGCCCGTTCAGCGCCAGGACCACACAGCCGCTGGTTTCGCGGTCGATACGATGCGCCAGTTCAACAAAGCCATCGCCCCGCAATCGCCGAACGGCATCGATCAGACCCCAGGCGAGTCCACTGCCGGCATGCACCGCCATTCCGGCCGGTTTGTCCACCACCAGGTAGTCCGCGTTTTCGAACACGATGGCGGCGCGAACCTGGTCCAGTACCGCCTGCGAGACCGGAGCCGGCCCGCTCGAACCGGCCGTTCTGACCGGCGGAATGCGCACGGTCTGGCCAGCGGACAATTTGCGCGTGGGCTTGCTGCGGCCACCGTCGACGCGCACCTGACCGGTTCGGATCAACCGGTATACCGCCGATTTGGGCACCCCCTTGAGTTGGCCGAGCAGAAAATTGTCGAGGCGTTGCCCGTCCCGGTTGGCATCGACCTTCACCAGCCGGACCGTGTTAGCCTCGGCTTCCCCGCCCGGAGGCCGCCCGCCATCAACCGGTTTCGCCCGATTTCGCGGGTCGCCCCGAGATGGAGCGACGGAGCGATCGGAACCGCGCCCCCGGGGGCGGTCGGTCCGGCGTTTTCGCCCACCGCCGGAAGCGGAACGGGACTTTGTGCGGGACTTCGAAATCACAAGACAACTCATTGATTGGGCGAAAAAAGGCTGTTATATTACAAAGCTTCGGACTTCCGCGCTGAACAATCGGTGAATGGTTCCGCCATCACGGCAAACCCACCGGCCAATCCAGCCGAATTCACCGGCCTGCAGCTCTGATTACCTGCCAGCCCGGCTCACGGGATTTTGATCCCGATCCCGTGATCGTATCCGAACGCGCCTCACGGCGTAGTAGTGCGTAATGATTGAGCACATGCCGTTCGAGCACCTGGTGCCCGAACCCATCGGGAACCCGGGTATCTTTCATGCCCCGGAAATCCCGGCAACGGCCATGATTGGTGTGACCGTTGTCAGCCGCTCACGTTCCGCGTGCGGATCAACCAGATATTGCGTCGGCGGCCCCAAGGCCGCTGTACAAGGGCCTGCCGCCTTCGGGCAGCAGGTCTACACACTAACGAATAGGCATTCCTGGTCGAAAGCAGCACGTTCACCAGGAGAACAAGACATCGTGTCCGCCCGGTCTTCATGACCCGTGGCAAGGTGCGTGTTCAGGCCAGGATGCCTGAGGTATAACAACATGCTGAGAATGCTGATTAACGCAACTCAACCCGAGGAGTTGCGTGTGGCCATCGCCGATGGCCAGATGTTGGTCGACCTGGACATTGAAACCCCCGCCCTGGAACAGAAGAAGTCCAACGTCTACAAAGCTCGAGTCACCCGCGTAGAACCCTCACTGGAAGCCTGTTTCGTCGATTTCGGCTCCACCCGCCACGGCTTTTTGCCACTGAAGGAAATCTGCCCCCAGTTCTACCACCCGTCGAAACGTAAATCCGAAGGCAAGGTTTCCATCCAGGAAGCGGTCAAGGAAGGGCAGGAACTCATCGTTCAGGTGGAAAAGGAAGAGCGCGGCAACAAGGGCGCGGCGCTGACCACCTACATTTCCCTGGCCGGACGCTACCTCGTGCTGATGCCCACCAACCCGAAGGCCGGGGGCGTGTCGCGCCGGATCAGCGGCGAGGACCGGCAGGACCTGCGCGAACAATTGCAGAACGTGATGGCGCCGGACAATGTCGGCATCATCGTGCGCACCGCCGGCGTGGGCCGCGAAGCCGAAGAGCTGCAATGGGATCTCGACTACCTGCTGCAGTTGTGGGGTGCGATTGAAAAAGCGGCCGACGAGCGCAAGGCACCGTTCCTGATCTACCAGGAAAGCAATCTCTTCATTCGCGCGCTGCGCGATCACATGCGCAACGACATCGGTGAAATCCTGGTTGACGACCCACGGGTATTCGAAGACGCCAAACAGTTCATCGACGATGTCATGCCGCACAACGCGCGCAAGCTGAAGCTCTACAGCGACGATGTGCCGCTGTTCAGCCGGTATCAGATCGAGAGCCAGATCGAGTCGGCCTTCTCGCGCACGGTACACCTGCCCTCGGGCGGTTCACTGGTGATCGACCACACCGAGGCCATGATCTGCATCGATATCAACTCGGCGCGCGCCACCAAGGGATCCGATATCGAGGAAACCGCACACCAGACAAACCTGGAAGCGGCCGACGAAATCGCCCGCCAGTTGCGCCTGCGCGATCTGGGCGGCCTGATCGTCATCGACTTCATCGACATGATGGACCGCAAGCATCAGCGGGCCGTCGAAGAACGCCTGCGTCATGCCTTGCAGATCGACAAGGCGCGGGTGCAGACCGGACGAATTTCACGCTTCGGCCTGTTGGAAATGTCGCGTCAGCGCCTGCGGCCTTCCCTGGGTGAATCCAGTCTCGAGACCTGCCCGCGCTGCGAAGGACACGGCACCATCCGCAGCACCGAATCACTGTCCCTGTCGATTCTCCGCCTGGCCGAAGAAGAGGCCATGAAGGAGTTCACCGGTCAGGTTCTGGTACAGGTACCGACCCGGGTCGCGAACTTCCTGCTCAACGAAAAACGCCGGATGCTGGCCGAAATCGAAGCGCGCCACCAGGTGCCCATCCTGATCATCGCCAACGAATACATGGAACGCCCGCGCTATGAAATCGAGCGCGTGCGCAAGGCCGATGTCAGCGACGCGCCGAGCTACAGCCATGTGGAACAACCGGAAGCCGATACCCGCAACGCGGAATCCGAAGTGACCGGGCGTGAAGCCGCAAAACCGGCGGTGGCCACGATCAGCCCGAATCGCCCGGCACCGAGCCGCAACGAGAAACTGGCACCGGATCCGGCGCAGAACGAACAGAACGAGCGCACCGGCTTCCTCGGCCGCGTGTTCGGACGCCTGTTCGCGGCGGGTGAAAAGCCGGCGGCCACGGCCGCCGAAGGAAAGGCTGCGGCCAGCAGCACCGCAACCACGGCGGCCAGCACGGCGCCCGCGCGCAACGCAGAAGACGACAAAGACAAGCGCGCTTCCGGCGATGGCAACCGGAGCCGAGGCGGAGGGCGCAAGAAAGCCCCCCGCAGCGGCAAGAAGACGACGCGCAAAAAATCCACGCGCAAGAAAACGTCGAAAAAAGCGACACGCAAGACCCGCAGCACCAAGAAAACCGAGGCACGCAAGCCGGAAGACGGCGGCACGCAGGAAGCTGCGGCAAAGACCACCGAAGGCGGCGAACGCAAGCCTTCGCGTCGAGGCCGGCGCCGCCGTTCCCGGTACAACACCGGCAAGGCGGGCGCTGATGGAGCCCCGGAAGCGAAGTCAGGTTCGGAAGCAGCCGGCGATGCCGGCAAGCCGGGCACGTCCGGCGAGCAGGGCAACGCGCCGAAGCCGAAACCGGCACAGGGCGGAGCCGATGCAACCGGCGGCAGGTCATCCCGGCCTGAAGGTCAGTCCGAAGCCAAACCGGCAACCAGGTCCGAAGGCAAACCGGAAAACAGAACCGAGGGCAAAACTGAAGCCAGGCCCCAGGCCAGGCCCGACAGCAAAGCTGAAAGCAGGCCCGAGACCAAATCGGAGGCCAAATCGGAAACCAAATCCGAGGCCCGTCCCGAAGCCAAGGCCCAGGTAAAGACCGAAACCCGGACCGAGGCGAAGACCGGCGGCAAGGCCGACGCTCCATCGGGAACGGAAGCCGGCCGCTCATCCGCCCCCCGGGCCGACAACCGGTCGCAGGCAGGTTCAAACGCACCCGCCCGCGCTCCCGCCGAATCCCAGCCCGGCCCATCCACCCGGCCCGCCAGTGGCAGTGGTGCCGATTCGGGTGACCGTTCCAAGCCGGGATCTTCGGATCGGCAAAACGCCCCGGCCCGGGAAACCGTGCGCCAGGCGGAACCGAAGGCGACCGGGAACGATACCCCGGCTGCAAGGCCGCAGCGCGGCGACGGGTCCGGCAATACACCTGAACCCGCCAAACCGCGTGAATCCGCACCCGCGGCCGATACCCGCAAGACGGCACGCACGACCGATGCACCTGCGAAGCAGGCCTCCGAAAGCGGGGCGCGCAACGGTTCGCCTGAACCTGCGCCCTCAGCCCGAGCCCAGCCGAAACCGTCCGGACCCGAAACGCCGCGTACTTCCGCGAGTCGCCCCGATTCCGCGCTGCAGAAAAAGGCGGTTCCCGACGCCAAGGGTATCTACACCCTGAAACCCGCGGACAGCGGCAGCCAATCCACATCCAAGGCCGCCGACAAGCCCACGGCACCGGCTCAGAACGAGAGCAGCTGAACCCATTCCGCGCTACTGCGGGAAGGGACATCGATACACAGCCCGGCCGGCTCCCGGCCGGGCTGTCGTCGTTCAGGCGGGTGTCACGATTCCGTAACGTACCGCCATGCGTGTCATCTCCACGTCATTGCGCGTATCGAGTTTGTCGAAAATACGGTATTTGTACGTGGCGATGGTCTTGGGACTCAGGTGCATGGCTTCGGCCACCTCGGAAATGCGCTGACCGTCCGCCAACATCATCAACACTTCCAGTTCACGCGCCGACAACGCCTCGAAGGGCGAAACCTCCTTGCCCGGCAACCGGTCCAGCGCCATTTTCTGCGCTACAGCGGAACCCACGTGACGGCCACCCCGGCTCACCGTGCGAATGGCTTGCACAATCTCGGTCACGGGACAGCCTTTGCTCAGGTAACCGGAGGCACCGGCTTCCATGACCCGCCCGGGAATGGGCGCGGCTTCATGCACGCTGAGAACCAGCACCGCCAGAGTCGGCCTGGCCTGTTTCAGGCGCGTGGTGAGTTCCAGGCCCGACAGGCCGGGCATGCAGATGTCGACCAGTGCCACATCGGGCTTGAGAAGACGATTGAGACGGATGGCGGTTTCGCCGTTGGCGGCTTCACCGACCAGTTCGATGGATGGATAGCGGACCAGAATCTGACGCAGCCCCTCGCGTACCAGTTCGTGGTCGTCCACGATCAGTAAACGGATCATTGATTCTCCCCCTTAAAAAGAATCGCACCCTATGTTTGACCCGCTTTCACTATACGGGCTGGTCCCGGCGGCGTCGACGGATATGGGGAAGTTGGGGGGAATTCCTACGTGGGGTGCGAAGGTGGAAGGTCCGGCGTTAAAGGGATTGGAGACCGAAGTGGCGGAGGGGGTGTCTAACTTGGCGGCATTCCTGGCCGTTCGCTTCCGTTCGCAGCATTGCCCGAAACCCTTACTACTGCAAGCTTTCATAATCCGCATGTAGTCGCTTCCATCCGTTGACATTCGCCCCCGTTCGGCGCATGGTGTAGGGAACAGAGGCGGGAACATACCCCCGTTTCGAGTTTGACGGAGGCGCCGGGATCACACCCGGGCCTGTTCCCCGCGGAGGCCAAATCATGCGCGAAAAACTCAACGCTACCACGGTCGAGAAGATGACGAAACCGGGCAGGCACGCCGACGGCGGTGGCCTGTACCTGCTGGTGAAGACTGACGGCCGCAAGACCTGGGTATTCCGCTGGCGCGACCGCGTGACCGGCAAGCTGCGCGACATGGGCCTGGGGCCTTATGGAAAACGCGACGTGACGCTGGCCGAGGCACGCGACAAGGCCGGCGAAGCCCGGCGCATCGTGCGGGACGGTCTGGACCCCATCGAGGAACGCCGCAGGAGGCTGCAGGACGCGAAATTAGCCCACGCCCGGCGCCTGACCTTCGGCGAGTGCGCGGAGAAGTGCATCGAGGCGAAGCGGGCCGAATGGAAGAACCCGAAGCACGCCGCACAGTGGCCGGCGACGCTCGACAAATACGCGGCAGTGCTGAAACCGCTGCCGGTCACCGAGATCGACACCGGGCTCGTGCTGCAGTGCCTGGAGCCCATCTGGCAGAAGAAGACCGAAACCGCGACGCGAGTGCGCCAACGCATCGAGGCCGTGCTCGATTGGGCAACAGCGAGGAAATACCGCGAGGGTGAGAACCCCGCCCGCTGGCGCGGCCACCTGAAGACGATGCTGCCAGACCCGTCGAAGGTGAAAAAGGTACAGCATCACTCCGCTCTGCCCTACGCCGAAATCGGCGCATTCATCCAGGAACTGCGCGCCACTGACACGCAGGCTGCCCGCGCTCTAGAGTTCCAGATTCTAACCGCCACGCGACCCGGCGAGACCGTGGGCGCCGCATGGGATGAAATCGACTTGCAGGCGAAGACCTGGACCATTCCCGCCGAGCGAATGAAGGCGCATAAGGAGCACGTAGTGCCGCTGTCGCCGCGCGCCGTTGCAATCCTCAAGGCCATGCCGCAGGCCTGTGACTTTGTGTTTCCCGGCCCGACGCTGAAAAAGGGCATGACCACGGCGGCCGGCATGAAGGTGCTGAAGAATCTGCGCCCCGGCATCACCCAGCACGGTTTCCGCAGCACGTTTCGGGTATGGGCAGCCGAGCAAACCGCCTTCCCGCGGGAAGTGATCGAGCACGCTCTCGCGCATCGGCTGAAAGATAAGGTGGAGGAAGCCTATCAGCGGTCCTCAGTATTCCCGAAGCGCGTGAAGCTGATGAACGCGTGGGCCGGGTACTGTGCGGCCGCGCCAGCAGCAACTGACAATGTTACCGCGATCCGTAAAGGGGCAAAGGCATGAAACCGGACCAAGACACCGGCGACCTGTTCGATTCTATATGCGACGAGCTGCGGCCCTACTGCTGGCCCGAGACGTTTCTGGAAGTTGCGGCCGAAGTGATCGCCTGGCGTAAATCTCGAAACCCACACCACATCGACACGGCGGTTCTAGTCTGCAGCCAAGCCGGGGCGCCCATAACACCCGCCGTGCAAGCCGAACTGGCCAGAGCGGCCAACCTCCGGTTGACCGGAGAAACGGCTGGTACCGCCCGCAAGGTGCGCAAAGAGCGCGTGCACTCATGGGCGCTGCTGCTGATAGCCAACCTCCACCACGCGGGCCTCGATGTGGGTACGGCCGCGCGAAAGGTGGCAGGGCTGACACACGGCTATTACAAACCTTCAACCCTCGAGAAAAATTTCGGCAGCCGTATGCGCCAACGCTACGAACGCGAGTACAAACCCGCTTGGCTGCAGAACATCCCTAACCATCAAAGCGCTTGGCGTGAGATTGCCGAACGCCTGCCCGAAGCTTTGGAAGAATAGCGTCCGAAAATTTCGCGTCGAATTTTTCCTACTAGAGTCACCCCGCGTTTCCTAACCTGCGCCCGTAACCGCACGTACCGCTGCGGGAACGGAGCGACGAAATGCCAGAGACTGCCCAACCGCTTTTTTCGAGCATCCCGGACGCCGCGCGCCGGCTGGGAGTCGGTAGAACGAAAGTCTACGAGCTGATCCAGGCCGGAAAGTTGCGGCCGGTGAAGCTCGGCACGCGCACATTGCTGCCCGAGGGCGAGTTGCAGAAATTCGCAGCCGAGCTCATCGAGCACGCTTCACAGTGAAGATCTCCGAGACGTACTTCGTCGACGGCGAGCCCGTCGGCAAGATCGTCCGCGACGACCACCGAGGCACGGTCGGCTTCATTCCGCGAGAAGGCAAACCGAAGCCCCCTGCGCGCCCCTGGAAGGACGTCGACGAACTGAAGCGCATGCTGATGCATCTTTACGGGCCGGCCAATGGCTGAGGCGTTCACGGACTTGATTCGCAATGATTTGGCCGCGCCGTTCCAGGACGACGTCGATGCGATCGAGCGCAACCTCACCGAAGTGCCGGTCGATGTGCAGGTTGTCTACTACGCCACTCGCGGTGGCAAACGAAAACGCGTGCCGATTCGTGAGCTCTCGATCGGCGAATGCCTGGGCGCCAGCCGGCACATCGAAAAGCACGCGCTCCGACTCGTTCAACGAGCCCGGCAGCAGGTCTTCCAGGTCTTCCTCGAACAAGGCAAGACTGACCGATTCTTCAGCGACCTGAACCCACGGAAGGAACCAGACGATGAGGGCACCTGAAATACGAAGGCCCCCGAACATTGGAAATGCTCGAGGGCCTGGAAATGCGAACTGGACGGGCTCGCGGCTCAATTCTACACCAATCCTCAATGCCGCAAAGGCACTCGAGGAAATCAGCATCGACCTGCAACTCATGGCTTGGGCGGTCATTTTCGATGACGACATGGCGCACGAGCCCGAGAACGTCGAGCTGATCGAGCGTCACGCGAAGCAACTACAGAACATTCAAAGGTGGGCCCGTGACCAGCGCGCCGCGTGAAATGCCGGTCGCGGATTCGGATGCGGCAGACGACAGCAAGCACCGTTTCGGCCTGGTCCGCGTCGACACGATTCTGCAGGACGTCCCACCCCCTGATTGGCTGATTCCCGGCTTCCTGGAGCGTGTCACAACCGCGACGTGCATTGGCCCGCCGGCCCACGGCAAGAGCGCCCATGCGATCGACTGGTGCTGTCGTATGGCCACCGGCACCGCCTGGCATGGCCACCCGGTAAAACAGAGCCCCGCGGTCTACGTGTGCGGCGAAGGCCGGAATGGCATCGCCCGCCGGCTGCAGGCCTGGCAGGCCTTCAACGACATTCCGCTCACGGGCGCACCCTTCGCGATCAGCACCCAGGCGGCACACCTGACTGTCGAGATGCAGGCCTACGAGGTGCACAAGGCGATCGTGGAAACCTTCGACGACTCGCCCGGCTTAATCGTCGTTGACACGCTGGCGCGTAATTTCGGGGCGAACGAGAACAGCACTGAGGACATGCAGCGATTCATCGACCACGTCGACTATTACCTGCGCGATGCCTTCCAGGCCTGCGTACTGATCGTTCATCACACCGGCCACGCCGCTGGAGACCGAGGCCGGGGATCGAGCGCGCTGTTCGCCGGCGTCGATACCGAATACCACATCAAGAAGGACCCCGGCGGGCTGGTGACGCTGCACTGCACAAAGATGAAGGACCATACCGAACCGCGAGATGAACTGATGCGCCTGAAGGGCATCGAGGTTCCCGGGCACGACCACTACGGCAACCCGATAACTGCGCCCGTCTTGGAGCCACTGGACGGCCCAGTGAGCGCGGCCCTCACCAGACCCCTGGGCAAGAATCAGCAAACCGCCCTCGAGATCGTGCTGGACCTCAACGACCTGGCGCTCGAAAAAGCTGGAGCCGGTGAACCGGTGCGCGTGAGTATTGCGGAATGGCGGCAGAAGTGCTCTGCCGCTGGCCTCGACCGCCGACGCTGGACCGAGGCCAGCAACGGCCTGCAGAGCTTGGGCAAGATCAGAATGGAGGGCGGGCATGTCTACGTCACCGAATAACCGTCCGAAGTGCGTCCGAATCACCGTCCGAACACCGTCCGAACTGCTTCGGGGGCGAACCGTCCGAAACAGCGTCCGAAACGGGGTCCCCTTAGGGACCCGTTCGGACGTTTTCGGTCGCCGTCCGAAATCGTGTCCGAAATGGCTATTTCTGGAGACTGGTTTTCAGGGGCTTCTGGGGACAGATGAGACGAAACGATTGGCGCATGAAAAAGAGACGTAATTTCAATGTGTTACCGGGTTTTCTGCGATAAAGCGAGTGAGTTCGATTGAGCTTGTATCCGTAAAGAATATCGTTAAAACAAATAGTTATGTTATACGAAAGATTTTGTTCCCTACGTTGTCCCCAACTGTTATCATGCAGCACATGATTTCCCGCATGAGCGGGCAGTAAGGGAGCGCAGTGAATTTCACCACGGCACCGGAGGCCAAAGACCATGACCATGGTTAACCCGCAAGTCCTGAGTTCAACATTCACCATGCTGCGCGCGCGAGCAATCGAACCCCGTGACGGCGAGTCCGAGATCGACAACGCGGTGCGCGCCATCGACCGTTCGATCGAGGCCGCCAACGAGCTGCACGCATCCGTCGAGCGCACCCGCCAGAATGCCGACGTCAGCGAACTAGGCAAAACGAAGCAGATTGTGAAGTCGACCGTCCACTATGGCGAGCCCGCCCTGGAGACCATCCACGAGGCCAGGAAGCGCCTCAGCGAGCGGTCCGAGTCCCTGGTCTCTGACATCAAGGCCATGCCCGACCTCACCCCCGACCAGAAGGCGATCGGCGTCGAGATCCGCGCCCACTTCAAAGCACTGGAATCCTCGAAGCGAATGCAGCACGTCCTGGATGCTATGAAGCGCATGGACGAAACGGACGTACTGACGATCCGCTCGCTGCTGGATGGCCCGACATACCTCACTGGCCTGGATGCAGAGTTTCTGGAGAAGGCCCGCGAGCAGCTGCATAAGAGACTGGCACCGACCGAGACGCAGCGCCGCGAGCGGATCGCGGAGATGGACGGCCTTCTGGCTACCATCGAGCGCACCCTGCAGCGGGCGGTCGACGACGCGAAGACCACGCCGGTGGAGAGCCGCGCCGCATGAAATACTCGGCTACCTCAGCCCCGCTATTCCCGGGACATGCGCCCGGGTTTTCTATTCGGGTGGGCCGATGAAACGCGGCCCTGCCTGCCTGAGTTGCGAGCACGCACAGCGGGCCGAGCTCGAGCTTGGTCTTGCCAATCACGTGCCGCTTCGGATCCTCTCCAAGCGATTCGGGATCAGCCCGAATGCACTGTGCTCACACCGCAAAAACCACATGGACGCGGAGCTGCTGGCCCGGTTGAAGACCACCGGCAGTGATGAACCGATAGACTTGGAGCAGCTCCGTATCACGGAATCGGAAGGCTTACTGCAGCACCTGGTCGCCGTCCGCGGCCGGCTCTATCGCGCCCTGGACAAGGCAGAGGAAATCGGCAACCCGGGCGACGTCGCGAAGGTCGCGGCGCCCTTGCACAAGAATCTGGAGATCACCGGCAAGCTGCTGGGCGACCTCAAGACCGGTAGCACCGTGAACAATCTCACGTTGATTGCAGCGCCTGAATATCACCAGTTGAGGGTTGGGCTGGTCCAGGCCTTAAAACCCTTCCCTGCAGCGCGTGACGCGGTCCTGGAGGTGCTCCAGCAGATCGAGCAGGTAGACCGTCCAGCCCTGGAGCATGCGGCGTGACGCTCCGGCACCGGTTCACGGCACGATCCGGTCACAAGTACAACGCCCGCGCTACCGTGGTCGACGGCATTCGGTTCGATTTCCAAAAGGAGGCCCGCTACTACCAGCAGTTGAAACTCCGCCAGGACGCCGGCGAGGTGCTCTGTTTCCTGCGCCAGGTGCCGATCCATCTACCCGGCAGCACGAAGCTCGTGGTCGACTTCCTCGAGTTCCACGCGGACGGGACGGTGCACGTGGTCGATACCAAGGGCGTGGAGACCGAGACCTTCAAGCTGAAGCGCCGCCAAGTCGAGTCGCTCTATCCGTTCGACGTCGAGGTGATCTGATGAACCTCGCCCGCGACCTGTCCCGAGCACTCCGCCCCGGCTGGGTCATGCACGACGCCGGGCTCGACCCCGACCCCTGGCAGACGCAGCTACTGGTGTCCGAGGAACCCCGGCATCTGCTCCTATGCTCCCGCCAGTCCGGCAAGAGCACGACGGTGGCGAGCAAGGCGGTCGAGACGGCCATCTTCGACCCCGGCCTGATCCTGATGATCGCCCCCGCTCAGCGCCAGTCCGGCGAATTGTTCCGCAAGGCGAAGGACATTTACCTCGCCCTCGATGACGTGCCCCGCATTGTTCAGGAATCGGCGCGCAGCATGGAGCTGGCGAACGGTTCGCGGATCGTCGCGCTTCCCGGTACCGAGGCCACCATTCGCGGCTACAGCGCCCCGAAACTGGTCCTGGTCGACGAGGCGGCCCGGGTCGAGGATGCGCTCTATCACAGCATCACGCCCATGCTGGCGGTCAGCAGGGGGCGCCTGATCGCCCTGACGACACCCTACGGCCGCCGGGGTTGGTTCTACGAGGCTTGGGAGCACGGAGGCGACTACTGGCAGCGCACCAAGATCAGCGCACACGACTGTCCGCGTATTGACGCCGAGTGGTTGAAGGCAGAACGGGAATCGGTGGGTGATTGGGCTTTTCGGCAGGAATACCTGGTCGAGTTCGTCGACACCGACGAGCAGTTCTTCAGCTCGGCCCTGATTGAGGCTGCCATTGACCCGGACCTGGAGCCGATATGGTGACTCCGGAAACTCTGGAAACGCCGAAGCCCTCGGAACTGCAAGACGGCCTGTGGATCCGCTCGCGCTGGTATGTCGGCGTCGACCTGGGCCAAGCGCACGACCCGACCGCGGTTTGTGTACTGGAGGAGAAGTACGCGGAAGTTCCGCCGAATGCCTGGGGCCACAATGTCCGGCCGCTGGAATACCGCGCGCGGCAGTACGAATCGCCCCTGCTGGTCCGACACCTGGAGCGCCTGCCGCTGGAGATGACCTATCCCGCGCAGGTGGAGCACGTGAGGGCGCTACTGGCCCGCCCGCCACTGCGAGAGCCGCTGACACTGATTGACTACACCGGCGTTGGCCGGCCGGTCTTCGATCTCTTTAAGAAGGCGCGAGTACCGCGGCTAAAGGGTGTCGCGATCACAGCCGGCAATCAGGTGCACAAGCAGCGTCACGGCTGGTCGGTGCCCAAGCAGATCCTGATGTCGAAGCTCCAGGCCCTGCTGCACTCCGAGAAGCTCAGGATCGCGGCCGGGATCAAGGATGCGCCAGTTCTGCTCCGAGAGATGAAGGATTTTCGGGTGAACTTCACCAGCGCCGGCAACGCGATATTCAACGCCCGGGAGGGCGCGCACGACGACCTGGTGCTGGCAGTGGCTCTGGCGGTGTTCGGCGCCACGCAACCCCGGCCGGCTTCTTGGGAAGACATCGCTGAGAACCCCGTAATTCAGCGGATTCAGTATCGCCTGTGACGGAGGACAAGATGGTCAACGAAACAGTCAGACTCAATTTCGTTCCCCACTCGCGCGACGTAAAGACAGCCACGTCGGAACTCGCCCCCCGGGTTGGAAACGTGCTGAAGTACGGAATCTGAAACAGGAGGAAAGCTCTTGGCGAGGGAAGCACTAGCCGTTACCGGTGCCGCGATCGGGTTTGTCGCCAGCGGCGGCAATCCGCAGGGCGCCCTGGTCGGATTCAACATCGGCTACGGCGTCGGCTCATATGTCGACCCGGTCACGATCAAAGCGCCGGGCCTGAATGATGCGCCGATCCAGACCTCGCGCGATGGTGTGCCGATCACCCTGTTCTGGGGCCTGCAGTACGGCCACGGCAACATCATCCAGAAGAACCCCGAGGAAATAGTCACCGAGACGGAGCGGGTCGGCAAGGGCGGCGGGACGGAGGTCGAATCGCAGCGCCGGTTCCGCACCTTCGCCATCGGCATCGGGCAGGGCCCCTATGGCTCCATACACGAAGTCACCCGCATCTGGGAGAACAACAAACTCGTTTACGACGTGCGCGACACCCCGGCCATCTCGGCCGAGGAAACCGCCGCCTACGCCGAGGGGATCACGATCTACACCGGCGACGAGTCGCAACTGCCGGACACCGAACTGGAATCGCACTGGGGTACCGACGAGACCCCGGCATATCGCGGCCTGGCCTACATCGTATTTAACAACAAAGACCTGACCGATTTCGGTGGATCCATCCCGCAATTCGCGTTCGAGGTCAACGGGTCGAAGGACTACACGATCACATCCCGGCCGTACCCGGTCGAGGCGGTCGATGGCATCACGTTTAGCGTCGACGACCTCAACGATCGCGAGTTCAACGTCCCGATTGAGGGCATTGACCAGACGGTCACGGTCACCAGCATTTCGATCGCGGCGCCTCTGGTTGAACACACCGTCCCGACCGAGGGCATCGAGCAGACGGTCACCGTGCCGGACATCACCCTGCGGACCCTGCTGAACGAATACGACATCACCGAGGGCATCGACCAGACGGTCACCGTCACCGACATCACCCTCGCCATCGACCTCGTCGAATACACCTACGAGCCGGAAGGCATCGACCAAACCGTCACCGTCACGAATATCACGCTGATCTAACAGAACCAGTTCGCTCTAAGTGCGGAGCACGCGCGATAATGCGGGAGGACTGATTCCCGAGACCATTGTGCTATGAAGATTGAAGAGTATCCGAAGTTAGCCGTAGCCGAACGCCAGCTTTATCACGCCGTCGATCTGTATTTGGAGGGGCAGCACCTACTGTCAGTCATTACGTTGGCTGGCGCAGCAGAAGAGATTCTCGGAAAATTCCTAAACGACCATGGCGAGAAACACGCGCTTGCAGAGTCAATCGAAAATCTATGCGAATTGTACCGAGATGCGTATGGAAACCCAGAGTTGTTTCCAGAACCCCCCGAACCCGACGAGAGTGAATTTGCGAAACTCCTTAACACCGCTCGAAATGGTTGCAAGCATTACGACAAGGGCAAGCCATTGTCGGTGGATATTGATTGGGAAGCTTACAGGTTGCTCCAGCGGGCGATTCGGAATTATCAGAAGCTGCGAGTGGTGCCGGATCTCGACTTTGGACTAAAGGTCCCCCAGGTGCGACGCGTATTCGGTCAGCGGCACTCGTAGAGTTGAACACCACCAGCCGCGGGAGTATTCTGAGTCGTGAGGCGTGGAAACCTCATAAGGCGGGCATAAAAACCGCCACCGTTATTGGCGGCTTTTTCGTGCCCGGACCTCGATGGTCTGGAGGCCCGGTATCGGTAACGCCCGGGGCCTGTCCTTATCAGGTTCCAACCTCCAGGCCACCCCACCCCGGGGCGGCCGCTGACCGGGAGAAATGACTATGAATGACGCATACGACACCCTCGAAGCCCGCCTCGATCAGGCTATTTCAATCCTCTACTCCATCGACGGTCACGACAACCTGGCCGAGCTTACTCCGCAGGCCCTTTCCGGCACCATAGGCGCGACCCGTGAACTGATCGCGCAAGCACAGATGGCTTTTCAGGAAATCTGCGCGGAACAACCCCCCAAATCGGTTGAAGTGCGGATTCAGGACGAACCAGAAGGAGTGCGACTCATGCGCGAGCTGCGCAGCGACGTTAGCGGCGTTCTGGTGTGCATGAACACCTACCTGAATGAGTACGTGCGGAACGGTAACTACAGGGAATAGCGCCGCAAACGAGGAGCCCCGGAGGGCTGTGGCCTTCCGGGGCGTCATTCCAACCCGGTCCATAGTCCGACGATCGAAACGCGCTGCTACAGGTCCTCACGCAGCGAGAACACGGATGCCGCGGCTTATAGCAATCAAGGCTTTCTGATTTCGCCAGTTTCAACCCAATGATCAAACGCCCCCAGGCTGACATATAGCCTCCCGCCCTGGACCTTCGTCACGGTGCCGTCCGGCCAGATTCCCCGGGCCCGCTTGATCTTTACGGAGTTCACTGAGTGCCCCGTCAGCTCGGCAAATTTCTCGGCCAACACCCAATCGGGGCCCCGTCGGCCTACTCGATCTGAGTCAGCGGCTTTTGGAGCGTCGCTCACGCTTGATCTCTTCGAGCAGCTCACGCGGGTCAATGAGATCCGCGCTTTTCAATGAGGAAATCCGGGGGTGCCGATCCGGCGCCGGAGATATGCTCGGGTCCGGAGCATCGAGGAATGCGGTCAAATTCCGCTCCAGAATGACCCATGCACGCCCCACCTTTCGAGCGCGAAGCTTGCCCGATCGAATTGCATCGTAGATGGATCCGGGGTGGCAACGGCACACCTTGGCGGCTTGCTGCACTGAGTAGGTTTTCAGTGTCATACGCAAATACTAGATCAAAATGGCAGGAGTGCTTACCGGATTCGCGATAGAATTTCCGTATGATCTACCTAAACCCCTCAGACTCCGATGATTTGGTGTTCGCATTGCTCAAGGCGATAAAGCGGTCTGGGCTCTCTCTCGACGATATCTGTTTGGAGCTGCAGGCACGGTACGCTGTTTCACTCACTCCGAGCGGCCTTAGCCATTCTGTTCGCCGCGGGTCGATCCGGTTTCAGCGAGCATTGCAGATTTTTGATGTTTGCAGCGAGCAAAGACTACAAATTTCGACCAAAAACTTACAGAGCTAGACATCAAGACTTACGCAAAGTAAGTCAGCATAACGCCATCGAGTACTTTGACTGAGCCCTCATCCCCACTCTCGCCCCAAACTGAGATTAGACGCCCCACTCGCGACCCGCCGTTAGCTATTGAGCCTAACCCGAATTTCCTATTATCGAACCTCAGGTTCGGGCACGTAATTTCCAACTTCGTGTACCAGAAACTAGAATTGGGCAACAATTTAAATTCATCCGGGGAATCTTGTGAAAGAA
Source organism: Elongatibacter sediminis (assembly GCF_037892215.1). Classification (NCBI taxonomy): domain Bacteria; kingdom Pseudomonadati; phylum Pseudomonadota; class Gammaproteobacteria; order Chromatiales; family Wenzhouxiangellaceae; genus Elongatibacter; species Elongatibacter sediminis. Next base: position 129,917 of record NZ_JAZHOG010000007.1, on the reverse strand, counting down.
TTTGAAGGTCATTATTTGTTCGTAGACGGAGCATACTTAGATAAAGTACTAGCCTCTTACGCCGATCGTTTCTACCAAGGCAAAGCTATTGAGATTGATTACAGAAGGATAATTGGTGGCCACGAAAGGTGCTTTTATTACGATTGCCCAGTTCAAAAGAAAAGCAACCAAAGCAAAGCCGCCTTCCAGGAGGATGTTCAAATCCAGCTTGAAAAGTTTCAGAAAATTGCATCCACCAAAGGGGTTCATTTGTTCACGGGTCAACTGCGGGGTCGCGACAGCAGGATTCGGCAAAAAGGCATTGACGTAAAAATGGCGGTTGACATGTTCAGTCACGCGATCCGCAAGAACATGACGCACGCGACCCTGCTTTCAGGGGATTTGGATTTCTACCCCATCGTAGACGCGTTGGTAGATCATGGGATATTTGTCACTTTGTATTGCGACAAGAAGTCGGCCTCACAGGACTTAATTCGAGCAGCAGACGACAAACAGTTCTTTAGCCCCTGGAGTATTTTCAGATGGATTTCGAAGTCTATGACCAACCCGCCAATTGAACCGATTAAGCGAAAACTTATCCTCCTTCCCAACATCCCCGTAATCAAGACTGGTTCGAGATTTGACGGAAAAAAAGTATATGCATATCGACAGCCCGACGGTTACAGCATCGCTTATCCGCAAGGCGCTTCAGGAGACTATTGCGAAATCCGCCACCCAGACTTCGACATTGCGCTTAACTTCGTTGAACTAGAAATTGACTCAGTTTCCTGGAACGAATCTGAGTAATTAGTTCTCATGAATCCTTAAACCATACAGCCAACGTTTGACACCCATAGAGTTTCCATTCGTCGCCTTCCTTGACGTCTACTTCAAAAGTCAATTCACCTGGTGCATCCACTTGGACGGCCGACATTTTGACAACGGTCTTGTGTGTTACCGAATGCTGGTCGGCAAGGTCGAACTCCCCCTCTAGCTCCTCCTGGAAAAACAGTTCGCCGGAAGGCATTCTGCAAGTCAAGCGAAAAGTGAATTTTGGATCATCCGTTAGCTCACGTTTCCAGTTCATAGCAAGGGAAACATCTGCTTGTACAGCAAGAGGAAATCCACTTTCCTTTGCTTTATCCAGCGTTATCCCCAGGCGCATTCCTTCAACACAGTCCAAAAGACTGAACAGCCCAGTTGGCTGGTCGGTAGTTACCCGTCGACAAATCACAAACCACTTTAGTTTTAGCACTTGACCTTTTCGCTCTAGTGATAAGTACTGGCAATCTCAGCGGGATCGTCCATTGCCTCAGGAATAGCCTCTCGTTCAGGCTTAGTCTTCCGCACAATGCCAAAAGAAGGGGCTCGATTACTTATCACACATTCATTGGCCGACATTACGAAGTAAGCGCCAGGGTCTTCGCTAACGCCAAAGCCGTAGCTGGCGACTCTCGCGCGATATTTGATGCTCTCATTCGGAAGACCGAGAGTCCAAACGTTCTTTTGACGAGAAATTAGTTCTTGTCGTACCAACTCAGTCATGCCACGTTGCTGCACAATGAACCGAAATGCGTCTGGAATACTTGCCACAACCCGAAGCAAAATATCCATTGCCAAGCTCTGGCAAACAGCACCGGACTCGTACTTATGAAATGAATTTTTACCCCCACCAAAGAGCAAAGAACACTCTCGCTGATTCAAGCCGAGACCAGTTCGAACGGCGGCGATTTCTTGAGACGTGAGTAGCCCTTGCGCTGCACGACGCACATCAGAAAATTTGCCGTCGTTCCTTCGCGCCTGGTCGCGCAGAACAGGATCTGCACCGCAATTTGTGCAGTTTGAGAACTCCAAACCCCGAACGGGGTATTCAACCCCATTTACTTCAACCGACGAGTCAAAGGTATCCGCTACTAAAGTCGACTGACCGCACTCTGGACACTTGCAATTCAATTCTGTGTTCTTACCCATCATAACTCCCGTGGAACGAGCCTATATCTAGCCAAAGACCATCTCCGGATATCCGCACCTTGATGTAGGCACGGATGTGCCTTCCTAGTGAATCTCGCAATTGAATCAAGTAAGAGTCATCGGGGGCTTGTTGCTTGCCATAATGATGTGTCTTTTCGTAGTCCATGGGACAAAGACAGGCAATATGTTCACACACTTCATGTAGCGTAAGACCGAGTTCCCGCTGACAACGTTCATACGCCCTCCGGCCCCGGAAATTAGCGGATTCCAAGACTGCCAGCCTCCGAATCTCCGCTAGGTCATATACCGGTTCGCGAGTATGGTTAACCATTATGGTTACTATTTTCTACCGTTGTCAATTTGTCAGATAACCCGAAATTTTCTCAACCTTTGCGTGTGATGGGGTTAATATAGGGAACAACAAAACAATACTAAATTACTTCTTTTTATTCATTAGCTTACAAGGCATATTGGCGGAGGGGGTGGGATTCGAACCCACGAAGGGCTTTCACCCTTGCTGGTTTTCAAGACCAGTGCATTCAACCGCTCTGCCACCCCTCCGCTGTTTCCAACCTTTCGCGATGCTATTCATCGCTCTACCCGTGTCACGGAATTCTCGGGTGGGATTACTCCGGGCATCCTGCCCTCCGCCCCTGCGGGGCCGCCGCCGCGTTGCGGCAGCGTTCCAATTCGCTCCCGGCGAATTGGTCGAACCCACGAAGGGCTTTCACCCTTGCTGGTTTTCAAGACCAGTGCATTCAACCGCTCTGCCACCCCTCCGTTTTGATCGTGCCTGCGGGTGCGCGTGCGTGAATCGAGGCGCGCAGGATACCCCAAACCCCTGCCCTGCTCCAGCCCTGGCAACGAATCTGAATGCGGCTTGCGCGGGTTTCGCGCATTCCGCCGCCGGTACCTGACATCTGGCACGTGCGGCGCCCTGCCGGTACGTCCATCGTGGGCCCCTTGATCGCCGGCCGGGCGACCCCAAATTCATGTTACCCGTAATTTTTTTCGGGTATCATCAGTAGCACATATCATTACAGGAGCGTGAAACACCGATGAACACACCCATGTACCGTGCATCCGCAACGACCGCCGTCCCGACACTGACGGTCAATCGCGTACTGCGCAATACGTACGCCCTGCTCGCGATGCTGTTCGTGTTCGGCGGCATCACCGCCTACGCCGCGCAGGCGGCGCACATCCGGCTGGGCTTCCTGCCGTTCATCATTGGTATCTTCGCGTTTTCGTTCGCCATCGGCGCCACACGCAACAGCGCCTGGGGCCTGGTGGTCGCATTCGGTTTCGCCGGTTTCCTCGGCGTGTTCACGGGCGGGAACGTGGATGCCATTCTGTACCAGTACCGCAATGGCGGTGAACTGGTCGCGGCCTCGTTCGGCCTGACCGCCGGCATTTTCCTGGCCCTGTCGGCCTATGCGATGACCACCAAGCGCGACTTCAGTGGCTGGTTCGCGTTTCTGGGTGTCGGCACCCTGGCGATTCTGGGCGCCATCATCCTGAATTTCTTCCTGCAGATTCCGGCGCTCTCGCTGGCGCTCTCCACCATGGTCATTCTGCTGGCCTGTGGCTGGATCATCTGGCAGACGCAGATGATCGTGCGTGGCGGCGAAACCAATTACATCCTCGCAGCCACCGGCCTGCTGGCCGACATCTTCGTGCTGTTCAACAACCTGCTCGCCCTGCTGGGCTTCGGGTTCGGCGAAGACTGATCGTCCGCAACACCATGCAGTAAACGGAAAAGGCCCGCGATCAGCGGGCCTTTTTCATGGTGCGGACGGCATCGCCACGGTGAACCGGGCAGACCCGCGAGGCGGACGGACCACGCCGGCGGAAACGCTTATCGACAGCGCGTCCTGTCGAGCGCCCTATGCCGGGCCCGGAATCGTTTCCAGTCCACCCATGTAGGGGCGCAAGACCTCGGGAACGGTGATCGAACCGTCGCGCTGCTGGTAGTTCTCCATCACCGCGATCAGGGTGCGCCCCACGGCCAGGCCGGATCCGTTCAGGGTGTGTGCCAGTTCCGGCTTGCCGGTATCCGGATTGCGGAAGCGGGCCAGCATGCGGCGCGACTGGAAATCGGTGCACACGCTGCACGATGAGATTTCCCGGTACGCGTTCTGTCCCGGCAGCCACACCTCCAGATCGTAGGTCTTGGCCGCCGCGAACCCCATGTCGCCGGTGCACAGCAGCATCACGCGATAAGGCAATTCCAGGCGCTGCAGGATAACCTCGGCGTGACCGGTCAATTCCTCCAGGGCCTCGGATGAATGCTGCGGATGCGTGATCTGCACCAGTTCCACTTTTTCGAACTGGTGCTGGCGAATCATGCCGCGGGTGTCCTTGCCGTAGGAACCGGCCTCGCGGCGGAAGCAAGGCGTCTGCGAGGTCATGCGCAACGGCAACTCGGCGGCATCGAAGATCTGCTCGCCCGCCAGGTTGGTCATCGGCACTTCGGCGGTCGGCACCAGGTAGCGCGGCGGCTCGTCGGTGGTGGCGAAGGCGTCGTCACCGAACTTGGGCAACTGGCCGGTACCGGTCATCGCCTCGGCGTTGACCAGGTACGGCAGATAGACCTCGGTGTAGCCGTGCTCGGTGGTGTGGGTGTCCAGCATGAACTGGGCCAGCGCCCGGTGTAGCCGCGACAGGGCCCCGCGCAACACCGTGAAGCGCGCTCCGGCCAGGCGGGCCGCCGCCTCGGCGTCCATCAGGCCACCGGCGTCACCCAGGGCGACATGGTCGCGCGGTTCGTACTCGAACTCACGCGGCTCGCCCCAGCGGCGTACCTCGGCATTGTCATCCTCGCTGGTGCCAACCGGCACCTCGGGCAATGCCAGGTTCGGCATCTCCAGGGCCCAGGCGGACTGCCGCTCGCGCACGGTCGCGAACTCGGTTTCGACCTGCTCCAGTTCGTCGCCCAATTGCTTGACGGCATCCAGCAGGGGCTGGATGTCCTCGCCCTGCGACTTGGCCTTGCCGATGGACTTGGCGCTCTGGTTCTTGCGGTTCTGCAGGTCCTGCATGCGCACCTGGAGATCCTTGCGCTGTTCTTCCAGCGCACGCCAGGCGGGCACGTCCAGTTCGTAGTTGCGGGCCGCCAGCGCGCGGGCGACGCCTTCGGGGTCGTTACGGAGGATCTGTGGATCGAGCATGCGGGTTTCCGGATTTCGGCCTGAGATTCGGCTCAGGTTGGGTCAAGTGGCCAGGGGCCGGGAAAACGCCGCATTGTACCGGTTACGCCGGTGGATTACCGCCCGGACCGGACTCGCCGGTGAAGCCGCCGTGTCCGCTTCCCCGCTCCCGCGGGCTCAATTCGCCCCGTGCAGCCCGCGCGCCAGCAGATAACCCAGCCACACCGCGCCCAGGCAAACGACGAGGGTCAGCGCCACGTTCAGCCCGGCGCGCAGGAAATGTCCGTTCTGCGCCAACACCAGGGTTTCCAGGGAGAAGGTACTGAAGGTGGTGAAACCGCCCAGCAGGCCGGTGATCAGCAGGAGACGAAGCAGCGGAATCCCCACCGCGCTATCGGGGAGGAAAACCACGAGATAACCAATCAGGGCTGAACCGGCCGCGTTCACCACCAGGGTGCCGTACGGAAATCCATAACCCAGCAACTGGTGGGTTGCGATGGCGATCAGGTAACGCAGGCTGGCACCCAGGGCGCCACCCAGCGCCACGGCTGCCACCTGCAGCAGGCCGACCTTCACGGCGGGGTTGCAGTGCCGATCACATCGACGTCGGGCGGTGGGTCGAACGTGAATTGCGCCGGGTCGATGGGTTGATTGCGGCGCACGTCGTGAAAGCGGATCTCGGTGCGCAGACCGAAGGCGTCTTCCATGGCCATCAATTCCAGGGTGTCGTCACGCAGACCGAGAAGAATCCGCTCGAACTCGGCATCCGCCACGTCGCCGCCACCGGACACCGGCCTTAGTTCCAGCAGACTGGCACCGTCGATTTCGCCGGCTTCGCGCACTTCGAATTCGCGGTCGAGCCGATCGATGTCGGTAAGCAGGGTGAGCGGAGAATCGGCCGCGGCCGTGGACTGCGGTTTCACGGTGACCTGCTCCAGTTCCACATCGTGAATCCAGATGTGGCGGCCGTCGGCCACCACCACTTCGGGAAAATCGCCGCCGTACTCCCAGCGAAAAAAGTGCGGCTGCGCCAGCCACAACCGCCCTTCACTGGCATCCGCGATCGCGCCGTCGGTGCCGATGACCTGCTGCTCGAAACGGGCCTCGAAGGTTTCGAGGTCCTGCGCCAGGCGTTCGAGCTGCTGACGCCCCGGTGTTTCCACCTGTGCCATCGCGAGGCCGGGTGCAAGACCGGGCAACAGCATGCAGACGAAAAGCACCGTCCGGGCGGCACGCAAGCGCGCACCCATCCCGACCCGGCCGGGTGGAGACGGTTGATTCCGGCTGATTGTGCGCTGATAAACGCCTGCCTGGGTCACTGGCTTACTCCCTGCTGTCGACGGGGTTGCGCGAGCGGCTACACGCGGCGGCGAACGGGCCGCGCGTTCATCCTGGTCCGCGCCGAAAACGGTTTCAATCTTTCGGCGGCGGCGGGGCCAGCACTTCGCGCTGCCCGTTGTGCTCCGGAGGACTCACCACACCGGCCGCCTCCATTTCCTCGACCAGCCGGGCCGCCCGGTTGTAACCGATGCGAAGCTGGCGTTGCACGCTGGAAATCGACGCCCTCCGGCTCTTCGTCACGTAGGCGACGGCCTGGTCGTAAAGTTCGTCCTGTTCGCCGCCGGCGGCTTCGGGCAAGCCGGTCGCGCCGACCGTCATGCCGTCGGCCATCACCTGCGTGTCCTCTAGGACATCGTCCAGGTAGTCGGGTTCCCCGTGCTGCTTGAGGTACTCGACCACCGCGTGCACCTCGTGATCGTCGACGAAGGCGCCGTGGATACGCTCCGGCAACGCCGAACCGGGCGGCAGATACAGCATGTCGCCGTGGCCCAGAAGCTGCTCGGCGCCCATCTGATCCAGGATGGTGCGCGAATCGACCCGTGAAGACACCTGGAAGGCGATACGCGCCGGAATATTGGCCTTGATCAGGCCGGTGATCACATCGACCGACGGGCGCTGCGTGGCCAGGATCAAATGGATGCCGGCGGCGCGGGCTTTCTGCGCCAGCCGGGCGATCAGCTCCTCGATCTTCTTGCCGACGATCATCATCATGTCGGCGAACTCGTCGATGACCACGACGATGTAGGGCATGGGCTCCAGATCGGGCGCTTCCTGACCTTCGTCCAGCAGTTCGGGCTGCCACAGCGGATCCTTCATCGGCTTGCCGGAATCCGCGGCTTCGCGCACCTTGCGGTTGAATCCTGCCAGGTTGCGCACCCCGGCCGATGCCATCAGCCGGTAGCGCCGCTCCATTTCGGCCACGCACCAGCGCAAGGCGTTGGCGGCCTCCTTCATGTCGGTCACCACCGGCGCCAGCAGATGCGGTACGCCCTCGTACACCGACAGTTCCAGCATCTTCGGGTCGATCATGATCAGGCGAACCTGATCCGGGGTGCCCTTGTACAACAGGCTGAGGATCATCGCGTTCAGGGCCACCGACTTGCCCGAGCCGGTGGTGCCGGCCACCAGCAGATGCGGCATGCGCGCCACATCGGCCACCATGGGCCGGCCGCTGATGCCCTTGCCCAGCGCCAGGGTGAGTGGCGAGGACGCCCGGTCGTAGGCTTCCGACTGCAGGATCTCGGACAGGTAGACGATCTGACGCGACGCGTTGGGGATTTCCAGGCCGATGGTCGACTTGCCGGGAATCACTTCCACCACGCGCACCGATATCACGCTCAAACCCCGCGCCAGGTCCTTGGCCAGGTTGGAAATCTGGGCCGATTTGACCCCGGCCGCCGGTTGCAGTTCGAAGCGCGTGATGACCGGCCCCGGATGCACCTCGACCACATCCACCTGCACCCCGAAATCGGCCAGTTTCAGTTCCACCTGGCGCGACAGGGCTTCCAGCGCCTCGGTGCTGTAACCCGGCGTCTGATCCGGCGGCGAGTCCAGCAACTCCAAGGGAGGCAGCGGTCCCGCGGGCAGATTTTTGAACAGCGGGCGCTGCTTTTCGCGGGCCGCCCGTTTGCTCGGCTCCGCTTCCTTGGGGGGATCGGCGGTTTCAATGCGGGGTTTCGGCTTGTTCTTCTGGCGCACCGAATCGGCCTTGCGCGTGACCTCGCGCTTGGCCTTGGCGCGGCGGCCGGCGAACCAGTCGCGCAGACGGGCCACGGATTCCACCAGCCAATGAATGGCGATCAGGGTGTAGCGCCCGGTGTGGTCCATGACCCGGAACCAGGAAATGCCGGCGAACAGGGTCAGCCCGGCCAGCACGATGGCCAGCAGGAACAGGGTCGAACCGAGCGCACCGGTATTGTTCAACAGCGGCGCGGCCACCTGCAGGCCGATCACACCGCCGCCGCCCGCCGGCATGGAACCCACCGGTGGCAGGGTGTGCATGTGCGCGAGACCGGTGGCCGACAGAATGAACAGCAGCAGACCGGTCAGCCGCGCCAGCCATTCCAGCGGCCCCTTCTGTTCCAGGGGACCGTCCGCGCCGCGGTAAACCAACCAACCGACGTAGACCACGACCAGCGGTAATGTGTAGGCCAGATACCCGGTCAGGAACAGGAAGAAATTGGCCAGCCACGCACCCAGCAATCGTCCGATATTCTGGATTTCATGGCTGGAAATCGTATTGAACGGCCCGGGGTCGGTCGGACTGTAGGTGACCAGGCAGGCCGCCAGGTAAAACGCCAGCAAAATCGCGAGAATAAAAAAGCTCTCGCCCAGCAGGTGGCGCATGCGTCCGGTGTTTGCATGGGCGCGGGTTGATTTTTTCCTGGCTTGCCGCAAGTAGGTGTACCTGGCCGTATTTATCGGGTGTTTTTCTGTGAGCCATCAGAATCGGGGCGATTATACATGAGCGATGTCCAGCACTTCCGGCTGTTGATCCTGGGTTCGGGACCCGCCGGTTACACCGCCGCCATTTACGCGGCGCGCGCCAACCTTCAGCCAGCCGTCATCACCGGCCTGGAACAGGGCGGTCAATTGACCACCACCACCGACGTGGACAACTGGCCGGGCGATGTCGAAGGACTGCAGGGTCCCGACCTGATGCAGCGGATGCTGGCGCACGCGGAACGCTTCGACAGCCACATGGTGTTCGATCACATCCACACCGCCGACCTGTCCCGGCGCCCGTTCCGGCTGGAAGGCGACAGCGGGGTGTACACCGCCGACGCGCTGATCATTGCCACCGGCGCCAGCGCCATGTATCTCGGCCTGCCTTCGGAGGAAGCGTTCAAAGGACGCGGCGTCTCAGCCTGTGCCACCTGTGACGGTTTTTTCTACCGCAACCAGAAAGTCGCCGTGGTCGGCGGCGGAAACACCGCGGTCGAGGAGGCCCTGTACCTTTCCAACCTCGCATCCGAAGTCACCCTGGTGCACCGGCGGGACGAACTGCGGGCGGAAAAAATCCTGCAGGACCGCCTGTTCGAGCGTGAAAAAAACGGCAACGTGCGCATCCTGTGGGACCACGTGGTCGACGAGGTCCTGGGCGATGACAACGGCGTGACCGGTCTGCGGGTGAAAAACGTCAAGAGCGAGCAGACCGAGGACCTCGAACTGCAGGGCGTGTTCATCGCGGTCGGACATTCGCCCAACACCGAAATCTTCAACGGCCAGCTCGACATGGCCGGTGGCTACATCAGCGTGCGCAGCGGCACCGACGGTTACGCCACCGCCACCAGCGTACCGGGCGTGTTCGCCGCCGGCGACGTGGCGGACCACGTTTACCGCCAGGCCGTGACCTCGGCCGGTTTCGGCTGCATGGCCGCGCTGGATGCCGAGCGCTGGCTCGACGAACATCCGGCGAACGCGGCCGCCGCGTAGTACCGGCCGCCGATGACCTGAGCGATGCCACCGCTTTCCGCCCGCGTCGTCACGGACATCGGCAACGTCGATCCAACCGACTGGGACGGACTGGAGCACGACGGAGACCCGTTCGTTTCCCATGGGTTTCTGCAGGCCCTTGAAAGCTCCGGATCGGTGTGCCCGGAATCGGGCTGGCAGCCCCATCATCTGGCACTGTACGAGGGAGGCCGGCTGGTCGCCTTCGCGCCGACCTACCTGAAAGCCCACTCGCACGGCGAGTTCGTGTTCGACTGGGCCTGGGCCGATGCCTACCAGCGTTACGGCCATGCCTATTACCCCAAGCTACTGACCGCGGTACCCTACTCTCCGGTGCCCGGTCCGCGCTTGCTGGTCGCGGCCGGGCATCCAGACCCCGCTGCGCTGCGCGCCGCGCTGGTGAGCAAGGCCATCGAAACCTGCGAGGAACTCAACCTGTCCAGTTGGCACTGCAATTTCTTCAGCGAGACGGACCGCACCGCGCTGCGGCGTGACCCGCTGCTGGCGCGGCATGACTGGCAGTTCCACTGGTTCAACGCCGGTTACAGATCTTTCGACGAATTTCTCGCGAGCCTGCGCTCGAAAAAGCGCAAAAACATGCGCCGCGACCGCCGCCTGGTGGCGGATGCCGGCATTCGCCTGGAGCGCCGCGCCGGTGGCGAACTCAGCGAGGCGGAACGGGACTTCGTTTACGCCTGCTACCAGCAGACCTTTCTGGAACACGGCAACCACCCGGCGCTGACCGCCGATTTCTTCAACCGCCTGAGCACCACGATGCCCGAGGCCGTGATGGTGGCCCTGGCCCTGCGCGAGGGCCGGCCCATCGCCATGAGCTGGTTTCTGCAGGGTGGCGGCACCCTGTACGGGCGCTACTGGGGCTGCATCGAGCAGCACGCCGGCCTGCATTTCGAAACCGCCTACCACCAGGGCATCGAACATTGCATCGAACGCGGCCTGAAGGTGTTCCAGCCCGGCGCCCAGGGCGAACACAAGATGAGCCGCGGTTTTGTCGCCACGCAGACCCGCTCGGCTCACCTGGTGCGGGATCCCGTGTTCCGGCGGGCCATCGCGGCGCACCTGGAGCGCGAAGACGACTGGCTGGACCAGTACCGCGAGGAACTGGAGGCACACCAACCCTTTCGCCGCGACGGAACGGACAGGGACCGACCGTGAGCCAGTTGCAACTGCCCCACCTGGGCCCGACCGCGAGCGCGCCCTTTCCGCCGACCAACCAGGCCTTGCCGCGCCCGAACGGCTTGCTGGCCTGGGGCGGCGGACTGGAACCGGAGCGCCTGCTGCGCGCCTACCGGCGGGGAATTTTCCCCTGGTATTCGGACGGTGAACCCATCCTGTGGTGGACGCCCAATCCACGCTGCGTGGTCTACCCGAACGAGCTGCACGTATCGCGCCGCACCCGGCGGCGCCACCACGCCGGCAACCATCGCATCACCGCCGATCGCGCCTTCGCCGCCGTCATCGACGGCTGCGCCGAGCCCCGCGAGCCGCAGGGGGGCACCTGGATTACGGACGAATTGAAGCACGCCTTTGTCGCCTTGCATGACATGGGCATCGCCCATTCGGTGGAGGTGTGGCGGGACGAAGCGCTGGTCGGCGGCATTTACGGACTGGCCATCGGCCGGGTGTTCTTCGGCGAGTCGATGTTCAGCCGCGTCACCGATGCCAGCAAACTGGCGCTGACCGCCCTGTGTCATCAACTGGAGGACTGGTCCTTCGCCCTGCTCGACTGCCAGGTCACCAACCCGCACCTGCTGTCACTCGGCGCGGTCGAGGTTCCGCGTCACGAATTCGAGGCGCAACTGGCCGCCGCGGTCGATGCCCCCGGCTCGCCGCCGGGTGCATGGACCGGCCGGTTCACGCCGCGGGTGCGCTGGTGAGCCGCGTCGCACAGCATTCCGGCCGGGCCATCGCGCTGATGATGGCGGGTGTTTGCATGCTCGCGCTGATGGACGTGGCGTTCAAACTGCTGGTCGCGCACTACTCCAGCATGCAGGTGGTGTTTCTGCGCTGCGCGGTCTCGGCGGCGGTGTTCTTTGTCTGGATCCTGGTCACCGGCCGCCAGCAGTTCAAAACGGCCTACCCGCTCGGCCACCTGATCAGGGGCATCATCGGTCTGGGCATGCTGTACACCGTGGGCGAATGCTTTCGCGAACTGCACCTGCCCGACGCCTACGCGATTTTCTTCGCCGCGCCCCTGTTGATCACGCTCCTTGCCGGGCCGGTCCTGGGGGAGCCGGCCGGGCCGCTGCGCATCCTCGCCGCAATGGCCGGTTTCAGCGGCGTGCTGCTGGTGCTCAAACCCACCGGCGCCGGCTGGATCAGCTACGGCGGTGTGATGGGCCTGCTGGCGGTGGTCTGTTACGCCGCCACCGTGATGCTGCTGCGGCGCATTGGCGAGAAGGACAACAGCGTCACCATCGCGTTCTGGTTCACGGCGCTGATCGGCGTCGGTTCCGCCTTCGTCGCCATCCCGGGGTGGCGCGATGTCGCAGCCGAACACTGGACCCTGGTCGCGGTACTGGGCGTTTCCGGCACGCTCGGCCAGGTCGCGCTGACGGCGGCGTTTCGTCGGGCGCCGGTCGCGGTGCTCGCGCCGTTCGACTACACCCACATGATCTGGGCGGTGATTTACAGCTACCTCATCTGGGGTTTCCTGCCTACCGGCCGCACCTGGGTCGGTGCCTCCATCGTGGTGGCGTCGGGCCTGTTCGTGCTGTATCGGGAACAGCGCGCGAAACGCCGCGCGCGCGAGGCCATCGGCAAGGCCTGAGGGCTGAAAATTCGGGCTGACGTTTCGGGTTGGGCTTCGGGCTAGCGTTTCGAGCCGGTGCGGTCCGGGCGGCCGCGGTTCAGTCCTTTTCCTGCAGATCGGGACCCGGCTCGCCCTCGAGCAGAAAATAAATGTGGGTGACGAGTTCATCCTCCGGGGTCGCGCCCGGATCGGAAATGTACTGTTCCCACGAGACCGACCCTTCCTTCAGCCCGTGCACCGCCATGTATGCCGCCAACCGGTCGTAGGTCGGCTTCATGCGGTCGTAGGGCCCGCGGTGAATTACCCGCACGGCGTGCCCGGACGGCGACCAGCCGGCCTGCACCTCGCCATCCGGATCGAGACCGTTGGTCCCGGCCGGAATCGCCGCGTCAAAGGCGTAGCCGTTTTCGTCCCAGGCACGGGTGATGGCCATCGGCTGGGCGGACGTTTCCAGGTTGTGCTCCAGAATGAACCCCATGATTTTCTGGTAGGCATCCGCCAGCGCATTGGCCACGTCACCGGGATCCTGGCGGCTGCCGGTTTCGATGTACAGGATCTCCACCGGTTCGACGTCGAGAATTTCCGCGTCCAGCCCCGAGATATCCACATCCGGCAGTTCCTCGGCAAAGGCCTTGAGGTTGGACAGCCCGCGCTCGTAATCGGTGCCGATCCAGCGGTCGAAAAACAGTCCGAAGTAACGCGCCACGAGTCCCGACAGCGCGGATTGCCCCTCGGTGAGATCGGTATCGAAACCCCAGGTCACCCGGGTGCCGGCGTCGACCGCCTGCAGCGCGAAATACGAGTCGGCCTCGCCCTGCTGGTCGAACCGAAGCCGGGTACGCACCAGCCGGTAAGGCTCGCTGAGCACGATTTCCTGCTCGCCCCTGCCGGTGAGCCGCGGGTCGCCCTCCCATTCCATGCGCGCTCCCACGCCCCGGTCGGGGCCGCTGACCTGGTAACTTGCCGTCGGGTCCTGGACGGCCCACGGCGACCAGGCATTGAAGGTGGCGTAGCCGTCGACCAGCGCGAACACGGTTGGAGCCGGCCGCTCGATGACGATGCTGCGCTCGACGTGTACTTCCCGAGGCAGAAACAGCCCGATAACGAGCAAAGCTATTACAATAATTACAATGGAATAGAAGACTTTTTTAAGCATTTTTCTTACTATTCTTCCCGGTCGCGCTCACGGCGCGGCGCGTCCAGCGCGTCAGTATCGTTCTCAGGATACCACTCGGGTACGCTGTCATCGTCTTCCCAGTCGTAACGCTTGACCGGCACCCGGTCCCAGCGCCGGAACACGAACGCCAGCAGCACGCCCATCATCGCCCCGGTCAGATGCAGTTCCCATGACATGTTGGGGCGAATCGGGAACACCCCCCAGATCATCGCGCCGTACAGGAAACCCACCAGCATGGAGACCGACACCGAGCGCATGTCGCGACGCAACACGCCGCCCACGAAAACAAAGGCCAGCAGACCGTACAGCAGACCGCTGGCGCCGAAGTGCAGGCTGGGGCGGCCGATGAACCAGCCCAGCAGTCCGGATCCCAGCCAGATCAGCGGAATCGCGCGCAGCGCCGAATTGGGATACAGGTAGAGAATGGCCGTCGTGGCCACCACCAGGGGAATGCTGTTGTTGAACAGATGCCCTGCCCCGCCGTGCAGCAACGGCGCGGTGACAATACCGACCAGGCCGGACACCCGGCCGGGCCGCAGGCCGAAGCGATACAGGTCGAGGCCGAACAGGCCGTCGGCCAGCAAAATAGCCCACAACAGCGCCACGAAGGCCAGCGAGACGCGCAGCGCGAGGCTGAAATTGGCCTGGGCGCGGCGCGAGCGGATGAAGTCCGGGTCAGGCTGGTGCAGCGGCATCAGCGGGACGGTCCGGCGCGGTCAGACGCGAGGCGATGGCCGCGCGGGTTTCGGACAGCAGCGCATCGAGATCCTGCAAGCTCATTTCCGTGGTGTCGATCGGTGGGTGTATGTGCATCGTGCAACGACCCGGAAACAGTTGCAGGGTTCGGGCCGGCAGAACGTCGCGGGTGCCGGTAATCGTGATCGGCAGCACCGGCAACTGCTGCTCGATGGCCAACCGGAAGGCGCCCTTCTTGAACGGCAGCAACCGACCGTCGTCACTGCGGGTGCCTTCGGCGAAAAACAGGATGCCCACCCCATCACCCAGGCGGTCCAGGGCCTGCATCACTGCCTTGCGGGCCTCACGCGGGTTACGGCGATTGACAAAAATATGGCCGGCCTTCTCGCAACCGATGCCAATGCCCGGAATTTTGCGCAATTCCTGCTTCATGACCCATTTCAGGTCCAGGTCCAGCCAGCCGTACACCACGGGAATGTCGTACTGACTCTGATGATTACACACCACCACGTAGGTGTTTTTGCGATCCGCGTTCTGCCGGCCTTCCACGGTTACCGAAATCGGCGTCAGCCAGGCCACCAGGCGCGCCCAGGTGACCGCGAACACGCGGCTGGCGACACGGTCGTTGACCAGCACCGCCGTAATCACGGTCAGGGTACTGAAGACCAGGGTCAGCACGGCGACCAATGGCAGGTAGACCAGCCAGACATAAACCTGGTACGGCCAGTAGAGAAGCTTCTTCATGGCTCGAAGTTTACGTGATACCGGTGCCCGGTACAGTGCCATCCTGGCGCTGCCGGCGGTCAGCCGGAGTCTGTATCCTCGCTGACAAATCCGTGCAGCCGCCGGTATAAAACCAGCGAGTAGCCGGTGGCCACCAGCGCCGCAAGCCCCAGCGCCAGCAGTCCCGGCCACAGCGGACCGCCGGCAAGACCGGTCAGCACGCAAACCAGACCCGCCGCCATGAACAACCAACCGCCCAGGCGGTGCGTGCGGTTCCACACGGTTTCGCTGGCCAGGGTCCACGGGGTGCGAATGCCGATGAAGAAATTGCGCGGAAACTTGGCCAGGTAATTGCCCAGCACGATGAAGAACGCACCCAGCAGAAACGGCAGCGCCCGATCCATTCCCAGGCGGCCACCCATGGCACTGTTCCAGCCGACAACGGCCAGAGCCCCCAGAAAGGACACCACCAGCAACACCACGAGATCATAAGCCCGGCGGCCCGCCTCCAGACGGAATCCCCTGGGTGCGACCCAGGGCAAGGCCATCAGCAATGCCGCGGTGCCCCCGGCGATCAACGGCATCAACCACACGCCCCAGGGCTTGGCGGTCCAGCCATCCGCCGCGCCATCGAGGTTCCAGTGGGTGGGCACCGGATCGGGCAACAGCGGGTACCAGGCCCACGCCAGTGCGGCCAGCGCCGCGACGACCACGGCGGTCAAGAGATTGAGACGGGACACTTTCATCGGCGTCCCACTCCCGGCTTGAGGAACTGGGTCAGCATCATCACGGCCTCCTCGAACACGGACAGATTCAGGGTGTAGATTCGTGATTGCCCGTCCCGGCGTACGCGGACCAGGCCGGCATCACGCAGGATGCCAAGGTGGTGGGAACAAGTCGCGGCCGACACCGCCACCCGGTCCGCGAGTTCACCCGCGGCCAGATCGCCGCCCCGCAATGCCCGCAGGATGCGCAGGCGTTGCGGGTCGCCCAGAGCCTTGAACAGGCGCTCTCCGGGCATTTCCGGGCCGGGATCGGGTTTCATATTTCGATATTCAAACAAATATCGAAATATGTCAACAATAAAAGGGGCGCCGAGAGGCGCCCCTTTTTCGATCGAACGGAAACCGGCGCCCGTCAGGCAGCCTTGATTTCCGTCTCCTCCGCGGACTGACCGCTTGCGGATTCGCCTTCCAGCAATGCCTTGCCGCTGTCGATTTCGATCGTGCGCGGCCGCATCACTTCCGGCAGTTCGCGTTCCAGGTCGATGTGCAGCAGGCCATTGTCCAGGCGGGCGCCCGTCACGCGCACGTGATCGGCCAGGTTAAACCGCCGCTCGAACGAACGCGTCGCGATGCCGCGATACAGGAACTTCTCCGCGCCGGCGGTCTCGTCTTCCGACTTTTCGCCGGTGACCGTCAACTGGTTCAGTTCTGTGGTGATCTTGAGTTCATTTTCCGCGAAACCCGCTACCGCCATGGTGATGCGGTACTCGTTTTCACCGGCCGAAACGATGTTGTACGGCGGGTACCCGCCGGCCTGTTCGACGCGATGGGCTGAGTTGAGCAGGGACGCCAGACGGTCGAAACCAACGGACGTGCGGAACAAGGGTGAGAGATCAAAAGTCGTCATTACCGTATCCTCCTGTGAAGCAATTCGGTATCAAATGTCAGCTTCCGCCGTATGGCCGGAAGCGCTTGCGGCCCCTTCTGGCGACCGCAATCAGAAAATGGGGATGAGCTGGAAAGTTTCAAGGCCTTCTGCGGTCCAAATGGCCCCGCCGGCCCGGCCCTCAGTGGCGCTCGTAACGTATGGACGTGATGGTGTAGAGCACGGACTTTTCGGGCAGGCTGACCTGGACCTCGTCGTCCACTGAACGCCCCAACAGGGCCCGCGCGAGTGGCGAATCCACCGAGATCAAGGCTCGCGCCGCATCGGTCTCGTCCGCCCCGACGATGCGGTATTCCGCGGCAATGCCCTGCTCGTCCTCGATACCGACCCAGGCACCGAAAAAAACCCGGTCCTGTTGCGGCGGCGTGCGGTCGACCACCTCGATCTCGTCCAGGCGTTTGCTCAGGTAACGGATTTTGCGGTCGATCTCGCCCAACTGCTTTTTGCGATAGATGTACTCGGCGTTCTCCGAACGGTCGCCCTCGGCCGCCGCCGCGGACAGCGCGGGCACCACTTCACCGCGCCGCAGCTTCCACAAGTCAGTCAGCCACGTCTTCAGCGCCGCGGCGCCTTCGGCCGTGATGTACGGGCTGCTTTTTTCCGGTGGCGGACGCCAACGTCCCATCGAGTTTCTCCCGCGCTTCGCCGCATCTGCAGCCGGGTGCATGTTAGCCCAACCAATGACACCTGCGTGACCAACGCGATTTGGTCCATAATGCCGCCAATTTTTCCCATCGCAGAGATTCGAACCATGTCCCAGCGAATTCCCACCCCTGCAACCGCCATCGCGCTGATCGCGGTGATCGCAGTTCTCGCGACCGCCTGCGGCCCGCAATCCGGGTCCGGACCCGAGGTTGCAGGCGACAGCAGCACGCCGGCGCCCGCCACCGCGGATACCGCGACACCGGACGCGTCTGCCGAAACGCTCGTCAGTGGTATCGAGGCGGACGGCTTCGACCGCTCGGTTCGCCCGCAAGACGACCTGTATACCTTCGCCAACGGCACCTGGCTGGAGCAGACCGAAATACCTGCCGACAAATCGCGCTACGGCACCTTCCTGGTACTGGCCGACAAGACCGAAGAGGACGTGCGCAAACTGGTCGAGGAAGTCAGCAATGCCGACGCGGTGGAACCGGGCAGTCCGGCGCAGAAAATCCGCGATTTCTTCAACGCTTACATGGATGCGGAAACCGCCGATCAGCTGGGCGAGAAGCCCATCGAGCCGGACCTCGAGCGTATCGCCGCGGCGCAGACTCATGCCGATATCGTGCGCCTGTTCGGCGAACTGGGCACCGACGGTATCAACAACCCGATCGGACTGTTCATTTTCTCGGACTTCCAGGACGCCAACACCAACGTGGTGTACGTGGCGCAGAATGGCCTGACCCTGCCCGACCGCGATTACTATCTCAAAGACGATGAGCAGTACGCGCAGGGACGCCAGTTGATGCAGGACTATGCTGAGCGCCTGTTCACCCTGGCCGGACTGGACGGCGCCGACTCCATTGGCAAGGAGCTTCTGGCGCTGGAAACCCGGCTGGCCGAGGTGCAGTGGACACGCGAGCAGAATCGCGACCGGGCGAGTCAGTACAACCCGCATTCGTCCGACGAACTGGAAAACCTGGCGCCGGAGATCGACTGGGAAGGGTTTTTCGAGGCCAGCCGACTGCCCGAGCGGGACACTTACATTGTCATGCAACCGAGTTTCTTCGAGGCCGCCGACGACATCATCAGCGATACGCCCGTGGAAACCTGGAAGAACTACCTGACTTTCCAGCTCCTCAGCGGTTACGCCCCGGTGTTGGGCGAAACGTATTTCAGCGCCTGGTTCGACATGTACCGCAAGGGGCTGCGCGGCGTGGAGCAGGCACGCCCGCGCTGGAAACGCGCCATCGCCTCGATCAACGGCAACATGGGCGAACTGCTGGGCCAACTCTACGTGGAAAGACACTTCACGCCCGAGGCCAAGGCCCGCATGCAGGAACTGATCGACAACCTGATTGAGGCCTACCGTCAATCCATCACCGACCTGGAATGGATGAGCGAGGAAACCAAGCAGGAGGCACTGGCCAAGCTGGCCCGTTTCAACTCCAAGGTCGGTTACCCCGACGAATGGCGTGATTACAGCGCGCTGGAAATCCGTCCCGGCGACCTGGTGGGCAACCTCAAGCGGGCCACGGCCTTCGAATATCAGCGCAACCTGAACAAACTCGACCGGCCGGTGGACAAATCCGAATGGCTGATGACGCCGCAGACCATCAACGCCTACTACCTGCCGATGTGGAATGAAATCGTATTCCCGGCTTCGATCCTGCAGCCTCCCTATTTCAACCTGGCCGCGGACGACGCGGTGAACTACGGTGCCATCGGCGCGGTGATCGGCCACGAAATCGGCCACGGATTCGACGACCAGGGCCGCAAGTTCGACGGCGACGGCAATCTGCGCGACTGGTGGACACCCGAAGACAACGCCCGCTTTCTCGAGCGCAAGGACAAACTGGCTGCACAGTACGACGCCTACGAAGTCATCGACGGTCTGACCATCAACGGGCAGTACACCTCGGGTGAGAACATCGGCGACCTGGGTGGCCTGAGCATCGCCTACAAGGCCTACCAATTGTCGCTGGACGGCGCCGAAGCGCCGGTGATCGACGGCTGGACCGGCGATCAGCGCTTCTTTCTGGGCTGGGCCCGCGCGTGGCGGGAAAAACGCCGCCCCGAAGAGGAAAAGCGGCTGCTGACCATCGACACCCATTCGCCAACCAAATTTCGCGCCAACGGCGCCGCCGTGAACGTCCCGGCCTTCTACGAAGCCTTCGACGTAAAGGAAGGCGACGGCATGTACCTGCCACCCGAAGACCGGGTCAAAATCTGGTAGCACCCGCTTCCCCCATGTCAAACCCATGGATCCCGGCTCGGAGGCCGGGATGACAGAACCGGGGTTTGAGCGTGAGGCGGCAATCGTTTCCGCAGTGGCCCAGGCGAGTGGATCCCGGCTCGGGGGCCGGGATGACGGGTGCGAGGGACACTACCCCGTGGTTCCGGACGCCAACCTCTCCCCCGTCATCCCGGACGCCAACCTCACCCCCGTCATCCCGGACGCCAACCTCCTCCCCGTCATCCCGGACGTCGCGCAGCGGCGATCCGGGATCCACCCGGCCCACAACCCCACCCCGCGCCAAACCCATGGATCCCGGCTCGGAGGCCGGGATGACGGGACCGAGGCACGGTGAACAGGCGCGAGTCTCTGGAGGACAGCCGCGAGTCTCTGGAGTCAAAGTGCGCAGGACCGCTACCGAACTGCGACCTTTTGGCGCCCAATCGCGTCTAATGGGTACATGAGCGGCTCCGCCTTCGACATCACATTGGACGACGTTACCCTCGCCCGCGCCCGCCGCGGGGACGAGGCGGCGCGCGAACGCATCTTCCGGCTGTACCACCAACCGGTCTATGCCATCGCCTACCGCGTGTGCCAGTGCCCGGAACTGGCGCAGGACGTGACCCAGGAAGCTTTCATCAACGCATTGGAACGCCTGCGTCAGTTTCGCGGCGACTCGCCGTTCTGGGGCTGGCTGCGCCGGGTGGTGGTCAATCACGCCATCAGCGCGCTGAGGCGAGCCCCGAAACACGATGCGATCGAACTGGAGGAGTACCACGCCGCCGCGCCGGGCGATGCCGGCCGTGTCGAACTGGGGCTGGATCTGGCCGATGCGCTGTCCCGGCTGGACCCCGAAGACCGCGCCGTGGTGTGGCTCTACGATGTCGAAGGCTACAACCACGCCGAAATCGCCGGCTTTTTCGGCCTGACGGCCAGTTTCTCCAAAACCCGGCTCTCGCGTGCCCGGGCCCGCCTGCGCGAACTGATGGGACCCGGCATGAATCCGCGCGATACGAGTACGGACCAACCGGCCTCGGAGCCAACCGAACGCGACCACGACCGCGAACAGGCTACATCCGGCAAGTCTCCTTATCCTGCCGGTGTACCCGCCGGAGGTTGCTGATGCGAACCCCATACCCAGAGGCTAATGAACCACATGAACGATATCCGTGATCCCTTCAGGCTGGCCTCACTGCCGCAACCCGAACCACCGGGCGATGCGTGGCCAGCCGTGGCGGCGGCGCTGCGTCAGCGCCAAAGGCGGCGCCGGCTGTACCGGGCGGCGGCGGGCATGGTACTGGCGGCCGGCCTCACCGCCTGGCTGCAGACGGATTTCCCCGGCCTGCCCAATCCCGGCGATCCGCCGCGCAGCGCAGCTGCGGATTCGGCCGCGGCCACGCCCGCTGAAAGTACCGCTCAGGCCACCGCATCTTCCGCCAGTCCCGAACGGACCCTGGCCGCGCTGATGAGCCTGTCGCAGCAGCTCGAAGCGCGACTCCGGCGGCTGCGCACCGACACCGGTCCGATGCCGTCCGGCGCGTTGGTCTACCAGATCGAACTGGAAGATCTGGTGGCCCAGGTGGACGATGCCCTGAGCCGGCAACCCGATTCGCCGACCCTGTGGAGCCAACGGGTCAACCTGTTGCTGGATCTGAATCAGCTTTACTGGCAGTCGCTGCGACCCGAAACCGGCCAGGTCGCGTCACTGTAGGAAAGACGAATGCACGAGGAACATGACTCCATGACACACATCCGATCCGCTCAATCCCAACACGCCCCGGCACAACGACGATCGCTGCTCGCGCTGGGTGCCCTGCTCGCAGGGCTGACGGCCGTCTCGGCGGCCCAGGCCGCCGGCGAGACAGCCGAGGCCGAACAGGCTCGTCAGGTACAGGCAATGCAAGCCGCCGAACAAGCGCGCGCGGCCGAAGCGAAACAATCCGCCGAGCAGGCGCGTGAGGCCGAAGCGAAACAATCCGCCGAACGGATGCGCCACGAAGCGGCACAGGTGCGTAGCGAGGCCCGCCAGGCCGAACGCGCGGCTTCAATCGCCGAAGCTGAACGGCAACTGGCCGAGGCTGCCCGCGCCATGGAAGAAGCGCGCCAGGGTCTGGCGGAAAGCCGAACCGAAAACATGCAGGATCAGAGCCGAATGCGCGAAGAACTCAGCCGCGCTCACCGGGCGCTGCGCGATGCCTCGCGCGAAGTGGCCCGCGCCCACCGCGAACTGGCCATGGCCGAACGCGAGCGCAGCGCGCGGATACGCGCATTCAACCTGGGCGATCGCGCGGTGATCGGAGTCCTGCTGGGCCCCGCCGACGACAACGGCATCCAGCTGATCGGAGTTTCCCCGGACGGCCCGGCCGAGCGCGCCGGACTGCGCGCCGGCGATGTGCTGGTGATGCTCAACGGCATCGAACTGGCCGCCAACTCCGATGGCGATGCTCGCGACACCCTGCTCTCACTGATGGAGGATGTCGGCGACGGCCAGGAACTGCCGGTTGAGGTGCTGCGCGATGACGAACGGCTGAACTTCAGCGTAACCGCCGAGCAACGCGAACCGGCATCGTGGCAGTCACTGGTTCGACTGCACGCGCCGTCGGCGCCGATTGCCCCGAGCGCAACCGCCGACCCCACGTCACCGCCACTTCCCGACGAGGCTCCGCACGTGGTGGTGGAACGTATCGAGATCCCGGAATTGGATTACGAAAAGCTGGAACGCAAACTGGAACGCATCGATGAACAACTGCAACGCTTCGAGTACCGTTTTATCGGCGAAGACGGCGAAACCATCGAGTTCAGTCAGGATTTCAGCTTCGATGGCGACGAGTTCTCGGCCATGGGCCGGCATGCGCTCGAGGAAGCCAACCTGATGTTCGGCCTGCCGCATACCCATGGCCTGGAAATGGTGGCACTGAATCCGAAACTGGGGGCTTATTTCAAAGCCGAGCGGGGTGTGCTGATCGTTCGCGCGGACACCGACAACGTGTATGGCCTGGAGTCCGGCGACGTGATTGTTTCGGTGGACGGCGAAGCCGTGGAACGCCCGGCCGACGTGCTGCGGGCGCTGCGCGACACCCAACCGGGCAACGAGGTCGAACTGGCCATCAAGCGCGACCGACGCAGCCGAACCCTGACCGCCACCGTACCGGAAAACCGGTTCGGTGGCCTGCATCTCAACGCACTGCCCACCCGCCTTGGCAACGCGCCCGCCAACGTGACCGATTAACCCCCGCTGCGGCACCCAAGCCCGCGCCGAGGGTCCAACCGAACGCCGCGCCAACAAAAACCAAGGGACCTGGCACCCCCGTCACCCGCACACGGACTCATCACCCTCCGCCATTCCGGACGTCGCCCCCCACCCCGTCATCCCGGACGTCGCCCCCCACCCCGTCATCCCGGACGCCACCCACCACCCCGTCGCTCCGGACGCCACCCACCACCCCGTCGCTCCGGACGCCACCCACCACCCCGTCATCCCGGACGTCGCGCAGCGGCGATCCGGGATCCACCCGGCCCTCGCCACCTGCCGCTTGTGGGTACAACGAAAGCGCCGGATAATGGCAACCTTCGAGGAAAGCATCCAAACGTGGAGCCCGCATGTCGGCGCCCGATTCACTCAAGTCCATTCTGTTCGCGTTTTTCGCCAACCTGTCGATCGCCATTGCCAAGGGTGTGGCGGCAATATTCACCGGTTCCGGCGCGATGCTGGCGGAAACCATTCACTCGCTGGCGGACAGCGGCAATCAATTGCTGTTGATCCTGGGGCTGCGCCAGACCCGGCGCGACCCGACCGATGAGCATCCGCTGGGTTTCGGCAAGAGCATCTACTTCTGGTCGTTCCTGGTGGCAGTGATCCTGTTCACCATTGGCGGCATGTTCTCGGTGTACGAAGGCATCCACAAATTGCAGCACCCCGAACCGCTGTCGCACGCCTGGGTGGCCTTTGCCGTGCTCAGTTTCGCCATCGTCGCCGAATCCATCTCGCTGTGGGGCTGCATGCGCGAGGTGAACAAGGAGCGACACGGCCGCAACCTGTGGCAGTGGTTCCGCCAGAGCCGCACTTCCGCCTTGATCGTGGTGTTCGGCGAAGACATCGCCGCCCTGCTCGGCCTGGTGCTGGCACTGCTGGCGGTGCTGGTCAGTGTTCTCACCGGCAACCCGCTGTGGGATGCGCTGGGCACCATCACCATCGGAGTGCTGCTGATCATCATCGCGGTGTTCATCGCCATCGAGGTCAAGCAATTGCTGATCGGCCAGAGCGTGGAGCCGCGCCAACTCGACCAGATGCGAGCCTTTCTCCAGGAGCACCGCGACGTCGATGATGTCTACAACCTGCTGACCCTGCAGTTCGGCCCCGATGCCGTGGTGGCGGTGAAAGCCCGGATGACACCGCAGGCCTCCGATGTCGCGCTGGTGGAATCGATCAATGGCGTCGAACTCGCCTTCCGCGAGCAATTCCCCTCGGTTCGCTGGCTGTTCTTCGAACCCGATGTGCACGACTAAACCCGCGGCCAGCCATCGAGCGACTCCCGATATGAAAACCCCGCAAGCCAAACGCGTCGGCTTCGTCAGCCTGGGATGTCCCAAGGCGCTGGTGGACTCCGAGCGCATCCTCACCCAACTGCGCCAGGACGGCTACGACATTGCGCCTGATTACGACGGCGCGGACGTGGTCGTCGTCAACACCTGCGGCTTCATCGACAGCGCCAAGGCGGAGTCGCTGGAAGCCATCGGCGAAGCCCTCGAGGCCAACGGCCGGGTCATCGTGACAGGCTGCATGGGCAAGAACTCCGACGACATCACCCGAGTTCACCCCAAAGTGCTGGCCGTCACCGGCCCTCAGCAGTACGAAGACGTGGTCAGCGCGGTGCACCGGCACGCGCCACAGCCGGCCACCCACGACCCGTTCACCGACCTGGTGCCGCCACCACGGACCCGGCCCGACGCAGAAGCCCGGGGCGTTAGCGGAGGCACCTCCGCCGAGGCCCGTACCGATGCCGATTCCAGAACCGCCGGTAGCGATGCGGGTGCCCGCACAGACGCCAACGCCGATGATGGCATCGGCATCAAGCTGACTCCACGTCACTATGCCTATCTGAAAATCTCCGAGGGCTGCAACCACAAATGCCGCTTCTGCATCATTCCCTCGATGCGCGGCCGCCTGGTCAGCCGCCCGGTGGGCGAGGTGCTCGGTGAGGCCGAACGGCTGGTCGCGGCCGGCGTCAAGGAACTGCTGGTGATATCGCAGGACACCTCGGCCTACGGCGTCGACCTGAAGTACAAACTGGATTTCTGGGGCGGCCGCCCGGTGCGCACCCGGATGAAGGAACTGTGCGAGGGCCTCGGCAGCCTGGGCGCGTGGGTGCGGTTGCACTATGTCTACCCCTACCCGCACGTGGACGACATCATCCCGCTGATGGCCGAGAACCGCATCCTGCCCTACCTCGACGTGCCTTTTCAGCACGGCAGCCCCGCCGTACTCAAACGCATGCGCCGGCCGGCGGCGGCTGAAAACACCCTGGAGCGGATTCGCATCTGGCGCGGCATCTGCCCCGAATTGACGATCCGCAGCACCTTCATCGTCGGCTTTCCCGGGGAGACCGAGGCAGAGTTCGAGGAGTTGCTGGACTTCCTCGAAGAGGCGCAACTCGACCGCGTCGGCTGTTTCCAGTACTCCCCGGTCGAAGGAGCCGCCGCCAATGACATGCCAGGCCCGGTACCCGACGAGGTGAAGCAGGAACGCTGGGAAGTGTTCATGCAGACGCAGGCCCGCATCAGCCGCGAACGCCTGCAGCGCAAGGTCGGCACCGTGCAGGAAGTGCTGATCGACGACATCCGCGTTGGCCGCGACGAAGACGGCTCCGCCATCGGCCGCAGCACCGCCGACGCCCCGGAAATCGACGGCATCGTCACCATCACCGACGGCGCCCGCCTGCGTCCCGGCGACCGCGTCAAAGTACGCATCGAGGCCGCCGACGACTACGACCTGTTCGGACGCCTGGATGACCCGCAATAACGCGCGGAACCCGCACGGAGCAGGCATGTGCCCCAGATACAAGGCAACCGCGGTACATTTACGGCACGCCGGATGGATGCCGGGTCAAGCCCGGCATGACGGGTTGGAACGCGAGCAGCACCGTCCAGGCCACTGGATACCGGGTCAGGCCCGGCATGACGGAGTGAAGGCGTTACGCCCTGCCACTTTCCCACACCCCGTCATCCCGGACGCGGCACAACCATTCACCGTCATTCCGGACGCGGCGCAACCTTTCATCGTCATCCCGGACGCGGCGCAACCATTCACCGTCATCCCGGACGCGGCGCAACCTTTCATCGTCATCCCGGACGCGGCCCAGCCATTCACCGTCATCCCGGACGCGGCGCAGCCATTCACCGTCATCCCGGACGCGGCCCAGCCGCGATCCGGGATCCACCCGGCCCACAACACCCAACAATCGCCCGAATCACCGCCATGCAACGCCCCAGCGAACTGATCCTGCGTAACGCCAGCGCTCTACCCGAGGGGCCGGTACTCCTGCTCAACGCACCGCGCGACGGTCTCTACCGTGAACTCGCCGCGCAACATTCGGTGAGCATCTCCACCCAGGACTACGGCGACTTCGACTGGCTACGAACCAGCGGCGCCGACACCCGTTTCGGTCTGCTCCCATGGGCCTCGGACGACCCCTCCACCACCCCAAGACACCCGACCGTCACCCCGTCTCCCGAGCCGGGGTCCACCACCGGAACACCCCGCGATCCACTGCCGCGGAATTCGGACCACACCCCCGTCACCCAGGCCCCCCAGCCGGGGTTCACCACCACCGGAACACCCAGCGATCCACTGCTGCCGAATTCGGACCACCCCCCAGTCACCCCGGCCCCCCAGCCGGGGTCCACCGGTACTGGAACACCCAGCGACCCGCTGCCGCGGAATTCGGACCACCCCCCAGTCACCCCGGCCCCCCAGCCGGGGTCCACCGGTACTGGAACACCCAGCGACCCACTGCCGCGGAATTCGGACCACCCCCCAGTCACCCCGGCCCCCGAGCCGGGGTCCACCGGCAGAACCACACCCACGGCAACGATCATCCTCTTTCTCCCACGCGAAAAAGACCGCCTGGAAATGCTCCTTCACGCCTGCGCCAGCACCATGGCACAAGACGCCCAACTGTGGCTGGTGGGCGAAAACCGCGCCGGCATCAAGTCGGCGGCACGCCGCCTGGCCACCCGCTTCAACCGGGTCGAAAAGCTCGACAGCGCCCGCCATTGCGTTCTGTTCCGCGCCGCCGAGCCACTACCGGGCACGCCTTTCGATGTGGCTGACTACCGCCAGCAATGGGAACTGCAACTTCCCCCGGGACTGCCCGGCGGCGTGCTGCGCATCGAATCCCTGCCGGGCGTGTTCGCGCACGGACGCCTGGATGGCGGCACGGCCCTGTTGCTCAAATTTCTCGGGGAGAACTTCGCCGCCCTGAAAATCAGCGGCCACTGCCTGGATTTCGGCTGCGGCGCCGGCATCATCGGCCTGGCATTGCTGCGTGCCAATCCCGAACTCGACATGACCCTGGTCGACAGCAACGCCGCCGCCCTGCTCTCGGCGGCGCGATCCCTGCAGGCCAACGGCCTGGCATCCGCGCCCCCGGCAACCGGGGAAAACATACCCGCCCAGCCCGAAAACGAGCCCAGGGTGCATCTGAAGGCCGCCGACGGCCTCCCGGCCGAGGGACCCGCGCTGGACTGGATCATCAGCAATCCCCCCTTCCACCAGGGCGTCGACACCGATTTCGACGTCGCCCGGCAATTTTTCACCCGGGCCGCCGCCCGCCTGAAAAAAACCGGTAAAATGCTGCTGGTCTGCAACCGGTACCTGCCCTACGAAAACTGGCTGGAGAAATCCTTCCAGGCGCTTGAAAAACCGGCAGAAAACCGCGATTTCAAGATTCTGCTGGCGCGGCGCCCCCGGGGCTGAACCCGCGGAGGACCGGGCCGAGGTGGCCACTGTTGTGCCGTCGGCGGAATTTTTTGCCGCAACACGTGTCGAAATGCGCTGCCGGCACAAGCGGCCGATGCCATGCAGGCCCGGGCGTAACGAAGGGCAAGCAACCGGAAGAGCGTCGAAGAACGTCGCCCCTGCGACCGGGCACCAACACAGGGGCCGCAAACCCGGGCCCGCAACCGGAAACTCCGATGAAACAATGCAAGAAGTCGAGGAACACCATGAAGCCGATTCAACTGATTCAACCATTCGCCATCAGCGCGCTCCTCGCCCTCGGCACCGCTTACGCGGGCCCCAGTGACGAGGCGTCAACCGAAGTCGCCGACGCCGTGGAAGCCGTCGAGTCCGCACCGGTCGATGCCGCCGCGGTCGACGCCGCCAGCCCGTCGGAACAGGCAGTCTCCCGCTTCAGCGAAGGCATGCAGATTCCGGTCGACGGCAGCAGCCTCGAAGCCTTCGAGAAAAGCCTGGAAGCCATCGGAGAACAAGCCACCAAGGCCGAATTCACCACCCTGAACAACGCCATCGACTACCTGATGATCTACGACCTCGCCGCCAAACGTAACCGCGAAAAACTCGCCTCCAACCTCGACGGCCTCACCGGCGAGCAGATCGTGGACAAGGTGCAGTGGCGCAAGGGCAAGAAGTACTGAGTCTGGTCAGCCGGCCATCTCGGTTCTGACTGCCACGCATCGACTTTCCCCGGTCTGCCCCACCCGACGGGAAATGCGCTATATGCACCCGCCACCCAGTGGCGCCTCGTTGCTGCGGCGCCTTCACCGGTACCTGTAAATCCCACGCTCACAACCGCCACGACCCACGCGAATCGACTGATCCTGCCACACGGCCTGAAGTGGTAATCTTGCGTTGGTGCCAATCCGGGCACCAAGCGACTTTTCCACGGCCATGAACAAGAAGCGCTGGAAAACCACGGCCAAAGTCGTCTTTGGTCTGGCCTTGCTGTTCACCCTGTTGGGCATGGTGGATCACGCCAGTCTGTGGGATGCAGTTAAAACAGCAAGTCCGCCCCTGCTGATTGCGTCGTTCGCTTTGTTCGCCAGCCAGGGAATCTTCGAATGCGGCCGCCTTCGCATCGTTTTCGCGGGCTACGGCATCGGGTGGATCGACAGTGCCCGCCTATTCCTCGTCGGCCTGTTCTTTGGCAATTTCATGCCCGGCATGATTGGCGCGGACGTTTACCAGGTACAGCAGATGCACGCCATCCGACCGGGACTGATCCAACCACTTTCCCTCTCGGCATTTCTCCGTGCAACCGGCCTCGTACTCAATGCCATTCTGGCCGGCACCGCGCTTCTGCTGGGCGCCGGGCTCGCCAGGGAAGACAGCCATATCGCGTGGGAATCGATTGGCAACAATGTTCCCTGGACCCTGATATGTGCTGGCATAGCCGTCTTGTTGCTATTAACGCTGGGAACGGCGCCGGGCCGACGCTTGGGCCGGACCATTTCGAGCCATGTCCGCCACCTGCTGGGTGAGTCGATACGGGCTGTCCGAAGCCTGACTGCGGGACAACAGGTGATGCTATGGCTTCTGGGAATATGCGTGATATTTTCGCGGGTGTTCTGCTATTTCCTGCTTCTTGCAGCCGTCGGTTCTTCGGCAACCATCGCCGAAATCCTGCTGGCCGTGACCTTCACAGCCTTGGCCGTGATCATTCCCGTCAGCTTTGCCGGTCTTGGTATCCGTGAAGCGTCGCTCGCGGCAGTCTTGATTGTAGCCGGGGTTGAACCAGCCTATGCAGTGGCCGTGTCCCTGATCAGCCGCTGCTATATCTGGATGCTATCCATTATTGGCGGTACATGGTTCGTGTTGGACCGGCGGGCGGCCGTGGCCGATACCAGCGCCACCACCGGAGACTGAACTCCTCCCTTAACGTAATGCTCGCAGCCGCTCAGTAACACGTTCACAGGATTTACCATCCTGGTGGACATGGTGATAGTTCACGAGCGATTCAAATGTCCTTGTGTACTCCGGTTCCTGGAACCATACCGAATGCTTGAACAGCTTTTCTTCCAGTTCTTTTTCCGTGCGGACGAGCGGCCCCGGAATCTCTTTCTGAAAATCTCCGATGACCCGCGAATCACTCAGGTAGCGCTCGATGTCATAGGCATAAAAAATGATGGGTCGCCGCGCCAGCAAGTAGTCGACGAAAACGCTCGAATAGTCGGTGATCAGCACATCAGCCTGAACCAGTAGTTCCTGAATGTCATCGACCGACTTCGAAACGTCCACGACATGGCTCATGGATGGAGGAATCTGAAGCGTCCGGTCAAATGCATGTTTTTTGATCAAAAGGACCCAGTTTCGCGCTGCCAGATGTTCATTGATTCTGGCGAGAAATTCGTCGGAGAACGGGCGAGTGGCATCCGGGTAATCACGGAAGGTCGGAGCATACACAATGACAGTTTCGTACTTGCGCCACGGTGTACGTATTCCCCAGGCTTCGGGAGCATCGAAAAAGACATCGTTTTTGGGGTAACCGGTAATCGCGACATTGGGATTGTCGAAGGCAGACGACAAGCGCTCACTGGCAATGTCCGAAAGCGCAATGATCAGACGCACCGAAGAGAGTTCCCACTGGTACAACTGGAAATACAATCGCTCGTGAAAGCGCGAGAGATCTCGATCCCTCAGCGCATCCAGGCAAATCCGTTTCATTGGCGTCCCATGCCAGGTCTGGACTACGTTGAATCGCCCGAGAAACAAACGCTCGTAAGCAATATCATGACCTCCGACATCCGCGGAATTGCCACTTTCGATCAGCAGGAATTCCGCACGCAAAATGGCCCACAATCCTGGCAGCGACCAGGCGCTGTAAACCGGATTTCCGTTCTTCCGCAGCGCCTGGAGCACCTGCGCGCTCTTGGTGATCCAGTGAGCGTCCGGAACATCCGGCACCGATCGCCTGTGAACGAGATATTGATAGAGAAATCGGGTATTTCCGGAAAACCGGTGTCCCATCCCCCCACCGAGAAGCCATTTGTCGCGTTGTTTCGGCACCACGTACGAGAGCAGGAAGAGCAGAAAATTCATTGCCAACCCGGCGATGACTTGGATGTACTTTGTCATTCTTATTCCTAAGGGAAGTTACGCCGCGACCACGCTCGCATGACAGCACGAGTCGAATATCATAGTGCCACAGACACTGGCGCCGGAGCCATGACCCGATTCGTTTACTTTCGGGTTCAGGGCCATTACATTCCCCTGAACTCGGGAACCCGTTCCGGGCGCGCGAAGGTTCGCACGGCAGCGATCCATGACTAAGAGAGGCAAAGCGCCGAACCATGTCCGATATCCACATCATCACGGAACAGGATATTGCTGAAGACACAAACCTGCTTCAGCGTCGATGGACCGAACCGAACACTTTTGTTCTGTTGCCAGCACGGCAGGAAATTCACCGGCACTGGATTGGCAATGCCACCCGACTGATCACCAAACACTGCCCGACCGACAGTTTCGCCTTGCTGACCTCCGGCAGCACCGGCCAGCCCCGGCTGATTGTGGGTAACCGCAACCGCTCCGAGGCGCTGGCGCGCGTTCTGCATGAGCAACAAAACAGTGAACCGGTTGACGAAACGGTGTGCACTCTTCCATTGAGCTACAGTTTCGCCTTCATCAACCAATGGTTGTGGTCGCACGTATTCCAGCGAAAGCTCCGATTGACCGAAGGATTCAGTGCTCCGGACCGATTGATGCAGATCCTCGCCGGGGCCTCGAACGCCATGCTGTGCCTGGTCGGCAGCCAAGTGCCCTTGATTCGCCGTTTTTTTCCGGAAGCTTCATTTCCGGGAATTATTCGCGTGCATTTCGCGGGCGGCCGCTTCCCGCAGGAAGAACTGGATTTCCTGAAGGAGCGGTTTCCGAATGCGGAGATTTACAACAATTACGGCTGTGCCGAAGCCATGCCGCGTCTGAGCATGAGACGCGCCGGCGATGCCGAGGACGCCAGCCATGTCGGATGTCCGCTGCCAGGCGTGGAGCTGCGCAGTGACCCGTCGCACCGATTGCTGTTCCGGAGCCCTTATCGGGCCATAGCGCTGATCGATGACACGCGGCTGCACCATGTCGACGATGAAGAATGGCTGCCAACTGGAGACCTTGGAATCATCGGAACCGATGGCGGCGTGCGGCTGATGGGTCGAGCAAACGACGTGTTCAAACGCCACGGCGAAAAAATCTCACTACCCCAACTCATGACCACCGTGAAGGAGCACTGGGCCGGTGACGCGGCGTTTTACACCGATCAGGATGCTTCGTGCGAATCCGGCTGCGTTCTTGTGCTGGCGCCCGTGCCGACACCAGAGCAGGTGCGCGAGGTATTGATGGGCTTTAGAAAGTACCATACCCGTCCACATTGGCCTTTGCGGGTGGAAAGCCTGGAATCGATGCCACTATTGCCCAATGGCAAGATAGACCTCAAAGGGCTGCCTGGTGCAGGGAACACACAGGTCCACTGGAAACAGAGAATATAAATGACAAATCGGGAAAAATTGCGGGAACTGCTCCTGGACATCCTGCTGCTGGACCCCAGCGAATTTCATTTCGATCTCAAGCGTGACGAGGTCGAGACCTGGGACTCCATGTCGGTGGTGGCGATCGCGGTCGGTGTCGATGAAGATTTCGGTTATCACTTCAGTCCTGAAGAGGCCATGGCCATCACCGGTGTCGCCGACATCATGTCCACACTCGAAAGCAAAGGCATTTCTTTTGCCGAATGATCCGGCCATCCGCCCGCTCGACGGGCTTGATCCGCAACGGCTCGGCGAAACGCGGCTTCTGGCAACACGCTCAGTGCGCGACCGGATAGCGGCGTTGCCGTTCGCGACAGCCCGGGATATTGACGAGCTTGCAGCCGGGCTGGAAACCCTGATTGTGGTCGGCGGTGGGAAGCTGATGGACGAAGCCAAATACTGGCGTTTCACGAAGTCACCAGACACTCGGCTCATCGCCATTCCTTCCATCTGGGGCAGTGGCGCGGAAAGCTCTCCGGTCGCCGTACTGAACCGCAACGGCGAAAAGCGGATACACATCGACGATCGCCTTGTACCCAACGAGCGCTGCGTCTGGCCGGAGCTGGCCGAGTCCATTCCGGTACCGCGGGCCCGAGATGCCTGTGGCGATACCTGGTCGCACGCACTGGAAGGCTTTCTCTCCCCCCTCGCCTCAGCGCAATTGCGATCCCAACTCGCTGTCATCATCCGGGAACTGACCGGGCTACCATTGACCAACGACCCCGCCTGGTTCGAGCCCAGCGCCCAGGCTTGCGCCGCCCAGGCGCAATCGAGCGTCGGACTGGTTCACGGCATCGCGCACACGCTGGAAGGTCCGTTACGTAAAGCGCAGCCCGAAGCCGGCTGGGGTCACGCGCGCCTGTGCGCTAATTTCATATGGCCAGTCATGGAGTTCAACCGCAACCGCAACGACAAGTGGACCGATCTCGCGGATCGTCACGAATTGGATGAAGCCGCCGTGTTCGAGCGCCTCCGCGACTTGCACGACCCTTCGGTGTACGATCAGACCCTGAAAACACTGGATGCCATGTGGCCGGACATACTTCGGGACGTGTGCACTCGCACGAACAGCGCCCTGGTCCGCGAGTCCACCCGATCCTGGTTCCTGGACAGGAGCTTCGAGTGAGCCAGTTACTCGACGAACGACGACCATACGGTCCGCGCGACAATGCCGAGTTCCTGCGGGAGATGAACGAATTGACGCGCTACCACCTCGATGGCTGCGCGCACTATCGCCATATCTGCCCCATGTTTCAGGGTGCAGACGACCGCGCCTCCCTGCCCTGGCTGCACGTCGGTCTGTTCAAGCAGATCAACCTTCGAACCGAGGCCGAAGGAATCCACCACGAGCGCACCCTGAAATCCTCGGCCACCAGCAGCGGGGTCGCCAGCCGCATTGCGCTGGATCGAACCAGTTCGCAACTGCAGTCGGCGAGCACGCTCGCCATACTGCGCGATTTCGTTGGTGACCAGATGCGGCCCCTGCTGGTGCTCGACAGCGCGAAGTCGCTGCGCGCACGCGGCGAGGTCTCCGCCCGCATCGCAGCGGCACTCAGTCTGCGGCCGCTGGCTTCGGAGATTCAGTTCCTGCTGGAAGACGCCGACAATCCGGCCAGCCTGAAATGGGATCTGCTGGAAGAAAAGCTGCACGGACATGACAGTCTGCTGGTGTACGGATTCACCTGGATGCTGTGGCTCGCCTGGGCGGCTGCTGAGATACCGACTTCGGTACGCCAGGCGCTCTCCGGCAAACGTATCCATTTCGTTCACAGCGGGGGTTGGAAAAAACTGGAGGCGATGCAGATTGAGCCAGAACACTTCAACGACACACTGACCTCTACACTGCATGCGGAATCGGCGGTGACGGACTTCTACGGACTGGTCGAGCAGGTCGGTATTATCTTCCCACTGTGCGCGTCCGGCTACCGTCACCCTCCAGTGTGGGCTGACGTGCTAGTCCGTGATCCCTGGACGCTGGCGCCGCTGACGAGTGAGCCCGGTCAATTGCAGCTGATGAACACCCTGCCCCGCGGTGCGCCTTACCACAATGTTCTGACGGAGGACCTGGGGCGGCTCGTGCCCGGAGAATGTGCCTGCGGTCGTTCAGGGACGCGCTTCGAACTCATTGGCCGCGTGCCCAAGGCCGAAATCCGGGGCTGCGCCAATGTCTGACTCGCTGGCCCGGTTCCACTCCACCAACGGGCCCGTGACCGTGGTGCTGCCCTTCGAGTACCACAGCATTATCGCGGACTGGGCCGCATTGCGGCGGCTCATGGCGCGCTCGGTACCGTCTGCTTTCACACGCGACGAGTGGGCCTATCTCATAACTTTTCTGGATCCGGAAAATCTCCTGTCCACGTTTACGGAAAGTTTCGGAGCGCCGCTGACCGATGCCGATGGCCATGACGAGCCCGACGCGCCATCACACTGGATCTATCGGCCGCGCGGCGCCATCGCAGTCTGGCTACCCAACAACGTCTCGCTGCTGGGTCCGCTCACCCTGATACTGCTGAGCCTGACGGGCCAGCGCATCCGGCTCAAGCTCGGCTCGCTGGCAGAAGACCTGTGCGGTGAGTTTCTGAAGTACGCCGTGACCCATCTTCCCGACGGTGCGTTACGCGGCTACCTGGAATCCCGTGTCACGGCTGAAACATTCGAGCGCGGTGACCGCCGTCAGCTTGAGTTCGCTGAGGAATCGGCCGTCCGAATCGTGTTCGGATCCGACGACGCGGCCAGCGCCATCCACGCCCTGCCCCATCCGGTGGATTCCGTGGGCTTCTCGTTCGCTGATCGTCGCTCGGAAGCATGGATAGCGCATGATGCCGCAGACGATGCGATCCTGACGACGCTGATCAAGGTTTTCGCGATTTACGGCCAGGCCGGGTGCACCTCACCGCGCCGCGTTGTTGTGCCGGACGGCACACCCGAACAGGCTCGCTCAATGCGCGACCGCGTGGCTGAACTTTGGCCACAGGTCATCCGCCATGATCCACCGATGCACGTCGCTTCGAGCAATCTGCTGGCCAGTCAGTGGGCGCTGGCGCTGGGCTGGGATACGCGTGTTACCGAACGTCACGGCGCCGTACTCGCCTGCGGCAGCATCGACCTCGAAGCGTTCGACTCGCCCATGGCTCTGCGCTTCGTTGCGGCCAGCCGCGAGCAAGCCGTGGCTGGCCTGCCGGACAACATTCAGACACTTGGCCATGCACTTACCGACCCGACGGATTCCGAATGGTTGCGTTTGCTGGCCGGCACACCGGTGTTACGCTTTGTCCCCCTGGCACGCATGCATCATTTCGGCGCAGTCTGGGACGGCCAGGACTACTGGCGCCAGTGTTTCTCGGCGATGGAGGTTCACTCATGACCCAAGCAACCGGATTAGTGACGGTGGTCGTGCCCGTTTACAACGGGGCGGAGACTATCGAACCACTGGTTCAAGGGATTGTTGATGCTTTCGCCGATCTCAAGTGGTCGTTGGAAATCATACTGGTCAACGACGGCAGCCCGGATGCGAGTTGGAGGGTGATCCAGAAACTGGCACAGACTTATCCATCCGTGCAAGGCCTTAACCTGATGCGCAATTTCGGCCAGCACAACGCCCTGCTGGCCGGTATACGAAGGGCCCGCGGAGCGGTGATCGTTACAATGGATGATGATCTTCAGAACCCACCCGAGGAAGTACCGAAGCTGCTGGCACAACTCGAGCAGGGCCACGACGTGGTTTACGGTATTCCCGCTGAAGGGCGGCATGGGCTGTTTCGTGACTTTGCCTCAGTGTTCGCCAAGATCGCGCTACGCATCGGACTGGGTTACCAGCACGCCAGCCGCACCAGTGCGTTCCGGGCATTTCGCGCATCGCTGCGGAACGCTTTTGCTGACTTCAACTCCAAGCATGTTTCCATCGACGTGCTGCTGACTTGGGCGACGACCGATTTTTGCGCCGTCACTGTCGATCACCGCAGCCGGGCGTCAGGACGCTCAGGCTATACCCTGTGGAAACTGTTGCGCCACACCGCCAACGTGGTCACGAGTTTCAGCACTCGGCCCCTGAAACTCGCCAGCCTTATCGGCTTCACGTTCACACTGTTCGGGTTTGGCGTGCTCATATACTCTCTGCTCATGTTCCTGGTTTACGGCAGATCGGTGCCCGGCTTTACCTTCCTGGCATCGGCCATTGCGATCTTTTCGGGGGTGCAGTTGTTCTCGCTGGGCATCATCGGCGAATACATCGGGCGTATCCATCAGCGCGCGCTGAACCAGCCTTGCTATGTGATTGCGTCCGAGACGGCCGACGGTGAGGCGAATTCACCATGATCGAGACCCATGAGTTCAACTCCCGGTGGTGGGGCTCTCCTGTCGGCATCGTCACCAACCCGGGCTTTTTCGCGCTGCCCGCTGATGAGCAGCGTGATCGCCTGGCAGCCTTCGAATGGGTCGAATTCCGCATGCCGCTGGAACAATCACCGGTGGACTTGCCATCCATCCATGCGGCCGGTTTTTATCAGGTGGATACGCAAATCAATTACCGCCTGAACCTCGGCCGCCTGCCGGCCCCGGAAAGCCTCGCCTCCTTATCGGTGGAATTCGCCGACCAGACACCTTTCACGGTAACGGCTGGCGAGATGAAACCCTTCGAGCACGAACGCTTCTTCAAACTGCCCGGCATCACCCCCGAACGTGTCAACGAGCGCTATGCGCTGTGGAGTAACGAACACCTGGCCAGGCATCCGGCGGCGTCCCTGCGCGTGCTGCACCAGGGGGAAGTTGAAGGCTGGTATCTGGGTGACGATTCGTCCGGCGTCGGGCTAAATCTCACCCTGGCCATGCTCAGCCGAAAAAGCACCATTTCGGGACTGCTACTGTTCCTGAAAGCCTATCAGGCTTTTTCCAGCCGAGGCCACCGTTTGGGCTGGGCGGCATTCAGCATTCAGAATAGCCCGGTACACAATATTTATGCATCCATCGGCGCGCGATTCATGCGGCCGACCGGGCAGTGGTTGTGGGTGGCTTGAGCCACGTGCCAGCCGAAACGCTCGCATTACGGACGCACCTGCCACCGGCGCCATCCATGCGTACCAATCACCGGAGGAATACACTGTGATTATTGGCTATACCACCGGCGTTTTCGATCTTTTTCACATCGGGCATCTCAACATTTTGCGCAACGCTCGCGCGATGTGCGATCGTCTGGTCGTCGGAGTCACAACCGATGATCTGATGCTGGAGTACAAGAAAAAACAACCCGTCATACCCTTTGTTGAGCGAATGGAGATCGTTCGCAACATCAAATGCGTCGATGTTGTCATCGCACAGGAAACCATGGACAAATTCGAAGCCTGGCGCAAACTCCAGTTCGATGTGATGTTCGTAGGTGACGACTGGTACCAGAGCGAAAAATGGCAGGACATTCAGGGAAAATTCGATGATGCCGGCGTACGGATCGTCTATTTTCCATACACGCAAACGACCTCCTCCACCAAAATCAACGAAATCCTCGACGAACGACGCAGCCAATTGGGCCCGGCCAAGTAATAGCCATGTGTGGAATTCTCGGAACCATCGATTTCTCTAAACGATTCGATCGGAACCGT
Source organism: Elongatibacter sediminis (assembly GCF_037892215.1). NCBI lineage: Bacteria > Pseudomonadati > Pseudomonadota > Gammaproteobacteria > Chromatiales > Wenzhouxiangellaceae > Elongatibacter > Elongatibacter sediminis. Next base: position 91,981 of record NZ_JAZHOG010000007.1, on the reverse strand, counting down.
GAGCGTTTCGAGCAGGCGTTGTTGCGGCAGCACCATCGCGGACCCGATGACAGTGGAATTTTTGAGACTGATCACTGCCTGCTCGGCCACCGACGGCTGAGCATCCTCGATCTGGACTCGCGCTCTGCCCAACCCATGGTCACTCGCGATTCGAAGCATGTCCTGATTTACAACGGGGAAATCTACAACTTTCGTGAACTGAAAGAAGATCTGCGTCGGCGTGGAATTGAGTTTTGTACGGAAAGCGACACCGAAGTGTTGTTACTGGGGCTTGTCACAGACGGCATAGAATTCATCGAACGTTGCATCGGGATGTTCGCATTCTGTTACGTCGACATGCACAAGCGTGAGGCCCACCTCGTCCGTGACCGACTGGGCATCAAACCGCTTTACTATCAAGCGCAGGGCGGGCGCATCTCATTTTCATCCACGCTCGAGTCGTTGAATCTCATCGCCGAGCCAGGAAGTTATTCGCTGGAGGCCCTGTCATCCTACCTGTCCTTTCGCTATCCGCTCGGTGACCGAACCTATTTCAGCGGCGTGACCAGCCTGGGTCCTGGCGAGCGCCTCGTGGTGCGAGCTTCCGGGATCGACCGCCTGTGCTACTGGGACCCCTGCGAAATCGCCAACGGGGAAAAAGTTGACAAAGGCGAGGCGTATTACCTGCAACGGCTAACGGAACTGATTCGCAGTTCCGTAGCCTATCGGTTGGTATCCGATGTTCCCGTCGGCGCTTACCTTTCCGGGGGTGTCGACTCGAGCGGATTGGTTGCCACGATGGCTGATTTTTCGAACACGCCCATCAAGACATTCACCATTGGCTTTGATCTGGAAGGGTATAACGAATTTGAACCTGCAGCCGAGGTGGCACGACAGTACGGAACGGATCACTACGAGATCAGGCAATCACCCGACGATTACCTCGAGGCCATGGAGGACCTGATCCGTTTGAAGGGCGCCCCTTTGGCCGTACCCAACGAGGTTCCCATCTGGCGGCTGTCGCAGCAACTACGAAAACACATCACGGTTGTGCTTTCCGGGGAGGGCGCAGACGAACTCTTCATGGGATATGGCCGGATCTTCAGATCCGCTTTCGACTTCGAACGTCTGCAATCGGGCTATGTCTGGTCCTCGCCCGAGGCCCGTGCAACGTTTCTGGAAAACGCCAGGGCACGCTATGGTGAAACCGGTTTTGCATCCGAACTCGATCATTTCCTTCACTTGTATTCCTATACGCCCTTTACGGATAAGCAGGCATTGTTGTCCAGGGACATTCCGCTCCCAGCTATCGAGGAAAACCTGCGTGAAGACTTCGAGCAGTGTTTTGACAAGGTCCGTGATGCCACCTATGAAGACCGGATCTCATACACCTTTCTGAAACTGCATCTGCCCGGGCTGTTGCAGAGACTGGACAACGCTACCATGGCTGCCAGCGTGGAAGGCAGGGTTCCTTTCATCGACCACCGCCTGGTGGAGTTTGTTCTGAGCATGCCTGTGCACTACAAGCTGCGCTGGCTGGACGGAAGCAAACGTGAGCACTACGAAGCTCTGACCTCCGATAAAATCAGCGAAGTGTACGACACGCCCAAGTATGCTCTGAAGAAGGTCTTCGAGCCCTTGCTCAGCGATAACATTCTTTATCGCAACAAGGTCGCCTTTCCGGTTCCCCTGCACACCTGGTTCAAGGGGAATTTTCGGAACACTGCTCGAGACTTACTGCTCTCAAAAACCGCACGGGAACGAGGAATTTACAACAACAAGTCACTCGAGCATTTGCTGCAGGGAGAGCGTGTGGAAAAAGATCCTGGCGCGGCGCAGCAACTATGGATGTTAATGAACAACGAAATGTTCATGCGCGCGTGCTGTGATTGAAGCGCAAAGACCCGCAAACTCAAGAGAGTCAGTGATACTCTATATCGCAGTATGGCCATAAAAAAAGCCAAGAATTCCAACCCACCCGCAGCCTTGATTTACGATGGTGAATGTCCGTTTTGTTCAGCTTACGTTCGTCTCATGAAATTAAGGGAAGCGGTGGGAGAAGTCGTTTTGGTCAATGCAAGACTCGGTGGCCCACTTGTAGATGAAGTCTTTCGTGCGGGACTCGATCTGGATGAAGGCATGGTTCTCAAATTTGAAGGCCACTTGTATCATGGCTCCGATTGCATGACGCGATTGGCTCTGCTTACAAGTACTTCGTCCTTTTTCAATAGAATCAACGCAGCCATTTTCAGACACCGCGCGATCTCCGGTTTTTTGTATCCGATTCTGCGGGCCGGAAGGAATATCACCCTTTTCCTGCTTGGGCGCAGACGAATTGGCAAACATGACCGCATTTCGTCATGAACTCCGAAGCACTTCCACTCGCTCGAACACCAACCTGAAAAAAATACTCACTGCCGTGCGCCCGTTTATAGGCCTCCAGATAAACATAAACAATTTCAGCTTGATCGCCTACGCATCGTTACTGCTGATTCTGGGCCTCCGCCAGTACACCCCGTACGCAGATTTTTTCAATGGCAGTCAGATTTATTCCTGGAATATGTACAAGTATCACCTGGTGGACGCATTCGATGAAGATAGCCGTTCACCTACGAGCAAATTGATACGAGTCGGCGAAACCGAAGTTACAGATATTACTGAGTTCATCCACAACCACATGTGGCATCAGCGGGCTTTCTTGAGCACAACGCATCCGCAACTGTACGAACCTGCCGTCAAGGCGTTCTTTTGCCGATACCAACACCAACTTTGGATCGACAAGCTTGAGAACTACTACTATCGCAATGAGTTGATAATCAACAAAACACGCGATTATGTCGTGCAGATTGCATTGGAATCGTGCGATAGCCATGCCAACTAAACGGCGCCACCCCAGGCTAATTGACCTTAAGTTCAGCCGAGATCAATTCATTTTGGCCGGTTTCTCTCTGCTTCTCGTTCTCAACGCAGTTAGAAATACATTTCTATACGATTTCTACAGGCTCACCGATGTAACCGTTTTTCATTTTCCATTGATTGCTCACCCGTTACTGGAGATGCAGGCTACCGGTTACGTTGTAACCGCCTTATTCTGGTTCTCGTTGCCACTCGTTTTTACACGATTTGCCGCAGCGGCATTTTTTGTACATTCAGCCGGAAATTTATTTGCGTTGACCGCCGATTTATACGCGTTTCATCATGATCTGGCGCTGTCCACGCTGATATTTACCTTTGTTGGCATTTTTCAGTACTCCAAGAGCCCTAAAGCACTCGACTTCATTAAGATAACGGTCGTCATTACGTATTTCCTTGCCGGCCTCAACAAGCTATCCATGGATTACCTTGAAGGCGCTGTTGTGCAATACGTGTTGGAATCCACGCCCAAATACACGTTTCTTGGGGACTTGCTACCGTTTCTGGGAAAATCACTTTCAGTTCCAATGGCCTGGTATGCCTTGATTGCCGAACTCATTATTTTGCCAATTGGCCTGCTGGTATTCCGGAGGACTGCGCTAAAGCTCGTGATGCTTACCGCCCTACCGTTCCACCTGGGCATTCTGATGACTACTGTAGGGACACTCTACAATTCCCTTTATCCCTTCTGCTTTATCGCGTGGGCGCCAAAATCAATGTCGATCTCGCTAAGCAGCATTTGGGGCGGTTCTGCAATTGACAAAATCCTGCTGCTTGCATACACACTGATCTGCTCCGTCATCCTTTTGCTCATACTTGGACTTCTGGCTATCCGTATCTGGCACTAACGGAAGCCTGCCCAGGGGCACGGAGAGTGATTACTTCTTTATCTGCATTCCGCGGTCATAAGCCGCTGCGCTTGTAGGCGAACAGAACCAGAGACTCGTTCCTCAGCACCTGAGCAACACCATCCAGTTCGGAAACCCAGTCCGCTTGCTCCGGCGACAGATAGATGTAATTAACGCCATACCGGTCGAGAATCTCGATCCGCTCTTGCGGCGTCGCCGATTCATCAAAAAACTTCAACACATCCGAACTGCGCTGCGTCAACCCCGCTGACTGGACGACAAACGAGAGGTGCGGACTCAGCACGGAACTGCGCCCGGCGAGGTTCGCGGCCAGCGAGGGTTCATCGAGGTTCAACGGGTGCAGCACCACGGCATTCGGATCGGTAGATTTCAGGTATTCCACCACTACCAGCGCCGAAGCATCATAGTGAGCGTAGCTATCGGCACTGCGTTTCGCCAGAAACTGGATAGTGGTTGGCATGGCGAGCACAACGATCACAGCAAGCGCGGTGATTGGGCGCCAACCATCGTAGCGCCAGGCTGCCAATGCCGCGAATAGCGCAAGCCAGGCACCCATCAAACCTTGGACGTAAAACCACGCCGCATTGTTCTGACCGCCTTTGGGCCCGATGAAAAACAGTTCCGAGACAACATAACCGACTAGCACGAATACCCCGATGAATACTAATGCCGCATCGCCTGAACTGCGCCGCATTATTCCTTCGTAAACAGACCAGGCGCCAATCGCCCGCACACCGAGCGCGCCCAGCGGCAACAACAACAGCCAGAACGGGTACCAGACGATGTCGGTATCGCCGAGCCCCAACCGGCTCAGGCTGGTTTGCATGACGCCAAACGGTTGCAGGTTGATCACTGTGCGCTCGGCATCGGCACCCTGTGACAAACCAGCCAGGATGAGCAGTACCAGCATGAAACCGCTCGTCACGATCAACCCCAACGACACACCGGCGGACGGCTTCAGGTAACGCCACAACAGTCCGGTAGCGAGCGCGGCGCTGGCCATCTGCAGACTCATGGATACTTTCATGCTAAACGCACCCATGACGCACAGCACGAACACCGCGAGCCAGCCGACGCGCTGCTCCCGGAAGTAGCGATCCAGCGCTATGATGCCGGCGAACAAGGCGAGAAGCGACGGCAAATAGCCGTTGAGGGTGAACAGCGACCAGATGGTACCGGGAAAATAGTTAGTGTACGGCAGCCCGTCACGTTCCAGCAGGCGCGGGATGAATGACAGGTCCGCGCCATAAACGAGCAGCGCCGCCAGAGCCGCCAGCCAAATGGCCCCGCCCCGCAGGCGCACCCAACAGAAGGCCAGTGACGACAACAAGGCAAAGTACAACAGCGGAAAATAAAAGCTCACCAGGCGCAGGGTGCCGACCCCCGTCAGCCGGTGCAGACCTTCCATCTGCAGATGCATGCCAAGGTGGTAATGGGCGAAATCGCCACTGCCGGCCGCATACAGCGATGGCGGCGGAAAAGTGCTGGTGAGCGAATTGACCAACCCGAGGTGGAATACGGATTCAGCCAGATACAGATTGCGCAGCTCCAGCCCCTCTCCGGCCCAGATTACATCGCCAAAATGGCTCAGATGGAGCAGCCCGAGCACCCCCGCCAATACCAGCACCAGCGCCCAGCCCTCACCCTGACCTGGAGCAGGGGCGGGAACCGACGCAAAACGCCAGTGCCCGATCAGCCAGGCCAGCACCGTCACCACCAGCAGCGGAAGCAATAAAAAATCCGCCATCCCGGTTTCGCGCAGAACCCGGTACCAAAGTGCGAACACGGACAGCCCCAACGCCATGGAAAGGGACGCACGGGTCACCAAATCGAGCTGCTTGACTTCGGTGAAGCGCAGCAGCAGTGCGCCAGGAACGTAGAACGCCACAAACGCGCCCACGAAGAACAGCACGGTTTCGCTCCACGGCAGCCCATAGATCACCTGACCCAGCACGGCCAACAAAACCAGCACGCCCCCCAGGCCCGCCACGCCGCCCCACGAGCGCCGCCCCACTGCCGGGCCTGACTGCCCTGCCTCCACTGTTGCATTGACTGGATCCTGCAGGCTCATCAGTACGCATTCCTGTGCATCAACACCAGTGGTGTCATCATCAATATTTTCAAATCCAGCCACAACGACCAGTTCTGGATGTACCACAGGTCATGCTCGATGCGCAGCGCCATTTTCTCAGGGGTCTCGGTCTCACCGCGGAAACCGTTTACCTGGGCCCAACCCGTTATGCCAGGCTTGACCTTATGCCGCAGCATGTATCGAGGTATGTTGGATTTGAATACATGATTGAGTTCGGTGGGATGTGGGCGTGGGCCGACAAGCGACATTTCGCCCTTGAGCACATTGAACAACTGGGGCAGTTCATCGAGACTCGAGCGCCGTAGCCAATGGCCCACGCGGGTCACCCGCTCATCTTCCCGCGTGGCCTGCCTCATCTGCCCCGGTCCGTCTGAATGCAACTTCATGGTTCGGAATTTGAGAATACTGATCGGATCGCCGCCCAGGCCCTGCCGCTGTTGACGAAATAAAACCGGCCCCGGGCTGGAAACACGAATCATCAGGCCGATCAGCAACATCAGTGGACTCAGAAACAACATCAACACGAGCGCGGCCCCCCAGTCGAAAACGGCTTTCAGGCGCAGCTCTGCGCCGGTCATCGGCGTTCCCGCCAGGCTGATGACGGGCAAGCCACCCCATTCGATGATGTTCTGATTGAGCAAACGGTATTGGTGCAGGTCCGGCACGACATTCACGTCCACCACGCTCTCGCGCAGCGCTTCCAGTGCCTGGTCGAGCAAATCCTTGCAATCCCAGGGAACCGCAATCCACACTTCGCGAACCGGGTGGGACATGAGGTACTCCTCCAGTTCAGCCAGTTGCCGCACCGGTTCATCGCTCCAGGATTCCCCGAAACAGGCCACCAGGTTCATCCGGGTGGCTGGGTCATCACGCAGTCTTCGTTCAATTCGCCGCGCCGCATCACCCGCGCCCACCAGGATCACAGGCCGTGCTGACTGCTCCCTGCGCCGCTCGCGAACGGCGGCCGCATGGGCTAGCAAGGTAACCATTACCAGCCCAACCGATGTCATCAGAACCCAAGACCCGAACCAGATGCGCGAGAACGTATCAGTCGCTTTGAGCATTGCAGCCAAACTTACGAGCCCCAGAACAACAATGGCCCAACCCGCCAGCAAGCGACGGACCCGCCGCATGATCGCCCATTCGAAGTCCTGCCGAAATGCGCCTGTCGCTGGCAGTACAACGGCTGCCAGCACCAGAGTTACCAACATGGCCACGAGGTACGATTCCGGTAACGCCGCGTAGCCGAACCGCAACCACCAGGCCAGCAGGAAGCCGACCATAATTACCAGCAAGGCGTTGGCCTGTCGCATCACGATCGCAATCCCCCGAATGAGCCGAGCCGTCTGCCTGACACCACCATTTTTAAACAAAAAATCAGAAACTTACTGTTATAAATCAGATATCTTTTCCACATTTTTAATGGATTTTGCAGAAATCGGAATAACCACACTAATCCGCTACGTTCCATCCATTGCGGCGGCATGGGTTCGCTGCCGGCCAGCCAATCGAACGCGGCGCCCACTCCGAGCAAGGCGCAGTTCAACCGTGCGGCGTGCCGTCCAATCCACTTTTCCTGTTTGGGGCATCCCAGACCAATGAACAATGCATGCAGATTCTGCGCGTTGATTTCACTGATTGATGAAGAATCCAGATCCAGGCCGGCCTCATCGGCGAATGGCGGAGCATGGGAGAAGGTAATGCGCAGACCGGGGACCTCAGTGACCAGGCGCCGACCAAGCGCCGCGAGCACCGCATCGGTTGCCCCAAACAGCCCCACGGGCTTGCCGAGTGACTCAGCCTGGCGGCACACGGTCAGCATGCCCTGGTAACCGCGAAAAACCGACGCGTGCGCCACTCCCAGTCGACGCATGAGCCAGGCCACCGGCACGCCATCAGGTATCAACAGATCAACTTCGCTCATCGCGGCAGCGAGTTGAGAATCCTCGCTGGCGAGCATCAGCATGTGGACGTTACAGAAAAACACCGAGGATCCGCCTTCGTTCAGGGCCTTCAGCAGATACCCCTCCAGCGTCCCCTCGGACCCACGTTCGAGCTTGTCCAGAAGTATCTCGGCAGCTTCCAAAGCCCTACCCGGTTGGTGTTGTTGGCATTCCGGGCCATTGCCCGGGCCGGGATGTCAGCAAGAGCATACCGTAAACGACTGTACACGGGGCACAGAAAACGGATGAAAACTGTTAGTCTTGCGCCATTGTTCGAACCGGCGATCCGCATGACCAGCGTTCTCACACCGCAAACACGCCAAGAATTGATAGAGGCGGGTTCTGCCCGCATGGGCGCGAGTTCGGTGGCCATCTGCGGACTCGCCCGGGACTGCGCGAACAGTCTTTCCCGCTTGATTCCCGCCATTGAGGCACTTGCGGCCTGTTTCCCGGAACATCGAATCATCGTGGTGGAAAATGACAGTTTGGATGACACCGCCCATGTATTGAATACCTGGGGCAGCAAAAACCCGGCAGTAGAGACGATCCACTTCAGTTACGTGGGAGATCAATGCGCCGATCCGGGATCTGGCGGCTGGTTCGGACACAATCGTATCGCGCGCATGACCTTCGCCCGCAATCGTTATCTCGAGGCGGTCAAAGAACCCGCACCAGCAGAATTCATGATCGTGGTCGATCTCGACATCTGGACTTTTGACCTCGACGGCGTCAAACACAGCTTCGGACTCATGGACGACTGGGACGCCATAGCAGGCGACGGGCGACGGTACTCCCTGCGCCACCCTTGGCGGCCATCCGTGTACTGGGATTCCTATGCATACGAACCCGCCACGGGTTTCGATGAAGATGTCCAGACACCGGAACAGATCCGCACAGATCAGGTTGAAATCGCGCGCCAGTTGAACCGCGGCGAGCTGTTACCGGCCCGATGCGCCTTCGGCGGCCTGTGTATTTACCGTACTGAGCGGCTGATAGGTCATGCATATGGTTTGATCGAGAATGCGCATCCGGACGTTACGGTCCTGTGCGAACATCACACCCTGGTTCGCTCGGTACGGGCCGACCACTCGGACTTTCGCCTGGCTATCAACCCCGCGATGCGGGTGCGTTACGCCAGCGCCAGAAAACTTATCGGACAGGCGACACGCCGGTTTATTCTGCGACGATGATCATATCCGTCGGAGTTTGTGGGCGAGGCGTGTCACGCTCAGGCGAATCCACTGAACCGACGCGGCAATCCTGAGCGACATGGGATGCTGCGCGCGATCGAACGCATTGATGACGCGGTCGCGGTCCGATGCGCGCAGGTACGCCCGACGCATCGCTGGTGAAATCCCCCCCCCCTGACGATACCGGGAATAGCCATAGGGAAGCTGCCGGGTCTCAGCCAGGCCGTTCTCCCGCAATCGGGCGCTGTAATTCTCGAACAGCACGGCCAGGTCCGGCAGCTCCGACAGATCAAAGCGGGTTTGATGACCCGACAGTATTCGTGGCCGTTCCGGGTCGAAATCGCTGAAGTGAAAAAACACCAGCGGCTCGCCGTTAACCCGCCAGTCCTGCCCGTCGCGGGTGACCTTCCGGCTGTGCAGATTCCAATAGGCCACGTTACAACCGGGGTGGCGCAACAATCTCAGCCCCTCGAATAGTCCTACGGCCAGGTCAACGTACTTCTGGTCAACGAAGAGCCCGTTGAAATGATCTTCGATGCAGCCACGTTCCAATTTGTCGGCCCACCAGTTGATGAACGCCCTGCCCTGGTGCGTATCGCGCACACCGATGAAACCGAGATTGAACATGCCGCTCAACAACAGGTGACCATCGTCGGGCTGAAGGCCATCTTGAGGAAACGGGGCATCGAGATGGGGCGTGACGAGCACATCGGCCGAACCCAGCGCCTCCAGAACCGGCCCGAAACCAGAGAAAACCGCCATATCGGCATCAAGATAGATCACCCGCTCAAACCCCTGGTCAAGCAAGTGCCGCAACGCGAACGGCTTGAGTGCGCAACAGAGCTCGAACGGCGTGTACTGGAACAACATCCCGCGCCCATTCTCCAGATTCAGCGCTTCGAACGGGATGATTTCGAAAGAACGTTCCACTCCACCATCCGGCTCCGACGGTGGGTCGATAACGACCGCAAAGCAGGAGAACCCCGGGTTGAAGGCTGTGAGTGAATCGAACAGCGATCTGGCATAGGCAATGCGGTTAAACGTAATGACCGCACAAACGGCCGTCCGGTCTGAAGCCTGCTCAGCAGGCATCAGATCGAGCGCTCGTCTTTTGTAGGGATCACTTTATACGCTCCATAAACCAACTACTGAGTCCAGGAATCACCGTAGGTGGTTGGCCAGTTTTCTCAGAACGCGGTCTACTTTATTCAGGCCGCGAAAAAGCAAATGATGGCCCCTAAAATCCTCCCGGACAAATTCGCGGCGAACCAGTGGGAGTTTTTTCGAAGCGTGCAAATCTACGATGGTTGTCGAAGAGCATTCATCTGCCAGTTTCCTTAGGATAGCTTCCCAGTGATCGGCGCAGGCCTTGTCGCTGTAGGATTCGATTATCATATTGCGTGCGCTTTGGGAAAGAGACTGCCAAGTCTCGCGGGATGCCTTTATTGACTTTATGGCAGAGACGAACGACTTACCCCGGTCCGACACAAGCAGACCCGTTTCGCCGTTCTTGACCAGTTGCGGAATTCCGCTCGATATATTCAAACAAACTGGCACGAGCCCACAGGCCATGGCTTCGAGCAGCGCAATGGGCAGACCTTCGTAGTCGGATAACAGAACCACGACATGATTTTGTGAAATGTGTGATTGAATCTCGTCGCTGGGCACCCTACCCATTATTTCAACTCTTCCGAGTTTATCCTCTTCCTGCAATATTTTCGCAATTGAGGTCTTGGCAGGGCCGTCACCATATATTTTGGCGCAGGTTCCGGGAACTTGCCTCACCATTTCACAGAATGCACGGGTGACTTCAGATATGCGCTTTTGTTCCTCTTCCAACCGCCCTACATAAATCACCTTCAAATCTTCATCCGGCTGGCTAGCTGTCTCCGGCGGAACGGGTACTCCATATGGAACATAATGAACGGAAGTCTTGGGCGAAGCCTTGTCTCTGACCGACTGCATCAAATACTCAGATACGCAAACCAGGGAGGAAACACGGAAGAAATCTTCTTTGCTCGAAAATTCATCAACAATGGCGTGATAGAAGCTGTCATCAGAATGCAGAATACCCACCGTTGGAATTCCTGCCGCACGCACCCAGCCTGCGGCAAAGTAAGCAGGAATTACCAGATTGGGGACAAAAACGTGCGGTGGATTTTCAGCAACGCACCCTAAAATCCATTGAATCTTCTTTCTAGTAGTCTGAGTGAATGGGAATGCCTTCGATGGTATCCCGCTCTTCAAGAGTGCTTCGGCCGTGGGCGAATTCTCCGCATCAAGCGTTAGAAAGAGAACGCTACAATCGATTCCCAAGGAGCCAAGCTGCGGCAGCAACCGCAACAGCCATGCATTTGGGCCACCAACGTAATTGGGAAAATCATATGCGCAAAATGTGACTCGGAGCGGCTCTGACATCACGGACAAAGTGTTTCAATGGCTCGAAGCGTACTCGCCTTCATGGTATCGATCGAAAAATCCCGCACTCTTTCTCGTCCTTTCCCCGCTTTTCTCACACCTTCTCCTTGCGCTTTGAGAGCTTGAACTATCTTGTCCGCCATGTCGGTTTTCGATCCGCACTTAAAGTGCAATCCGTATTCCCCGCTCGCACCGATCTCCGTTGATCCACAGCTATCGGAGGCTACGTATGGGGCATCGTGAGCCAGCGCCTCCAATAGCGCGAACGGAAACCCTTCGAAATGAGACGGAAACAGAAACAGGTCGCAGCAGTCGAGAAGAGCTGGGACGTCGGTTCTGTGCCCGAGCAGGAGTAGGTGATGGCCGAGACCGGAAGCCGCAATCTCCGATTCAACTTCTTTTCTGAGATTACCCTCACCAGCCCAAATGAACCTGGCCTGTGGAACATCCTGCAAAACACTTGGCACGGCTTTCACAAGGTCGAGAATCCCTTTACGCTTTTCCAGCCTCCCCACTGACAGGACTATCCTGGCGTCATCTGGAAGGTTAAATTCCGACAACAGATTCCTACGCAACTCGTCGCGTGCGAAGTCATCGCAGCCCTCCGCATCCGGCACGGCCACACCGTTGTGAATGACTTCAATCTCCGACCGGGACACTCCGAATGATTCACTCAACACGGATCGGTTTCCCTCCGACACAGCAACCCAGGCTTGCTTGCGCTTCTGGGTCCAGCGGTATAGCCGCCGCACAGGCCATCTGTATTTCATTTTGGTGGCGGGCACTAGTTGGAATACGATCAGGCTGGGAATTCTCAAGGCGGCAAGTGCACAGGCCATGCCCAGGCCGTAACCGGGCCATGGCAAGATGACGAGGGCGACGTCAGGATCGGCGCGCTTGAGCAAGGCAGTCGTATGGCGCGCCATTCCGACCTGGGCCGGAATGGAACGCAGGTTTGAGTCGTGCATTTCCAGCGCAGCGTGATGAATTCCGGCGCCCATCTCCGACAATCCGTTTCTGAATGCCTCCAGTGGTTTTGTGGCATTGAATGCTGCCTCTACCGACCAGCCACGATCGATTGCAGCGTCGCATATGGACAAGGCGTAGCTCTCCGCACCACCGAAGGACTCCGCAGGGTCAATTATGAGCAGCTTTTTCATGCTGGTCCGTGCCCGGCCGCTGTTGGTTCAAATCACAGTAGATCGCAGCGATTTGCTGCGAAACTCGTTCCCAAGAAAACAGGGAAACGGCCCGTTTACGGGCCTCGCGCCCCATTTCTTCCTGGCGTGCTGGATTGTCGCCCAACGCCATGATCGCATTGACTATTCCGTTTGCGTCTCCCTGCTCGAGAACCATTGCGCAGGATTCGTCGACATAGTCGCGCACCCCGCTCGTCCATGTCGTTATGATGGGCAACCCGCACGCAAGGCCCTCCAAAATGGAATTGTTAGCGGTTGATTCTGTTAGCGGAAGCACGAGGACGTTTGCGCCCTGGTAGAGCACTAGCAACTGTTCGTCGGTCAGGTGCTGATGAGACGAGACGAACGGGTATCGCTCAATCCTTTCGATCAGAGAGAGGATTTCGGGATCCATATCAGGATGTCTCGGCACGACGATATCGAAGCGAATGGGGAGATGCCGCTGTGAGATGGCGCGCATTACCTCGTGTAATGTGTAAAAGTCCCTCAGCCATTGGCCGACGAAGATACAAGAAATGGTCTCCAATTCACGATTGCGCTCCGACAATTCCCGACACGCGGGAGTGTAGAAATTGGTGTCGATCCCGTGCGGGACAAAATGGACCTTAGCGGACGTGAGAGTGGAAAAGTATTCCCGTTCTGCGCTGCTGAGCACGATCAGTGCGTCTACCGAGTCAAACATACCACCGAGATCCCGAATACGCTCCTTCCACCAGCTGGCAGGCTGGTGAATGGAAACGACAAGTTTTCGCTGTCCCTTGATCATCTTGTTCGACAGCAGTCCGAGGTTATTTTCGCCATAAAGAATGTGAACGGTAGCCGGCGACTTTCGGCTTCTGAAGATGAGTTCGATTTCCGCCCGGAGATTGTGTCCTTTGAACCAGGGTGAATTAACCACGCCGAGTTTTCTCAAAATCCTGAGGATTGGAGTGGATAGCCTGGTAAGCCACGAGGCCTTCAGCCAGATGAATTCCGGGTTGAGTTGAGCACTCTGCAGGTGCTTGCACAGAAAATCGTATCCACTATGGTCCCCCATATGCCCAAACGTCTCCCGCACAATAAGCAGCTTGGCGGATCTGCTCATCGAATCGAATCACCAGAATCACCAGGGCGTTGGAAAAACCTCTGCCAAAGTTTGAGAACTTTCTGGTCCAGTCTGCCGAGCGGTCGATTCTGCAGGGCTTCAAGTTCCCGCTCGGTGTTCGAGGCTAGATGTGCAAGCTTTTCCAGTACGACGCGCGCCGCCACCTCATTTCCGTGCTTGATATACACAAACGCCAAGTCCACATACATCAGCTGCTCCAGGCGTGTTGTCTTCGCGTCTCCATGCTTCAGGGAGTAGGACAGCAACGAATCGATTCGCTGGAATTCATACCTCTCTGCCATATTCAGCCACAGGTCAACGTCCAGTGCGATGTGCACGGATTCATCGAGTGGACCACAATTCTTCCACGCTTCGTCGCTGAAGAAGCAAGAGGGTTGCATAAAGTTCATATGGTCCAGCCAACGAAATATGCTCGCTTTGTCAACGACATGCACAGGCGGTTGGTACCAGACGCCCCCCGTTGAATCCAGAATCTGACCATCCCCGACGATCGCTCCCCTTTTCGGCTGTGGGTCCAACCAGGCTCTCACTACCGAATCGAAAGCCCAGGCCGAATAGTAGTCATCCGAGTTCAACCAGGCGAAAATCTCGCCGGTGGCCATGGCGAAACCCTTATTGATGGCATGGCTCTGACCGCGGTCCGCCTCACTGACCCAGTGGGTAATCCAGGAGTCGTATTTGCGAATGATGTCGACGGAATCATCGGAAGATCCACCGTCAATGACGATGTACTCGAGGTTGGGGTAGCCCTGCAATAGGACGGAACGGATCGTCTTCTCAAGCCATCTGGACTGATTGAAGGACGGGGTAACTATGGAGATTTTTGGCCAGTCGGAGCGTTCCTTCCACCCAGAATCCGAAAAGGTCTTAGTTCCGGCGGCCGGCCACGGCTCATCCTCACTGGACCGCGGAGGGGGCAAGTCGTCGTAGTCAGTGACCGTGCGCATGAAAAACTACCTATAATTCGCCATTGGCGGACGATCGACGCAGTATAGAGGAATATCTCCCCAATCCACATTGTGGAAACCGAGAACAATGATTGCTTCAAATCCCAATGGACCGACTTTCAAATTCGACGATTTTTCGCTCGAATGGCAAATGACCCGCTGCGAAAAGTTCGCCTTTCACTCGCTGGTCGAGTTCGTCAAACCCGAGGTAGCAATTGAAATTGGAACTTACAAGGGGGGAAGTCTTCAGGTGCTGGCCCAGCATGCGGATTCAGTGTACTCGTTAGACATCGACCCGAACTGTCGGAAAGTTCTCGGACCGCGATTCGACAATGTTGAATTCCTGACGGGACGATCCCGTTCCGTATTGCCGCCCTTGCTCCGGAAGATAGCGTCAAGCGGCTGCCCTCTGGAATTCGTACTGATTGATGGGGAGCACACGGCAGAAGCAGTTCGCAACGACATCAATGATGTCCTGAAGTATCAACCCGTGAAGCCGCTGTACATCGTTTTTCACGACAGCTTCAACCCGGCGTGTCGAAAGGGGATACTGGCAGCAGACTGGGCAGCCTGCCCGTTTGTTCATTTCGTGGAAGTGGATTTCGTACCCGGCGTGTATCATCACGAGGGGTTCGATCATGCGGAGCCGCGTTCAATGTACGGCGGGCTCGCGGTTGCCTTGATGTTGCCGAGTCCTCGCGATCACCAGCTGGTGGTTCACCAGTCCCAGAAGGGGCTCTTTGACGTCGTTCTGAAAAGGTCGTGTCATTCGACTTCGGCCACGGGAATGGTAGCCAACTTCTCCAGAAAGATTTTGCGAAAACTCCGCGCTTAGGTCACTGACGAGCCAACCACGCTCAACCAGATACTCCCCCCGAGGGTGTCGAGAAATTCGAGGCAGCGATGGCGAAACAGGTCAGGAAAGGCGTGCCCGGCGAACGAATAGAATGCAACTATCTGAAGACCCGGATTGCCCGGCAAAAACGCTCTCAGAAAAAGGGATTCATTCCAACCTCTCCCTGACTTGATCCAATCCAATGATTAGAAGCAAGGGTAGAAAATGTCGTGGAAATCGACCAGGATCTCCGGCTCTAACCTGGGGCGCGTGATAATCTCTGAGCGGATGCGGAATTTATGCAATGCAGGCGGCCATCTGGCTCAACACTTGCGTAATGGAGTACTACTGGACAATGAGTGGCATAAAGGAAGCGACCAAGAAGATGCTGCCTGATTTTGCTGTCCAAGCGGTCAGACGCTTGAAGCACCTTATCCAATCTTCTAATCGATTGGTTGGGATGACCAGCAAGAGTGAACAGGAATTCTATCGACGCTGTGTGAAGGACTCGGCGGATCTGGAGGGTGCTATTGCTGATCTCGGGTGCTGGATGGGTTCGACAACCATTTCCCTCGCCAAAGGCCTTTCCGATGGTCACTCGGAGTTTTCACGTCACATATATGCGTTTGACCAATTCATTTGGGAAGAGTGGATGACCCCATACAAGGGGGTAGTGCGTAGAAACTATCGCGTGGGTGATTCCTTTTTTGAAGAAGTGCAGCAGCGACTGAGTAGGTGGTCGGACAACATTACCCTCACAAGGGCCGACCTAAGCACCTACGAGTGGACGGGGGGGGCAATCGGGATTCTCCTCGTTGACGCTATGAAGGATTGGAGCCTGGCCAGTTCGATTGCCAAGAACTTCTATCCTCACCTCAGTGAAAGGTCAATCTTGATTCACCAGGACTTCAAGCATTACTTCACTCCATGGATTCACATTGTTCAATACCGGTTACGCCACTGCTTCGACTTGCTGGAGGATGTTTCAGGCGGCGCTACAGTTGCGTTCCGATGTGTAAAGCGACCTACCCCGGAGGAATTGACCATAGCAACAAGGTTCGAAGCTACTTCGGAACAAGAGTTGTGCGAAGTGTTTTCGTACTCGATTGCCAGTGTTAACACATCACAAAAATCAGCTGTGGCAGCGGCCCACGTGATGTACTTCGTGCACATGGAACAGCCCGACGCAGCGGCACGACAAGTAGCGTTGTACCGCACCGAGAACCTTCCCGAGACAGTAGATTTTCAACTGGCGGAAACGGCGGTCGATGAACTACTTCGTCGAAATCCTGAACCACCATACGCTAACCATTGAGTTGCCAAAAATTAGAGGTAGCTTTCACATTTGGATAGCCATATACCGACCTGCCCAGAAAATCGTGCGTGGCTGGACCAACGCCTCACGAAAGTCACTTACGTGACCTATCAGCAATCGCTAGCAAATACTCACACACCCGTTCAGTAGAGCACCCATCCAACTTGTAAGTTGTTTCTGCAATAAACGTGGTATCAGAAACTTGACTTGTGATGTGAGCGTTTAGTAACTCCTGCACGATCTCTTCCAGGTCACTACTCCCGCGAACACACATTCTAAAGTACTCAGACTCTTGGAGTCGCCCCAGTCCTGTGCTTGGCCCATCTTGAAAAAGATCAAACGCAATGCATGGTGTTGACAAGAGAAGCGCCTCTTCCGCCGCAGTTGATGCACGGGTGATTAAGACATCGGCAATCGACAAGAGGTCATAGAAATTAAAAGTTTGACTATTGGGCTCAAAAATATGTGTACTTCGAACCGCGTGAGCTGGCAACTCCTCCAAATAAACATTCGGAATCAACGAATCATTCGGATGCATCTTAATAATCAGAAATATTTCTTCAAAATTGAGGGAGTCGTAAATATCTCTGATGTAATGGCGATACAACATCGAGGAATCATCTCGGTCATCATATTCAGTGTGTAAACATGTAGCCAGCATAACTATTTTCTTATGCCCTAGATCTCCACCTGACTCCTCAATGAACGCTATAAATCGTTCCTCCAATGAATTCCGGTCAGTGCGCACGAGTTGGTCATGAAGAGGATTTCCCGAGACAAAGACAGCAGACGCGTCAAACCTGCTTTCGGACACGAGCTGTCGGTATAGAAACTCTCCCCAAACGATTTGATACTGTGAAAGTGACGATTTGTGACTTTCGACGCTGGCAGCATGAGTGCTTCCGTGTTGCAGGCACACTGACGCGCCACCATTTCGGTTTATGGCACTTACAGCACTGATTCCGATACGATGATGATACGGGTGCATACAGTGATCCAGGCAAACGACGCTAAGGCCCTTGCACGCTCTCGCACAGCTCTCGATGACAGGGTAAACAGCGGTTGTCCTTTTCAAGCGGGGGGATACAGCGAATTCTCGGCGGACGGCTTCACTAAACTCGAACGAGGTAAGATAGACGATATTCACACGGACTCGATCGAACTTGAGGAGCTTCAGAATTATCGGTTCGAAGACGCGTATCTCAGCATTGGAAGTAACCAGGAAATTCAGTGTCAACTTGCGACCGCAAAATCCGATGGACTTGAGAGCGTAACGCAGTAAAAAGCCAAACCGTTCTCGTATCCCACCTGGGTAATTCCTTATCAAGGACTCAAACCCGGGGAACGCTCGGGACAGAGGCGTTTTCACAAGCCTACTCGCGAAATAAATGTCCGACCAAATTCCAATACCGCTAGTCTCTTAGCAAGTAATTAGAGGGCGCACCGTATAACTGATTCCTCACTGAGTTAGATGCTCAAAGTCTGCTCTTTTCGCCAAAGCTCGAAAACCCAGTCATCCGCACTATCAATCAATTTCAGTTATCGGGCAATTACACGCTTGATCATCTTTTTGATTGATCTGGTAAACCCGTGCGCGTCAGACTTGAGTTCACTCTGCAACCGCAAAAACTCTTGATGCCGCTCAAATACCCCGTCATAAATCTCGTGAAGGACAGATTGATAGCCATGCGCACCAGTGTGATCGGCGTTCACATCAGAGCAAACTGCAACTAGACATTCGGCATCATCCGCCTCTTCGAGGTTCAGAGGACCAATTCCCTTCTTTCGATTATTATCGTTGCTGGAATTATTGTAGTAGTAGTCAACTCTGCCGAACCGGCCCTTCAGAATGCGCTGCAACATTCTCACATCAAAATCCCAGAAATGATGGTCTGAAAGTCCCCATCTATTCGGGACTGAAAGCACAGCAACTCCTGATGGACTAAGCACCCTTGAGATTTCGATCATGTGAGAATTTGGACAGAGTGTGTGCTCTACAGTCTCGAACGAGACAACCACGTCAATGGAGTCTGATTGAATCTCTGTGAGTTCAACGCATCCCACATTGAAGGTGGTATTGTCCGAGCCGTACTTGCTTCGAGCATACTCTATAGTCATTTCGTCGATATCAATACCTGTTACGTGCTTTGCACTCTTAGCCAAGATGGCTGATCCGTAACCGGTACCACATGCAGCGTCAAGCACAATCTTTCCAGTGCAGTATTTGGCTGCGAATTCATATCGATCGAGGTGAAGCTGCCGTCTACTTTCTGGAAATATGGACTCATTCGCGTCCATACGAAGAGCCCGATTCGCGTCCAGCCATTCTTCATTGGAACCATTTGACAAGATTTGTCTCCCATCCACTCTTAACAGACTCCGGAAAGATCTGATTCCAGCCGTGTTCTAGTTTCATTATGTGATAGAAACCATATCCAAAGGGCTCCGGTTCAGGTCCAACAACATTGATCGTCACGGCATGAATAACCTGATCAAAAATCTCCGTTCTTTGTTCACCACTCAGGCTGACAGAAACCGGGTACGAACCTACAAGAAGTGGCAGGTTGTGAAGCCTAAACACCACCAGGTTTTGTGGCCGTTCAAGCCGCAACTCAAATCCTGACGCCGGGGAACCGATAGAGCTGAGTGGACCCGATGCCGAATCAACAGATATTACCAATCTAGCACCCACAATTGGCTCTTCAACGCCAACTTCGACCCCGATTAGTATGTCGTCATCCGTACTAAACTCACTACATGGGCGCCCGAGGGAATCAAATAGCTGAACTTTCCCGACTCTTGCGGGTGAGGCAACGAACCGTGGTTGAACTGTATTCGGAATTAAACTTAGTTCTTCATAAAGGCAAACTGCTCTACTCACCGACTCGAACCAACAAAATTTTCCCGGGCTGATTACCGCAGCTGTTGAACAAACTCGATGAACATCCAGCATTGAGTGAGAAACAAGAACAATTACAGTTCCCAAATTCTTCAGTTTTAGAATTCTATTAAAACACTTCATTCGAAAACCGACGTCGCCAACCGCGAGAACTTCATCAATAAGGAGGATGTCCGGCTCCATCTGAGCCGCCACCGCAAAACCCAGCCTGACCTTCATCCCGGAACTAAAGCTTTGCACCGGGGTGTCAATGAACTCTTCGATCTCGGCGAAGTCGACGATGGCGTCGAACTTTCTGTCGATTTCCTTCTTGGTGAAACCCAATACCGAGCCGTTGACATAGATGTTCTCACGCGCGGTGAGTATGGGATTGAAGCCGGCGCCGAGTTCGATCAGAGCACCGACTCTGCCGCGCATGGTGATGCGGCCCTTGTCGGGCTTGATCAGGCCGTTGAGCATTTTGAGCAGTGTGCTCTTGCCGGCGCCGTTGGGTCCGATGAGGCCCAGGCATTCGCCGCGCCTGAGCTCAAATGAAACATCGTCGACCGCCCAGAATTCATTCTTTCGGAGTTGATCGTGGCCGCCCTGGCGTCCGAGCAATTCACTGGCGACATCCTGCACGCCGTACCACATGGAGCGCTTCAATGAGCGGCAGAATTTCTTGGAAACACCTTCCACCTTGACCAGGACATCGTCGCTCATGGCTCAGGCACTCATCCGTGAAATCAGGTGGGGCATGGCGATACGATAGAGAATCCAACCGGCGAACAATAGCGCCAGGGTGCCACCGCTTACCCACAGGAAGCCAGGCAGCAAGCTGGC
The DNA here is from genome assembly GCF_037892215.1 of Elongatibacter sediminis. Taxonomy (NCBI): domain Bacteria; kingdom Pseudomonadati; phylum Pseudomonadota; class Gammaproteobacteria; order Chromatiales; family Wenzhouxiangellaceae; genus Elongatibacter; species Elongatibacter sediminis. The sequence continues at coordinate 71,455 of NZ_JAZHOG010000007.1, read as the reverse complement.
CTTGCCGGTCGTCAACCAGTCGCGCGTGCTCACCAGTAGCGGGGTCACCGGGTTCAGGCCAATCAGCGTCGCTGCAAAAGCGGCTTTGGGCACCGGGTAAATCACCGGCGTCAGAAAAAATAGCGCCTGGGTGGCTACCGTGAGCCCACGCCCGATGTCGTGGTAGAGCACGCCCAGCGGCGTCAGCAGCACACCGATCATGGTGCCGAGGCCGATTAACGCCAGCACGCCCAAAGGGGCCAGCACCAGGCCGTCTTGCGGCGGCACGCCGTACCACCACATCACGCCGATCAGCAGCAACGCGCGGATGAGGAAGTTGAAGAGCACCAGTCCGATTCCGGCGAGAATCAGGGCTTCGCGCGGGAAGTTGATCTTGGCCAGCATCGACTTGGATTCGCTGACCATTTGTAATGGGCCATTGAGCGCATCGACAAAGGTCTGCCACAACACCGTGCCCGTGATGACAAACACCACGTAGGGCATGCCGGTGTCGCCGATGCTGAAAACATTCTGGGAGTTCAGGAAAATCCAGATCAGGGAGGTAAATACGGGCGGCACGAAAGCCCAGACATAGCCCAGCAGGGATTGACGGTACTGGGCGCTGATGTTGCGCACGAAAAGGCGCCAGGCCAGTTCTCGCGAGGCCAGCAGGTCCTGGCCCATGTGGCGCACAAGGCGGCCGAAATGGCGCAACTCGGAATCCGGGGTGTAGACGGTTTCTTTCAGGGGACGATCCATCGTTTGTCCGGCTGCTCCTCGATCCGGGCCCAGGCTGCGCAACAGTCGCAAGGTCTTGGGCGCTTAGTGTACCTCATGGTGCCATCTGCACTAAGGGCCCTTCTCGACCCGGTAAATTTCCAGCGCGGCCTTGCCATCGGTGTACGAATCCGTGGTTGCAATCAGGCTGTACCCGGCCTCGCGCACCAACTCGCGAGTGGTGTCGTAAAGCGGTTGGCGGTGCACGATGACATAGTCCAGGGTGCTCATGAAGTCCTGATAATTATCCAGCGAGACGGGCGTTCCGGCACGATAGACTTTCCAGCCAAGCTGCCGGGCCGCGTAATAACTCGACCAGTCTTCCAGCAACACGCGATGCGGGCCGGGGCCGATGGTATCCCGATACGCCTCGTAAACCAGGCTCGCGGTGTCCGAAGGCTCAGCCCGCCATAGTGGCAATGGCCGCAGCACCAGAACCGTGATGGCATTCCACGCCACCAATGCCCCGAGCAGGTAGACAGGCACGCGCGCCAGGGCTGGTTGCAGGCCCTGGCGTGCAACCACCTGGCATGCGCCGGCAATGATGGCCCACAAGTACGGCAGCAGATAAATGACCCGGGCCGGATAGACCATGGTCTGATAGGTCAGCCACAGCGATGCGGCCAAGGCGATCAGCAGCGGCCATTCACGGCGCCACAGCAGGCCGAGCAATGCGGCACAGAAGACCAGCGGTGAGTACACCAGAAAAAGTTGATAAACCGGGCTCTGGATTGCCGCGGCGCGAGCCTGAACCGCACTCAGAGTGGCCATACCCTCGAGCAGACCGGGCGCATAAAGCCATACAGGCAGCAACAGAAGCGCCGATGCACCCGCGCAGGCCGCGACGAACGGCCATCCGGCACTCAAAGCCGTGCTCACATAGCCGTGTTTCCCCCGCTGCGCAACGCCGATGAGGCCATGCCCCAATTCCACCAGCACCAGGGGGAACAGCAAAACCACGCTGGTCCACAGGAATGGCGACAGCGTGAGCAGACCACCCGCCGCCACCAATCGCACCCGGCGGGCCCGGGTTTCGGACACCTGCCCGGCGGCACGAATCAGCCAGCATGCACCCAGGCAGGCAGCGAAGGCGGCACCGTCGATGCGACCAGCACGAAAGATATCCGTGAACATGGGGTCGGTCAGGCAGGCGAAAGCGAGAGCCAGGGCCGCCCACGGCGGTGCGCCACGCGCCTGCAACCAGCCGAGCACGGCGGTTGCGGCCAACACGGCCCAGAAAAGTGCGGTTATCCGGGTGCCGAGATGAGACGGTTGCGTCGCCTGATAGGCCCATTCCTGGAAGACCTTGCCGACGTAGGAAAGCGGCACAGCCGTCCGCTCCTCAGCGATATTCCACACCATGGACCAGTCCGTGTCTGGCTGGAGGGCCGCACGACCCAATTCCACAATCTGCACTTCGTCCTGCGTCACTGGCGGGTGGCGGTCCATGGACGTGGCATGCACCGCAACTACAGCCAGACAAAGCACGAACCAGCCCAGCCAGAGTTTGCGGCGCCCGGAAGAATCCATGGAATGGGGCACATTCATGGTCATGATTGCGCATTGATGGTACGTACAAACGGGTGCCAGGCAAGTTCGCGCACAGGCGTCCCCATCGCATCGAGCATATGAGTTGAGATTTCACCCACGAACAGCAACATCGACGCGGGCAAGTGCCCCCTCCAGGTCGAATCGGGTTTGTGCCTGGTTTGCACCTGCCCCGCCCGACTCAGCCGGAAGCGCAGAACGCCGCAGTCGTCAGTGGTCCTGATTGCTTTCGGGGACCATCGCCGATCTGCTTCTCTAGGTCTTGCAAGATCTGATCATCCAGTACCTGGAACGGACCCGCACGGCGAATCTCCCTCAGAATCAGGTACTGTAGAAAGACGTCCGCATAGTCGATGTACACCCAACGGTGGCGCAACGCCGCATCGACTGCCTGTTCCGCCGCGCGGTAGTCACCACCCTGGATTTGCGCGAACGCTTCGGTCAAATAATCGCGTGGTGAGCGCACTTCCACGGCCGATAACAAGTTCAAAGCATTGTCGATCAGGCCATATTCCAGGTTGCGGTAGATGAGAAACCGGCGTGCATAGTCAGTGGCTATACGGTCCGCGATAATGGAATTAAGCCAATCAACCCGATTCGACGCACCGACAAAACCAGCCGCCAGGTGAAGGGGTCCCTGCATTGAAGCGGAGCCCGGCAGTTGCATCACCGCCTGAGCCAGCTCATCGCGAACCCGGCCTTCCATGCCGGCATTCCAGCACCACGGCTGTGCGGCCAGCCGACCGGTCAGTTCAAACGTGCCCGGTCCGTGGCGCAACAACACGTACTCGACATCAGCGAATTCCAGTTCGTAGCCGGCATCCTGAAACAGCGACAACGTATAGGGATCGTCTTCCACAACGGCCCAATCGATCGCATAGCGGTCGGTGGTTTCGCGCAGTGTCTGAGGGACGGCACGGCTCTCCAGCAGTTCGATGTAGTGGGACAACGGGTAGAGAATATTGGTCCGCCCATCGATGTAGACCTGGCTTGCGGGCGCCAGGCGCCAGATCAGGTAGCCGCCCATGGGGTACGCATTGAAGATTCGCCCCTGGAGGTCGTTGTCGATCATGTGCTGGACCAGGGCATCCGGAAATCGCGACCAGGAAGTGCGATTCTCGCGCATGAAATCACGCGCCATCTGCACACCGCTGAGCAGGGGAATCAATACCAGCACGACCGCCGCATAAACTGTCCACGACGGAAGGGACGGCTGATTCGAAGTGCGACGGGATTGCCATGCATCGGCGAGCAAATGAGCCAGTATCGCCAACACGACGAGCCCTGCGGGTGCGACCATTCGAGCCATGGTGATGGCACCGTAGATCAGGACGACCGAAATCAGCAGGTACCCGATCCGGCGTTGTTTCACACTCAACGCGAGGGTCAGCACAGCGACTGCCATCAGCACGTAGAACCAAACAAAATGCAGGTGCGCGAGCGGCGGGCCGTATTCCTGAATGTAGAACTTCCATTCGGCCGGGAAGCGCAACATTCCGATCACCGGATGAGACAAACTGGCATTGAGGAACCCAACCCCCACCAAAACGATGCCCCAACCGGCCCACTTCGCCCATTCTGGCGCACCGCCTTTCTCTTTTATCAGGCGCCAGGCGATGTCGATAAACAGGCCGAAGAAGATTACATAGCCAATTATCGGCGAGTGGTAGTTCGTCCATATCCACAACAATAAAGCGACCGGCCCGATGGCCCCCAGAGTGAGTCTCAAACGCGTGCGGTGGTAGAGCATCAAAGCGACGATGGAAACCGCGTAACTGAAGAGTTCCGGCCGAATCTGGGCGCGAAGCTGTAGCAGGCAGACCATTAAGGGAAGCACAATCAACCAGGCGATGACCGGTGCGCGAATCTGCTTCAGCCACGCACCCATCAAACCGAGGGTCAAAAGGAAAGCCACGAGTTTGACTGTGACAAATCCGCCGCGTTCTCCCAACAGATCCACGGCGCTCCACAACGCGACCTGAAACGCGACCGGTGGACTTTTGATCTCTTCACCTTGAAACGTGAAACTGTAGTGGTCCACCCACGGACTGAGGCCGTTTTCGACCCAGTCCATCCCCATGCGCAAGTGCCAATATCCGTCGTAATCGACGGGGTTGCGCAGAGCGCTGACGAACAATGTCGCGACACACAACAACACGATGCTGCCGATGGCGAAGCGGCGCCGATCTTCGAGAGACCGCGTCCAGTTGACTTCAGTTGGGTTTGTGGGTGTTGTCATGGCATCAACCAGGCAGAGATGAATTTGAAGAGTCGAAGAAGTCGAAAATCGCCTCGATAACGTGCTCAGCCGACTGTTCGAGCCCCACCCAGGAGGGCAGCCTCAACAGCCGGGCCGAGCAGCGGTCGGTATGTTCCAGCGTTCCGGCCTCGTAACCATAACGCCGGCCGGCTGGGGCGGAATGCAGCGGAATGTAGTGAAACGGCGCGGTAATCTCCCGCGCTTTCAAATGCGCGATCAAGGCATTGCGTTCCGCGGAACCGTTCATCATCAGGTAGAAGATGTGACCGTTGTGCCGGCACTCTGGCGGAATGACGGGCAGGCGAAAATGACCAGCCTGCGCCAGAGGTTCGAGCGCCTCCTGGTAGCGGTTCCAGAGCTGCAGCCGCCGGCGATTGATTTCATCCAGGCTCTCGAGCTGCGCCAGCAGGAACGCACAGGTCAGTTCACTGGGCAGAGCCGACACCCCCAGGTCCGCCCACGAATACTTGTCCACGAGACCCTGATAAAACAGCTTGCGGTTGGTCCCCTTCTCCGCAACGATCCAGGCGCGATCGACCAGTTCCGGGTTGTTGACGATCAACGCGCCGCCCTCACCGCTGACGACGTTCTTGGTACTGTGAAAACTCAGGGTGGCGAGATCACCCCGGGTACCCACCGGGCGCCCCTGGTACTCGCAACCAATCGCCTGCGCGGCATCTTCGACCACGGCCAGGTCGTGCTCCCCGGCCAGCGCCATGATCGCATCCATATCGCAGGAAACGCCCGCATAGTGAATGGGAGCAATCACCCGCGTGCGCGAATTGATCGCTGCAGCAACCTGCTCGGGATCGATATTCAAGGTCGCGGGGTCGATGTCCACAAAGGCGAGACGCGCCCCGCGCAGCGCAAACGCGTTGGCCGTGGATGAGAACGTAAAGGAAGGCAGAATGACTTCGTCCCCGGGCTCGATGTCGACCAGCAAGGCCGCCATTTCCAGCGCCGTGGTACAGGACTGCGTGATGATCACCTCGGCGGCGCCGAGTTGGGTATTCAGCAACTCCGCGCAACGCCGACCGAAACGGCTCTGCACCCCCATGGTGCCGCTCTCGAGGAGTTCCTGCAGGTAACGCTGCTCTTTCTCACCGTAGAACAGCCGATTAAACGGAATTTCCCTGTGAGTCACGTCGAATATTCCCTTCTCGCAATTCAGACCCTGGCAGATGAACCCCATCCAGAGACGAAAATCCTTTTTCTCGATATTTCTTATGCTTGCATTATGACGTTTATGTATCTTCTAGTCCATCCGCATCGAAATTCAGGGTCGTGCCCGTGGCGGCCAGGTAAATGGCCAGGCGATGCGGGGCTGTACCGGTGACGGCCTCCAGGAGGGTGGCGTAGCGGGATAGCTGGGCGCGCCAGGCTTCGCGGGTCTGGGGGGTGTCGGCGCCGGTCTTGTAGTCGACGATGTGCCAGCGGCCCTGCGTGTCACGAAAGGCCAGGTCGATGATGTGGTGGGCGATGCGGTGGCCGGCGCGGGACATCAGCGGGAGTTCGGCGAAGGCGGCGTTCGGCGCCACGGCCAGCAATTCGCGGCCGGCGTCGCTTTGCAGCAGAGTTCGGATGAAGGCGCGCAGTTTCTGGGTCAGCGCTTCGAGCTGGCCGGTTTCGGCGCCGGCGTTGCGGATCAGCGAGCGCAGTGCCGTGTCGTTTTCCAGCATGCCGGTGGCCCAGGCGCGGGCCGCTTCGCCGCCGGCGAAGTCGAACAGGCATTCGAGCATCTGGTGCAGGGCATCCCCCAGGGCGGCGGCGTTGCGGTCGGGCAGCCCCGGGAGTTGAAAGGCCTCCGGCTCGGGTTCGGGTTGGGGCGCCACCGAGCCTTCGTGTGCAGCATCCTCCGGGGCGGCTCCGGGCATTATGCCTGCCGGCAGCGATTCACGCAGGCGCAGCAGCGGCATCAAAGGGGCTTCTTCGGTGCTGTCATCACTTGCGCCAGGAGTGTAGTCCAGAGTTTCGGCGGCCGGCCCGAACACCGGCTCCAGCATTTTCATGAAACTGCCGGCCGGGATGGTGAAGGCATCGTCTTTGGCCCGGTAGCCGTAGCGGCCGAACAGATGCAGTTCGGTGCGGGCACGGGTCGCGGCGACGTACAGCACGCGCTGGGTTTCGTAGTCCTGGCGCTCCTTGTCGACGGCACCGAGGTAGTCGTAAAGCGACGGTCCGTTCTGGCGCCGGGTGGTCACGGCCGCCATCAGGATGCCGTCGCCGAGGGCGCCGCCGTTCCATTGCCGCGCCGGGCCGGCGTCGGACTCCGTTGCCAGATTCCCAGGGGCTGCGGCCGCAGCGCGACCCTCCAGGGTGAAGGGCTGCGCCATGATCAGCCGTCTTTCGTTGCGTCCCACCTTGCTGTGCAGGCGCGGCAGGATGACCACGTCGAATTCAAGCCCCTTGGCCTTGTGGATGGTCATCAGCTGCACCCGCGACGGGCGGCCGCGAGCGTAGAGGTCGTCCATCGCCTCGTCCAGGCGCTCGATCAGTTCACGTGGGCTCTCGCGCTCGAGCCGGTCGAGCAGCGCCAGGAAGTCGGCGGCGTTCTCCCATTCCTCGGGGCCGGCCACGCAGGCCGGGCCCTGCAGTTCCAGCCAGGCCCGTTCGACCCGTTCCGCCAGACGCTCGCCGTGAGCGCCATCCAGCGCCCGCCGCATCACCCGGTACAGCCGGGCCAGGCGCTGGCGGCTCGCCTGCGGCCAGTCGTCATCGGTGGGCGGCGGGCCCATCGGATCTTCCTCCTCCCAGTTGGATTCCACGGATTGGGAGATGTGCCCCAGCCGCTGCAGAATGTCGGCATCGCGACGTTCACCGGCCAGGCGATGCAGCCACGGCACGGTGAGCGCGCACCAGGGGGCGCGCAGCAGGGCCAGCCAGGCAACCCGGTCGGACGGCTGGGCCAGCACACGGGCGATGGCCCGCAAATCCTGAATGGCCGGCCGTTCGGTGAGCGGATCCACATCGACCGCCTCGAACGCAATGCCCTGCCGGCTGAGCTCGTGCGCCAGCGCGCGCAGATGGCTGCGGGCGCGGACCAGCACGGCAATCTCCGGATCGTCGAGGCGCGCCCGGCAATCGCGGATGAGGCCGGCGATTTCGCGCGCCTCGTCCTCATCGGAATAATCGGGCGCCAGCGGGTGGATGCGCACGTGGCCACCCGGCTCGCGTTCGGCCACCGCCGGGTGATAGGCCACCGCCCCGGAGTCGCGGCGCTCTTCGGCCGGGAAGATCGTCCGGAAGCGGGCATTGGCCCAGTCGACGATTTCCACGGCGGAGCGGAAGTTCGCGGTCAGCCGCAGCAGTTCCACCGGCACCTCGCCCATGCGCTGCTCGCGCACCACGCGGGTGAACAGTCCGACATCGGCCTGGCGGAAGCGGTAAATCGACTGCATCGGGTCACCGACCAGGAAAAGGGTGCGCCCGTCGCCGGGTTGCCAGCCCTCGGTGAGGTGGGCGATCAGACGGTGCTGGGTGTGGCTGGTGTCCTGGAATTCGTCCACCAGCAGGTGGTCCAGGCGCTGATCCTCGGCCATCAGAACCGGGCTGATGCCGCCGTCGGGAGCGGGCTCCAGGCAGTTCAGGGCGGCCTGGGCCAGGTGCTGGAAATCCGTCGCGCCCTCCTCGCTCATGGCCACGTTCAGTTCCACCAGCAGCACCCGCAGCAGGGCCACTACATCCTGCAGAATCCGGTCGTCGAACTCGCCGGTCGTCAGCGGCGGATACTTGGCCATGCGCTCGATGGCGTCCCGCGCAACGGGGTTTTCGAACCAGCGCTGATGTATTTCGCCCAGGGCCGTGGCCTGAGGCGCCAGATGCTCGCCCGCGTTCTTGAAAAAAGCCGGCTTGATCGCGGTTTTGCCACGGAACTTGCCGGCCTTGGTGGTGAGCAATTGCGCCAGGCACCAGGCCGCCACCACATCCGGGTCGGCGGTTCCGGTATCGACCGTGGCCAGTACCGTTTCGAAGGGGTCATTCCCGGCGCCCGGCACGGCCGCCCCGCCCGCGCTCGTGTCCGCGCCGGTGCCAGTGCTGGTGCCAGTACCGGTGCCCGGGTTTGCGTCCGTGCCTGAGCCGTCGTTCACCCCACTGCGCAGCAGGCGCGCCAGCGCCGCGGCCGGTGCGGTATCGGCATGGTCGGAGTCGGATTCGGCGCCCAGTTCGCAGGCGAGACGGATGGCGTTATCGACATTGGCCCCACCCAGGATGTCGCGGAAGGCCGCGTACTCGGCCGCCTGCCGGTAGCGCAGCACGTCGCGCATCGAGGGCCGCGGACGGCCCGGCACCGGCTCCGCCTCGGGGTCCACCCACTGATCGCGGATCCGCAGCATGCCGATCAGCAGATCCTCGAGCTGCGCCACGTCGCCTTCGAGGTGGGTGAGCACCCGCACCAGGCTTTCGTGCAGCGCGACGCCGTCGCCCAGGCCGGTGCCCGTCAGCGACTCGGGGTCATCCAGGTCCTCGAACAGGCTGCGCACCGCCCTGCGGTACAGGGGCTTGGGTTGTTCCATCAGGCGCAGGCCGGATACGGCCGCGCCATGCTCGGGGCTGCGCTGCAACAGATTCGCGCACAGGGAATCGATGGTCAGGATGCGCAGTCGACCGGGATGATCCAGCAGGTGCCAGCCGTGCCACGCATCGTTTTCCAGCACGCCCTGCGCCAGCCGAACGGCCTCGGCTTCGTGCGGTTTGGGCGCATCTCCGGCCGCGGCCTGACGCAACCGCCGCATGATGCGCTCGCGCATCTCCTGGGTGGCCTTGCGGGTGAAGGTGATGGCCAACACCCGTTCGGGACGTTCCACCCGGCCCAGCAGCTTGAGCAGGCGCTGGGTCAGCAGCTCGGTCTTGCCGGAGCCGGCCGGCGCCTGCACGATGAAGGAGCGCTCGAGGTCGAGCGCGGCGTCGCGCTGGTCCTGGTCGGCCGGCGGACGGGGACGGCTCAGATCAGTCATCGCCGGTTCCCCCCGATTCACCATGGCCGGACCGCCAGGCCGCGCCTTCGGCATGGCGCAACACCGGTTCCAAACCGGCCCAGCCGATGGCGCGTTCGTCGTACAGGCAATTCTCCGCGCGCCCGGCGACGATCTCGTCGAGCAGACCGGTGATACCGCTCTCCAGGTGGGCGCGCAGGGTGTCCCAGTCGCCGAAGCGGGTGACCAGCAGGCTGCGGCCCTGGCCCATTGGCGCCAAACCGGCCCCGGCGGCGGCCGCGTCGTCCACCACCCCGCTGAAGGTGCAGGCACCGGCCCGCACCGAGGCCAGGGCCAACCCGCCGACGCCGCTGCCGTTGGGCTCGGCCCGTTCCAGCAGCACGGCATAGAGCGGCAACTGCGGTTCGCCGAGGCGCTCGTCGGCCCAGCGTTTGGAATCCACCGCTCCGCTCTTGTAGTCGATGATCAGCAAGCGCCCGTCGTCGAGCCGATCGACCCGATCCAGGCGCGTGCGCAAGCCGGCACCGCCATAGCTGAATTCGTGCTGCACCTCGACCGCCTCGATGGTGAAACCCGCGCGTCGTCGTTCCAGATCCAGCCATTCCGCCAGCAGCCGGCACAGGCGCTGCCTCTCCGCCGCGAACCCGGCCCGGCTCAGGCGCTGCATGGCATCGAAACGCCCCAGGGCCTGATCGACCGCGTCACCGATCTTCGAATCCGCCGGCAAGCCGGGGCGTCCGGCCTGTTCGCCAAACAGGGCTTCCAGTGCTCCGTGCATCAGCTGACCGCGGTAGGCGGCATCGGCGAACGGCCCCGGCATGGGCTCGAACGCGACCTGCAGGCGAAACGCCAGATAGGCCGCCAGCGGGCAGGCGGACTGGTACTGCAGCATCCGCGCGGAGCCGGGGATGCGTGGCACTTCATCCACCCCGCCGGCGCCCGCGAGGCCGCGGCCGGGTTCGTCCTCGACCGCCTCCAGGAACGGATGCCCGGCATAGCCCGACAGCACTTTCGCCGCCGCGGCGTATTCGGGCCATGGCGCCGGGCCGGCGGAGACCGAAGACGGGTTGGCCACAGCGTCCGTGACCTCCTCCGCACTGACCGCGCAGGTGTCGAGCACCAGCGGACTGGGCAGGCGCGGGGCATCCCCGCCCTGCCGGCCCCAGCTGAAGACCACGTGCGGCGCCAATTCACCGAGCGCGGCATGCAGCCGGCGTACGTAGGCCAGTTCACCGGCGGCGCTGGCCCGTGGAATGTGTTCGGTGGCGGAAGCCGGCAGCCAGGGATTGGCCATGGGATGACCCGGCCAGTTGTCGGCGTGCACATTGGCCACCCAGGCGGCATCGAAGCGGCCACCCGCCGCCTCCTCGGGCGACAGCACCTGCACCGGCGACAGCGGGCCTCCACGCTCGGTGATGGCGGTCTCGCGGCAGATCTGGTCGAGCCAGCCCAGGGCCTCGGATGCCTTCGGCAACCGGACCGCCCGCAGCTCTTCGAGAAGAGCGACGAACCGAACCGCGGCCTCGCCCGCACGGGAGCCGGCAGCCACTTCGCCGGGCCAGCCCCAGGCCTTCAGGCAATCCAGAAATGCGCCGGCATGATCGGTCGAAACCGGGTCGCCAGCCGTTGTGCCCGCAGCGGAGGCCAATGCCGTGAGCGCCGGCAGATCGGACAGCAGGCGTTGCAGCTCGGGCAGTTCTCCTTCGCGCGAGGCGTGCCGCAACGCATGGGCGAGATCGTGCAGGCTGCGCCGGTAATGGCCATCGCGCCGCAGTTGCTGCTCGAACAGCGCGCGGCCATGACGTTCGGCTGATCCACCCGCGGTGTGCGGACTCAGCAGCAAGCGGCTGAATCGCGGAAAAGCCAGCGGCCGGCGCGCGCCGCCCAGGCTGATGCCCAGCAGCAACAGCGCATCCGACACGACCGTCTGCTCGGCCAGGCGCCCACCGCCGGGAAGATGGTAGGACAGGGCATGGGCCGGTATTTCACGCGGGGACGAATCCGCGCCTGCCCTCACCTCGTCTTCCCGCCCCAGGATTCGGTCGAAGGTCTGCCGTACCTCGGCGGCCAGCATATCCCGTTCGTTGACCACGATGGCGATGTGCCGCCGGCCGGCCGCGTGCTGCTCCCGGGCCCAGCCCGCGGCGGCACGCAGTTCCGCCTGCAGATCGTCGAAGGCGCGCGCAACGGGCGCGGCGGTGGCGGACGATTCGACCGACTCGTGCTCGATCGTGATGCCCCGGGCCTGCAGGCCATCGAGCAGGCGCTGTTCCAACCCGGTCACTTCCAGAAACCCGTGCAGCACCACCTGCGCCGGCAAGCCGGCGACCTCGTGTTCGGACGATTCGAGCCACCGGATCAGCCGCAGCAGCCAGTCTTCCGGGGTCGCCTGCCCGGCCTGCGCCAGCGATTCGGCGGCGGCCGCGCGCCAGCGGCGGAAATCAGCGTCCAGCCAGGCGGATTGCGGTTCCGCAAACCAGTGGCGCAGTTCCCGGTCGGCCGCCCGGGCCCTGCGCGCCAGCACCTGTCGCTGCGCGCGGTCGGGCGGCCCGCCATGCGCGGCGACCGCTTCGTACCAGGCGATGTTCATGGCCAGCAATCCGGCGCGAGCCAGTACGGGCTCTCCCTCCAGCAGCGCCAGGCGGCGCAGCGTGTCGGTCACCCATTGCGACAACACGTGGATCGGCGGAGTCACTCGAACCGCGCCACCCGACTCACCGACCTCGCACGCCAGGCAGCGATCACGAATGCGCTGGTTGGGCACCAGCACAACCCGTTGGGCAAACCGCGGATGCGCTATCGCGCTGGCATCAGGATCAGAAATGAACGTCTCCAAACTCGGACCACCCCCGGCCGGCAGGAAACCGAAGGCCTCGTCCGGCGATTCTAGCAAAGCACCATCTCAATACTGCGCCCTCCCCCTCTCAAAATCCGAGAATCCAAACCAACCCACCTCAACTGCTAAGATAAATCCACCAACCACAACAAACGAGACACAACATGGATTGCGGTTGGCGAGCAAAGCAAACTGGAGCATTCAGACCGCGCTTCACGAATACCCCGTTTGACGTGGCACCATACTGGCAATGGGAACGGAGCGAACGAGCGCAGCCGGTTTAACGCGTAGCGTTATGAAGGCAAGCGAGTGAGCGACACCCCCACCATTAACGGCACGGCTGACAGCAAGGCAAACGAGACACCAGAATCGATTGCGGTTGGCGAGCGAAGCGAGTCAGAGCAATCGCCTCTAATGCAGTCGAGTGCAGCCGGTTTGCGCCGCAAAGCGGCGTAAGAAGGCAAACGAGACACAAAAATCGATTGCGGTTGGCGAGCGCAGCGAGTCAGAGCAATCGCCTCCAATGCAGTCGAGTGCAGCCGGTTTGCGCCGCGAAGCGGCGTAAGAAGGCAAGCGAGACACCCAATGTGTGGCAAGACCTCAACCGTCAACATCAAGTGGTCCGAAGTCTACGCCTATGCTTCGGCGCTGCATCCGCCCTCCACCCTGCCGGCGGATCCGCAGGGGCGCATCAACGTTTCGCCGTCGCGGCTGCGGCGCAAGTCGGAACCCGACTCCATGGTGTGGGAGTCCCTGCCGGTCATCCACCGCGACGGCGAGACCGACCGGCCGGCCGAAGCGCTGTGGCCGTTCATTCCGGCCTATTCCGAGGGACGGTTGCCGATGAACAAGGAGGGCCGGCTGATCTCCACGGCCAATGCCCGCCTGCGTACCGAGGGCCGTCCGTTCGCACCCACGTTCATGGGCGCCTGGAATGCCGGCTCGCGGGTCGTGGTGGTGGTGTCGTGGTTCTACGAATTCGACAGCCGGGTTCGCCCGCAGGTGCCCTACGCGGTGTTTCCCACCGATGCGCCGTGCTGGCTGATGGCGGGCCTGGCGCGCCGCACGGTGCTGCCCGATGGGGATGCCCGCCTGACGGTGGCGGTGATTACGGTCAATCCGAACGAGGTACTCAAATCCGTGGGGCACAATCGCAGCCCGGCGCTGCTGCGTTCGGGCGATGAAGCCGCGCGTTGGCTGCGCGGCCAGCGCGACGAAGCGCAGGCCCTGTTACGGCCCTATCCCAACGAGACCATGGGCGTGGAATCGATCCCCATGGGCATCAAGATTCCCGGCAACGAAAACGTCGACCTGCCGGCGGCGCTCGCGAAACGCGGACAGCCAGACGACTGACGGTCCGCAAACGGCTGACGGTCTGGAGTTCCAGCTAGTGTGGATGGCCCGCGGATCGCGTCCGGCGCCGGACTGACGGGCCGGGTCCGGTATCGGTTTCGATTCCGGGCAGAGCGGATCAGTTATCGTCGCTGCCGGTGCGGGAGATCTTCGTGGGCGTGAATTCGATGGTACCCATGGTCATCTCGTCATCGTCCCGCTCGTCCGCTTCGTCGTCGCTGCGAAGCCGGGTGGCGGTGATCCGGGTGCCTTCCGCTTCGTCCCAATGTTCCTTCTGCGCGTGCGGACGCCGGGTGTGCCACATGTCGTGGGTCTCGGACGGCAGGTTGCCGGTGTGGCTGCCAAGCACGGTATGGCCCGACATCCGATGCTGATACAGCGGTTTCGTGTGCCGGCCGCGGGCCGCTGCCTGGCTCCTTTTACGCCCGGCGGAGCGTCCCAACAGCCAGACGAATACGATGGCGCAAACGGCGACAACGCCCAAAAAATAAATCGTCCCCATGTCACTCTCTCCCCATTGCCAGCCCACGCCCCGGAGGGCGGCCGCCGGTCTGCCGGCTACTGCCCGTAACCGCCTGTAATGACGACCGTCATGTTAGTGGCGACCTGGGGAGTTTACCAGCCCCAGGGCTGCCTGATGTCTTTGAGCGCCACGTAACGCATCCGTTTCGTCCCATTGCCAGGGGCCTTCGCCTTGTCGCCCATGGACTTGAGATACTGCAGTTTACGCCGCACCCGCTGCGCTTCACGGCTGCCGAAATTGTCCATCTGGTCGTGCGGTTCGCTGGGATCCCGCAAGCGCGGAGGCTTGACCTTCTCGTAGTGGATTTCCGGCATCTGCTCCTGCCTCACCCGGCCGTAGCGGTCTTCCAGCAGGGCGCGGATGCTTTGATTCCGGCGCGAATCGGATCCGCTGTTCACTTGTTTCTCGCGTATCAGCTGATCGGTCAAGGATTGCAGGGTGGAACTGAGTCCGCGACGCGGTGAGTTTTTCAACTGCGAATGACCGGGCCAACCCCACGGCGAGCGGATCTGGCGTGTCTGGCGCGCCAAGACCCGCCGGGCCGCCGGCGTCGCCCGGCCGTTTTTTCCGGCGGCGGCGCGTCTGTCACGGGATTGGCGTTTGTGGTAATCGAGCAGTGCCGCATTCTGGCTGCGGACGGCAAATCGAATGAAACACAGGCATACGAGACCGACGCACAACACGGCGAGAATGTAATAGAGATAGTCCACTTGAAAGTCCCTTCCCGGCGCATCCCGCTTCCAGTCGCGGTCGTCCGGTGCCCTCAGTCCGCGCCAAACCGGGGCGATATCAGCCCGCAGCCGGACGCTGCAACCGTGACTTTCAAGTTCCCTTTGATCCCTGTCAGATACGCTGATCGATCCCCGATGATCAGCACGATGAGGCGGCTCCGGGTTTCATCGCTTGCGATTCGTCGTACCGGGCCTCGTGAGATGGCGCTGGCAGCTGGTTTCCGGTTGCCCGGATTCCCGTATGAAACGCCATACCTATCAGTTTATACAACGAAACGGAAAAAATGTTGGTGCGATGTTACACCAATACATTGGTATATCAGTTCAACTTATTATTTTTATTGATTAATAGGGAAATCGTAAACGAATGTGTCTTGCGATGACCGGAGCACAATCAGGCAACGCCTGGGCGCAAACCCGTCGAAACACGACGGTTGATTTCACGATTTATTTTACACATCTAGTTATTCGCCTGTTCGCACCCTCTCCTCCATGAACCCCTGACCCCGACCGACGAATTGGGTACGACTCCGCATACGACGTGCTATTGGTCGGGACAACTGGCACAGACATCCACAGTGGACATCCGCTGGAAAAACCGATTTCATGGATTCCGATTGCCCGTTCAGGACACCCGCGAAATGGTTTTGAGACACCCACCAAACCGCCACCGGCCGAACTGCCGGCTGACTCGACGTGTCGACCCAGGATGCCCGTACTGCCCGCACTGCGAGGCCGGAATGCGCTTTGGCTCCCCGATCTGCCTGCCGTCCGTCCGTCGACCCTGAAACGATGATTCGTTTCCGCATGCCTCGACCGCCCCGAGCGACGCGTTTTATTCTCATCGCCGTTCTGCTGGCCGCCGGTTGGCTGGCCGCCCGGGCTGTCGTCGGACCGGAACGGACCGGGGCTGATGCCGGTGCGGACAATGAGAATGGTGCAGCCGACTCGGTCCCGCACGCACGCCCGGCCAAAACCCTGCCGGATTCGGTTTCAGCACCGGCGATCGTCGCGGCTGATGATCTGGAAACCCGCTTCCTGCTGGCCGCGGCGCAAGCCGATCTCAGCTCCATGGCGGTGCCGTTCGCGGCGGTTACGCAAGCCGACTCACCATTGGTGCGCGAACTGAGCACCGGCTTCGAGGCTCGTTTCATCAACCGCAGCGAACCGCTTTCACCCGCAACCGGCCAGGCTTTTATCGACGGGTTGGTGGCGATTTTTCGGCGCTACTGGACCGAGGCCCTGGTCAATCCCGGCGACGCCCCCCGGGCCGCCGCCCGGCTCGACTCCGCGCTGACGGCATTGCTCGCCAGTCACGATGCCGGGCAAGGTGCGGCACCCCGAGACCCTGCGGATGCCTACGCCCGGGTGCGGGCCACGGTCCGCAACGCCGGCTACGGGATATCGCTGAGTTCCGGCGCGCCCCTGCACGACCTGGTGGTGTGGAAAGACGAAACCCGCAAACATTACCGGGTCGATCTGACGGACAGCACCGAGACGGTCGAAGTGGTGTTCGTGGACGGACTGGTGAGCCAGGGCTGGCGCCACTTCGCCTCAATGGGACTCAATGCCACCAGCGGCTGGACTTCGGGCGACGTGCTGTACTGCGTGCGCTGGTCGTACGATCCGGCCACCGAGCCGTTCCGGGTTTCCTACCTCAAGCACGAAGCACGGCATTTCGCCGATTTTCGGCGCTACCCGGAACTCGATGACACGACCATGGAATACCGCGCCAAGCTCACCGAACTGGCCTACGCCAACCGCACCGCATCACGCCTGCTGCAGCGCTTCACCAGCGAACGCAGCGCCGCGGGCGCGAGTGCGCACGCCCGCGCCAACGACCGGGTCGCTCAGGACATGTATCGGGAAGTGTTCGGCCAGTCGCTGCCGGAACACCTGGACGCCTGGTCGGTGGTGGGCCCGGAGCGCATCAACCCGGCGGCCCGGCGCCTGCTGCAACGCAGTACCGCTCTGCTCCCCTAGCGGTCCCGGTCCTGGTCCCGGTCCTGGTCCCGGCCCCGCGCGGCCAACAACCGTTCGCAAACTTCACGCACCGCGCCGCCGCCGCCCGGCGCCCGCGCCACGTAGTGAGCGATGTTGCGAATGGGCTCCTCCGCGTCGGCCGGGCAGCAGGCGAAGCCGACCGCCTCCAGGCAGGCCTGATCGTTGAGATCGTCGCCCACGTAAGCCACTTCATCCAGGCCCAGTCCCCAGCGACCCACCAGCGCCTCGAGGGCCGGAAGCTTGTCCACGGTGCCGGGCAGATAGTCGTCAATCTCCAGCTTGCGCATGCGCGCGTGCACGGCCTCGCTCGTTTCCTGGGTCATCACGGCCACCCGGTAGCCTGCCTGCTCCAGCCGTTTCAGCCCCTTGGCATCGCGGGTGTTGAATTTTTTCAGGGCCTCACCGTCCGCCCCGTAGTACATGCCACCGTCGGTCAGGGTGCCGTCCACGTCCACGACCAGGGCGCGGATACCCGTGGCCGGTGATGCGGGCCGGCCGGACTGGCCCAGCATGGCCTCGATCAGGGTCCAGTCCGCAGGCTCGTCGATTTCGATGGCCGTTTCAGGGGCCATTTCGTACACGGAGATGGTGCCGCCCAGGCGGCACTGAAGCTCCTCGAGCACGGGCCGCCGCGTGTAGTAGAACGCGCCGTTCTCGACCAGGGTGCCGGCGAAATCCTGCCGCCGCGGGCGCCGGACGGGATCGTAATTGAGCGGTTCGCCCGCCGGGCTCCAGTAAAAGCGTTTCTCGCGGGTCGCGGTCACCAGCGAATCGGCTGCAGCCGCCTCGAACTGCGCGCGGGCCGCGCGAAAGTCGTCCGCCCGGGTCAGCGGGGCGGTGGCCTGAATGGTGCACAACACATCGAAGGCCTCGGCCGCGGCGAATTCCAGCAGGGCGCTTTCGGTGGAGGCCTCGTCGGTGCAGGTGTCGGGGCCGCGGCGGAATACGGCGACCTGTTCGCCGAATTCCCGGTTCACGGCCCGTGCGATGTCGTCACTGTCCGTACCCACCCACACCGCGTCGAAACAATCCGACGCCACCGCCTCGCCCAGCGCCCAGGCGAACAGCGGGCGGCCCGAAAGCTCCCGCACATTTTTGCCGGGAATCGATTTCGAGCCCCCGCGCAACGGCATGTAGGCCACCCAGCGCATGGTTCAGACCCGTTCCTCGAACCGCTTGAGCTTTTTGCGCTGCGGTACCTCGATGTCCAGGATGGGCCGGTCACGCCGGGTCAGCGCCTGGCTCACCGCGCGCAGGTCGCGCACCAGGCGGCGCAGGCCATCGGGCTCCAGCGAGGCCGCGTGATCGGTTCCTTTCCAGGTGCGGTCGAGCGTGAAATGCCGCTCGACCCAGTTCGCGCCCAGGGTATAGGCGGCGATATCGGCCGCGATTCCCAGGTGATGCCCGGAAAAGCCGATTGCCCGCACGGTGTCGCCGTAACGCTCGATCAGTTCGCTCACTTCCAGCAGGCAGAGCTGGTCGAACGGCACCGGATAACCGGACGTACAGGCATACAGAACGGTCCGCTCCAGCGCGCCTTCGGCCGCCAGCACGTCGATGATCTGCTCCTCCTCTTCCGGCGTGGTCATGCCCAGCGAAATGTGGATGTCGCCACCGTAGTTGCCGGCCAGTTCACGCAGGATGTCGAACCGCAGGTTGCAGGCCGAAGGAACCTTGATGTAGTCGGGTTCGATGCTGGCGATTTCGCGCGTGGAGGTCATGTCCCACACCGAACACGCATAGCCGGTGCCGAACTCCCGGCACCAGGTCTGCAACTGGCGGTGCTGATCCAGGTCCAGTTCGAGAAATTCACGGTGCTCGCCGTAGCTGGGACCATAGGCGTGCATCGGGTTCGGGTGCGGCGCGGCGTATTCTTCGGGAGTGAGCAATTCGCGGTTGGTGCGCTTCTGGAATTTCACGTATTCGCAGCGCGCGAAAGTCGCGGCGATGCCAATCATTTCACGGGCGATATCCATGTCGCCTTTGTGGTTGCAGCCGATTTCGGCGACGACAACGGGCGGTTTGACGTTCATTGGATCTCCATTACGGGTTCTGTTGTTCGGATACGGTGATCAGGCCGGCCCATCGAGGCGCTGTTGGAACGCATCGAGAAACTGCAACGCATTGCCATGCCATTTCTCGTCAACGGCAAGATCGGAAAGAGTTTCACACTCCAGCGCACGTTGCCAGTGTACCGGGCTGGGCAACAGGCACAGGGTGGCGGTGAGACGGGGTCCGTTGCGCGGCCCCAGGCCCCGGTGCAGCACCCGGGCCGGCTGGAACAACACGGCCTCGCCCGCGGCGCGGTCGGCCACGTGGGTGTCCAGCGGGCGTCCCGCCAGGCGCGCGAGTCGGTTCACATCGGCCGTGCGGGTTTTCGACCAGCCGAACAGGTATCCCCGGCGCGCCACCGCGGCGGTATCGCGCAGATCGATGAATTCGGTGTTGCCGCCGTGCTCGGCAGTGTCGTTCAGATAAACGATCAGCTTGAGGTGCGCCGTCGGACCCTTGTCGCAGTGCCAGCGGAACGACACCGACTTCTGTTCCGGTACCGGCCGGGTCACGGCCAGCGCCACCCAGTGGACCAGGTACTCACTGCGGAAAAAACCGCTGACGGCGGCATCCACCGCGCCCGGAAGAATCTCATCGAGCAGGCCGCGCAGCCACGCCCGATCCGCGACGGGATAGCCTTCGAGGTCGCGGCTGTCTTTCTTCAGACGCTCCGGTTCGCGAGCGGCGAGCTCACGACCGATGGCGCGCGCCCGTTCGGTCTGCAGTGCCCTGAGGTCGGCAAAGCCACGTTGTTCCAGCGCCACCGGGACTTCCGGCAGCCGCTCGCGGCGAAACCACTCGCGGCAGCGGGCGTGGTACTCGGCGTAGCCCCGCTCGAGATCGAAATGGCGCCACACCCGGGTGGCGCGCCGCGGGTCGCGTTCGCGTTTGTAGACCCGGTTGATCGCCCGGTGCAGCAGAGTCGCCCCGCTCATCGCTTCGCCTCCAAGGCGTTATCGAGCGTGAAAATGTGCTCGCTGTGCCGGCCGACCCGAACGCCGTCGAAACGGCCGAGGGTGGCGCCGAGTCGCCGGACCCGCGCTTCGACATCGGCGACCTCGAGCCGCGGAAACCGGTGATCGTGGTATGCGCGCCGATTGCGGCCGGGGCGATTCATGTTGAGGCGGGTCAACAGTGCCTTGGTCCGCGCCAGCAGCGCCGACCGAGCCCGACTGATCGGAGACACCGCCGGCAGCGCGGAGCGGCTCGGGTACGCCGCGTCGAGCTGATCCAGGATGCGTTCGCTGGCCAGTGGGCCCTCACGCGCGGCGATGAAGTGATCGATGCGCGCATCGCGCCCGGCGCTGGTGGCCGCCGGCCGACCTTCCGCTACGATGGCCCGTACCGTGGTCGTCAATGCCTCGAGATCGAAACATTCCTCGCTGAGCCGGTTGGGCAGGCCCTGGAAATCGTAATCGTAAGCCGGATTGCAGGTTGCCAGGTAAGCCACCGCCGGCACGCCCATCGCATAGCTTTCGACCGCCGTGGTGCAGCCGTTGTGGACCAGAGCGCGGCAGGCCAGCAACCAGGGCAGCACGTTGCCGCGGTGGGTCACGTGAACCCGCGCGCAGCGGGCGGCGAGTTCGTGGTAGACCGCGTGATCCTCGCTCGGGTGCGGCCGCAGCACGATCCGGGTGTCCGGCAAGGCCGCCTCCAGGGCCGGAATCATCGCCAGGAAATCATCGAGGATGGCTTGTTTGTGGTCGCGCAGTCCGGTGGCGAACTCGCGCGGCATGCCCTTGCCCGCCTGTCCCATCTTCTCCGGTTTGCCCGGTTCGCTCGACGGCACGAACAGTCCGATGGTGGGCAGAAACGGGTTCACGTCGGTGAAATTCGTGTTGATCATCACGAAGTCCCCGAACTCCTGGCGCAAGGCCCGCACCTCGTCATCGAAAAACGCCCGCAACTCCGGGCGCAGCATGTCGCCGCGCGGGTTGCCGGTCACGTGCACGTCGAGCCCCGGCGGAAAATGCGGATAGGCCTGCATCACTTCGCGATTCTCCTCGCCCCAGGCGAACAGGTGCGAAACCTGCCGCACCGTCTCCGGCGACAGGCGCAGGGAATAGAAAATATCGGCCGGCGGATGCACCAGGGCCTCTTCTTCCCAGGCGGCGATGTCATGACCGAGGCCGCGGATGATGCGGAACATCAGGCTGCTCATCCCGCGCATGCTCTTGGCCAGATAGACGCCCACCGGCAGGTCGGCCATCGCGAAGTGCACGTAAGCGCGCGAGCCGATGAAAACCCGGTAACCGCGCTCGGCCGCGCAACACGCCAGCAGCAGCTTGGCATCCATTTCCCGGACCTGGCTTTCCACCGGGATGATCAGGGCGGGTTTGTCGTCACGCATCGGCCATTCATCCGTGCCCGGCAGGATTGTGTGGTGGCACAACGGCCGGGTTCGCGGCAAGTTCCCGCCAGCGGGCATCGAAAGCCGACCACAGGGCCTCGTTGCCCGTGATCACCGCGACTTCGTGATTGAGGTAATACGAGGGACGGGTCCAGTTGAAGCTGCCAAAAGCCAAACGGCGCCCCGCCGGTCCGTCGGCCAGCACGAATTTCAGGTGCATCGGCACGTCCGCATCCGCGCCCAGGCGGGTAAATCCGATGCCGGCGGCCACCAACCGCCGCTCCATGCGTGGCGGCACCCTGCGGCGGGTGTGCTCGGCCGTCACTTCGACTTCGACCCCCCGCCGCGCCAGGCGGCACAGGCAAGCCACCGACCCCGGATTGCGAATGTGCGAGGCGGCAATGCGAACCCGGCTGCCCGGCTGCATGGATTCCAGCATCGCTTCGACCGGATGCGGCCCGCGCCGCGGCCAGAAATACACCGACCCGGTGTCAAATTCGTGATCGCCGGCCGGCCCGCGGCGGAACAGCCAGGAGCCGTTACGTTGCAACTGCCGTACATGCGCGCCCAGGCAGTCGACCAGGGCCGGATCGCGCACTTCCACCAGTGCGTTGTGGGCCACGCGGTGATCGCCGATGCGCCTGACGACTTCGGGATCGTCTTCAGGACGGTCGCCCGAGGGATTGAACGAACCGACGAAGGCCACCGGTTCCGGGTGCGAGAAACAATAGATTTTTTCGTGCACCTGAGGCTTCCAGGCCAGTCCCCGCGGCGCCAGGATGCCGCGTGCCGCCAGCAGGCGAAGACCGTTCCCAAGTCCTTCACGCCCCGTCCCTTCCGGTTCGGTTGACGGCCCATTTTCACCGCCCGGCGAACCCCGCAATATCCGGATGACCGCCTCATTGGCGCGGGCCACCCGCGGACGCCCCTCCAGCACCAGGTTCACCGTCACGCCGCGCTGCCGGGCCCTCACCAGTTCGCGCGCCAGTTCGCGGTCACGAAAATAATAAGTCACCCAGTCCACACGACCGCCCGCGGGCACCGCGGCCAGGCGACGGGCCAGCAGATCACGCAATGCATCCGGCGCCTGGTCGGGGCCGCCAAAATGGGCTGCAAACGGCTGCGGATGAGTCATCGGGACGGCTTCGATCGGAACAGACTCGGAATGAACGGCGCGCGCGGCTACGAGCATGGATCGATTCTATCCGATGGACGTAAGAATTTGGTTAGAAAACCGGTGTCCAGACCACCGTCTTCAGAATTCCAGGCACCCCATCATCCCCGGCCAACGAGTGACCTCAGCGTGCAGACCCCGGCTCGCGGGCCGGGGTGACGGCGCTGGCGACATTCTACGGTCAGCAAGGACACCCTCTATCCTTGCCATCCCGGACGCACTATTCACCGCCATCCTGGACACACTATTTACCATCACCGCAGACGCACTATTCACCGTCATCCCGGACGCAGAATTTGCGTCATCCCGGACACACTATTCACCGCCATCCCGGTCACACTATTTACCATCACCGCAGACGCACTATTCACCGTCATCCCGGACGCCGCGCAGCGGCGATCCGGGATCCACCAGCACCGAGCCTCAACCCCTGTGATATCCTTTTTTCATGGTTTCTTTCCGACAATCCGGCGGACTGTTGATGCCGCCCAAGCTACGGCGCTTGCAGGAAGTCCAGGCAGAAATTTACCGCCAATTGCAACTGTTGTTACCGGATGACATCGCCTTCCATGATCACCTCCGTTCCTGCGTGCCGGGGTCTGCCCCGCTGTGTCTGGACGTGCTCGAACGTCACCCGTACACGACATTTTTTCGGCTGACTTACGAGTTCAGCGGAACGGAAAATCGGGAATTTGAGCCCGATGCCCACGTACGTTTCTATCATGATGCCCGTATGGCGGAAGCGACCTCGTTCGACTGTGATCAGGCCTGCACCCGGGACAGCCATCCCGCCTATCCTCCCGCCGCCCTGATGCGCCGTACCTGGCGGCAGAACCGGGCCCTGGACCGCTGGCTGGACTTCCTGCTTCGCCAGGGCCACAGCGCCCAGACGATGGCGCCCGTCGAGAGCGCGGCCGGGCGCTCCGAGGCGGTACCTTCGCCGGTAACGGCCGGCTGAATGCCACACATCCCGGCTGCGGACTTGAATCCGCCATCCGGGCGTTGACAGGGCGCAGCCGACCCAGTACCATGCTGCGGCTTTGCGGGGCCATAGCTCAGCTGGGAGAGCGCTACAATGGCATTGTAGAGGTCGGCGGTTCAATCCCGCCTGGCTCCACCACAATGTCCCCTTCGTCTAGAGGCCCAGGACACCGCCCTTTCACGGCGGCGACAGGGGTTCGAATCCCCTAGGGGACGCCAAATATGAAAAAGCCCGCCTCGTGCGGGCTTTTTCATATTTGATGCCCCTGGAAGATAAAGAACCCATCGCGCAACGCCTGTACTGCTTTCCGCAGCGCCTCACGCTGAGAATCACTACAGAATCCTTCCCCACTCACGCCCAACCCCGGTACTGTCACCCCGGCCCCCGAGCCGGGGCCTGCACGCTGAGGTCACTCGGTGGCCGAAGCGTTGCAAGTTAGCGGCTGCTCGTGATTTTAACGTGGGTATTTCTTGCAGACGCTGCTGCGAATATCGACACGGGGTGGATCCCGGATCGCCGCTGCGCGGCGTCCGGGATGACGGAAATCAAAGGATCAGAAGCGCGGGATGACGGAGCATTAGCCCCAGCGCCGTCACCCCGGCCCCGAGCCGGGGCCTGCACGCTGAAGACCACTGCGGCACCATTCCCAACTCACGCCCCAACCCCGGTACTGTCACCCCGGCCCCCGAGCCGGGGTCCACTTGCCCGGATTGGTGCAATAGCCCTTCCCTGATCGAAAAATCAGAACATCTCGCGCTGCAGACCCAGCTGCAACAAGACCCGGCTGGCGATTTCCTCGATGGAGCTGTGCGTGGTGTGAAATGTGGGTACACCGGCCATGCGCAGCAGGCTCTCTGCCGATTCCACCTCCCAGTAGCACTGCTTCAAGGAGGCATAGCGGCTGCCGGGCCGGCGGGTTTCTCTGATCTGCGACAGCCGGTCGGCGTCGATGGTCAGGCCGGCGATCTTGGCGCGATGGGGTTTGAGAAACGACGGCAGAGCCTGGTTCTCCAGGTCGGTCTGAGTGAGTGGATAATTGGCCGCCTTGACCCCGAAATGCAGCGCCATGTACAGGCAGGTGGGCGTTTTGCCGGAACGCGACACACCGACCAGGATGAGATCGGCATTCAGATAGCTGGTACTGACGCCGTCGTCGTGATTCAACGCATAGTTGGTGGCATCGATGCGTTCCTCGTAGCGCCGCGGATTCGCCACGCCGTGGGCCCGGCCAACTTTCGACTCCCGCTTGACGCCCAGGGCCCGCTCCAGGGTTCCCAGAAAGGTGCCAAAGAGATCGATCGTCACCGCGTCGCTGGCCATGATGATGGAACCGATTTCCTCGTCGACGATGGAATTGAACACGATGGGCGGTGCGGAATCCTTCTCCGCCGCTTCGTTGATACGCCTCACCGCCTCCTGTGCTTTCCCGGGGTCGCTGACGAATGGAATGCGTACCTGGCTGAACCTCACGTCCGGAAACTGGGTCAGCAGGCTGTGCCCGACGGTCTCCGAAGTGATCGCGGTTCCGTCCGATATGAAGAACACCGTGCGATGCATGTCATGCCTCTGTAAAATGACCCGCTTTGGGCCGGCTCTCGAAGTGCCGGACCCGAGCCGGTTTCCATTGAAAATTCGCGGGAGAAGGAGCGTTGGAGCACTATATCAAATGGCTCGATGAGCTGGGGATGAAGGATCTGGACCAGGTGGGAGGCAAGAACTCCTCACTGGGCGAGATGATCAGCGAGCTGTCCGACCTGGGCGTGAGCGTTCCCGGCGGATTCGCCACCACAGCGGATGCCTTTCGCGAATTCCTCGCGCAATCCGGCCTGGCGGAACGCATCGGCACGGCGCTGGACGCACTGGACGTCGACGACCTCAAGGCCCTGGCGGAGACCGGTCGGCAGGTGCGGTCCTGGGTCATGGACACACCCTTCCCCGCCGCGCTGGACCAGGCCATCGAAACCGCCTGGGCCCAGTTGTGCGAAACCGCCGGAACGGAACCCGCCGTGGCCGTGCGCTCCTCGGCCACCGCCGAGGACCTGCCCGACGCTTCGTTCGCCGGACAGCAGGAAACCTTTCTGAACGTGCGCGGCCTGGACCAGGTGCGCGAGAAGATCCACGAGGTTTTTGCTTCCCTGTACAACGACCGCGCCATCGCCTATCGCGTGCACCAGGGATTCACCCATGCCGACGTGGCCCTGTCCGCCGGCATTCAGATCATGGTGCGTTCGGACATCGGTGCCAGCGGAGTGATGTTCACCCTGGACACGGAATCGGGCTTCCGCGATGCCGTTTTCATCACTGCCTCCTACGGGCTCGGCGAGACCGTGGTTCAGGGCGCGGTGAATCCGGACGAGTTCTACGTGTACAAACCGGCGCTGGCCTCAGGCCACGATCCCATGTTGCGCCGCAATCGCGGCAGCAAGGCGATCGAAATGGTCTACCAGTCGAACGGCAGCGGCGTGGAGACACGCGATGTCGAGGATGAACGCCGGCTGGCCTTTTGCATCAGCGACGACGAAGCCGTCGCACTGGCCCGCCAGGCCGTCACCATCGAGCAGCACTACGGCAAGCCCATGGACATCGAATGGGCCCGCGACGGCGAGACCGGCAAGCTG
This sequence comes from Elongatibacter sediminis, assembly GCF_037892215.1. Lineage (NCBI taxonomy): Bacteria > Pseudomonadati > Pseudomonadota > Gammaproteobacteria > Chromatiales > Wenzhouxiangellaceae > Elongatibacter > Elongatibacter sediminis. The sequence goes on along the minus strand of NZ_JAZHOG010000007.1, from coordinate 45,334 downwards.
TACATCGTCCAGGCCCGGCCGGAAACCGTTCGCAGCCGCGCGGGTAACGTGGTCGAACGTTACCGTCTGAAAGACAGCGGCGCCAAACTGTGCGAGGGCCGCAGCATCGGACAGCGCATCGGCGCCGGCACCGCCCGGGTGATCCAGTCGATCGCGGAAATCGAACAGGTTCAACCCGGCGACGTGCTGGTCACCGACATGACCGATCCCGATTGGGAACCCATTATGAAACGGGCCTCGGCCATCGTCACCAACCGCGGCGGGCGCACCTGTCACGCGGCCATCATCGCGCGCGAACTGGGCATACCGGCGGTCGTTGGCTGTGGTGATGCCACGACCTGTATCGAAGCCGACACCGAGGTTACGGTTTCGTGCTCGGAGGGCGACACCGGCTTCGTCTACCGCGGCCTGCTGGAATTCGAGGTACACACGGACGCCCTGGACAAACTGCCGGAACCGCCGCTGAAGATCATGATGAACGTCGGCAATCCCGACCGGGCCTTCGATTTCTCGCAGATTCCCAATGCCGGCGTCGGCCTGGCTCGTCTGGAATTCATCATCAACCGGATGATCGGCGTGCATCCCAAGGCCCTGCTGGAATACGACCGACTGGACGAGTCCACCCGGGCGGACATCGGGCAGCGCATGGCCGGATATGCCGATCCCGTGACGTATTACGTCGACCGGCTGGCTGAAGGCATGGCGACCATCGCCGCTGCGTTCGCACCCCGCACGGTCATCGTGCGCCTGTCGGACTTCAAGTCCAACGAATACGCCAACCTGATTGGCGGGCGCAAATACGAGCCGGACGAAGAAAACCCGATGCTGGGTTTCCGCGGTGCATCCCGTTACGTTGCCGAATCCTTCCGCGACTGCTTCGAACTGGAATGCCGCGCCCTGCGCAAGGTGCGCGAAGACATGGGTTTGACCAACGTCTGGGCCATGATTCCCTTCGTGCGTACCCTTGAAGAGGGCCGCGGCGTGATCCAGACCATGAAGGACTTCGGGCTGGAACAGGGCAAGCACGACCTGAAAATCATCATGATGTGCGAACTGCCGTCCAATGCCCTGCTCGCCGATCAGTTCCTGGACATTTTTGACGGCTTTTCCATCGGCTCCAATGATCTGACGCAGCTCACCCTGGGACTGGATCGCGACTCGGGCCTGATTGCACATCTGTTCGACGAACGGGACGAGGCGGTCAAGGCCCTGCTGTCCCTGGCCATTCGGGCCTGCCGCGAACGCGGCAAGTACGTCGGCATCTGCGGCCAGGGCCCGTCGGATCACCCGGATCTGGCCGAATGGCTGCTCGATCAGGGCATCGAAAGCGTTTCGCTCAATCCCGATACGGTGGTCGACACCTGGTTGCGCCTGGCCAAACACCGGCCGGCCACGTAGCGCCACGCGCAGGGAGCTTCGAACATGGCGGCCGAGGCGGCACGAGCTGCCGATCTTCGGTCCAACCAGCGGGGAGCTTCGAAACCAGGGGTGCTCAGCTGAATTGACGGCCGGGTGGATCCCGGATCGCCGCTGTGCGGCGTCCAGGGTGACGGAAGATGCGGCGTCCGGGATGACTGACGGTTAGCGCCTCCCGGTACTTTCACCCCGGCCCCGTGCCGGGGCCTACACGCTGAAGACCACTGCGGCACCATTCCCAACTCACGCACCAACCCCGGTACTGTCACCCCGGCCCCCGAGCCGGGGCCCACACGCCGAGGACCACCACGGAATCCTTCCCCACTCACGCCCCAACCCCGGTACTGTCACCCCGCCCCCCCGAGCCGGGGTCCACACGCCGAGGTCACTCGGCGGTTGAGGCGTTGCAGGCTTGCTGCGAACCTCGAAGCCGGGTGGATCCCGGATCGCCGCTGCGCGGCGTCCGGGATGACGGAAGATGCGGCGTCCGGGATGACGGACGGTTAGCGCCCCCCGGTTCTGTCATCCCGGCCCCGTGCCGGGGCCGCGGGTCGGGAGCACCGGGAAGAGGCTAAAAAAAAGCCCGGCTATTGCCGGGCTTTTCTGGTATTGCCTGACGTTCAGGTACTCAGAACGTGTACTCCAGTTCGAGCGCGGCGTAACGGCCGATGCCGGCGCCGGAGTATACGAACACGTTGTACCAGGGCTGATCGAAGAAGTCGTGGGTATCGTCGGTCGGCGGCTTCTCGTCGAACAGGTTCTGGATGCGAATGCGGGTGAGCAGTTCGTCGGTCCAGTTGTACGAAGCCGTCAGGTTGAACGTGGTGTAGGAATCCACCCACCAGTTCTCGGTCGCGTAGTAGTCCTCGCCCGATACGTTACCCGTGCAGCCGTTGGTGGCCGTGGAGCAATTGAACACCGTGGAGCCGCCCCGGTAGATGGCCGTCAGCGTGGTCGCGAAATCGCGATACGCCCAGGACAGCGAACCGGTGAACGAGGAACGGAAGTCCCAACCACCCGCAATCGGATCGTTCTTCAGATCGGCTTCGGTTGAGGTCGGAGTCAGGCGCCGGGTGTGCGACAGCATGTTGTTGTACAGGCCGTCGAACTGGAAGATACCGGCTTCGGTGTTCACCGAGTAAGTCAGGTGAACGTCGATGAACTCCGCTTCCTCTTCGAACTGGTTGATCGACGTGACCAGCAGGGTATCGATGAAGCTGATACCGGTGGTCGGATCCACTTTGCGCTGAACCTGCTTGGCGACCACATCACACGGGGTCGTACTCGGCTCATCGCCGATGAAGCAGGAATATTCGTCGTTCAACAAGCCCTGGGTGCTCTGCTGCAGCACGCGCTGCTCCAGGCTCATGTTGGTGTAATCGACGGTCAGGTTCAGGCTCTGGTTGGCGACATTGTCGAGAATGTCCCAGGAGAAACCCAGCCACCAGCTGTCGCCGGTCTCGGCATCCAGCGGTTCTTCGCCGAATTCCTGGGCGCCAACACGCTGACCGAACACGGTGCTGGTTTCGCAATCGGCATTATCGAACCCGGCATCGGAGCCATTCGTGAACACGTACTGCTCGTAGCAGGACACGTCGTCGAACACCGTGGTGAAGAAGCCGGAACGCAGGAATACCAGCGCCATGTCCGGAGCCCGGAAGCTTTCGGTGTAACCGGCGCGCAGCAGCAGATTGCTGAGCGGGCGGAACTCGAGGCTAGCGGACGGCGTGAAATCACCACCGAACGAGGTCGATGTGCTGTCGTAGTCGTCGTAGCGGCCGGCCAGGTTCAGGGTCAGGGTGTCGAGCACCGGAATACGGACCTCGCCGCCCAGCGACCAGCGCTCGCGGTCGCCGGCACCGTTGAAGCCGGTCAGACGCCACCAGCCGGAACCGGTCAGTGACCCGGCAATCGGGTCGCCATTGGCATCGGTGGTCGGTGCGCGCTGCTGCAGCAGTTCATCCGGCACATACTCGATGCTGGAATCCTCGAACTCGGCCACCAGAGCGTACGAGACCGGACCGGACTTCATTTCGAACAGGTCGCCGCTCATGGTGAACTGAACGTACAGATCGTCCGAATTGTTGTCGTAGCGCTGCGTACCCACCACGTTGCGCAGGGCATCACCCGGGTCGGCGTAGACGTTGTTCGGATCGCCGAGGCCGAATGCCAGGCTTTCGCCCGGCAGGGTTCCGCCGGACCACCAGTCGTCGCCGAAGAACGAGACGCCCAGGTGGGTGCCGAGCATGGTGTCGATGGTTTCCCGCCACTTGAGCCAGGGCTGTGCGGTCTTCAACTCGTAATCCGAGTAGTTAACCGACAGTTCCCAGTCGTGGTAATCAGCGAACACGCCGCGCATGCCGACGACGGCCGTATAGGCGTCCTCGTCGAACTTCTGTGCCAGATCCATGCCCAGTTCTTCTTCGTTCCACAGGCGCTGGACCAGGTACCAGTCGAAGAATCCGAAGTCCACGGTGTCGGGCTGCGTAGTGTCCAGAATGTCTTCGGAAATGAACAGCCACTGATTGTTGGACTGGGCGTTGGAGGTGTAATACATCAAGTCGGTGAACAGCTCGAGACCGCTGTTGCCGATTTCCACCTTGCCGTTGAAATACGCGGACCAGGCTTCCTTTTCGTTCTGGAAGTTGACGGCCGGCGCACCGGAGTCGGGATCGCCGCAGAAGTTACCCGCGCCGGGGCGGAAGGCATAGACCAGGCCGCCACCAGACTGAGAACAAATGGCATTGGGATCACCCAGCTCAGCCGGATCGCGGTAACGGGGAAACACACCGAACGCGCTCTTGAACTGGTCGAGGATCAGCGCCGAGCGATCGTAAACGCCCTCGCCGAAGGGAAAGTCTTCCTGCTGATCATCGTACTGGTCGTAGTATTTGCCGAGGATGTCCTCGCGTTTCTGGTACTCCAGGGTGAACGTGTAACTGCCACGATCGAACAACTGTCCGTTCATGATCTGCACCCGCAGGTCGCCACGGGTCTGATCGGTTTCGGTCGGCGTGCCCCACAGCACATTGACGGTGGTCTCGTCGATGTCCGAACGCAGGATGATGTTGATCACGCCGGCAACGGCATCGGAACCGTAAATGGCCGAAGCGCCCTGGGCCAGTACCTCGATGCGTTCGACCGACGCGATGGGAATGGCGCCGAAATTGAACACCGTGGCATTGGACTGATAGGCGGCCGGATAGTTGGTCAGACGACGCCCGTTGATCAGAACCAGGGTGTTGCCGACACCAAAGCCGCGCAGATTCAGGGTCTGCACGTCGGGAGTGAACAGCGCCGATTCCGGGCCTTCGAATTTGAAGCCGTTATTGATGGTCAGGTCACTGAGCGCTTCGAACACCGTCGTGTAACCGCGATCGGAAATCTGTTCTCGGTCTATGGTGATCACCTGCGCGGGGCCCTCGATGTCGGTGCGCTTGATGCGCGAACCGGTGACCGCGATGCGGTCGAGGTCGGCGGAATCGTCTTCATCGTCGGATTCTTCCTGGGCCAGTGTCGCGCCGGAAAACATCAGCACGAATGCCAGGAGCAGAATCTGCCAGATGGAAAACTCGGTACTTCCCCTGCGAGTCATCTAGTCTCTCCTTAGTCGATGATCTGAAAATGGACTGCAAGTTCTGAGCGCCGCTGCGGATACGGCTGCGTATGTGCCTTGCATTAAATTATTGTTAAGGCGTGGCTATTCTAAGCCGTCAGGAAACCCATTTGCAACACATTCGGGCCGTTTGAACCATTCGGATCGGAACCGACTTACGGCCTTCCAATTGCCCTTCGAAACCGGCTGAAACGGGCGCTAGCCGTGCTCTTTCACCGTCCCGCCCAGCACGCCCATGAAACTGCGGTAATGACGCAGTTCGGCAATCGATTCGCGGATATCGGACAGCGCCTCATGGCGGCCTTCCTTGTGCAAACCCTTCAGCACCTCCGGCGCCCAGCGCGCGGCCAGTTCCTTGATGGTGCTGACATCCAGGTTGCGGTAATGAAACCAGGCTTCCAGTTCCGGCATCTGGCGTGCCAGAAAGCGCCGGTCCTGGCAGATGCTGTTGCCGCACATGGGGGAAGCACCCTGCGCGCTCCATTTCTCCAGGAACTCCAGGGTGGCGCGCTCGGCCAGGGCCGTGTCGATGTCGCTCGTCAACACCCGCTCCCACAAACCGGACGCCGCGTGGTGTTCGCGGTTCCAGTCGTCCATCGCCTGCAGGGCGGACAGGTCGTGGCGGATGGCGTAAACCGGACCCACCGCGAGTTCCTCGAGGTCGGGATCGGTCACGATGGTGGCAATCTCCAAAATGGAATCCGAGCCGGTATCGAGCCCGGTCATTTCCAGGTCGATCCAGATCAAACGGTCGCTCAGGTTACTGCTCATAATCGCCTCGCCGCTGCACCGGGGCACTATAACAACGTGCGGCCGGCCGATGCCATCTGCGGGTACAATGGCGCCGCCCGATCCGGGTGCTGCCAGAGACGCGATGAGCACGATGGACCCAACACGGCCGGAAGGTGTGATGCGCGTGGCGTACGGCGGCCAGGGCGTCGTGCAGCGTGAGGACGGCGAACGGCTGCCGTGCCGTTTCAGACGCTCGGTGGGACGGCCGTGCTGCGGCGACCGGGTCCGCCTCGAGCGGGCCGGCGCCGACGACTGGGTGGTGGCTGAAATCCTTCCGCGGCGCAATGAATTCGTGCGCGGAGACGGACGCCAGCGCCGGCAGGTCATCGCCTGCAACCTCGACCAGGTGCTGGTGGTCATCGCACCCGAACCGCGTCCCAGCCGCGATCTCGTCGAACGTTACCTGGTTGCCGTGCACAGCCTGGGCATGCAACCGGTGCTGGTGATCAACAAGGCGGAACTGCTGGATGCGTCGGCAGGGCTCACAGATACAGCGCAGTCACCTCCATTCAGCCGCGTCGCCGAATACCGCCGGCTCGGCTACACCGTGGTGCACACCTCAACCAGGGCCGCGCCCGGCACCGACGCCCTGGCACCCCTGCTGCACGGGTCCACCAGCATTCTGGTCGGCCAGTCGGGAGTGGGCAAATCATCCCTGGTCAACCGCCTGATTCCGGACCTCGATCTGCAGACCGGCGAACTCTCCCGGGCGACCGGCAAGGGAACCCACACGACCACCACCACCATTCTGTACGAGTTGCCGGATGGTGGTGCCCTGATCGATTCGCCGGGCGTGTGGGAATATGGGCTGTGGGCCATGTCGGCGCGGGAACTGGCGGCTGGCTTCCCCGAGTTCTGGCCCTACGTCGGGCAATGCCGTTTCAACGACTGCCGCCACCATGGCGAACCCGGCTGCGCCGTCGATGCGGCGATGGGCGAAGGCGCAATACCCGAATGGCGCCTGTCCGCCTACCGCCGACTGCTGGAACAGGCCTGACCACGCCCGTCCGCGGATTGCAGACGTGGCTCTCAACACAGGCGCCGCAGCGGGAAGCAAGGCCCAAACTCTGCTATATTCGAAGGCATCGCGACTTGAAACCGGAGGCAGTGACATGACAAGGATGGTTCTGACACTGATGTTGGCGTTCCTTGCGCCGCAGGCCGTAGCCGACGTGTTGCTGATCGAAGAGGTGCGTCAGGCCGAACGGATGGAAGTGCCGGAAAACGGCATGACAAAGGCTCAGGTGGAAGCCCGCTATGGTGCCCCGAGCGACCGGCATGCCGCCGTGGGCGACCCGCCGATCAGCCAGTGGGAATACGAACGGTGGAGCGTGTACTTCGAATACGACCGCGTGCTGTTTACCGTTTTGCACCGCGGCGAAGTCATCGAACCGCCCACCAGGAACGGCTGATAAACCGATTCGTCCCACCGGCACCCGCCCGGTGGAAACCGTATGCGGCCGGCGCCTGTGCCGGCACCACCCGCGCCAGAACCCGTGCCCCGCGGCATGATCTGCGGTATCCTTGCGCCCTTTTCCCCAGGGACCGCCAGGCTCGCCCAATCAGGTCATGTCAACCTCAACCGAAAGCACCAGCACGGACGTCGAACTGACTGCGGCAGCGTCGGCCGTTCCGGCGACCCCAGCTGACACCGAAAAGAACGCGTCATTGGAGCAACCCGTGCGCACGCTCCGGCGTGACGGCACCGAGTACACCTTGATCGGCACCGCGCACGTCTCGCGCGCCAGCGCGGACGCGGTGGCGGAACTGGCGCAGTCCGGACGATTCGACGCCATTGCCGTGGAACTGTGTCCGGCGCGCTTCGAGGCGATGACCTCAGAGCGGAAATGGACCGATCTGGATCTGTATCGGATCGTGCGCGAAGGCAAGGCGGGGCTGGTCATGGCCAACCTCGCGCTGAGCGCCTACCAACGACGCATTGCCGAGCAGTTCGGTATCGAACCCGGCGCGGAAATGCGCGCGGCCGCGACCGCTGCAGCCGAGCAGAACATACCGCTGCAACTGATCGACCGGGATCTCGCGCTCACCCTGCGGCGCAGCTATGCCAGCGTGCCGTGGTACAAGCGCATGTACCTGATGGCCGGGCTGGCCCTGGGCATGGTCAGCTCCGATGAAATCGACGAAGAAGCCATCGAACGTCTCAAGGAAGGCGACATCCTGGAGTCGACTTTCACCGAATTCGCTCAGCAGTCGCCAGAATTATTCGAAGCGCTGATCCGGGAACGCGACCGCTACATGGCTGCGCGGCTGCGGCAGGAGAACCCACCCGTCGATGACGGTGAACCGGGCAACGACGGCTCCGCTGAGCCACGGCGAGTCCTGGTCGTGATCGGTGCCGGCCATATGGAAGGCCTGGTCGACCACCTCGGGGAAAGCGAAGAAAGCCCGGCCGCGGAATGCGCGGCACTGGAGGCCTCACCGCCGCGCGCCCGCTGGCCGCGGATCATCCCGTGGGCGATCATGGTCCTGGTGCTGGCCGGATTCGCCATCGGCTTTTCGCGCAGCCCGGAACTCGGCTGGCAACTGGTACTGATCTGGGTGGCGATCAACGGCGGCCTGGCCGCGGTTGGAGCGCTCATTGCCCGCGGTCACCCACTGACGGTACTCAGCGCCATCGTCGCCGCGCCACTGACTTCGCTCAACCCGACCATCGCCGCCGGCATGGTAACCGGGCTGGTGGAATCATGGCTGCGCAAGCCGCGCATCGCCGATCTGGAGCGCCTGCATCTCGATATCGTGACCGCGGCCGGTTGGTGGCGAAATCCCGCCACCCGTATTCTGCTGGTATTCTTTTTCTCCAACCTGGGTTCGGCCATTGGCACCTGGGTGGCCGGTTTCAAGATTTTCGAAGCCCTGAGCTGACGGAGATTCAGTCATGACCGCGCTGGCGCCCTTCCACATCGGACCGTACCGCATCGACACGCCGCTGGCGCTGGCGCCGATGGTGGGGGTCACCGACCGCTGCTTCCGGCAATTGTGCCGCGAACTCGGCGCCGGCTACCTGGTGACCGAAATGCTGGCATCCAATCCGGTGCTGCGCGAAACCCGCACCTCGCGGCTGCGCGGCGATTTCGCCGGCGAGCCGGAACCGGTGGCGGTGCAACTGGCAGGCTCCGAACCGGACTGGATGGCCGATGCCGCCCGATACAACGCGGATCGCGGCGCCGCCATCATCGATATCAACATGGGCTGCCCGGCCAAGAAAGTCTGCAACAAGCTGGCCGGATCGGCCCTGCTGTCCGACCCCGAGCGGGTACGGGCCATCCTGGAAGCCGTGGTCGGCGCCGTCGATGTGCCCGTCACCCTGAAGATTCGCACCGGCCCGAACCGGGACCAGCGCAATGGCGTGGAAATCGCCCGCATGGCCGCCGATATCGGCATCGCCGCGCTGGCGGTTCACGGCCGCACCCGAGCCGACCGTTTCCGCGGCGAGGCCGAGTACGAAACCATCAGCCGCATCTGTGAGGCCGTGTCCATCCCGGTTTTCGCCAATGGTGACATCGACAGCCCGCAACAGGCCGCCGAGGTTCGCCGCCTCACCGGCGCAGCCGGCCTCATGATCGGGCGCGCCGCACAGGGCAATCCGTGGATTTTCCGCGAGATACGCCACTTCCTGGAACACGGCCACTGCCCCGCCCCGCCCCCGGCGGCGGAAGTGCACGCGGTGATGAAACGCCATCTGCGCCACCTGCACGCCAGCTATGGCGAATCCGTCGGGGTGCGGGTGGCGCGCAAGCACATCGGCTGGTACCTGCAGGGCCGGCCCGGCGCCGGCCCCTGCCGCGACGCCCTGATGCGCACGGAAAGCGCCGCCGGCCAGTTCAAGCTGCTGGCCGCCTACTTCGCCTCGGACGCGGCGGCACAGGCACCCGGGCGGCAAGCCGCATGAGGCGAATCGCGCCCACCCGGGGGCGGTTGCCGCTGGCGGGCATGGCACTGCTCATGCTGCTTGCCGCACCGCTGACACACGCCGCTGAGACTGCGCCCGCGCTGGCGGGCACCTGGGTATCCATACTGCCACCGGCACTCGCCATTGGGCTGGCGCTGACGCTGCGCCAGGTGATTCCGGCCATCTTCTTCGGTGTGTGGTGCGGCGCCTGGGCCATGAACGGATTCACGCTGCCCGGCTTGTGGACGTCGCTGTTCGACTCGTTCCAGGTTTATGTGCTGGAGGCTTTCGCCGATCGGGATCACGGCGCCATCATCCTGTTTACACTGATGATCGGCGGCATGGTCGGAATCGTCTCACGCAATGGCGGCATGCAGGGCATCGTCAACCGCATCGCCCACTTCGCCGATTCGGCACGACACGCCTGCCTGGCCACGGCCTCCATGGGCATGGCGATTTTCTTCGACGATTACGCCAACACCCTGGTGGTCGGCAACACCATGCGCCCGCTGGCCGATGCCAAGCGGGTCTCGCGCGCCAAGCTCGCCTACCTGGTCGATTCCACCGCAGCCCCGGTTTCCTGTGTGGCGGTCGTGACCACCTGGATCGGTTACGAGGTCGGCCTGCTGGGCGACACCATGGAGCGCATTCCCAACCTCGATATCGAGGCCTTCCTGCTGTTTCTGTCCACGCTGCCTTACAGCTTCTATCCCATACTCGCGATCGTCTTCGTATTCATGATCGCGGCGAGCGGGCGGGATTTCGGCCCCATGCTGGCGGCCGAGCGCGCGGCGCGGGCCGCGGACCCCGGGCAATCCGAATCCGTGGACTCGTCGATGGCCGCGGACTGTGAACCCATTGAACCGATTCCCGGCAAACCGCAACGCGCCTTGAATGCCATCCTGCCAATCGTCATGCTGATCGCCGGCGTGGTTGGAGGGCTGTACATCACCGGCTCGCAAGCCACCGACGCGGTGGACCCGGGCCTGCGCGACATCGTTGGTGCCGCCAACAGTTACACCGCGTTGATGTGGGCATCCCTGTTGGGCGCCTTCACGGCCGGGACGCTGACTCTGGCCCAGCGCATCATGTCGCTGCCGGAGTTGGTGGACGCCTGGTACAAGGGCATGCGCTCGATGCTTTACGCGATGATCATTCTGCTGCTCGCCTGGTCGTTGAGCAGCGTAACCGAAGACCTCGAAACCGCCGCGTTCCTGGTGCGGGCACTCGGCGATACCCTGGCGGTGGAATGGATGCCGGCGCTGGTGTTCATCCTGTCGGCGCTCACGGCCTTCGCCACCGGCTCCAGCTGGGGCGCCATGGGCATCCTGGTGCCGCTGACCCTGCCGCTGACCTGGGCGGTCATGGGCCTGAACGGCATGCAGGGTCCGGAACACATGCACATCCTGTACAGCTCGGTCGCCGCGGTACTGGCCGGCAGTGTCTGGGGTGACCACTGTTCGCCGATCTCCGACACCACCATACTGTCGTCGATGGCCAGCGGCTGTGATCACATCGAGCATGTACGCACCCAGTTACCCTACGCCCTTACCGTCGGCGCAACCGCCATCGTTCTGTGCAGCCTGCCGGTGGCCTATGGACTGCCCTGGTGGCTCGGTGTCCTGGTCTCCGTCGGGGTGCTTTATGCCACGCTGCGAGCCTTTGGACGCCTGGTCGAGCCTGCCGGCACACCACTGCCGGAATCCGCACCCACAACAGCCCCCGGCAACCGCCAAAGCTGAACTCACGAACCATGACTGCTTCACCGTTTACCGCCCGCCTGCCGGCCGGCGACCAGCCCGTCCGCTGGAGTGGCCTGCACGGCAGCAGCCGGGCCCTCGCCCTGCAGGCCGCGGCCCGTGCCCACGACGGCCTGATCCTGGTCGTCACCCGGTCCAGCCATCAGGCGCGCATCCTCGCGCAGGATCTCGAATTGCTGGCACCGGGCGGGCCCGAAGGCGCCACCGACATCCTGCTGTTTCCGGATCACGAAACCCTGCCTTACGATCCGTTTTCGCCCCATCCGGACATCATCTCCGAACGGGTGGCCGCGCTGGCGCGGCTGGTGTCGATGCAACGGGGACTGGTCCTCAGTTCGATCACCGCCCTGGCCCAGCGGCTGCCGCCGGTGGATTATGTGCGCCAGCGGGCTTTCAACCTGGTCACGGGGGAACGGGTTGTGATCGATGCGTTTCGCGAGCGGCTGGCCCGGGCGGGCTACCAGAGCGCGGACCAGGTCCACCAGCCGGGTCAGTTCGCCATTCGCGGGTCGGTCATCGATCTGTATCCGACCGGCACCACCCTGCCGATCCGTATCGATCTGTTCGACGAGGAGATCGAAACCATCCGCCTGTTCGATCCGGAAACCCAGCGGACCACCGGACAGACCGACCGCATCGATCTGTTGCCGGCGCGGGAATACCCCTCGGACGAAGAGGCTTTCGATGCATTCCGGCGCGCCTTCCGGTTGCGTTTCGATGTGGATACCCGGCACGTAACGCTGTATCAGGACCTGCGTGCCGGTCACCAGCCCCAGGGGCTGGAACAGTATCTGCCGCTGTTTTTCGAAACCACGTCCAATCTGCTGGATTACCCGGGGGCACCGCTGCGCCTGGTGGTGCAGGAAGGCGCCTTGCAGGCCGTGGCCGACCACTACCGGCGCACCGCGGAGCGCTGGGAGCAGCGGCGCCACGATGTCGAGCGCCCGGTGCTCGATCCGCAGGAACTCTTTTTTACCCCGCAGGAAGTGGAAGCGCGACTGCCCCGGAGCGGCGCGGTGGAACTGGCCGACAGCAACGCCGTACCGGAAGACACGGACGGCGATGCCGGTGCGTGTTTCGCGACCCGGCCGGCACCTGAGTTGCCAATTCACGAACAGGGTCGCGAAGCCGGTACTGCGCTGAAAGACTTTGTCGCCGGCTTCGACGGCCAGGTGCTGTTCGCCGCCGATTCCGCCGGCCGCCGCGAAGTCCTCAATTCCACGTTGAGTTCGCTCGGCATGCGGCCCACCGTGCACGAGGATTACGCGGCCTTCCACCGGTCCGGCGCACATATTGGCCTCGTGATTTTGCCGGTGGAAGACGGATTCATCGCCGGCGACGACCTGGCCTTGCTGACCGAATCGCAACTGTTTGGCGGACGGGTGCGGCAGCGCGCCCGCCGCGAAGCCGGGGAGCGCGACCCGGAGGCCATTGTTCGCGACCTCTCCGACCTGCAGGAAGGCGCACCCGTGGTCCACGAAGATCATGGCGTGGGACGCTACCAGGGCCTGGAGACCCTCGAAATCGATGGCCGTCCGGCTGAATTCCTGAAACTGCAGTACGCCGGCGACGACCGGCTGTACGTGCCGGTTTCCTACCTGCACCTGATCAGCCGTTACACCGGCGCCGACCTGGACAGCGCGCCACTGCACCGCCTCGGCGGCAAGCAATGGGAAAAGGCCCGGCGCAAGGCAGCCGAGAAAGTCCGCGACGTGGCCGCCGAACTGCTCGACCTGTACGCCCGGCGCCAGGCTCGTCCGGGTTTCGCTTTCCCCCTCGACGACGCGCTGTACAACGAGTTCGCCGCCGGCTTTCCGTACGAGGAAACGCCCGACCAGCAACAGGCCATCGAGTCGGTGATCGGCGATCTGATGTCGGATCAGCCCATGGACCGGGTGGTCTGCGGCGATGTCGGCTTCGGCAAAACCGAGGTTGCGTTGCGCGCGGCCTTCGTGGCGGTCCAGGCCGGACGGCAGGTGGCCGTACTGGTTCCAACGACCCTGCTGGCCCAACAGCATTATTCCAACTTCGCCGACCGCCTGGCCGACTGGCCGGTGAAAGTCGAATTGCTGTCCCGCTTCCGCGGCGCGAAAGAGATTCGCGAGGCACTCCAACGTATCGAGGCGGGCAAAGTCGACATCGTCATCGGCACCCACCGGCTGCTGCAGCGCGATGTGCGCTTCGAGCGGCTGGGCCTGTTGGTGATCGACGAGGAACACCGGTTCGGCGTGCAACAGAAGGAACGGCTCAAGCAACTGCGGGCCGAAGTGGACGTGTTGACCCTGACCGCGACGCCGATCCCCCGCACCCTGAACATGGCCATGGCGGGCATCCGCGACCTGTCGATCATCGCCACACCACCGGCCCGGCGAATGGCGGTCAAGACCCTGGTTTCGAACTGGGACAAGGCGGTCATCCGCGAAGCCCTGGGCCGTGAACTGCAACGCGGCGGGCAGGTGTTCTTTCTGCACAACGAGGTGCGCAATATCGAGCGCATCGCCCGCGAAGTCGGAGAACTCGCCCCATCGGGCCGGCTCGCCATCGCGCACGGTCAGATGGCCGAGAAGGAACTGGAATCGGTGATGCTGGATTTCTACCGCCAGCGTTACAACATCCTGGTGTGCACCACCATCATCGAAAGCGGCATCGACGTGCCCACCGCCAATACCATCGTGATCAACCGGGCCGACCGCTTCGGGCTGGCCCAGTTGCACCAGTTGCGCGGCCGGGTGGGCCGCTCGCACCATCGCGCCTACGCCTACCTGCTGGTACCCGACCGCCGCAGCATGACCGCGGACGCCAAAAAACGTCTCGAGGCCATTGCCGCGCTGGAAGACCTGGGCGCGGGCTTCACGCTGGCAACCCACGATCTGGAGATCCGAGGCGCCGGTGAATTGCTCGGCGCCGAGCAGAGCGGACAAATCCATGAAATCGGTTTCAGCCTGTACAGCGACATGCTCAACCGCGCCGTGGACGCCCTGCGTTCCGGCAAGGAACCCGACCTGGATGCGCCGGTGCATCGCGGCATTGATATTGAACTGCACGTGCCGGCTCTGATTCCGGACGACTACCTCGGTGACGTGCCCGCCCGGCTGACGCTGTACAAACGCATCGCCAGCGCGCCCGACGAGGCGGCTCTGCGCGAACTGCAGGTGGAGATGATCGACCGCTTCGGCTTGTTGCCCCAACCGGTGAAAAACCTGTTTGCCGTCGCCGAACTGAGGCTGGCCGCCGACCGCATTGGCCTGCGGCGGCTGGACCTGGGCCCGGGCGGCGGTCGCATCGAGTTCGCCGAGGACAGTCGCGCCGACCCACAGGCACTGATCAAACTGGTGCAGCAGGAATCCACTCGATACCGCCTGGAAGGGCCCCAGTTGCTGCGCATACGTCACGGCGAGGAAGACCCGCAGAAACGCATGGAACAGGCCGCAACCCTGCTCCAGCGCCTCACCGGCTCCAGCCAGGCATAAGCCCGGCTCAGGCGCCCTCCGCATCGCGGCGTCCGGTATGACAGAGACCCAGCGCCGTCGCCCCGGCCCCCGAGCCGGGGCCTACACGCCAAGACCACTCGGTGGTTCAGAAACCCACCACCAAATCGCCAGCATGATTCCCGAAATAAACACCCAATCGCTCGCGCTTACGCCAAAACACGACGCCGGGTGGATCCCGGATCGCCGCTGCGCGGCGTCCGGGATGACGGAAACCCAGCGCCGTCACCCCGGCCCCCGAGCCGGGGTCCACACGCCGAAGTCCACTACGGCACCATTCCCAACTCACTCCCAGACCCCGGTACGGTCGCCCCGGCCTCCGAGCCGGGGTCCACACGCCGAAGTCCACTGCGGCACCATTCCAACTCACGCCCAGACCCCGGTACGGTCACCCCGGCCCCCGAGCCGGGGTCCACACGCCGAAGTCCACTACGGCACCATTCCCAACTCACGCCCAGACCCCGGTACGGTCACCCCGGCCTCCGAGCCGGGGTCCACACGCCGAAGTTCACTACGGAATCCATCCCGACTCACGCACCAACCCCGGTACTGTCACCCCGTATTCTGCTACATTGGCGGCAGGCATCGAGATCCCTCACCAGCCCGCATCGGTATCACTCGTAAACCAGGCTGGGGCCTTGGGTTGACACTTCGGTTTAGTCTGGCCAAATATCAGCTATAAATAACTATTTAACAATGAGTTACAGAGTATTTCTAAGACTGTTTGTTTTTGTGGGTGTCCTGAACCTGGGAGTCGGGGTGACAGCGCTTGCCGCGGCGGAAGCAGAGGAGACGGAAACCCGTTACCGGGTGGAGTTGCTGGTGTTGCGCCATCTGGATTCGACGGCCGATCCGCGGCTGGAGGAGTACTTCCGTGATTTCTCCGAAGCGCTGGATCTGCGGGCACCGAAAACGGATGACGAGGTAAGCGCCGACCCGGCCAATCCGGCTGCGAACGAATCCACAGCGAATACCGCATCCGGCCCTGGCGACCGGACCGAAACCGGGTCCGGCGAGGTGTTGGGGCAGAGCAACGGCGATAAGCCCGGGACTTCTGATCTCTCGCAGCAAGGTGCTGGTGATTCCGCCATTGCTGACGCCGGGGAACCACCGTTGGGGTCTGCCGGCGACGAGATGATCGAGGAACCCCCTGAACCGGTCGCGACTCTCATCGAAGAGCCGGGCGAGACCCTGAGCGACGCGTGGCGACGGCTGCGTCAGAGCGCTGGATTCCGGCCGCTGCTGTATTTCTCCTGGGAACAATCGGAAAACGAACCCTTCCCTTCTCTTCGGGTCCACGACGACGAGTTGTTGCACGAGGATGATCCCTGGGCGGAACTGCGCCTGCCATCCGACCCCGCCTCAGGCGCCTTGGCCGGCAGCCAGCCCCCCGCGGAGTTTGGCGACGTTCCGTCGGGCCCGGTCCCGTCCTCGCAGATGCCCAACGCGCAACCGGCCGGGGAGACACCGCCACCTGAAGCAGCGGGAAGTCACGCAGCGACTGACACCGCCCTGCCCGATCCACGCCGCTTCTACCGATTGGACGGCACGGCCCGCCTGCGTCGATCCCGTTTTCTGCATCTGGAACTCGACCTGGAGTGGCGCGAACCACAATCACCCGGGATCGCGTATCCGGACGCTCTGGATTCCGCGTCCATCCCGGCTGACCCCGCACCCTTGCCCGACACCCCGGTTTCCGCTCCATCCGGCATGACCGGTCCTGTCGCTGGCGGCGACACGGCCCGCGAGACGCCTCCAGCGATCGCGGTTTACCACCTGCAGCAGAGCCGTCAGGTGCGAACCGACCAGGTGGAGTACTTCGACGGTCCGTTCCTCGGCGTGCTCGCTGTAATCAGCCGAATTGAAGTCCCGGTGGAGCCTCGAACCCCGGACGTCCAGAGCGCGGTCGGCAGGACCAACGCAGACACCCGGCGCACGAATGAGAACACCCTGACGAACCGGCCCGCAGGTGCCCTCAAACCTGCGCAATGACGCGAGCGCCAACGCACCGGCAGTCGCCGGATGGATCCCGGATCGCCGCTGTGCGGCGTCCGGGATGACGGAGAGTTAGCCCCGGTACTGTCACCCCGGCCCCCGAGCCGGGGCCTGCACGCCGAGGACCACTGCGGCACCGTTCCCAACTCACGCCCCAACCCCGGTACTGTCACCCCGGCCCCCGAGCCGGGGCCTACGCGCTGAGGTCACTCGGTGGCCGACGCGTTGCAAGTTGGCGGCTGCTCGTTATTTCAGCGTGGGTATTTCTTGCAGACGCTGCTGCGGATATCGACGCGGGGTGGATCCCGGATCGCCGCTGCGCGGCGTCCGGGATGACGGATATCGAGGTCTCCGGGAGGACGAATCTTGAGGTATCCGGGATGACGGATCTTGACGTATCGGGACGACGGGATGTGAGGTATCCGGGACGGTGGGAGTTGAGGTATTCGGGACGGTGGGAGTTGAGGTATCCGGGACGGTGGGAGTTGAGGTATCCGGGACGGTGGGAGTTGAGGTATCCGGGACGATGGGATGAGAGGTATCCGGGAGGACGGTCGTTGAAACTCCCGTCAACGAATGTGGTCATGACCTTCGGGTCTTAACCCGCCCGCTGCTGTTTGGCACAATGCCATACATACTCCTGCGAGGACCCCTTTCATGCCCGTTCCGTTCGATACCCGAATGAATCCCCCTGGCCGGCTGGACCTCCAAGGCAGACCAGGGGCCACCACCCGCCGGACAGGCTTACGAACCATGCTCGAGGATTCGTTGGTCATGGACCTGAGGCTGCCTGCACCCACCCGCCGGACAGGTTTGCGAAACCTGCTCGTGAGCCTGCTGGCGGTGGTTCTGAGTCTGCCGGCGCTCGCGGCCGAGATGCCCGACATCGACATTCCGTATGAACGCTTCGTGTTGCCCAACGGGCTGCGGGTAATCGTGCACGAGGACCGCAAGGCCCCGATCGTTGCGGTCAGCATCTGGTACCACGTCGGCTCCAAGAACGAGCCCGAAGGGCGCACCGGCTTCGCCCACCTGTTCGAACACATCATGTTCGAAGGCTCCGAGAACTACGACGACCGATTCAGCAAGCCACTGGAACAGGTTGGCGCCACCTCGCTCAACGGCACCACCTGGTTCGACCGCACCAATTACTTCGAAAACGTACCAACCCCGGCGCTGGAGCTGGCGCTGTTCCTCGAGTCCGATCGCATGGGCCACCTGCTGGGCGTGCTCACGCAGGACAAGCTCGACCAGGAACGCGGCGTGGTGCAGAACGAAAAACGCCAGGGCGACAACCAGCCGTATGGCAAGGTCGGCTACCGGGTGCTGGAAGGCCTGTACCCGCCCGGCCACCCATACCGTCACAACACCATCGGCTCGATGGAAGATCTCGAAGCAGCAAGCCTGGAAGACGTCCACGAGTGGTTTAAAACCTATTATGGCGCCGCCAATACCGTGGTGGTTCTGGCCGGCGACATCAGCCCGGAACGCGGCCGCGAACTGGTGGCGAAATACTTCGGCGACATTCCGCCCGGCCCACCACTGACCCGCATGCAGGCCATGGTGCCGGACCGCGACACCGACACCCGCGAAGTGATGGTGGACCGCGTACCGCAGATCCGGAGCTTTCAGAACTGGGCCGTGCCCGGCCGCACCACGCGCGATCGCGCATTGCTGGAACTGGCCGCCTACGTGCTCGGCGACGGCAAGAATTCGCGGCTGTACCAGGCCCTGATTTACGAGACCCAGCACGCGGTCAGCCTGTCGGTCGAAGTGGAACCCCAGGAACTGGCGAGCATCTTCACCATCGACACCACCCTGCGCCCCGGCGCTACGCTGCAGGAAGTCGACGGCATCATCGCCCATGAACTCGAGCGCTTTCTGGCCCGGGGCCCGGGCGAAGAGGAACTCGCTCGTGCTCGCTCCAAGATCAACGCATCGGTCATTCGCGGCCTGGAGCAGGTCGGCGGCTTCGGCGGCAAGGCCGGCACCCTGGCCGAGGGCGAACTGTATGACGGCAATCCCGCGTTTTACAAAACCCTGTTGCAGTGGATCAACGAAGCCAGCCCGGAAGACGTGCGGGAGGCCGCTGTGACCTGGCTTTCCGACGGGCGATATCAGCTCGACGTCATGCCCGATCCCGCTTACGCAGCCGCGGCAACCGGCGTGGACCGCAGCCAGGGCCTGCCCGTCGTCGAAGACCTGCCCGATCTGAGCTTTCCCGAAGTACAGCGGGGCACCCTGAAAAACGGCATCAACGTGGTGCTGGCCGAACGGCATGCCGTGCCGGTGGTATCGGTTTCCATGCAGTTCGATGCGGGCTATGCGGCGGACGCGGACCGGACACTGGGCACCGCCGGCTTCACGCTGGCCATGCTGGACGAAAGCACGCGCAACCGTTCCGCGCTCGAAATCGACGCTGAAGCGGAACGTCTGGGGGCCGAAATTTCAAGCGGATCGAACCTCGACATGTCCACCGTGTCGCTGTCCGCGCTGAAGCAGAACCTCGCGCCGTCGATCGAACTGTTCGCCGACATCGTGCGCAATCCGGCTTTTGCCCCGGAAGAAATGGAACGTCAGCGGGTGCGCCGGCTGGCAGCCATCGAACAGGAGAAAAACAGTCCGGTCGGTATCGCCCTGCGCACCCTTCCGCCGCTGATTTACGGGGATGATCACGCCTACGGCATACCGTTCACCGGCTCGGGCACCGAGGAATCGGTCGCGTCCATCAGCCGTGACGACCTGACGCGGTTCCACCGCGACTGGCTGCGGCCCGATAATGCCACGCTGTTCGTGGTCGGTGACACGAGCCTGGATGAGGTTCTGCCGCTGCTGGATTCCGCCTTTGGTGACTGGAAAGCGCCACGCTCGGACCTGCCGCGCAAGCACATTTCCGATGTGGAACTCCCCGCCGGGCCGCGCCTGCTGGTGGTCGACAAACCCGGCTCACCGCAATCGCTGATCCTCGCCGCCCACGTGGCGCCACCGACGGGCGTGGACAACAACATCACGATCGAGACGATGAACGACATCATCGGTGGCGTGTACTCGGCACGGGTGAACCAGAATCTCCGCGTCGACAAGGGCTGGTCCTACGGTGCGTCCACCTTCCTGCCGGATGCCCGCGGCCAGCGCCCGTTCATGGTTTACGCGCCGGTGCAGACCGACCGCACCGGTGACTCCATCCGTGAGCTGGTCGGCGAATTCGAGCGCTTCCAGGCTTCCGAACCGGCCGGCCGCGAGGAACTGACCCGGGTGGTGCGCAACAACGTGTACAGCCTGCCGGGCCAGTATGAAACCAACGGAGCGGTGCTCAATGCCCTGCTCGCCAACGACCGCTTCGGCCGTCCCGACGATTACGTCGCCACCCTGGCCGGGCAGTATCAGGCACAAAGCCTGGAAAAGGTTCAGGGCGCGGCCGAAAACGTGCTCCACCCCGAGCGGCTCACCTGGGTGGTGGTGGGCGACCGCGAGCAGATCATGGAGCAACTTCGAAACCTGGACCTGGCGCCGGTGGAAGTCATGGACAGCGGGGGACAAATCGAGGACCACCCGTGATCCGCGGTTCCGGCCCGGATCACGCGAATGCGCGGGGCGGCTGACAGCCGCCCCGGTTTCGGTCTAAGCTGAACCCGCCGAATGCATGGGGCGTCATCAGCCCGGGAGAGACCCGTACGTGAAACTCGACAAAGTCGTCTTCGCTTTTTTCATTGTTCTCGCATTGACCCTCAATTTCGGGTTCTTCGTCGGGGACATCGATAATCCGGATCATCACGACGCGCTGGAGCTTGGCGCCGCTCTCGCGGTAAGCCTGATCGCCACCATCCTCAAGTTCGGTGACCGCTCCCCCCTGGGCTCGGTGATGCTGGCCACCAGCCTGGTCGCCGACCTGCAATTGCTCGGCGCCGCCTTCATGTGGCTGTGGGCGACCAATGCCAGCGAAGCCGGCATGACCAGCTCGGTGCTGGCCAGCATCGTATCGTTCTCGGGCGGCGCGCTGCTGGCCAACCTCGTATCGGTGACCCTGCTGGTCGCCGAAACCGTCACCGCCCGACGCTGAAGCCGGCCACCGGCGGCATCCGGCATGGAGGACGTCATCCTGCTGACCATGCGGCGCATGCGCTCGCCGCTGATCCTGATGATCCTGGTGTACTCGGCCTCGGTCTTCGGGCTGGTCATGATTCCCGGCCAGGATCCACAGGGCCGTCCCATCGATGTCGGCTACCTGGACGCCGCCTATTACGTGGCCATCATGGCCACCACCATTGGTTTTGGCGAGATCCCGTATGCATTCACCGGCGCGCAGCGGCTGTACGCTTTTCTGATCATCCTGCCCAATGTCGGCGTGTGGCTGTATTCCTTCGGCACCATCCTGAGCCTGATCCTGGATCCGCAGTTTCGGGCGGTGCTGCGGCAGTCCCGCTTCCGGCGTCTGGTGCGCGGCACGGCAGAACCCTTTTACATCGTGTGCGGGTTCGGCAGCACCGGCAGCATGATCGTGACCGCGCTGGTGCGCCGCGGCTATGGCGCGGTGGTGCTGGAACGCGAGGAAGACATCATCCACCGCATGGAATTGCAACCGGAAATCTCCCGGGTACCGGCACTCAGCGGCGATGTCACCGACCGTGGACTGCTGGAATCGGCCGGGCTGCACCACCCGCAGTGTTGCGGCATCATCGCCATCACCAATGAAGATCACGCCAATCTGACCATTGCCATCACCAGCAAACTGCTGCGGCCCGAACTGAGCGTGATTGCGCGCAGCGAAAACCAGCGGGTGACGGCGAACATGGACTCGTTCGGCACCGATCATGTCATCGAGCCCTACGCCATTTTCGCCGAACGCTTCTACCTGGCGCTGAGTTCGCCCATCAAATACCTGGTGCAGGACTGGTTGATCAGCGTACCCGGCAGTGAACTGCGCGAACGCATGGAATTGCCGTCGGGCCGCTGGATCGTATGCGGTCTCGGCCGCTTCGGCTCACGGCTGGCCGAGCGACTGGAACAGGCGGGTCTGCCGTACACCGTGGTCGATGTGCATCCCGACCGCGTCGCGAATCAACCGGGATCCGTACTTGGCCGGGGCACCGAGGCGGCTACGCTGCTCGAAGCCGGCGTCGAGGATGCGGTCGGCATCATCGCCGGCACCGGCGATGACGTGGACAACCTGTCCATCGTCATGACCGCGCTGGAACTCAACCCGAAGCTGTTCACGGTGGCGCGCCAGGAGCGTCAGCAGAACGACGAACTGTTCGAGCGTTCCCACGCCCAACTGGTCGCGCGCCGAAGCCTCATCGTCGCACGTCGTGCGCTGTATATCGCCACGACACCCCTGATGCAGACGTTTCTGCATTACCTGGCCAGCGAAGACGAGGATTTCGCCCACCATGTCGCTTCGCGACTGAAGTCGGTACTGGGCGGACAGGCGCCAGCCATCTGGACCGAAACCCTCGAAGGGTCCCTGAGGAGCGGTCTCGACGAAGCCCGCGAGTACGGAACCGAAGTCCGCCTGGAGCACATCACCCAGCATTCGCGTACGCAGGTGGCCGAGGACCTGCCCTGCCTGTGCCTGTTGCTCGAACGCGGCGCATCACGGATTTTTCTGCCGCCCCCCGGGCAGGAACTGCACGCCGGTGACCGCCTGCTGTTCGCCGGCCGCAACCTCGCCCGGGATGAAATCCTCTGGACACTGACCGAGCCCTACGCGCTGATCGCCAATGCCACGGGGCGTCATATACCGCGCAGCGCGGTTTGGCGATGGATCGAACGCCATCGCGCGAATCCCTGACCGCTCACAGAATCACCCGGAAGCGGCGGGACGAAACCCGATCCGGTCCGGCCTGCAGCGAGATGCCCCGCCGGCGCTAACCCGTGCCTTTCGCTTTGGCTTCGCTCCAAAGTTCGAAGTCGCGCGCGAAACGTTTGCGCAAGCGTTCGGCCAGGTCCGGAACCAGTAACTCCGATGGTTTCGGCAAGCCACGTTTCGCGCGTATCCGGGCCGGTAGAAGATCCGCCGCATCATTCCCGTATTCGCCGTGCTGCGGACCTGCCGTTCGATTGAAATGTTCGACTTCAATGTGACGGCCGAATCGCTGCTCCAGCTCGGCCAGAAGCGGCTGCTGGTTTTCGGTCGTACTGATGAAATCGATGTTCTGGTGCACCAGGTAGGCGGATTGCGCCTTGAAGTGGGTGTCGAGCGCGGTATCCGGCACCTGTTCCAGGTAATCGACGAACTCGCGGAACGTGATCAGGCGCTCGTGATCGACCGGCTCCCCACGGTGTTCATACACCCAGTCGAGCGCGTCCTGAATCACCAGGTGATTGCGATTGTTGGGGTTTTTTCGCACCGGCGAGCGGACAAACTTGTCCAGGTAGCCGCTGACCGCCCGCTCCAGGGGATTGCGTAGCAACGTGAAATGGAAGTAATTGGCGTTGCCGAGAATCGCCGCGGCGTGTTCCGGCGTGTAGTCGGCCAGGACCAGGCCCGTTGGTTGGGCCAGCAGATTGACGTGGACGTCGCCGTCCAGCAGCACCTCGCTCGACGGGTGGCCGCTCAGCTCAACGAACAGACGCTTGTACGTTGTATTCGCGTTTTTCGCGATCGGGGTGTACATCACGCGATGGCGGTGCGAAACCAGGACCGTGATCATCGGCCATTGCATGACGTCGTATCGTAAATGCATCGTTTTTTATCCTGTTCGACGAATCATGCGACACGGCACCGGGTCGCATGATTGCGCAGATCGTAAATACCTTCGCCCGGCGTGCCCGTCCATGAAGCCGAGCTGCAGGATTCAGTCTCGCCTTCGAGGTTTATTCGGCCATTTCCCGCAAACGCACCCGCGCATTCTGAAAATGGCCCAGCAGGTCCGGAATGGGCGTGTTCCCGTAACCTTCGATCAGCCGGGTCTCGGACGCGTTGAGCACACGGAGCAAATCGGCGGCCGAACGCCGCCGGGCTTCCGGCTCGATACTGCCTACGGCGTGGAACCAGACCGGGCTGGTTTCCGCGTACAGGTAGCTGTCCAGCGCCGGCCAGCTTGCACTGGCGCCCGTGACACGCGCGGTGATCCAGCCGCCGGCAGGCGACTCGATCGTCCCGGAATAGTCCGCGCTGCCCGCCTCGTCACTGCCGGCAAGTTTCTGCACCGATACGCCGTTGACGAAAATCTCCACCGCATCGTACGGCAGTGCGGAGTGCACGGACAATGACCACTCCACCGTTTCCGCGGGCATTTCGAGTGCGCTGCCCGGCCCCTGCCCCGTAACGGTGAATTCCAGCAGAGGGCCATTGCTGATGAAACTCCTGCCGTCGCGCAAGCCGTCCAGGAAGTCATCATGATTCAGCGACTCGCCGGTGTTGACGTAGACCCGGGTCGAGCCGATCGCGAAGGTGCGGTAGTAGTTGTTCATGACATCGCTGCCCGCGGATGCCGCCAGCGGTATACCCAAGTTGAGCACCGCGTGCCACAACGCGGCCGTACCGATCTCATCGGTCCACAGGCAGGCCAGTTCGATCACGTCGACCTCGCCCAGCACGGCATCGGCGACGAAGCCGATGGGAACGGTGTTGATACCGGTCTCACTGAAGGGGTCGGCGACACCGACCGGATGAACGTAGCCACCCACTCCGCCCTCTGAGCGCGCATGGCGCAGCGCCGTGGCATTGGGCCGGTCGTCGTTCGCATAGACCTCGTAAAACGGACCCCAGATCCAGGGCCAGAACAGAGTGTCGATACCCAGCAACTGCAGGTGCCCGAGAAAATGCGACCGCACTTCCTGACCAAAATGAATCTGCGGCGTTTCTTCGTGGCGCCAACCCCACAGGCCCTGCTGCAGGAAGCGGTTGTGCAGGTTGGCCAGCAACGGATAACCCAGGGCCATGGCTTCGCCGCGCAGGTCGGGCAGGATGTCCTCCGGCGCCAACCGGTACGGGCCGCCATAGTTCAGGTGAAAATGATTGTCGGCCGCGTACCAGCCGTTCTCCGCCGCGTTCCACACCCGCTCCAGTTCCAGGGTCAGCCGGGCTTCGCCGTCTGCCGGAACGTCAATGGTTTGCCGGGCCTGCGGCGTTTCCAGGCCGTGGACGGCCGATACGGTGACCGGTCCGGCCGGCGCCAGCAGCGTGATTTCGCCATCGGAATACCAGAACACGCGGGCGTGCTGACCTTCGAAGCGCACCGCGCCCGTTTCCGGGATCACCGGATGACCGGAGCTGTCGACCGCGTTCAGTCGCGCCGCCACCGGCTGCCCGTCGATTTCCGTGCGCACCACCAGGCGGCCGGTGGGCGCACCCCAGTCCAGCTCGCCCACTGCAACCGGCTCCACGGTGCCGCCGGCCGTCCTGACCCGCTTGAGCGCGGTGCGCTCGTCGGCACCGGCCTCGGCGAAGTACACCCATTCACCGTCGTGACTGAAGGCCGGCGCCAGCGGCATGCCCAGGCTCTGGGTCAGCAGCACCGAGGTGCCGGGTGCATTCAGGGTGAGCAGTCGAAGTTCCCAGCCTCCGTCGTAAGGCCACACGTAGGCGAGATTGCGCCCGTCGGGCGACAACGCCAGGTCGGCCTGTGCGGTGATGCGATCCTCGACCAGGGTGGTGGCCTCGCCCGTGACCCGGTTCAGCAACTTGATGGCGTCGCGGGTTCCCTGCTTGTCGAGATACAGCAGCAGGCTGTCCGAATCCAGCAACAACGGGCGGCGCTTGAGCGGACGATTGAGCAACACGTCCGAATTCGTCACCGGCTGGCGCTCCAGGCTTTCCAGCTTCACTCTCCAGATTTCCAGCGGCCCCCCGTCGGCCGACGCGTAGTACACGTAGCGGCCGTCGGGATCGTACACCGGGTCGAGGTTGACCGCCTCGACGTCGACCAGCACCTGCTCGACTCCGCTGGTGACATCCAGTTGCACGATACTGAGCTGCCTGCCGCTGTCGCGGATGAATACCAGCCGCTCGCCGTCCGGCGACCATTCCGGACGCGAGTCCATGCCCGCGGCACGGGTGATGCGCCGGGCCTTTCCGTCCGCCACGTCCATCAGCCAGAGCCAGCCGTAAGCCGCGAACGCAAGCTGCCCACCATCCGGAGACGGTGCCGGATCCATGGGACCGGCATTGAGCATCGGCAGCTCGAACCCTTCCAGGTAGACCTGGTGGTTGAAACCGTCGACCGGGGGATAAGTGTGGGTCCACTGAGCCCGTGTGGCCGGTGACGCCAGCGCGGCAGCGAGCAGCGACACCGAAAGCAAAACACGTGAAACAAAGAAACGTTGCATGGGTCAGTTAATCCTGGTCGGAATCATGTTTGAAGCGTAAACGGGTCGGCATCTGCCTGGAACGGAAACTTGCCGCGCACGGCTTCGACCTGCGAGCGGTCGAGGCTGACGAGGCGGGTTTCTTCTTCCGCGCCCAGTTCGCAAACGGTTTCTCCCAGCGGATCGAAGATCAGGCTGCATCCCGGGTAGGCGATGCCGTTGCCATCCTCACCCGCCCGGTTCAGGCCGATCACCCAGGCCTGATTCTCGATCGCGCGGGCGCGCAGCAGGGCCTGCCAGTGCTCAACGCGGCTGGCCGGCCAGTTGGCGACGAATATCTGCAGATCAAAATCACCACGGTGCCGGCACCACGCCGGAAAGCGCAGGTCGTAGCAGACCTGCAGTGATGTCCGCCAGGGACCGAGGGGAACCGTCACGCGTTGCGAGCCCGGCGCGTATCGCTTGTTCTCGCCCCCGTACGAAAACAGGTGCCGCTTGTCGTAGGTGTGCACGTCTCCCGCCGGGGTGACCAGCAGGAAGCGGTTAAAGCGTTTGCCGTCCTCGACGATGACCGCGCTGCCGGCCAGGCTGCCCTGGTGGCGAACCGCGAGCTCGCGCATCCACTCGAGTGTCGGGCCGTCCATGCCTTCATTCGGCACATCGGGGTCACCCAGAAAGCCGGTGGTGAAGGTTTCCGGAAAAACCGCGAGATCAAAGGGACTTTGTGCCTGCTCCAGCAGATCCTCGAGGTGCGCGCGGTTCTCGGCTGGCTGCTTCCAGCCCAGGGTCGCCTGGACCAGCAATACCTGCAAGTGGTCGCCGGGAATGGGATGGCCGGGATGGGATGGCGTTGCGGACATTCAGTCGTGCCTCTCGAATTTCAGTGTGTTGCTATACGGCGGAGCGCCAGTGTAACCCAGCCCCCGGCCGCGTTTCAGGCGGCAAACCACCAGTCGGCGCCCTCGCGCCGCCCCATCCGTTGCAGCACGGCGCGAATTTCCGGACGTGCCGATGGCACCCCCACCGCCACCAGGATGATCGCCTCACGGGCGCGACGGCCGGCCTCTTCGAAATGCCACACCGGCCGGCCGCGTTTGCACCCGCCGATTCGGCGCGGATGCACGTCCACAAATCCCTGCACGGTGACGGATTCCCGGGACAGGGCATCATGGAGATCGCGACCACCGGGACCGGCGCCCCAGATCACGACCGGCCGGCCCTGTAACTCATCGGCGGCCAGAAAATGGGCGCGCGCGGCCGTGAATCGCTCCTGCGCGTAACGTGGATCGATGCGGGATGCGCGGTCCGGATGATCCCGCCAGCGCAGCAGCACACCTTCCGGTTTGCCACACCGGTAGCCGGCGGACGCCGCCCGCAGCAGAAAGTCGTAATCCTCGGGCCAGCCGGCGTCGCGGTAGCCCCCGAGGCGCCGCACCACGCTGCGCGGCATCAGCCAGGTGGGGTGCGGCAGGGGACATTCAATGAAGCGCTCGCGGTGAATGGCACCCGGTGAGCGCAGAACATTGATCCACCGCTGATAACGTTGGTTGCCCGCTCCCAGTTCACCTTCGGCGAACAATTCCACCTCGGTGCCGGCAATGGCCACCGAGGGATTCCTGGCGAGGTAATCGAGTTGTGTGCGGAGTCGCTTGGGCAGCGCGATGTCGTCGGCATCCATGCGGGCGATGTAATGGCCGCGCGCGGCGCGCAGACCGGTGTTGAGCGCATCGATCAGACCGCCGCCGGCATTGGCGATGAAGCGTATCCGCGCATCCCTGGACGGTAGCGACTCCAGGGCGCCGTCGGAACTGTGGTCGTCGACCAGGATCAGTTCGAAATCGCAGTTTTCCTGCGCCAGGATGCTGCCGACGGCCGCGGCCAGGTGGGGTCCGCCGTCACGGACCGGCAGCACCACCGAAACCGCGGGTTCCATCGGCCCGGGTCAGGCCTCCGGGCGCAGGTAGGGAAACAGCAGCACGTCGCGGATGGAGGGCGAATCGGTGAACAGCATCACCAGGCGATCGATGCCGACGCCCTCCCCGGCCGTCGGTGGCATGCCGTATTCCAGCGCGCGCACGTAGTCGGCGTCGTAGTGCATGGCCTCGAGATCACCGGCGTCCTTGCTTTCCACCTGGGCACGAAAGCGCTCGGCCTGGTCTTCCGGGTCGTTGAGTTCGGAGAAGCCGTTGGCGAT
Organism: Elongatibacter sediminis; assembly: GCF_037892215.1. Lineage (NCBI taxonomy): Bacteria > Pseudomonadati > Pseudomonadota > Gammaproteobacteria > Chromatiales > Wenzhouxiangellaceae > Elongatibacter > Elongatibacter sediminis. Next base: position 16,914 of record NZ_JAZHOG010000007.1, on the reverse strand, counting down.
TTCGCGGCCGGCGATAAACAGTTCGAACCGGTCGGTAATGCGCGGATCATCGTCGTTGCGACGCGACAGCGGCGAGACTTCGGTGGGATATTCGGTGATGAACACCGGTCCCGTCAGATGCGGCTCGGCCACTTCTTCGAACAGTTCCATCAGCAGCCGGCCGGGGCCCCAGGTTTTTTCGGTGTGAATCGAACGATCGGCGCAGGCGGTGCGAAGAGTCGTCTCATCCCACAGGTCGGCGTCGGCCAGTTCCGGCGCGTGACGGCGCACCGCATCCTCGACACTGAGACGCTCGTAGGGGCCGCCGAAATCCAGTTCCTCGTCCTGGTAAATCACCCGGGTACCGCCGGTCAGTTCGAGGGTCAGGCCCGACAGCATCTGCTCGGTGAGCGACATCAGATCGTTGTAGTCCGCGTAGGCCCAGTAGAATTCCAGCATCGTGAATTCCGGGTTGTGGCGGGTGGAAACGCCCTCGTTGCGGAAATTGCGGTTGATTTCATACACCCGCCCCAGACCGCCGACGATCAGTCGCTTGAGATACAGTTCCGGCGCCACGCGCAGGTACATGTCGATGTCCAGCGCGTTGTGGTGGGTGACGAAGGGTCGCGCGGTGGCGCCGCCCGGAATGGGGTGCATCATCGGCGTTTCCACTTCCAGAAACTCACGTCCCGGCGCCTCCATGAAGGCGCGAATGTAGCTGATGATGCGTGAGCGGGTGCGGAACACGGCGCGCGCGGGTTCATTGACGATCAGATCGACGTAGCGCTGGCGGTAACGCATCTCGGTATCGGTCAGACCGTGCCATTTCTCCGGCAGCGGACGCAGCGCCTTGGACAGCAGTTTCAGTTCGTCCACACGCAAGGACAATTCACCCTTGTTGGTACGGAACACGCGGCCACGGCCACCGATGATGTCGCCGACGTCCCAGTGCTTGAAACGGGCGTAATCACCTTCGGGCAGGTTGTCGCGCTGCACCACGAACTGAATCGGCCCGCTGTGGTCCTCAACGCGAACGAAGGCGATTTTTCCCATCACGCGCTTGGCCAGCATGCGGCCCGCCAGGGTGAACGACTGCTCCACCGCCTCGAGCGCTTCGTCGGACTGGTCTTCGTAATTGGCGCGTAATTCGGCGGCCAGGGTGTCGACCCGGAAATCGTTCGGATAGGCCTGACCGCCTTCGCGCAGTTCGGCCAGCTTGCGCCGGCGCTCGGCGATCAGCTTGTTCTCGTCGGGCGCGGCGCCGGTTGGTTCCTTCACCGGTTTGTTGGGCTTTTCACTCATTGCGGTCTTCTCCGGCCTACAGGCCTTCCTTCAGCGACGCCTCAACGAAACCGTCGAGGTCGCCATCGAGCACGCCCTGCGTGTTGCCCACTTCAACGTGGGTGCGCAGGTCCTTGATACGCGACTGGTCGAGCACATAGGAGCGAATCTGGCTACCCCAGCCGATATCGGACTTGGAGTCTTCCAGTTTCTGGTGCTCTTCGTTGCGCTTCTGCAGTTCGAACTCGTAGAGCCGGGCGCGCAACTGTTTCATTGCCTGGTCGCGGTTCTTGTGCTGCGAACGGTCGTTCTGGCATTGCACCACGATGCCGGTGGGCTCGTGAGTGATGCGCACGGCCGAGTCGGTGGTGTTCACGTGCTGACCGCCGGCGCCGGACGACCGGTAGACATCGATGCGCAGATCAGCGGGATTGATGTCAATTTCGATATCGTCATCCACTTCCGGCGATACGAAGACGGCCGCGAACGAGGTGTGGCGGCGATTGCCCGAATCGAACGGTGACTTGCGCACCAGGCGATGGACGCCGGTCTCGGTGCGGCACCAGCCGTAGGCGTAGTCACCGCGGATGTGGATGGTCGCGCTCTTGATGCCGGCGACTTCGCCGGGCGAGACTTCGATCAACTCGGCATCCCAGCCGCGGCGCTCGGCCCAGCGCAGATACATTCGCAACAGCATCTCGGCCCAGTCCTGGGCCTCGGTGCCGCCGGAGCCGGCCTGGATGTCGAGATAGCACGGCCGGTCGTCCATCTCTCCGGAGAACATACGCTCGAATTCCAGCCGTTCCACCTCGGTCCGCATGCGGTCCAGGTCCTGCACCACCGAATTGAGCACTTCCTCGTCGTCTTCCTCGGCCGCGAGGTCGAGCATCTCGGTGGCATCGGCAAGGCCCTGCGACAGGGAACCGAGCGTTTCGACGACCCGTTCAAGACGGGCACGCTCGCGCCCCAGGCCCTGAGCCCGTTCGGGATCGTTCCAGATTTCCGGGTTTTCGAGCTCGCGATTTACTTCTTCGAGCCGGTCACGCTTGCCGGCATAGTCAAAGATACCCCCTGAGCCCTTCGGAACGGCTCTCGAGGTCTTCGATCAGAGTGCGTGCGGGGTTGAGTTCCACAGCCATAGGACCCGTAGTGGCAAAACGCTGCATTCTACACCAAAGCGGTGGCCGCAAGCGCGCCGGCAGCGGCCTTCAGACCCGCAACCCGGTCCAGCCACCAGGGTTTTATTTTCCTATACTTCAAGCGCGCGGCTGTGGGGGCGGCTTCGCGCATTCATCCCTTAGACGAAGACATTGAGGAGTCCTTATGAACGCTCCAAACCACGCCCTATCTGCCATACTCATCGCGCTGCTGGCGCTGCTCGCAAGCGGCCTTTTGCCGGCACAGGAATCCCCCGCCAACCTGTCGGAAGCCTGGTACGTGACGGTCAAACCCGGCCACCAGGCGGCCTTCGAGACTGCCTTCAAGGAACACGCCAGGGTGCGTAATGACCACGGCGACCCTCGTTCGTGGGACGTATTTACACCCATCACCGGTGAGAATCTGTACGTCTACGGCATTCGAACCTGCTGCTTTTCCTGGCCCGATCAGGACGCCTACGATCAATGGAACCGTGACAACGCAGCGGTGATGGAGCACTGGTCATCGGAGGTCGATCCGCACGTCGAGCACTATGGCCACTACTTCTACGAAACCGACAGTGCCAATAGCCACTGGACAGACAACGGTGAGCCGGTGCGGCTGGTCGGGGTCACCGAGTTTTATCCGGCGCCCGGACACAGCGCCGATTTCACAGCCGCCCGCACTGAACTCAGCCAGGTGGCCATCGAGCAGGGTTGGACAGAGGGCGGTCACCGCTGGGCCTGGCTGAACCGAATTGGTGGCAAACCCGTGACGATTCTGGCCGTGGCATATTCCAACTACGCGGCGATGAATCCCCAGGACCCCAGCTTCTACGAATTCCTCAGCGACCATCTGGGTGCGGATCGCGCCAACGCATTGATGAAGCAACTCTCGGGCAGCACCCGCGGCTCGAAGTATTCGATCTGGGCCCATCGGGCCGACCTGACCGCGGCCGAGTAATTCCTGTACATTTGGCGGTCACCAGACTGAGCCGCGGACCCGGCACGCGGCTCAGTCTAATTGTGCAACTGAGAAATGGTATTCTAGCCCTCAGATTGTTCCAAAGATTCCGACCACCGCAGGAAAAACCCAGTGACCGAACTCGATGAATTCCGGGCCGAAGCCCGCGACTGGCTCGCAACCCATTGCCCCGAATCCATGCGCACACCGTACCGCACCGAAGCCGATCTGTGCTGGGGCGGACGCCATTATGCGTTCCAGAGCGATGACCAGGAGCGCTGGCTGCGCGCGATGGCGGACCGAGGATGGACCGCACCGACCTGGCCCGCCGAATATGGCGGCGGCGGCCTCGATCGCGAACATGCCAAGATTCTGCAGGAGGAAATGAACCGCATCAGTGCACGGCCGCCGCTGTACAGTTTCGGCATTTCCATGATCGGGCCGGCCCTGCTTCACTACGGCAGCGAGGAACTGAAACAGCAACACCTGCCGCCCATCGTTCGCGGCGAAATCCGCTGGGCGCAGGGCTACAGCGAGCCCAATGCCGGTTCCGACCTGGCCAGCCTGCAGGCGCGCCTGGAAGACCGCGGCGACCACTTCATCCTCAACGGCTCCAAGATCTGGACCTCGTACGGCGACAAGGGCGACTGGATGTTCTGCCTGGTCCGCAGCGACAGCGAAGCGCCGCGCCACGCGGGCATCAGCCTGGTGCTGTTTGATATGGCCACACCCGGCGTCAGCACTCGACCGATCCGCTTGATCAGCGGCAAATCGCCCTTTACCGAAACTTTCTTCGAGGATGTGCGGGTGGAGAAAAACCAGGTGGTCGGAGAACTCAACGCCGGCTGGACCGTGGCGAAATACCTGCTTACCCACGAGCGGGAAATGATCGGGACCTTCGGCATCGAGCCCAGCGGCGCCGAGCCGTTGCGGGCCATGGCGGTACGGGCCATCGGACTGGATGGGGAGCGGCTCGCCGACCCCAGCCTGCGCAACGACATCGCCTGGCTGGAGATCGATACCGCGGCGCTGGACCTGACCATGGAGCGGGCCCGCGACGAAGTGAAGGCGGGTGCCAGCCTGGGCGCGCGATCCAGTCTGTTCAAATACTGCGGCACCGAACTCAACATGCGGCGTCAGGAACTGATCATGGCCATCCACGGCGCTCATGCCCTCGACTGGGACGGCGCGGATACGGCCGATGGGCAAATCCCCCGCACCTGGTTGCGCTCACGCGGCAACGCCATCGAGGGCGGCACCTCCGAAATCCAATTGAACATCGTCGCCAAGCACATGCTTGGCCTGCCGGGCTGAGGTGACACCGTGGCGTTGACACTCAACGAAGAACAGACCATGTTGCGGGACTCGGCCCGCGAATTCCTGCAGCAGCGCGCTCCGGTGCAGCACCTGCGCAGCCTGCGTGACGACGAATCCGCCACCGGCATGTGCGCCGACCTGTGGCGCGAAATGACGGAGCTGGGTTGGCCGGCCATCGCCATTGACGAGTCCGATGGGGGACTGGGTTTCGGCTTTACCGGCCTGGGCATCGTGCTGCAGGAAACCGGCCGAACCCTGACTCCCAGCCCACTGCTGACCAGCGCGATGATGAGTGCAGCGGCCATCCGCCACGGCGCCTCCGCCACACAGCGAGAGACCTGGCTGCCGGACATCGCGGCCGGTCAATCGATTCTCGTGCCGGCCTGCGACGAGCAGACCCGCCACAATCCCGAGGCGATCGAAACCCGGATCGAAAATCACGGTGGAGAGCTGAAACTCACTGGCGCCAGACGTCATGTGCCCGATGGCATGGCCGCCGATGCCTTCCTGGTAAGTGCGCGCAATGAAGAGGGCGACATCGTACTCGTGCGCGTCGCAGCCAATGCGACCGGGCTGGCGCGCGAACCCGTTCGATTGCTTGATACCCATATCGGAGCCCACCTTCGTTTCGACGCCATTTCGCTGTCCGCCGATGACGTGCTGGGCGGACCCGGCGACCGCTCGGCCACCCTGCACCACCTGCTCGATACCGGGGTCATCGGCCAGTCCGCCGAGTTGCTGGGAGTCGCCAGCGAGGCCTTCGAACGCACCCTGAACTACCTGCGTGAACGCAAGCAGTTCGGTGTGCCCATTGGCAGCTTTCAGGCCTTGCAGCATCGCGCCGCCGACCTGTGCAACGATCTTGAACTGGGCACGTCGCTGGTGTTGCACGCACTGCACCGGCTCGACCAGCCCGGAGGCGGCAACGAACTCCCGTCCCTGTCGGAAACCGCCAGCATGACCAAGGCCAGGCTAGCAGCCATCGCGATGCGCGCCACCGCCGAAGCCATCCAGATGCATGGCGGTATCGGTATGACGGACGAATTCGACATCGGCTTCTTCTACAAGCGGGCACGCATCCTGGAGACTCTGCTCGGTGACCGCCACTTCCATCTCGATCGCTTCGCTCGCCTGCGCGGCTACTGATTCCGGGGCACGGCTTACGCTGCGCCCACTCACACATGGCAACGAGGTCTCACCACACCATGAAAGACATTGAAACCTATCTCGCTTCCCTGTTCGGTCTACAGGGTCGCAAGGCCCTGGTCACCGGCGGCGGCAGCGGTATCGGACTGATGATTACGCGGGCGCTTGCCGGTGCCGGCGCGGACGTGTACATCGCATCGAGGCGGCTGGAAGCCTGCGAGAAAGCCGCCACCGATCTGGCAGACCTGCCCGGTTCGGTGATTCCACTGCAGGCGGACTTGCAGTCCGAAGACGGTGTCAACGCGCTGGCCGCGGCCATTGCCGATGACACCGAAAAACTGGACATCCTGGTGAACAACTCCGGGCGCAGCTGGGGCGCTCCGCTGGAGCAGTTTCCGTGGTCGGCCTGGCAAGACGTGATGAATCTGAACGTGACCGCGCAGTTCACCCTGACCCGCCAGCTCATTCCCCTGCTGACCGCGGCCGGGAAACCGGACCAGCCGGCCCGGGTGATCAACATCGGATCGGTCATGGGCACCATGCCGCACGGATTCCCTGCCTACTCGTACTCGGCCAGCAAGGCCGCGGTTCATCACCTGACCCGGATCCTGGCCAATGAACTCGCCGACCGGGCCATCACGGTCAACGCGATCGCCCCGGGACCGTTCCCCAGCGGCATGACCGCATTCTTCACCGAAGACCCCGAGACCGCATCCGCGGTGGAACAAGCCGTGCCGCTGGCCCGCTTCGGCAAGCCGGAGGACATGGCCGGGCTGATCCTGTGCCTGTGCGGCGCCGGCGGCGCCTACATCAGCGGCGCCATCGTACCGCTGGACGGCGGCATGACGGCTTTCCGCACACCCGGCATCGAGCAAGGCCTCAGCCACTGAGTAAACATGGGGCCAGAGTAATTGTGGGGTCAGAGTAAAGGGACAGAGTAAGTGTGAGTAAGCGTGGGGTCAGAGTAAAGGGACAGAGTAAATTCCAGAACAGGTTTCCAACTGCATGGCCTTAGCATTTTACTCTGTCCCTTTACTCTGACCCCGGACTCTGACCCCGGACTCTGTCCCTTTACTCTGACCCCATACTTACGATGCGTTCGACGCGGAGCTGACAGGTTTCGCTGCCGCGCCAGCGGTTGATGTCGAGGCGGTACAGCAGGCGGGCGGTGCCGCTGCCCGGGAGGTCCTCGGGCAGGTGGTTGAAGGCAATGGCATCAACGACCTCGCGGGCGCCCGGCGCGCGCACCTGCATCTTGAGGTGCGCTCCACCCACCACCCGGTGATCGACCACCGCGAAGTGGCCGTCGAACAGGGGTTCCGGAAAGCGCTGTCCCCACGGGCCTGCCCGCTCCAGTTCACGCGCCAGTTCCAGACCCAGGTCGTCCGGCTCCAGGCTGCCGTCGGTGAGAATTTCAGCCTCCAGGCTGCCATCGCCCAGCAACTCCCTGACGGCGCTATCGAGCCCACCGCGAAAACGTTCGAGGTGTTCCCGCGCCAGGCTGAGGCCAGCCGCCATCGCGTGCCCCCCGAAAGCGCGCATCAGACCCGGCTCCCGCGCTTCCAGCAGGGCCAGGGCATCGCGTATGTGCAATCCCCGCACCGAACGGGCCGATCCCTTGAGCCAGTCCGAGCCCGGCTCCTCGGGCGCGAAGGCCACCACCGGCCGGTGCACGGCGTCCTTGACCCGGGAGGCCACCAGGCCGACCACGCCCTGGTGCCAGTCCTCGTCGAACAGGCAGAGGGCATCGGGCAGGCTGGCTTCGGCCCGCAGGGATTCGGTGAGCTCACCCACCTGGCTCATGGCTTCGATCTGCATCTGTTCCTGCATATCGCGGCGCTGCCGATTCAACTCGTCGAGCTGGGCCGCCATTCGGTCGGCCTGGTCCCGGTCTTCGCTGAGCAGGCAGCGGATGCCGACGCTCATGTCTTCCAGCCGGCCGGCCGCGTTGAGGCGGGGCCCGACCGCGAAACCCAGGTCCGCCGCACTGGCGAAGCGGTAGTCGCGCTTGCCCGCGCGCAGCAACGCCATCAGCCCGGGGCGTGCCAGGCCGCGGCGGATGCGCTCCAGGCCCTGGCGCACCAGCACACGGTTGTTGTGATCGAGCGGCACCAGATCCGCCACCGTACCAAGCGCGACCAGATCCAGCAGAGACGCCAGGTTGGGTTCGCGCCGCCCGCCCCCGAACCAACCGGCGTCACGCAGCGCCTGACGGGTGCGCCCGGCCAGATAGAACATCACCCCGACGCCGGCCAGGGCCTTGCTGCCGAAATCGTCTCCGGCGCAGTTGGGGTTGACGATGGCGTCCGCGGGCGGCAGGGTTTCCCCCGGCAGATGATGGTCGGTGACGATGACCCGGCTGCCGAGTTCCCGGGCACGCCCCACGCCCGCCACGCAACCAATTCCTGAATCGACGGTGACCAGCAGATCCGGTGGATCCCCCGCCAGGGTTTCGACCAGCGCCGGGGTCAGGCCGTAACCGAACTCGAATCGGTTGGGAACGCGGAAATCGACATGAGCCGCGCCCATGGCCCGCAGGGCCAGCACCGCCACGGCAGTTCCGGTGGCGCCGTCGGCATCGAAGTCGCCGACGATCAGGATGCGCTGACCCTCGACCACGGCGCGGGCCAGCAACTCGGCGGCCGTATCGATTCCCCCCAGGGTGTCGGGCCGCAGCAGATCCGCCAGCCCCAACCGCAATTCTTCCGCCGACCGGACGCCGCGGGCACACAGTACGCGCTGCAACACCGGGTGCAGTCCTTCCGAGGCCAGCTCCGGCACGGTATCGGGCACCGGCCGCTGGCGGATGATCGCCGGCGCCTTCAAGCGGCGGCCTCCACCGCGAACACGTCGGCCACCGGCCGGCTTCGGCGCCACCAGGCCCCACGCCATCCGTGACGGGCCTGGAAGCCGCGCCTGCCACCGTAGATCGCCAGCGTGGCAACCCGATCCAGGCGGGCCACGGCCTGATCCAGCGCCTGCAACTGCCCTTCGGCTTCGGAAGACGTCCCGGCCCAGTCGATGAAAACCGGTCCCGTACCCTGCCCGATCGCACGGACCGCCGTGCTCACGACCTCGTCCACCTCCCCGAAAGGCTGCAACTCCCCCCCATAACATCGCGCCAGTCCGGCGCTGATCGAGTGGTCGGAAATCACGGTTGCGGGCCCACCCGCCAGCGCTGGTGAAGGGGCCGGCCCGTCACCCCACAACCATATGCCGTTGATGACCGGGCGGCCGCTGGCGCGGCGGCCGGCATTGACCGGATGGTGATGCAGAATCATCTGCAGTTCATTGCTGAGCCGCCGCCAGGGCAGGCCGGCCGGGCCAGGCGGTAATTGATCGGCGATGTCGGCGCCCAGCGCCCGATGCAGGGGTGTGAACTCGGCGTCCGGGGCGCACGGCAGGCGGACTGCCCAATCCTCGCCACCGCCCGCCGATACACGGCGGACAAACTGCAGGCCGTGCTGTTCGAGTTCCGCGCTTACGGCCGCGGCCAGCGCCGTACGTTCGGCGGCGTCGAAGCCGTCCAGGCCAGCGCCCGACAGGTAGACCTGGCTCATGGAGGCGCTCAGGGTGACCGGATCCGCGCGCAGCCAGTGACCGTCGACCCGTTCTCCTGCGGCAGCGCAGGCAGTCAAGGCTCCGGCGGGCGCCCGGTCCGGCGAATCAGCTCCGAGCAGGGTCATGCGCGCCGCCTCGGGCCCGTCCGGTAATGGGGGAAGTGCCAGGCCGCGGGAAATCAGGGACTCGAGCGCGGGGCATCGCGACCCCGGCGCGGCGCTCGCCCAGGCGGGCAAAGCCTCCGCGTACAGGATGACGGGCGCGCCGGCCATTGCGCCGGCGTTCAGCGATATTCGACGCCGACGATCTCGAAATCGCGCTCGCCGCCGGGCGCTCGAACGGTGACGACGTCACCTTCCGTATGGCCAATCAGGGCACGAGCGATGGGCGAAGTCACGGCGATGCGGTTGTGTTTGATGTCCGCCTCGAGATCGCCAACGATCTGGTAGGTGGTCTCATCGCCGGATTCTTCGTCGGCGATGGTCACCGTCGCCCCGAACACGATCTTGCCGTTGGGGTTGAGCGTCGTGACGTCGATGACCTGGGCGTTGGACAGTGTGGATTCCAGGCGCTGAATCCGGCCTTCGATGAACCCCTGCTGTTCACGCGCCGCATGGTATTCGGCATTTTCCTTGAGGTCGCCGTGAGCGCGGGCTTCCGCGATGGCGGCGATGATCTGCGGGCGCTCCACTTTTTTCAGCTGCGCCAGTTCTTCACGCAGGCGCTCGGCGCCTGCCAGGGTAATCGGTTCTCTTTGCATGATGTCCTTCGTACAGTCGTTCAGGCTTCAAGCCCGCGGTGCAATTGTTGGAGGCTGTGCACCGTGTAATCTTCTTCGTGATCCAGGGCGCGCAGAGTCGCTCGGCCGCCCGCTATGGTCGTAGAGTAGCTCACTTTGTGCTGCAGGGCTTCGCGCCGGATGGAGAAGGAATCGGAAATGGCCTGTCGGCCCTCCGTGGTATTGACGATGAAATGGATTTCCTTGTTCTTGATCAGGTCGACCACGTGCGGCCGGCCCTCCATGACCTTGTTGACCAGCTCGCAGTCGATGGATTCCCCGCGCAGGAAATCGCAGGTGCCACGCGTGGCGACCAGCTGGTAACCGCGGCCAATCAGTTCGCGGGCGATCGGCAACAGTTCATCCTTGTCGCCATCGCGCACACTGAGGAAAGCCTTGCCCGGGCGTGGCAATCCGTAACCGGCGGCTTTCATGGACTTGGCGCGGGCGCCGCCCCAACTCCAGGCAATGCCCATCACCTCGCCGGTGGAACGCATCTCGGGTCCCAGGATGGGATCCACTCCGGGGAACTTGATGAACGGGAAAACGGCTTCCTTGATTGAAAAGAAATTAGGTATGATTTCTTTTGTAAACCCTTGTTCTTTTAAACTTTTTCCGGCCATTACACGGGCGGCAATTCCGGCCAGGGGTACACCCGTCGCCTTCGAGACGAAAGGCACCGTACGCGACGCGCGCGGGTTGACCTCGAGCACGAACACATCATTGCCGCGTACCGCGAACTGCGCGTTCATCAGCCCCACCACCTGAAGCTCCACGGCCATCAAGCGCATCTGCCGGCGCAGTTCATCCTGCATGGCGGTGCTCAGCGAGTAAGGCGGAATGGAACAGGCTGAATCACCCGAATGCACGCCCGCCTGCTCAATGTGTTCCATGATGCCGCCGATCAGCACATCTTCACCGTCACACACGGCATCCACATCGATTTCCAGCGCATGATCGAGGAAACGGTCGAGCAGCACCGGAGAAGCATTGGAGACTTCCACGGCGGCGGTCATGTAACGGCGCAGTTCGTCCTCGGCGTGCACGATGTCCATGGCCCGGCCGCCCAACACGTAGGACGGGCGCACCACCAGCGGATAGCCGATTTCCTCCGCCCGAGACACTGCCTCTTCGATGCTGGTGGCGGTGCGGTTGGGTGGCTGTTTCAGCTCGATGCGCTCGAGCAGGTTCTGAAAACGTTCGCGATCCTCGGCGAGATCGATGCAATCAGGCGTGGTGCCGATGATGGGCACGCCGGCCGCCTCCAGATCACGAGCCAGCTTCAATGGCGTCTGGCCACCGAACTGGACGATTACGCCGGCGGGTTGCTCCTTGGCGACGATTTCGAGCACGTCTTCAAGGGTCAGCGGGTCGAAGTACAACCGGTCGGAAGTGTCGTAGTCGGTGGACACGGTCTCCGGGTTGCAATTGACCATGATCGTTTCGTAACCGTCGTCACGCAGCGCCAGCGCCGCGTGCACGCAACAGTAATCGAACTCGATCCCCTGCCCGATCCGGTTGGGACCGCCGCCCAGCACCATGATCTTGCGCCGGTCGCCCGGGTTCGATTCGCACTCTTCCTCGTAGGTGGAGTACATGTAGGCGGTCGAAGTGGCAAACTCGGCGGCACAGGTATCGACCCGTTTGTACACCGGACGGATGCCCATTTCATGGCGATGTGCGCGCACTTCGTGTTCGTCCACGCCCAGCAGCGACGCCAGGCGTGCGTCCGAAAATCCCTTGCGCTTCAGGCCGCGCAGTACGGCTTTCTGCAGGGACTCGAGCGGTACACCGCGGATGGTCTGTTCGTCCTGCACCAGGTCTTCGATCTGGGCCAGGAACCAGGGATCGACCCGGGTCCAGTTGAAAATCTCATCGAAGCTCAGGCCTTCGCGGAAGGCATCCGCGATGTAAAGGATGCGTTCCGCACCGGCCTCGCGCAGCTCGCGGCGCAGAATGGTCTGACGCTCTTCGGCGTCCTCACCTTCGAGGATTTCGTCCAGGCCGTCGCGGTCGGTTTCCAGGCTACGCAGGGCCTTCTGCAACGATTCCTGGAAGGTGCGGCCGATGGCCATGGCCTCGCCGACGGATTTCATCTGGGTGGTCAGGCGGGCATTGGCGGCCGGGAATTTCTCGAACGCGAAGCGTGGAATCTTGGTGACGACGTAATCGATGGCCGGTTCGAACGAGGCCGGGGTCGCACCGCCGGTGATTTCGTTACGCAACTCGTCCAGGGTGAATCCGACCGCCAGCTTGGCCGCCACCTTGGCGATCGGGAAACCGGTGGCCTTGGACGCCAGAGCCGATGAACGCGACACACGCGGGTTCATCTCGATGATTACGATCCGGCCGTCCTCCGGGTTCACGGCGAACTGGACGTTGGATCCGCCGGTGTCCACGCCGATCTTGCGCAGCACCGCGATGGAGGCGTCACGCAGGCGCTGGTATTCCTTGTCGGTGAGGGTCTGGGCCGGCGCCACGGTGATGGAATCGCCGGTGTGCACGCCCATCGGATCGAAATTCTCGATGGCGCAGATGATGATGCAGTTGTCACGCCGGTCGCGCACCACCTCCATTTCGAATTCCTTCCACCCGAGCACGGACTCTTCGAGCAGAACTTCGTTGGTGGGCGACAGCTCCAGGCCGCGCGACACGATTTCCTCGAATTCCTCGCGGTTATAGGCGATGCCGCCGCCGGAACCACCCATGGTGAACGACGGCCGGATGATGGTCGGAAAGCCGATGCGGTCCTGGTGCTGCAGCGCTTCCTCCAGGCTGTGCGCGATGGCGGCGCCAGGCACCTCCAAACCGATTTCGATCATCGCATCGCGAAACTTTTCGCGATCCTCGGCCATGTCGATGGCGTCACGCGAAGCGCCGATCATTTCCACGCCGTAACGCTCGAGGACGCCCTCTCGCGCCAGATCGAGCGCGCAGTTGAGCGCGGTCTGCCCGCCCATGGTGGGCAGCAGAACATCCGGCTTCTCACGGGCGATGATCTGTTCCACGGTGCGCCATTCGATGGGCTCGATGTAGATGGCATCGGCCATCTCGGGGTCGGTCATGATCGTGGCGGGATTGGAGTTGACCAGGATGACCCGGTAGCCCTCCTCACGCAGCGCCTTGCAGGCCTGGGCTCCGGAGTAGTCGAACTCGCAGGCCTGGCCGATGACGATCGGGCCGGCGCCGATGATCAGAATGCTTTCAATGTCATTGCGGCGTGGCATCAGCGGGCCTCCCGCAGCACGGTAACGTTGCCGGTTTCTCCGGCATCGTCCATCAGTTTGATAAATCGATCGAACAGGCTTGCAATGTCGTGCGGGCCGGGACTGGCTTCGGGGTGGCCCTGGAAACTGAACACCGGCGCGTCCTTCAATTCGATGCCCTGCAGGGTGCCGTCGAACAGCGACCTGTGGGTGGCACGCACCGTATCCGGCAGACTGTCCTCGTCGACCGCGAACCCGTGATTCTGACTGGTGATGGCGACCGCACCCGTTTCGAGATCCTGCACCGGATGGTTGGCGCCATGATGGCCAAAACTCATTTTGAGGGTTTTCCCACCCATCGTCAGCGCCAGCAATTGATGGCCCAGGCAGATGCCGAACATCGGAATACCGGTCTTGAGCAAACGGCCGATGGCCTCGATGGCGTAGCCACAGGGTTCGGGATCACCGGGCCCGTTGGACAGGAACACACCGTCAGGCTCCAGGGCCAGTACTTCGTCGGCCGAAGTGGTTGCAGGCACCACGGTGATGCGGCAACCGCGATCCGCCAGCAGCCGCAGAATGTTGCGTTTGACGCCGAAGTCATAAGCCACCACGTGACGTGTGGCCTCCGACTCATGCCACGACACCGAATCCAGGTCCCAGCTGCCCTGGGTCCATTCATAGCGTTTTTCCGTGGTGACTTCCCGTGCCAGGTCGAGGCCCTGCATGCCAGGAAAGGCCCGCGCCAGTTCCAGCGCCCGTTCCGCCGACTGCTCTTCCCCCGCCCCGGCGACGATGGCGCCGCGCTGCGCCCCTTTCTCCCGCAGGATGCGGGTGAGCTTGCGGGTGTCGATATCGGCGATGGCGACCACGCCCTCGCGTTCCAGGTATTCCGGCAGGGTCTCGGTCATGCGCCAGTTGCTGGCGCGCAGCGGACAATCGCGAACGATCAGGCCGCCGGCCATGACGCGGTCGGATTCGACGTCCTGCTCATTACAACCGGTGTTGCCGATGTGGGGATACGTGAGGGTGACGAGTTGACGGGCGTAGGACGGGTCCGTGAGGATTTCCTGGTAACCCGTCATCGCGGTATTGAAAACGACTTCTCCGGAGGATTCACCGGGCGCGCCGATGGAAAGACCATGGAAAACCGTTCCGTCTTCCAGGGCCAAAACTGCGGACTTGCTCAAGATTCAACCTCCGGACATGAAAAACGGGAAAGCCCGACGAGGCTGTTCCCGCTTAGAATTCGCTGAATTTGTTTCTAAGCGCTCAGATTTTAGCGGAGGTGCCCCGGCCCTGTCTAATGCCGTTCGCCGAAACGAACGCCGCGAGACACCCGCCGGTCATCGACCGGCCAGCCAGTCGGCGGCGCGATAACGTCCGGGGGCCTGCCGGCACAGCCAACAGGCCGCATCCGCGGCGCCGCTCGCGAAGATCCCACGATCCAGCGCGTCGTGGGTGAGTTCCAGTACTTCGCCATCCATGTCGAAGCGGATGACATGCCGTCCCACCACCTCGCCTTCGCGATCGTCCGTATAACGGACTGGCGGCGCGTCCTCGCCACGTGAGGCCTCGATCGCGCGGCCCAGGGCCAGCGCGGTGCCCGACGGGGCGTCTTTTTTGTGCCGATGATGCACATCGTGGATGCTTACGGGCACCTGGTCATCGAGCGCGGCCGCGACGGTGCGACACAGGGATTCCAGCAGGTTTACGCCCACGCTCATGTTCGGAGCCCACAGCACGGGAACCTGGCCGGCCGCCCGGTCCAGCGCGGCGAAAGCCGCCTCGTCCAGGCCGGTAACCCCGCTGACGAATGGCATGCCGTTGCCGGCGCACCAGTCCGCCGCGGCCACCGTGCCGGCCGGCAGGGAAAAATCGATCATGACATCGGCATCGACGTCCAGCGTGTCGAGGGCATCGGCGTACACCGCGTCCTGCAACCAGCCGGGACGCTGCAGCGAGACCACCGCAACCACCTCGACTCCACGGCTCGTTGCGACACCGTGGATGGATTCGGCCATGCGGCCGCCCCCATGCAGTATGGCGCGAATCATGCGATGCCTCAGGAGGTCATGCGTTCGAAGAAGTCCCGCACGCTGCTGAGCCAGGACTCGGTACGGGGATTGTTTTCGCTGCCCTCATCACCGTGCGATTCGGCGAATTGGCGCAACAGCTCTTTCTGTGCACGGGTGAGCTTGACCGGGGTCTCGACCACGATGCGGCACATCAGGTCGCCTTCGCTGCGGCTGCGCACCGATTTGACGCCCTTGCCACGCAGGCGGAACAGCCGGCCGGTCTGGGTTTCGGCGGGCACTTTCAGTTTGACCTGCCCACCGAGTGTCGGAATCTCCAGTTCACCCCCCAGCGCCGCGGTGGTGAACGGAATGGGAACCTCGCAGTACAGGTCGTCACCGTCGCGTTCGAATATCCGGTGCGGACGCACGCGGATCTCGACATAGAGGTCTCCGGCCTGTGATGCATTCGGCCCGGCCTCGCCTTCGCCGGCCAGCCGTATGCGATCGCCATTGTCCACGCCCGGCGGAATTTTCACCGACAGGGTCCGGGTCTCGCGCACCCGCCCCTGTCCGCCGCATTCCGAGCAGGGATGCGCAATGCGTTCGCCCTGCCCCCGGCAACTCGGACAGGTCTGCTGCACGGAAAATATGCCCTGCTGCATTCGCACCTGGCCGGCGCCGCCGCAGGTGCTGCAGGTTTCGCGCTGTCCGTCCTGTGAGCCAGAACCGTCGCACGCCTTGCAACTCCCCAGGGTGGGAACCTTGATCTCGCGGCTGATGCCCTGAACGGCCTCTTCGAGGTCCAGGTCGAGGGTGTATTTCAGGTCGGAACCACGCTGCCGCTGCTGGGCGCGCCGGCCGCCACCAAAAATATCACCGAAAATGTCGCCAAAGATGTCACCGACGTCGCCGTGGAATCCACCCGGACCCTGTCCACCACCCATCGAGGGGTCGACCCCGGCATGCCCGAATCGATCGTAGGCAGCCCGCTTCTGCGGGTCCTTGAGCACTTCGTAGGCCTCCTTGGCCTCCTTGAACTGCTCTTGCGCGGCTTCATCCGGATTGCGGTCCGGATGGAATTTCATCGCCAGTCGGCGATACGCTTTTTTCAAATCACCGTCGCTGGCATCTTTGCTGACGCCGAGAATTTCGTAGTAGTCGCGCTTGGCCATACCCGCTTCCCTGTTGCTGCACCAGATTTAGGGCCCGGACCCGGTCAATTCAAGGCGGCCGCGTGGTATTGCCCGGAATTGATCGCTTTTGATCGGTGAATCAGAACAGATACAAAATATGGCAATAGATCCGCAGCGCGCCGTGATACGCCCCATCCAAAACATACGGGCTCCAGTCTCCTTTCCCGTTTCGCCCGGGAGTGAACCTTCGCCTTTTGACAATCAGGGCTGGGTGCCACTGAGGTCCGCCGCGCGCTGTGACATGCCCCTTCCAGGACTCGGCATAAACCCGTCCCTGGGGCCTTGATCGAAAACGTCCTGTTTTCGACAGTCCTGGAAGGGGCATGTCACATCAC
>NZ_JAZHOG010000006.1:0-281684 GCF_037892215.1 Elongatibacter sediminis | reverse complement strand
TCCTGATCCGTTCGCGCCGGGCACAGTGTTAACCATGTGCCCGGAATAAGGTGTAAACCATGTGATCGGAATGCACCTCTGTTTGTATGGCGCGCCCGACAGGATTCGAACCTGTGACCCCTGCCTTCGGAGGGCAGTACTCTATCCAGCTGAGCTACGGGCGCGTAGTGCGCTTTGGGGCGCGTAGTTTAGCGGTTTTGAGGGCATGAAGTAAACGCGTTACCGGCTTCCGATGCGGCAGGCCAGCGGCTATACTACGTGCCCTGCCGGGCCGTTCCGGCGGCCCGGGTGGCGGGTCACGGATCCTGCCGCCAACCAATTCCGAATTGTTTTTCAGAGGTTCTCCATGAATCAAGCAGACGACCGCGTCTTTCTCCGCAGATTCAGCGGCATCATACTTGGCCTGGTGGCTGTGACGGTCACCATCATCGTGCTGGCGGTCAGTGTGCGTAACGAACCCGACCCGGCCGCCAACCCCAGCCAACAGGCCTTTATCGAAGAGCGCCTGGCGCCGGTTTCCGACGTGCGGGCGGGAGAAGCCGGCCAGGCCGCGCTGGCTCAGGCGGCGGCCGCCGCGGCACCCGCCGCTGCCGAAGCCGCAGGACCGGTCGACGGGGAACAGGTGTACCAGTCCGTGTGCATGGCCTGCCATGCAGCCGGTGTCGCGGGCGCGCCGATCCCGGGGTCCGATGCGCTGGCCGAACGGCTCGCCGCCAAGGGCACGGACGGACTCGTTTCCAGTGCGATCAACGGCCTCAACGTGATGCCACCACGCGGTGGACGCCCGGACCTGACGGACGAGCAGATTCAGGCCGCTGTGGATTTCATGCTGCAGTAAACCACGCCCGGCTACTCCCGCCGTTGATGGTACGGCGGTGAGTGATCAGGCCGTTTGCCGGGTCTCGCCGGACTCTTCAAGCCATTGATCCACGGCGTCCCGAACGATCGGGAAAACCTGCTCGAATCCGGTTCGGAAACGGTCGCGCATCTGCGGCCAGATCTCATCCACGCGATGCAACGGATTGGCCCGTGACAGGCGGCGCCCGACTCCCCGCAGACTGTGCAGAATTTCCGACTCCTCCCGATAGGCGGCAAACAGGCCGCGGCGATCCGCGTAACGCATGAACACCTGAAGATCCTCCGGCAGCAAAGCCTCGTTGCGTGACAGCAGCTGGCGAACCTCGAAGTCAAAGCGGGTCAAGGGCGTGGGTGAGAATTCCGTCCAGCGCCGGGCCAGTTCGTGATCGAAGGCGAGATCCAGGATGATGCCACTGTAGCGGCGAAAGGGTGCATCGAACTCCTCACGGAGACGCGCGACCTCAGGCAGGGCATCGACGTGCTGATCGATGAACCGGTGAAGCAGAACTCCACGCTCCACCGGAAGCGGCAGATTCAGATTGTCGGGCCGGCCGCGCTTGAAGTCCCCCAGCATCGCGCCGAGCCGGAGACCTTCGTCCTCACCGGCCAGCCAGAGATGGGCCAGGAAATTCATGGCGGGCACGATACCAGAATCGAACGGCGGCGGCGTGCCGTTTACCGCAAACGAGGACCGCACGAACGCCCGCTCGGGCGCGTTTCTGGCCTGATCCGCCACCGGTGCGTTATCATGCCCGCTCCGCCGGCAAGACAGATGCCAGATGACCCAAACCGCCCCCGCTGACTCCGCCCCCGCTTTCCCGCAGGAACGAGGCGATTTACTGCTTCGCGGGCCCGCCGGCGCGCTGGAATGCGCAGTGGATGTTCCGGAGCCGGGCGAAGAGCGTCCCGCCACCATGGTCATCTGCCATCCGCACCCCCAGCACGGCGGTACCATGCGCAACAAGGTTGTGACCATCATGGAACGCTCAATGCGCGAACTGGGCCTGCACACGGTGCGGTTCAACTTTCGCGGGGTCGGCGCCAGTGAAGGCTCGTTCGATGATGGTTACGGAGAGACCGACGATCTGTTCGCTGTAACCGAATGGGTGCGCAAGGTACGTCCGGACGACGAACTGTGGCTGGGCGGATTTTCGTTTGGCGCCTACGTTTCGGTGCGGGCGGCGCAAAACCTCAGACTGGGCCAGCTTATTTCGATCGCCCCGCCGGTCGACCGCTACGAGTTCGCCAGCCTCTCGCGCCCGGAATGCCCTTGGCTCGTGGTGCAGGGGGATGAGGACGATGTCGTCTCCATCGATGCCGTCCAGGAATGGGCCGAATCGCTCGAGCCGGCGCCCGACCTGGTCATCATGCAGCAGGCCGGTCACTTTTTTCACCGGCGACTGATGGACCTGCGGGGCTTACTGAAAAATGGCGTCCGCGAACAACTGCCGGAAGCTTCCGGGAACACCGCCCAGCCCTGAGCGCATGCCGCTGCCTCCTCCGCAGGACCGCTACGAAGCGCTGGTCGAGGCAGGTGAGATACTTCCCGACGCGCAACAACGGGCGGCGGTTCAGGCACTGGATTCACTGTGGCGCGAACTGCGGGACGGACCGGAACCAAACTGGTGGCAACGCCTGACTGGCCGCGAACCCCCTCCCTCCCGCGGCCTGTATCTGTGGGGCAGCGTGGGCCGGGGCAAGACCTGGCTGGTGGATCTGTTCTACGAGTCGCTACCCGTACGCCGCAAACAGCGAATCCATTTTCACCGCTTCATGCAGCGGGTTCATCACGCCCTCCGGCAACTCGAAAACACGCGCGATCCGCTGCAACGGATCGCCGAGGACTGGTCACGCGAATGCCGCGTTCTGTGCCTGGATGAGTTTTTCGTCAGCGACATTGCCGACGCCATGCTCCTGGCCGGCCTGCTCGAAAGCCTGTTCGCACGCGGTGTCACCCTGGTCACAACCTCCAACCTGCCTCCGGACGACCTGTACCGCGACGGGCTCCAGCGCGCCAAGTTCCTGCCCGCCATCGGCCTGATCAAGCGCCACACCCAGGTGCTCCACCTGGCCGGAGACACGGATTTCCGGCTGCGCATCCTGGAGCAATCGCCCGTATTTCATTGGCCCCTGGGCGCGGACGCCGACGAAGCGCTGTCTCACCAGTTCGAGCAGATGGCCGCAGGCTGCGAGCTGGATGCAGACCTGAAGATCAATGATCGGGTGCTGCAGGCGGAACGACGAGGCGACGGGATTATCTGGTTCACGTTCAATGAGTTATGCAACAAGCCCCGGGGCAGTGTGGACTACATCGAACTGGCACGGGCGTTCAATACCGTGGTCATTTCGGGAATTCCGCAACTGGGCGAGGAAGATTCGAACGCGGCCCGGCGCCTGATCGTGCTGGTGGACGAGTTCTACGACCACGGCGTCAAGCTGCTGCTGTCGGCCGCGGTACCGGTAGAGACCCTCTACACGGGCCGGCGGCTGCGTTTCGAATTCCAGCGCACCACAAGCCGACTCGCAGAAATGCAGACCCACGAGTATCTGGCGCGACCACACCAGCCCTGAAACGGCGCACGGTCTGACAAAACGCACGACCTGAATTCAGGCGAGCGACAGCCAGGCAGACGAAATTTCAGGGAGGGATAAAAAGAAAGGGCCGGTAAGGGGTAAACCGGCCCTTTCGTGAGACCTAGTGCAAGGGGAACACCGGTCTCGGAACGGAGGCGTCGTAAGGGGGAACGACATCTCCGATCTGATCTGTTCGTTACTATACAGTAATTATTTCTGGTTGCCCATAGAAATAATAGCCGACGATTGGCCTTTTGGCAAAGAAATCGCTCCGTGCGACACAGACTGTATCACGAACCTCCGGGTCCGCGCCGCAAGGCTTCCACGGAAAACGTCGCCACGTCCCCCGAGGCCGTCCGAACCGGCCGCCCTTCGGCCGGCCCGAATGCCGCACCGTAGACAATTTCCCAGCTCTGGGTGAATGACTGACCGTGGACCGGCCAGCCCGATTGCAGCTTCGCCGGCTCGATCGACTCCCACGAAGCCACGTGGGTGTGCGCCGCCGTGGCCCGCAAATCCTGGAGCAGGGCGTCGAAGGTACGATATTCCAGGGTCAGCACCTCTGCGTCCATCACCGGTTCGTCGAAACCGGCGGCCACCAGCGCGTCGCCAATATCATGCATATCGGGAAAACTGCGCATCGCATCGGTGTACCCGGCCCGGGGCAGTGCCTGCCGCAACTCCCGGAGCGAAACCGGGCCCAGGCACGAGAACAGCAGCAGCCCACCGGGACGAATGACACGGCGCAAGCCGTTGAACAATGCAGGCAGGTCGCCACTCCACTGGAATCCCAGGTTGGCAAAGATCAGGTCCATGGTCCGGCTGGCCAGTGGAAGTGCGTGAAAATCACCACACACCAGCCGCAAGGGACGCAGCATGCGCGAGCGCACCCGGGTCCGTTCACACATCGCCGGCGAAAAATCCACGGCAACCACCTCGGCTTTCCGGTAGCGGCGCTTCAACGCTTCCGCCCCGTAGCCCGTCCCGCAGCCGAGATCGAGAATCCGCTCCGGCTCACGCCGCTGAAAACCGGCCCGTTCGAGCAGGCGATCGCCCACTTCCCGCTCCAGCACGGCATGCCGATCGTAAGCATCCGCCAACCGCTCGAATGCACCACGCAGGGATTCGTCCGCCAATGATCCGCCTGTCTGTTCCATCGCGCCCGATGCCCGTGAATCGAAAGTCCATTCTGCCTGCCGTTCCACGCGGGTCCAAGCCGCCGCGCGGCGCCCCGGTCGAATCCATCCACTTCACCGGGATCTGCGTTAACGAGGTGGGGTCGGCCGGGCCACTTTCCTACGGTCCACCGGGTGGATATCCGTCGTCCGGCGGGCGGGATCGCAAGCATACTGGCGGCAAGCAGGAGCTTTTGCGATGCGTCACCCCGAGAACCACCCACCTTCGACAGCCCGGGCCCTCGCCGCGCGCTTCCTCGACGGCTTACTGCCGCCCACCTGCCTGTTGTGCGGCGCCAGCGCCGATTCCCACGGCCTGTGCCGCCCGTGCCGGACGGACCTGCCCCGCCTGGCGGGCGGCTGCCGGCAATGTGCCCTGCCGGGGCCTCCGCCGGGGCGGCTGTGCGGTGCCTGCCTGCGGCGTCCGCCAGGCTTCCGGAGCGCCGCCGCCGTCCTCGCTTATACCTACCCCGTCGACCGGCTTGTCTGGCAGTTCAAGTTCCGGCGCCAACTCGCCGCCGGCCACCTTCTGGCAGGCGAACTGGCCACGGGACTCGCGGAACGGATCACCTGGCGGCCGGATGCGCTGGTACCGGTTCCCTTGCATTTCGTGCGGCGGGCCAAACGGGGATTCAACCAGTCGGAGCTGCTCGCCTGGCGACTCGGCTCGGTGCTGGAGATGCCGGTGGACTGCGGCTTGCTGCGGCGCGCACGGGCCACTTCCGCGCAATCCGGACTCGACCTTCGCAGCAGACGCCGCAACCTGCGTGGCGCCTTTCGCTGTGGCGGAGCGGCCGGACGGCGGATCGCGCTGGTGGACGATGTCCTGACGACGGGCACCACCCTGAACGAGTGCGCCCGCACCCTGCTCAAGGCGGGCGCGGTGGAAGTGGCGGCCTGGGTGGTCGCGCGGGTTCCGGCGCCGTGGCAACCACGGATTTGAATCGGGCTCAGCCGTTCAGAAGGTAATGACCCATCAGTCCGGCGCAGATGAGCAAACCGACCCGGTTGTTGTCCAGAAAAGCCCGAAAACAGCGGGACCGGTCACGGTGGCGAACCCGCCAGAACTGGTGAGCGAACAGCAGTGCGGCGCCGGCGGTTCCGGCGAACCAGGGCCAGGTCAGGCACTGGCGCCACCCGAACACGCACAACGCGACCAGCATCAGAATCATCAGACCCCCGACCACGGCAAGGTCGAAACGCCCGAACAGAATGGCGCTGGAGCGCACACCGATGGCCAGGTCGTCCTCGCGGTCGACCATCGCGTACAGGGTGTCGTAAATGACCACCCAAATGCCATTGATCGCGAACAGCGCCCAGGCCGCGCCGGGCACGCCGCCGGTTTCCGCCGCATACACCATGGGAATCCCCCAGCCGAAGGCAACTCCCAGCATGACCTGCGGCAGATGGGTGAAACGCTTGAAGAACGGGTAGCTGGTGGCGAGGGCCGCCCCGGCGAAGGCGAGCATGATGGTCAGAGCATTGGTCAGCAACACCAGCCCGAACGCCAGAGCCAGGAGCAGCACGAACGCGGCTCCCGCCTGCCGCACGCCGAGTTCACCGCTGGCCAGCGGCCGGCTGCGGGTGCGCTCGACATGGGGATCGAATTTCCGGTCGGCAATGTCGTTCATGACACAACCCGCCGCCCGCATCACGATGACACCCAGCGTGAATACAACAATGTTGCGCAGTGCGGGCCGGCCGTGACCGGCCAGCAACAGCGCCCACCACGTCGGCCACAGCAATAACAGGATGCCGATGGGGCGGTCGAACCGCATCAGTCGCCAGTAGGCTGAAAATCTGGAACCCATAGATGAACTCATCCGGCGCCGGAACGACCGGCCGGGGAAGCCGCTATTGTGACCGCTCCCGGCTCAGGTTCAAGGCCGGCGCCGGCCGATCCCTTTAAAATGCACACTGCGCCCACAGATGATCTGGATTGTCAGACGGACCCCGAACCATGGAACTGATCGATATCGGCTGCAATCTCACGCACGACAGTTTCGACGGCGACCGGAATGCGGTGCTGGAACGCGCCCGCGCCGCCGGGGTCGTGCAGATGGTGGTGACCGGCGCCAGCGAAGCCGGCAGCATCGCGGCGCACGAACTGGCGCGGTCGCATCCGGGCGAACTGTTCGCCACCGCCGGCGTTCACCCCCACAAGGCCGCCGAATTCTCCGCCGACACCGAGTCGGTCCTGCGCGAACTCGCCGCGACGGACGAAGTTCACGCCATCGGCGAAACCGGGCTGGATTATTTCCGCGATTTCTCACCCCGGCGCGCACAGCGCGATGCGTTCGAGCGTCAGCTCGAGATCGCGGCCGATACCGGCCTGCCGCTGTTCCTGCACCAGCGCGACGCCCACGACGATTTTATTGCGGTGCTGCGCTCGGCGCGCGATGCGCTGTCACGGGTCGTGGTGCACTGTTTCACCGGCAGCCGGGAGGAACTCGCAGCCTACCTCGACCTCGATTGTCACATCGGCATCACCGGCTGGATCTGCGACGAGCGCCGAGGCACGCATATGAAGGACTACATGGGCGACATTCCCGACGGCCGGCTGATGATCGAAACCGACTCACCGTATCTCAAGCCGCGCAATCTTCGCCCGCGGGTCAAAACCCACCGCAACGAACCCCAGTGGCTGCCGTGGATCGCGGGTACGCTCGCCGCCTGCCGCGGGGAAACACCGGAAGCACTGGCGGCGTCGACCACACACGCGGCGCGGGCGTTTTTCGAACTGCCCGCAACGACGAAAGCGGAAGCCGGCTCCGGCATGGTTGAACACTCGTCGCCGTGAACGCGCCCGCGCCATTCCGCAAGCCGCGCATTCTGCCGCCGATGTGGCTGGCCCTGACCGCGCTGGCGATGGTGGCACTGGACCGCTGGCTCCCCTTGGCGCAACCGGTGGGCGAGCACGGTCCCCTGCTGTTCATAATTTTCCTGATCCCGGCCCTGGTGATCCTGGCCTGGTCGGTGGCTGCGTTCCTGCGGGTTCGCACCGGTCTCGTGCCCTTCAGTGAATCCACCGCGCTGGTCACCACCGGTTTGTACCGCTTCAGCCGCAACCCGATGTACCTGGCCATGGTGCTGCTGCTGATCGCGGGCGCCTTCCGGCTCGGATCCGTGGGCGCCTGGCTGCCCATCCCCGTCTTCGCGTGGATCATTCACCACCGCTTCATTCTCAACGAGGAGCGCTTTCTCGAGTCCGTTCACGGCGAGGATTTTCGCGTCTATTGCGGGCGCGTGCGGCGCTGGCTGTAAACCGGCCGGGTCCGGAACACGAAAAAGGGAGGCCGAAGCCTCCCTTTCCAATCGATCAGGCCTGCGCTCGCCGCGTCAGAACGTCACCTGAGCCGTCAGCAGGGCGACCCGCTTGTGCTGAAGTTTCAGGCTGCGCTCGAGATCGCGGTAGCGCGCGGTCAAGGATGCGGTTTCGGTTTCGATTTTTTCCGCGATCTTCTGCTTGCCGAGTTGCATGCGCTCCATCTGCAGGTGCTGCCACTCCTTGACGGTCTCCGCGAACTGGGCGTACTCATTCTCCAATTGTTCGCGCCAACCGGCACCGGCGTTGTCCTGGGCTTTCTCGAGCTTGGCACGGGCCCTCTTGAATTCCATGTTCAGGCGGGCGCGCAGCACCTTGAACTGGGGTACGCGTTTGCGATTCCTGGCCAGGCCCAGCATTGCGCAGGTGGAAATGAACCATTTGTTGATGTCGAGGTGCCACCAGCGAATGCCGTTGCGGTAATCGCTCTGAAACAGGTGGTGGTAGTTGTGATAACCCTCGCCATAGGTGATCAGGGCCAGCAGATGGTTATCCCGCGCCGAATTCTCATCCGTGTACGGCTGCGAGCCCCACATGTGAGCCAGCGAGTTGATGAAGAACGTACCGTGATGGCTGACCACCAGCCGCAGCACTCCGGCCAGCAGGAACACCCCGATCACGTCGCCGACGATCCAGCCCAGCAGCAGGGGCAGGCCGACGTTGGTCGCCCAGACCAGGGTCCAGTACCAGCGGTGCTGCCACGCGACCACCGGGTCCTTGTACAGGTCCGGCACGACGCTGTAATCGATCTCGCCGCTCTTGTAATCCCGCAGCATCCAGCCGATGTGGGCAAACCAGAAACCGCGTCCGATGGAATACGGATCCTTGTCGTTATCGTCCACGTCGCGGTGATGCACGCGGTGACGTGCGGACCACACGATGATGCTGTTCTGCAGCGCCATCCCACCGAATATGGCCAGGAAGCCTTTCAGGATCGGATGCGCCTCGTAGGTGCGATGCGACCACAGGCGGTGATATCCGCTGCCGATGCTGACCCCGTTGAGAACCGCGAAAACGCCAAAAAAGACCCAGGCCCAACTGCTGTAACCATGGGTGAACCCATACCAGGGAACGATGGTTACCGCGGCGAGAAAGGTCAGGCCGAATACGATGGTCACCGGCCAGTTGAGCGGGGCGCGCTCCTCTTGGGCTACGCCCTCCGAATTTCCTGTCATTACACTATCCTGTTCAATTTCGATGAATAACCCGGACGCCACGACCGTGTCGCATCCGAGACTGCGGCAACTTTACCCCAAATCGGGGGACCGGGTCGATTTCGACGCCCTGAACACGCATGGATCAGAAACCTCAGGTGCGCATTCCGACGCCCTTGTGCAGCAACCAGATACACCCCCCGAACAACAGCGCTGCCGCGATCAGAATGACGCTGTAGGTTTGCGTCAAACCGACATCCGAGACACCGAGAATTCCGAAACGAAAGCCGTTCACCATGTACAGGATGGGATTGAAGACCGACACCTTCTGCCAGAATTCCGGCAGCAGGTCGATGGAATAGAACACCCCGCCAAGGTAGGTCAGCGGCGCCAGCACGAACGTGGGAATGATGGCGATGTCGTCGAACTTCTGCGCGAAGATGGCGTTGACCATACCGGCCAGCGCGAACACGACGGCGGTCAGCAGCAGAACACTGAGGGACACCAGGACGTTGACGACCGGCAGATGTGTGAACAGCAGCGATACCAGCAGCACGACAGCACCCACCAGCAGTCCGCGGGTCACGGCCCCGGTAACGTAACCGGCGAGAATGATCCAGTTGGGCAGCGGCGAGATGAGCAATTCTTCGATGTGCTTGCCGAATTTGGCGCCGAAAAACGAAGACACCATGTTGCCGTAGGAATTGGTGATGACCGACATGATGACCAGGCCGGGAACGATGTACTCCATGTAACTGAAGCCGTCCATCTGGCCGATGCGGCGACCGATCAGTTCGCCGAAGATGATGAAGTACAGCGACATCGTGATGGCCGGCGGCACGATGGTCTGGCCCCAGATTCGCAGGATGCGCGTGATCTCCTTGCGCACGATGGTCTTGTAGCCGACCCAGTGAATTCGGGCATTCATTCCACCGCCTCCCGGGCCGCGCGTTCCGCGTTCTTTTCGACCATGCCCAGAAACAACTCTTCCAGGCGATTGGCCTTGTTGCGCATGCTGAGGACGTGCACGCCCTGATCGTCGAGCGCGGCGAACAGCGTATTCAGCGATTTCTGTTTGGGCAATGAGGCCTCGAGCGTGCGCTCGTCGCGCAGGCGGATTTCCATACCGTCCACCACGGGCGCGCGTTCCAGTGATTCGCGCGTATCGAGCACAAAGGTTTCGATGTCCAGGGTCGCCAGCAGGGACTTGATGTCGGTGTTCTCCACGATCCGCCCCTGGTCGATGATCGCGATGTTACGGCACAGTTGCTCGGCTTCTTCGAGGTAATGCGTGGTGAGAATGACGGTCGTGCCGGATTCGTTGATGCCCTCGATGAATTCCCACATCGAGCGGCGGATTTCGATATCCACACCCGCGGTGGGTTCGTCGAGGATCAACAGCCGGGGTTCGTTGACCATGGCGCGGGCGATCATCAGGCGCCGCTTCATACCCCCGGACAGGTTGCGTGACTGGGTGAACGCCTTGTCCCACAGATGGAGCTGCCGCAGGTATTTCTCAGCCCGCTCGATGGCCGTGGCGCGCGGAATACCGTAGTACCCCGCCTGATTGACCACGATCTCGAACGGCTTCTCGAACTGGTTGAAGTTGATCTCCTGCGGCACGAGTCCGATATAGGACATCGCCAGAGAGCGCTGCTTCTGCACGCTGGCGCCGAATACAAGTGTTTCACCCGACGAAGAATTCACCAGCGAGGAAACGATGCCGATGAGCGTGGATTTTCCGGCCCCGTTGGGTCCCAGAAGCGCGAAGAAATCACCTTCCCGAACGTTCAGGGAAACGCCCTTGAGGGCCTGAACGCCGTTACGATAGGTTTTTTTCAGATTATTGACTTCGAGCGCATACATCGGCAGACGGCTGATCACGAATCATTGCGGGTGAGGTGATATGGTAGCGCGAACTCCGGCCGATGCTTCGATGGCCGGTATCCCACCCCGGACCCCACTACATGGAGCGCGCCGCCCGACAATTCAACGCCTGGCCTATGGACAGGGCGGCACGGATTCCCTATCGTTTCGGCTGGTTGATTCAGGCGGGACGGCACCAGACGTGCAAACGAGGATGATTTTGCGGAATTTACGCCTGCCCGTTCTGTTGGCCACCGTTTGGTTGGCCTCCGTGCTGCTGCCCCTGACCGTGTTCGCCACGGACGAGACGGCACCGGAAAGCCCGCCCGATACGCTCGAACTCAGCCCCTGCGAATTGTTTCTTCCCGGAACGCCGCTCACCGCGGCGGCCGAATGCGGCTGGTATTCCGTTGCCGAGAATCCCGCTGAACCCGAGGGACGGCAGATCAGGCTGCACGTCGCCCGGGTACCGGCACGGGGACGGTCGGCCAAACCCGACCCGCTGGTGTTTCTGGCAGGCGGTCCGGGACAGGCCGCCACCGAAGCCTGGCTGATCGTCGCCGGCGCCTTGCACAAGGTCAACGAGGACCGCGACATCCTGCTGGTGGACCAGCGCGGCACCGGGCAGTCCAACCCGCTGCGCTGCCCGAGCATGGATCTCGAAGAAGCCCTGGCGCTGGATTGGGAGCATCTCGAAGACACCACCCGCAACTGCCTGGACAGCCTCGACGGCGATCCGCGCTTCTACACCACCACCATCGCCATGCAGGACTATGACCAGGTGCGCGCCGCCCTGGGTTACGAGCAGGTCAACCTGTTCGGGGTTTCCTATGGCACCCGCGCGGCACAGGTCTACCTGCGGCAGTTTCCGGACCGGGTTCGCACCGTGATACTCGACTCCGTGGTGCCGCAGACCTTGGCCCTGGGCACCGAACACGCCGAAAAGCTGGACGAGGCCCTGGGACGGGTCCTGGAGGGCTGCGCCGACGACGCAGCCTGCCGGAGCGCGTACCCGGATGCCCGGCTTCGGCTGGCGGAAT
Organism: Elongatibacter sediminis; assembly: GCF_037892215.1. Taxonomy (NCBI): domain Bacteria; kingdom Pseudomonadati; phylum Pseudomonadota; class Gammaproteobacteria; order Chromatiales; family Wenzhouxiangellaceae; genus Elongatibacter; species Elongatibacter sediminis. Next base: position 269,692 of record NZ_JAZHOG010000006.1, on the reverse strand, counting down.
TGATGCAACGGCTGGACGAATCGCCAGCCACTGTCACCATCGACCATCCCAGTACGGGCCAGCCCCACACGATGGAATTCGACCGCGAGATGTTGGCCGCCACCATCCGCTTTCTGACCTACGCGGCCGAAACCCAGGCGCTGCTGCCGCTGCTGATTCACGAAGCCGGCACCACGGACGATTTCAGCCGCCTGGCGAGCCAGTTGCTGATCACCGCCGGCAGCCTGACGGAAAGCATCGCGCAGGGCATGGAGCTCTCGGTGGTGTGCGCGGAAGATTTTCCCTGGTTTCCGTCACCGGACGAAGGCCGGGACGGAACGGAATACCTGTTGGGCGATTCCATGATGCGCGCCTCGCGGATCCAGTGTTCGATCTGGCCCACGGGCGAGGTCCCGGACGGTTTCCACGACCCGGTGGAAAGCGACGTGCCGGCCCTGCTGCTGTCGGGGGAGTACGATCCGGTCACGCCACCGGAATATGGCGATTCGGTCCAGGCGCACCTGTCCAACAGTCTGCACCTGGTGGCACGCGGCCAGGGCCACAGCGTGACCGGCAAAGGCTGCCTCGGAGACCTGGTATCGGAATTCATCGCATCCGCCTCGCCGGCGGAACTCGACACGTCCTGCATCGAACGGCTGCAGCCTTCACCCTGGTTCATGTCGCTGACCGGACCGGAACCCTGAGGCGGGCTCATGATTACGGTTGAAAATCTTCACAAATCCTTCGGCAAGGTCAAGGCGGTGCAGGGCGTGACGTTCACTGCCCACGACGGCGAGATCACCGGACTGCTCGGACCCAACGGGGCGGGCAAAACGACCACCCTGCGCATGCTGTATTCGCTGTTGCCACCGGATGAAGGCGAGATTCGCATCGACGGACTCGACCCCACCCGGGACGCCATGGAAATCAAGCGCACCCTCGGCGTGGTACCGGACAGCCGGGGCCTCTACACGCGGCTGACCGCGCGCGAGAACATCGCTTACTACGGCGAGTTGCACGGACTGAGCCGCGCGGCGCTGAACGCCCGCATCGAGGAGCTGGTGACCACCCTGGACATGGGTGACTTCATCGACCGGCGCACCGAAGGGTTTTCACAGGGCCAGAGGGTGAAAGTGGCCATCGCGCGGGCCATGGTGCACAGCCCGCAGACGGTGCTGATGGACGAGCCCAGCAACGGCCTGGACGTGATGAGCACCCGGGCGCTGCGGGAATACATTCAAAGCCTCAAACAGGGCGGGCACTCGGTGGTGCTGTCCACCCACATCATGCAGGAGGTGGCCGCGCTGTGTGACCGCATCGTCATCATCGCCAAGGGACGGGTCGCGGCAGACGGAACCGCCGACGAGTTGCTCCGCCGCAGCGGCTGCGATTCGCTGGAGGATGCCTTCGTCAAGCTGATCGGTTCCGAGGAGGGCCTGCTGGCATGAGAGGCCTGACGACGGTTATGCGCAAGGAAATCAAGGAGAACATCCGCGACCGGCGTGCCGTGTTCAATTCACTGCTGGTGGGCCCGATCCTTTTCCCACTGATCTTCATCGCGCTGATGTGGTTCACCACGGCGGCCGAACAGGAACGCGCCGAGCAAACGCTCGAGGTTCCGGTGGTCGGCGCCGAACGGGCACCCAGCCTGATCCGGTTTCTGGAGCAAAAGGGCATGGTGGTCAAAGAGGCGCCGGAGCACCCTGAAGACGTCGTGCGCAGCCAGGAAGAAATGGTGGTTCTGCGCATACCGGAGGCCTATCCGGAGAAATGGCGGCGCGGCGAGCCCGCACCCGTGGAAGTCATCCACGATCCGTCCCGCCAGGAATCCGATGTTCCGGTGCGCCGGGTGAAAACGCTGCTGGCGACCTACGGCCAGCAGATCGGCGTGCTGAGACTGCACCTGCGCGGCGTCAATCCGCAGGCATCCATGGCGGTACTGATCCGCGATGTCGACCTGTCGACGGCCAAGAGCCGAGCGATTCTGGCCATGATTTTCCTGCCCTACATCCTGATGATCACCGCGTTCACGGGCGGCATGCACCTGGCCATGGATACGACGGCGGGCGAAAAGGAACGCAAAAGCCTGGAGCCACTGCTGATCAACCCGGTGCCCCGCTGGCAGATCATGACCGGCAAGCTGGTCACCACGATGCTGTTCGCGATGGCTTCGCTGGCCCTGACCCTGCTGTCGTTCAAGCTGGTGCTGCCGCTGATGCCCATCGGGGCGTTCGGCATCGACCTGACCATCCGCCTGCAATCACTGCTGCTCATCCTGCTGGTCATCGCCCCGGTCGCAATCCTGGCCGCCAGCCTGCTCACACTGCTGGCGGCGTTCGCCAAGTCCTACCGCGAAGCGCAGTCCTACATGGGCCTGGTGGTGATCATTCCCTTGATTCCCAGCATCATCTTCATGGCCAATCCGATCAAGCCGGACCTGTGGATGATGTCGATCCCGCTGTTTTCGCAAAATCTTCTGATCGGCGAGATCGTCCGCGGCGACGCCGCACCGTTCGTGTGGTACGCCCTGTCGATCGGCAGCACCCTGATCATCGGGCTCGCCCTCGCCGCGGTCGCGGCCACCCTCTACAACCGGCCGAAGCTGGTGTTCAGCGGATCCTGAGCCCCAGCCTCACTACCCCCTGCCCCATCGGCACGGCCGGACCGGTTCCCGAACGAGACAACAACATTCTCCACAGGAACCTACGCGAAACGCGGCCGGAAGGGGTATCAGCCGGATCAGTTCCCGGGCCGTACCGTAAATAATTGGCGAAGTTTCACAGGGCGTTGACAGCCGGGTCGGCAGAATTAAGCTAGGATTTCATTGTCCCAAAGACAGATACCCAGCCGGAGACACCCAGCATGCGCATTCTTTTGAGCTTTCTGATACTCGCCACTGCCTCGATCGCCCACGCGGGCGGCACACCGGAAGTGGGCGCCACGGCGCCGGATTTCCGGCTCCAGGACCAGAACGGCGACTGGCACCAGTTGTCCGACTACCAGGGCAAATGGCTGGCCGTTTACTTTTATCCCAAGGACGACACGCCCGGTTGCACCACCGAAGCCTGCAACTTCCGTGACAACATCTACGCGTTCAAGGCCATCGGTGCTGAAGTGGTGGGCATCAGCGTCGATGACGTGGATTCCCACAAGGAATTCGAAGAGAAATACAAGCTGCCGTTCACGCTGCTGGCCGACAGCGGTGGCGAGGTATCCAAAACCTACGGCGTGCTGCGCGATTACAAGCTGATGAAAATCGCCGACCGGCAGTCATTCCTGGTCAATCCGGAGGGCGTCATCGTCAAGCATTACGAGGACGTGGATCCCGAAACCCACACGCAGAACGTGCTGGCCGATATCGAAAATCTCAGCGCCGGGGAGCCGGCAACGGCAGGCTGAACATCGTTCGGACGGTCAGCGGACCCGGTAGGGCAGCCGCCGCGGGCTGTCCGGCGAATCTCCGGCTGCTTCACGGGCGCGGGCCACCAGCCCGCGTACGTCCTCGAGCAGTTCCCGGGCGTCGTAGACGATGCCATCCTTGATCGTGTACCGGACGCCACCCACCCGCACCGGTTGATTGTCCTCATCCAGCCGAAAATGGCCCGTGCCGTACAGTGTCTTGAAGTTCGCCAGCGGGTTCTCGGAGGTAATCACCAGGTCAGCCAGTTTACCCGGACGGACGGAACCGATCCGGTCGTCCAGGCCGAGCGTTTGCGCGCCATTCAGAGTCGCTGCGCGGATCACCTCCAGGGGATGAAATCCGGCTTCCTGCATCAACTCCATTTCCCGGATATACCCGAAACCGTACAGTTTCCAGATGTAGCCTGAATCGGACCCCAGGGTCACCCGCCCGCCGTGGTTCTTGTAGTCGTTGAGGAAGGCCATCCACAGGCGGTAATTCTTTTTCCACGCGATTTCGTCGGAAGTGGTCCAGTCGAACCAGTAGGAACCGTGTGCGTTGCGCGATGGCTGAAAAAAGTCCCACAAGGCGGGATGCGCGTAATCTTGCTGCCAATCGGCATTCATTTCGCGCATCAGGTCCCGGCTGGCTTCGTAAATGGTCAGGGTGGGATCGAGGGTGAAGCCGAGCGCGATCAGTTCGTCGCGTACGCTCGCCCACCGCTCCGAACCGGGCGGAGCGGCCTGCGCCCACAGACGTCCCGCTTCGCCGAAGCGATGCTGCTCGTCGGCATAGTTGTAGTCCAGCGGGTAGTCCTGCACCTGGCGATCGGTGAACAGCGCCTCGGGCAACCCGTACCAGTGCTCCATGGTGGTCAGGCCGGCGCGAGCGGAGTCCAGTACGTTCCAACGCGCCACATCCATCTGCGCGTGGTGCATGGCAGTACCCAGGCCTTGTTCGGCCGCCTCTTCCAGCGCCGCGCGCATGATGTCCGGCGGCGCACCGAAAAACTTGATGCCGCTGGCGCCCTGGTCGGCGATATCGCGCACCCACTCGCGTGCTTCGCCGGGGCTCAGAAACGGCCCGTCCGCACCCTGACCGAACACCACGTAGGGAACGATGCGCGGCGCGGCAATCGCATTCGCTTCACTGCGGCGCTGATGGGCCTGCACCCATTCCAGGCCATTGCCGCTACCGGGCTCGCGTATCGTGGTGATGCCGTGCGCCAGCCACAGCTTGGCCGAATACTCCGCCGGAACACCCTGCGCATCGCCACCGAAGTGCGCGTGCATATCGATGAACCCGGGCAGCGCGTAATGGCCGTCCAGCTCCAATACCCGGTCTTCGGGGCCGGTCTCCGGCCGGCGATCACCTTCGATGGGCACACCGGGGTTTCCCACAACCTCGACCTGCACGATCCGGTTTTCTTCGATGACGATGTCCGCCGGGCCAATGGGCGGGGCGCCTTCGCCGTTGATGATTGTCACGCCGCGCAACACCAGGCGCTCGAAGGGACCATCGCCGCGGGTCCGGTCAGGAGCCGCTTCCGGAGCGGCCAGAACCAGTGCCGGGACAGATAATATGAGCAGCAACAAGGACTTCACCGAAGTTCGGGCCATTATTTTATCTCGCAGGGCGGTAATTTCGGTGCTACAGTATAAGAGGGAAAAGGATTTCCTGGAGAAACACGAACATGGAAGACCCCTCAAAGGCTGTCGCCAAACCGACCCTGTCACCCGATCGGGAAACTTCGACACCGGGATCTGTCGCCAAGAATTCCGACGGCAGTTTCATTGCCTACATGGACGATTCCGCCCGGGCTCACGAAGCCTTGCCGGGAGAAGACCTCACGACATCCGCCAAGGCCCTGGACCGATGGTTCCGGAAACGTCAGAAAACCAAGAGTCAGCCCCGTCTGCTGGAAATCCCGAACGAAGCGCTGGTCAGCAGCGCCGGGCCGCTCCATCTGACCGGCAACATCACCCTGGTGGACGAGAACGGTAACGTCAGTTACGCCAACCACCTGAATCTGTGCCGCTGCGGGGCATCCCGGGGAAAACCGGTATGCGACGGTCAGCACCTCGAACGCGAATTCCTGCATTCGGGCCGAATTCAGGAGGCTTCCGACGCGGTGCACTCCGAACGCCCGTGCAAGATCACCCTGTCGGCCATCAAGGACGGACCCTTGACGTTTCGCGGTCGGCTGCGCCTGCACAACAATCTCGGCCAGGAGTGCGTGAAGCAGCGTGGCGCCCTGTGCCGTTGCGGACAGTCCACCAACAAGCCGTTTTGTGACGGCTCGCACGAAAAGGTCGGTTTCCGCAGCGGACGCTGATCATTGCCAATCTCAGCCCACGGCGGCACAATCCGCCCGTGGACGTCTTTCGCGTATTCCAGATCGAAGCAGCACACCGCTTGCCCAACGTGCCCGAAGGGCACAAGTGTGCCCGTGTACACGGACATTCCTTCCGCATCGAAGTACACGTCAGCGGTGAAGTGAACGAGCCCGAGGGCTGGGTGATGGATTTCGCCGACCTGCGGCGCGCCTTCCAGCCGCTTTTCGACCGACTGGATCACCACTACCTCAACGACATCGAAGGCCTGGAAAACCCCACCAGCGAGAACCTCGCCCGCTGGATCTGGCAGCGCCTTCAGCCGGAATTGCCCGGTCTGACCCAAATCATCGTGCAGGAGACCTGCAACGCCGGTTGCATCTACCGCGGCGGCTGAATGCCCGAAATTCCGCGGCACTCGGGCTGCACGCGAACTGCCCCCAGTTGACAGGCATCAACATCAGGCCCGTCCGCTTGAGGTATCGTCACCTTCAGCACTTCACTGAGATGCCGCAGGCCCAGACCATGACTCATCCGGTTCATTTTGACCGGGCGCTGATAAGACGGTACGACATCGCCGGCCCTCGCTACACGTCCTACCCGACCGCGCCCCGTTTTCACGAAGGTTTCGACGCCGAGGCCTACCGCCGCTTCGTCGCGATGAGCAATGACGAATTGATTCCGGCGCCGCTGTCCCTTTACGTGCACCTGCCTTTCTGCCGGTCGCTGTGTTACTACTGCGCCTGCACCAAGAAGATCACCCGCCATGCCGAACACGGCGAGCGCTACCTCGAAAGCCTGACAAAAGAGATCGAAATGCAGGGCCGGCTGTTCGATCGTGACCGCCCGGTGAGGCAGTTGCACTTCGGGGGTGGTACGCCGACCTTCTTCGAAGACATCCAGATCGAACAATTGATGGCCCGTCTGCGGCAATCGTTCAGCTTCGACAAGTCGGATGACCGGGAATTTTCCATCGAGCTGGACCCGCGCACCGTGGATGCCGGCCGCCTCGCGTTTCTGGCCGATACCGGATTCAACCGGGTCAGTGTGGGCGTGCAGGACATCGACCCGGAGGTTCAGCAGGCCGTGAACCGGGTTCAGGATACGGAGCATACCCTGGGTCTGGTTGATCAGGCTCGGAGGGCGGGCATCGGTTCCGTGTCGATGGATTTGATCTACGGCCTACCGCTGCAAACTCCCGAACGGTTCACTCGCACTCTCGAGGCCGTGGCCGCAGCCCGCCCCGACCGCCTGGCGGTGTACAGCTATGCCCACATGCCCAATGCGTTTCGTGCACAACGGCTGATTCGTGACTCCGACCTGCCAACGCCGGAAACCAAGCTGGAACTGATGGAACTGGCTGTCGAGCACCTCACCGCGGCCGGCTACGTCTACATCGGTATGGACCACTTCGCCCTGCCTGAGGACGAACTCGCGGTCGCCCTGACGAACGGCAGCCTGCAGCGCAATTTCCAGGGTTATTCCACGCGCGGTGACTGCGACCTCATCGGCCTTGGCGTCAGCGCGATCGGCAAGGTGGGTGATTGCTACGCCCAGAACATCAAGGAGATTCCACGTTGGGCCGATGCCGTCGACAACGGCGATTTTCCGATCTGGCGTGGTTATACACTGAACGCCGAAGACCGCCTGAGACGCGGGATCATCGAGGCCATCATGTGCCGCGGCATGGTCGAGTACGACTGGTTCGAAAACCGCTTCGACATGGCTTTTGACGATTACTTCGCCGCCGAGATCGAAAACCTTCGCCCCCTCGAGAAAGACGGACTCATCAACATCGAAGAGGATCGGTTCACGGTGACGCCCGCGGGCCGACTGCTGCTGCGCGCGATCGCGATGGTCTTCGATGCCCACCTGACGGCCAGCCAGTCCGCACCCCGGTTTTCCCGCGTGATCTGAACACCACCACCCAACGGAGTGCACCGCGAACGGAACGCCCCTGGCCTTGAAAATACGTTTTTTCCAGAGGACTACGTAGTTTTACGCATGCGGAGCACGCCAGCGCAGTCGTAACATTCCCATATGAGGCATGAATTAGGAGAGTAGTCATGGAATGCTCGGCAGCGAACATCAACATCCGTGAATTCCGGCGCGACGCCAGCCGCAGCCAGGTGGCGTGCAGCCGCTGCTCCCTCGGTGAACTGTGTCTCCCCCGTGGGCTGGACCCGGATGAAGTCCAGCGCTTCGAGAAAATTGTCAACCGGTCACGGCCGCTACGGGCCGGCGAACACCTGTTCCGGGCCGGCGACGAGTTTCGCTCCGTCGCGTCGGTGCGCACCGGCTGTTTCAAGAGTTACGTCGTCGACGCGGAGGGCCAGGAACAGGTACTGGGCTTCCACCTGCCCGGTGAGATCATCGGTCTCGATGCCATCCATTCCTGCCGCCATACCGCCAGCGTGGTCGCACTCGACACCAGCGCGGTCTGCACGCTGTCCTTCGAGTCCGTGACCCAAATGGCACGGAGCATGCCGGAACTGCAGGCGGAACTCTTCCGCATCATGAGCGCGCGCATCAGCGAACTGGAGACCATTGCCGGCGATTTGAGCGCCGATGAGCGGATCGCGATGTTCCTGCTCTCTCTGTCCGACCGTTTCAGCCGGCGTGGCTACTCGGAACACGAGTTCATTCTCGCGATGTCGCGGCGGGATATCGCAAGCTTTCTGCGACTGGCCACCGAGACCGTCAGCCGGGTGCTGGCGCGGTTGCAGAAATCAGGCCTGCTGAAGGTGGACCGCAAGCAGGTTCGGATTCGCGATCTCGATGCCCTGCGCGAGGTTGCCCGCCAGCAGGCCGCGTAAACGAAACAAGCTTCGGCGCGACCCACGCGCCGCAGGTCGCGGACCCAACCCCGATATCAGTGCTGCACCCCGCCCGGCCCGTGAACGTGGCCGTGCGCCTGTTCTTCCGTGCTTGATTCCCGGACTTCGACGATCTCGATGTCGAAGGTGAGGGTCTGGCCGGCCAGTGGGTGGCTGGCATCGACGTCCACGTTGAATCGCCCGACCTTGACCACTGTCACCTGCACCGGACCTTCCCGGGTCTGCAGGCCGATGACCTGCCCCGGTTTGAGTTTGCGCGGATCGCGGAAATGCTTGGCCGAGACCCGTTGAATGTTGGGTTCCGCCTTCTCGCCATAGGCTTCAGCCGGTTCGATGGTGACCTGGAATGTGTCGCCGGCACCGCGTCCCTCGAGGGCTTTTTCGAGCCCGGGAATGATGTTGCCGGCACCATGCAGATACGACATGGGTTCGCCTTCGCGCGATGACTCCAGTTCACTTCCTGCGGCATCGGTCAGGGTGTAATGGAAACGCACTACGGAATTCTCTGTGATGTTCATTGGCTCGACAGCACCCGGAAAAGGCTGCGATTATACTGTCTGGTCAGCGATACTGCCGCTGACTCACACAGCACGGAGGACCTATGTTCAGCAAGCCTCTGACCTTGATGTGCGCCACGATCATGCTGGCGCAGCCGATGGCCGGCCTCGCCTCGGTCGAAGTCTCGATTACCGAATGGCCCGTGCCCTGGGCCGACACCCGGCCGCGCGATCCCGACGTGGCCCCCGACGGCGACATCTGGCTGGTCGGCCAGGCCGGTGACTACGTCGCCCGGTTCGACCCCGATACCGGAGACTTCGAGCGCCTCGACCTGCCCGAGGGCACCGGCCCTCACAACGTGATCGTGGACCGCGACGACACCTTGTGGATCGCCGGAAACCGCAAGGGCTGGATCGGTCAGATGGACCCGGAGACCGGCCACCTGATGAAACATGAAATGCCCAGTAGCGATGCGCGGGATCCGCACACACTGGTTTTCAATGAGACCGGCCAGATCTGGTTCACCGTGCAATGGGGCAATTACATTGGCCGCATGGACAAGGCGACCGGCGCGACCGAACTGGTCGAATTGCCGATTCCCAAGTCACGGCCCTACGGCATCGAGCTCGACCCGTCCGGCCGCCCCTGGGTTGCGCTGCTCGGCACCAACGCCCTGGCAACCGTGGATCCGGAAACACTGAAACTGGAAATCATCCATCTGCCCCGGGAAGACGCCCGGCCGCGACGCCTGGCGCTGACCGGAGACGGTGTCGTTTGGTACGGCGATTACGCCCAGGGCTATCTCGGCCGCTACGACCCCGCGACCGGTGACATTCGGGAATGGAAGAACCCGAGCGAGGAATCCGGCCCCTATGCCATGGCGGTGGATTCCCGCGACCGGGTCTGGTTCGTTGAAACACGAACCCGGCCCAACCTGCTGGTGGGTTTCGACCCGCAGACCGAAGAATTCTTCGTCCGGGTGCCGGTGCCTTCCGGCGGCGGAACCGTTCGCCACATGGTCTACGACGAAGCCCGCAACAGCCTCTGGTTCGGCACCGACACCAACAATCTGGGCCGCGCGCGCCTGCCCTGACCGGCGCGGCGTGCGCCGGTTTAAGGCGCCGCGGAGGACGTGACCGTGATGGTAATCCGGTCGGATTTCACGATCGGATCATGCGGGACGTGCCGGTGGTCGGCGAATACGAGCTGCAGTGTGTGTTCGCCAGCGGGCAGGGTCAGTTCGGTTTCCGTCTGTCCGCCGCCGAAGTGGATCAGTTGCTCGCTGGCCGGCAGGGGCAGGTTCGGATCGGGCAGTTCATCCATATCGATGAGCAGATGGTGATGGCCACTGTTCGCCTGTTCGGTCCCGGCCGGCGCGATATCCATGCCTTCCACGCGAAAATGAACGGTGAACGGGGTGGCGACGGTGTCGCCGTTGGCCAGTCCGTCAAAACCCACGGCCGCCCCGTGCGGTGACGGACTGCGGGTGATTCCGGACCCGGCGTCATCGCCCCCGCCGGCGAAGAGGTTCGGCGCGCAAAACGCCATGATGAGTGCGAGCGATGCCGCGCCGAGTCGCGATACGTGCATGGTTTTCTCCTGATGCGTTTTCCGGATGACGGGCGCGCTCCCCGATTTCAGCCTTGAGCCTCGATCCACGAACGCACTTCGTCCTGCAATATCTCAAGCGTAACCGACCCGAGACCGAGTATGAAGTCGTGGAAGGCGCGCACGTCGAATCGTTCGCCCAGCTGAGCTTCGGCTTCGCGCCGTAACTGCCATAAGGTGTATTCACCGAGCTTGTAACTCAGGGCCTGGGCCGGCCAGGAAATATAGCGATCGACTTCGGTGGTCACCTCGTGCACCGACAGCGCGGTTCGCGAAACGAGGTATTCCTGGGCCTGCTCACGGTTCCAGCCCATGGCGTGGACACCGGTATCGATCACCAGGCGGCAGGCCCGCCACATCTCGTAGGTCAGCCGGCCAAACTGCTCGTAGGGGGTCTCGTAAATGTCCATCTCCACGCCGAGTTTTTCCGCATACAGACCCCAGCCTTCGCCGAAGGCAGAGATGTAATCGTTGCGGCGGAAGGGCGGCTGGTCGGACTGCTCCATGGCCAGGGCGCCCTGGATGTGATGGCCGGGCGCGCCTTCGTGCAGGGTCAGCGCCGGGATGGCATACAACGGCCGGCTTTCCAGCTTCCAGGTGTTGACCCAGTAATAACCACCACGATGCGCTTCGAGCGGCGCACCCACGTAACGGCCGGCGGTGTAGAACTCGGCCAGTTCGTCAGGAACCGGCGCCACGCCGTAGGGTTGCCGCGGGAGATGACCGAACAGCATGGGCAGCCGCCCGTCGATCTTCTTGGCGTAGTACGACGCGGTCGCCAGTAATTCACGCGGCGACTTTGCGTAAAACCGGGGGTCGGTGCGAAGAAAGGTGATGAAGTCGGCAAACTCGCCCTCGAATCCGGTCTCTTCGATGACCGCATCCATCTCCGCGCGAATGCGGGCCACTTCGCTCAGCCCGATGTCGTGGATTTCCCGCGGCGACAGATCAACCGTCGCGTAACGGCGGATTTCCGCCGCGTAAAACGCTTCACCGCCTGGCAGTTCATACGCGCCCAGTGTGCGGCGCGCCCCGGGTACGTATTCGCCGTGAAAAAAATCGTACAGGCGGCGGTAGGCGGGCACCACGCCCTGGCCGATCACTTCGCCGGCCTGTTCGAGCAGCTCCGCGCGCACCCCGTTGTCGAGGGTTTCGGGCATGTTCAGGAAGGGAGCGAAGAACGGGCTCTGTTCCGGCCGCTCCACCAATTGCCGCCGGATGGGCTGGTCGCGGCCGTCGAGGATCACCCGCGGCTGGGTCATGCCGATTTCAATGCCGGTTCGCATCAGTTCGATGTACTCGTCCATGACCGGGCCGATCTGGCTCAGGCGGGAAAGGTAATTCCGGTAGTCGGCGAGCGACGTGAAGTCCGTATCCGCGGGCAGACGGCCCCATTCCATGTAAAAACCCCAGTCGCTGTTGAATGGAATGAGGTAGGCACGGGTCTCGTAGGCGGCGAGGAAATCGTCGATCTGCTTGACGAACAACCGGTAGTTGATGCACTCAGCCCGCTCGAGCCGCTCGCAGCTGATGGAATCCAGTTCGGTGCGGATACGACGCCAGTATTCGTAACGCCGCTTCTGGTCCGCTTCCGCTACATGGCCCAATTCGGCGGCATGCTCGTCGATACCGTTGCCGGAAGCCCACAGCGGAAATTCGGCCATGCGAAACTCCCACTCTTTCTGGTAGATCTCGCGAAACCGTTCACCGTCTGACGGTGCGGCCCAGCCTGGCACCGACAGGGCGGAAATCACCAGGGCTGCCGCCGTCATGGCCAGGCGCCTGGAGAGTTTTTCTGCGATCGTGCTGCGGGTAACGTGATACATGGACGTTCGCTCCTCAGGCATGGAATCAGCGGATCAGGAAGCCCCCGGGTAACGGATCCCGGGGATCGAGGCAAAAGCGGTGGCGGCCGGTAAGCACCGCCTGGCCGGTCACTTCCGGCACCACGGCACGTTGCCCGGCGACTGTGGTTTCCTCCACGCAGCGGACCGAAAACGTGGTGCCGAGCGGCCCTTCCACTTCCACGGCCTGGTCCAGTTCAATCAGGCCGCGGGTCCACAGGATCGCGGCGTGGCCGCTGACCCCGGTACCGGTCGGACTGCGATCGAACTCACCATCCGCGAACACACAGGCATTGCGCCACTGCCGATCGGAATCCCGCCGCAGGCAGAAAACCGTCCCATAAAGAAAATTCAGGTCGCCATCGCCCTGCGGATGCTCGACCCGGTAGTGGGTGGCCACGGCCCGGCGAATCCGTTTACCCAGTTCGCGCAGTTGCGGCGCTTCGGCCGGTTGCAGCGAAAAGCCCTGCGCCGCGGCATCAACGTAGGCATAAAATGCGCCGCCATAGGCGATGGTCATGTCCACGGCGCGGTCATCCACCCGAACTGAGTATTCCATTTCGAGGACGAAAGACGGCACGTTGCGAAACGTGACGGATTCGACCCGGCCGGAAGCGTCCCGATTCGCACGGGCGACGATCAGACCCGCCGGCGTGTCGATGCGGATCGCATCCGGGTCCGCCACCTCGAACAGGTCTTCTTCCAGCGCCGCATGCACCAGCGCGATGATGCCGTGACCGCACATCGTGCTGTAGCCCTCGTTGTGCAGAAACAGTACGCCGATGTCCGCGTCATCGCTGACCGGCGGAGTCAGCACGGCGCCGTACATGTCGGCATGTCCGCGCGGTTCCCACATCAACAGGCGGCGGTACGGGTCCAGGTGCTCGCGAAGATACCGGCGCCGTTCCAGCAGGGTCTCGCCATGGATGGGCGGCAGGCCACCGGTCACGATGCGCAGCGGCTCACCGGCCGTGTGGTAGTCCACGGTTTCGATCCACTCGCGTTCCATCAGGTCACCCGGCGAAGCGGGTTGCCGCAAGTGTGTGCATCGATGCAGTCGAATTCCCGGCGCTGCGGGTGAGCGTGAGCCATCGTCGTCAGCCCCGCGCACCAGAGAAGCGCGCCGCCGAATACGGCTCGATGTCCAGATGCGGCGCGTCGCCGAAGGCCAGATCGGCGATGATGCGCCCGGTCGTCGGTCCCTGGGTCAGGCCATAATGGCCGTGACCCAGGGCGCACAACACCCTGGGGTGGCCTGGAAGCGGTCCGATCACGGGCAGTGAATCCGGCATCATCGGGCGCTGCCCCATCCACTCGGTCACCGCCTCCCCCTCCAGGCCGGGCAGGAATCGCTGCGCGTGCTGCAACAGGGCTTTCGCACGGCGATAATCCGGCGCGGCATCGAGGCGCGCGAACTCCGCGGTCCCCGCCACGCGCAACCCGTCCCGCATCGGCGTCATCATCACGTACTCGGAAAACTGCATGACGGGCTGGTGTAACTGCACGCTGGGCCGCAACAGCATGCTGTGGTATCCGCGTTTGGGCGTGAGCGGCACCCGGGCGCCCAGCGGACCCAGCAGGGTATTGCTCCAGGGGCCCGCGGCGAGCACCAGGCGATCTCCGCCAAGACGCCTGCCGTCGGACAGAATGGCTGTCACGCCATCCCCGTCATCCGTCACCCGCCGGACTTTTTCATTCACCCAGTGTGCGCCGCCGGCGAAGGCGGCCTCGGCGATGGTCCGGGTCACGTCGGCGGGTGAAGTCAGGTGTTGCCAGGCCGGATCGAACACGGCGACCCCCTGGCCGAGGCGAATCGCCGGTTCACGTTCAGCCAGTTCTCCCGCCGATAGCCGTTGCCAGGCCAGTCCGAACCGGTCGCGCAGGTCGTAGTGCCAGCGATCGCCCTCGTACTCGGCCTCACTGCCGTACAACAGGATCATGCCGCGGGACTCGCGCAAACCGCCCGCGCCGGTCGCCTGCAATATCTGATCGTAATCCTCCAACACCGTCGCCATCAGCCGGTGCTGGGCGGCGGCCACGGCGTTCACGCGCTGCCGTGTACCGGCGCGCCAGAAGCGCCAGAACCAGGGCAGCAGTTGCGGAAAGTGCTGCCAGCGGATGCGCATCGGCCCCAGCGGGTCGAGCAGCCAGCCCGGAACCTGCCGGATCACGCCGGGGTAGGAAAACGGAAATATGGAGGAGGTGGAAAGACAGCCGGCGTTGCCGTAGCTGGTGGCCTGGCCGGGTTGCTCCGGGTCGACGACGGTGACGTCGGCGCCGCGCCGGGTGAGATGCCAGGCGCAACTGGCGCCGACGATGCCGGCACCGATCACGATGCAACGGGGTTTTTCCCGACTCATCGTTCAGCTCACCCGGTCGATGCCGCCCACGAGCCGTTCCAGCACCGCAATGGTCGCGTCGGAGGCTCTTTGCGCGCCATTGAAATCACGCCTCGCAACGAGCCGGGCAAGCTGCGCGTGCGCGGCAATGGCGTCGGACAGTTGCACCCGCTCCCGGTGGAAATACCAGAAACGCCGGCTGTGGGTGCGCAGGGGCTCCAGGGCGCTGGAGGCGAACGGGTTTTCCGCACATGCGTCCAGCAGCTTGTCCAGATCGTGGTCGAGCCGCAGGAACCGGTCGAAGCGCTCATGCGCGGTCGCCATGTCGCGGGCGAGTGAAGACAGGGCGCTGCGCTGCTCATCGCGGGCGCTCAGCGCCGCGCGGTGAACGATCAGCCGCTCCAGCGGCTTGCGCGTTTCGAGTATGTCCAGCATGGCCGACTGACTCACCGGCGCGACCAGCAGCCCTTTGCGTGGAATCACCTGGAACAGTTCCTGGCTGGCCAGGCGCTGGATCGCTTCACGCACGGGCGTGCGCCCGATGCCGGTCAATTCGATCAGTTCCCCTTCGGACACCAGGGCGCCGGGAGCGAGTTGCAGGGTTACGAGCTGTTCCTCGATCCGGGTGTACGCCTGGCTGGCGAGGCTGGTGGCGGGGGCCATGCCGGAAGAGCTGGCGGCGACTGTCTGCGAAACCGCCATGCCTCAGTCCAACTCCGGCCGCTCGGCCAGAGCGGCTTCGAGAACGGACTCGATCCGGCTGGCGGCTTCATCGTTCAGGGGCAGCCGGGGACCGCGAACCCGGGCACTACCCACCCCCATCAGGGCCTCGACGAGTTTGATTTGCTGTACGAAGTGCGGGCCAATGTCGAGATGAAGCAGCGGCAGAAACCACTCGTACAGGGTCCGGGCTTCGTCCCAGCGGCCGGCACGGGTCAACTCCCACAGGCGAACCGTCTCGGCGGGAAACGCCACGACCAGGCCCGCGACCCAACCGTCGGCGCCCAGCGCGAAGGATTCCAGCGCGAGATCGTCAACCCCGCAGAACAGAGCGTAGCGGTCTCCGGTCAGACGGCGAATTTCCGGAATCCGGCGGGTGTCCGCCGAGGATTCCTTGATCGCCTCGAACCGCGGATTTTCCGCCAGCCGCGCGAAGTCCTCCGGCGTCAGGTCGGTGCCGTAGGCGATGGGGTTGTTGTAAAGCATCAACGGCCGGTCAGTGGCGTTCGACACGGTGTTCAAAAAGGTTCGCGTCTCCCGCCCGTCACCGACATAACGCATCGGCGGAAGCAGCATGAATCCATCGGCGCCGGCATCGGCCGCCGCCGCCGCGAAGTCACAGGCGCGCCGGGTCGAGGATTCCGCGATACAGGCGATCAACGGCCGGCCGGACCGATCGGCGCCAGCGAAAAAACGGACGATTTCGAGTTTTTCCTGCGGGGAGAGGGTGGCGTTTTCGCCCAGCGAACCGAGGATGATCAGGCCATGGACGCCGGCATCGATCTGAAACGCCAGATGCCGTTCCATGGCCTCCCAGTCCAGGCGGTCATCAGCGGTGAACTTGGTGGTGAGCGCAGGGAACACCCCGCGCCACGAGATTTCGGTCATGGGCGCCCGCCGGCAACATTCTTGATATATCCATGATATATCTCAAACCGACGATTGCAAGCAGCCACGGGGCAAGGGGCGTCCGGGCCCCGCCCACCACAGTCCGCCTCAGTAGCGACGGAGCCGGATGGTACCGTTGACCGTATCCAGCTTGATACGGGCGTCGCCGGAGCCGATGTCACCGTCGACCTCACGCCCCACGTAACCCTTGTCCACCTCGAGGCCGAAGTCACCGACGTCCATGCCACCGTTGAGCGTGTCGGCCGTGACGCGGGCACTGGTATCGGCGGGGAGGTCGAGTTCGATGCGCCCATTGACAGTGTCCGCCGATATCCGCTGATTGCCACCGACCCGGCTGAAGCGGGCCCGAATGGCGCCATTGACAGTGTCCAGGCCGGCATCCGCGGCCAGGCCATCGAGTTCCAGGTCGCCATTGACCGTTTCGGCCCGCACTTCGCCGCCGACGCCTGAGACCGTGACGTCGCCATTGACGGTGGAGACCCCGTCGAGCCGGGCCGATTCAGGCACGGTGAGCTCATAGGCCACGCTGCCACCACCGCTGTTGTTCCAACTCCAGCGGCTCTCGGGACGCCTGGTTTCGATAATGATGGCGTCCGGACTCGCATCAATGACCACTTTCAGCCGCTCCAGGGCCTCTTCACTGTTGGCGCGGCGGGTGGCGACGATGGTCACCGCGCCGTCATTTCCGCCGGTGACACGAATATCACCGTTGATATTGCTCAGGCTGACACGGCCGCCATCGTTGAGCGGATAGTTGAACTCCTCGGTGCGGCTTACCTCGGCATGCGCCCAGGACGCCGCGCCCAGTAGCGCCAGCAACACCCATGGCTTCCATCCTTTCATGGTCATCAGTCGGGCTCCCTGCAAAACGGGTCAGTGGATCACACCCTTTGGATGCCCCGCCGAAACAAAGGGTTTAAGCGCATGCCGTGCCCCGGCTTCGTACCGAAGTGTGGTGCTTCGCCCCCCCGCACGCCGAACACGGTGGCCCGCAAAGCTTGCGATGCGATCGTCGTCCGTTTATTATTGTAATAGCACGCTATTACATTATTACAAATAAATGACATCGCCAGCGGATCTTTGAACGAAAAACAAAGCCATGAAACACCACGACCAGACCCAGGACCATGAACTGAAAAGCGCCGCGCAATCCCTGTGCGAAGCCATCGCCTCCCTGGCCAACGCCGACGAGGCGGAACGCTTTCTGGAGGACTTGTGCACACCGGCCGAAATCGAGGCCATGGTGGACCGCTGGCGAGTCGCGCAATTGCTGGACCAGGGCATGACTTATCGCGATATCAGCGAACTGACGGAAGTCAGCGTGACCACTATCGGCCGCGTTGCACGATTTCTCGAAATGGGTACCGGCGGCTACCGCACGGTACTGGACCGATTTGCCGGGAGCAAAACATGAGCCGACTCCGCGTCGCCATCCAGAAGTCGGGCCGGCTGTCCGACCGTTCACTCGGCGTTCTGAAACGCTGCGGCCTGCGCTTCGCCCACAGCAAGGACAAACTGTTCTGGTTCGGCCAGGATTTTCCGGTCGACCTGCTGCTCGTGCGCGACGACGACATCCCCCGAATGCTGTTGGATGGCGTCTGCGAACTCGGCATTGTCGGGGAAAACATCGCTCGCGAAGTGATGCTGGAGCGAAACGGCGGCACCGGGCTCACCTGCCTGCGCAAACTGGGCTTCGGACAGTGCCGGCTGTCGCTGGCGGTTCCCGAGGACCTTGAAATCGGCAGCCTGCAGGAATTGCAGGGCAAACGTGTGGCCACCAGCTACCCGGCGCTGACCCGGGCCCTGCTGGGCGAACAGGGGGTTACCGTGCAGGCCGTGGAGCTGTCCGGTTCGGTCGAAATCGCTCCGGGGCTGGGCACGGCCGACGCCATTTCCGACCTGGTCTCGACCGGCTCGACCCTGCGGGCCAACCACCTCAGGGAACTGGAAGTCCTGTTCCGCAGCCAGGCGGCGCTGTACAGCCCGTCCACGCCGCTGCCGGATGAAAAGCAGCAACTGCTGGACCGGCTGCTGGCCCGGCTCGAAGGCGTGTTGCAGGCCGCGGAGAGCAAGTACGTCATGCTGCACGCTCCGCGTGAAGCCCTGGACAAGATCACCGAGCTTCTGCCCGGTGTCGAGCACCCCTCGGTGATGCCGCTGGAAGGTTCCGACCGCATCGCCATACACGCCGTCTGTGTCGAAACCGTATTCTGGGAACACCTCGAAGCGCTGAAAGCCGTGGGTGCTTCCGCCATCCTGGTACTGCCGGTGGAGAAAATGCTCGGATGAACCCACCGCGCTTCGACATTCTCGACTGGAACGCCCTGGCACCCGAGGCCCGCCGTGCGGCGCTGGCGCGGCCGCGCCCCGATCGGGGCGACCTCAGCGGTGGCGTGTCCGACATTGTCGCCCGGGTCCGGAACGGCGGCGACACGGCCCTGACCGAACTGACCGCCAAACTGGACGGCGTGCGCCCGGACATGCTGGAAGTTCCGCCCGAACGCATGAAGGAAGCCTGGGACGCCCTGGACCCGGACCTCGCCGCCGCCATTGATGACGCGGCCGAGCGTATTCGCCGGTTTCACGCCGCGGACCGGCCGGTGGACCGTCAGGTGGAAACCGCTCCGGGCGTGATGTGCCGCGTGGTCTATCTGCCTCTGAATACCGTCGGCCTGTATGTGCCCGGCGGCAGCGCGCCGCTGGTCTCGACCGTGTTGATGCTGGCCGTCCCCGCGGAACTGGCCGGCTGTTCAGAAGTCGTTTTGTGTTCACCTCCGGGCCGCGATGGCGACATCGGACCCGAAATCCTGGCGGCGGCGTGGCGCTGCGGGGTCGATCGTGTGTTCCGCGCCGGCGGCGCCCAGGCGGTCGCGGCCATGGCCTACGGCACGGAAACGGTCCCGCGCTGCGACAAGATCTTCGGTCCCGGTAATGCCTGGGTCACCGAGGCCAAACAGCAGGTCAGCCTGGATCCGCAGGGCGCGGCCATCGACATGCCGGCCGGGCCCTCCGAAGTCATGGTGATCGCCGATGATTCCGCCACTGACGACGATGGCGCCACCCTGGTCGCCTGGGACCTGATGTCGCAGGCCGAGCACGGTGCGGATTCGCAGGTGGTGCTGGTCACCGACAGCCGGCGCCTGGCGCAGGCCGTGATCGACCGCCTGGGGGAGCTGGTGCCGGCGTCGCGGCGGGCCGGCATCCTGGCCGAGTCCCTGCGCAGCGCCCGCATCATTCTGGTGGCGGACCCGGACGCGGCGCTGGCCATTGTCGACGACTACGCACCGGAGCACCTGATCATCAACACCCGCGACGCCGCGAAACAGGCGGAACGGGTGCGGCACGCAGGTTCGGTGTTCATCGGCCGCTGGACCCCGGAGTCACTGGGCGATTACTGCTCGGGCACCAACCACGTTCTTCCCACCTACGGCTGGGCGCGGGCGCACGGTGCGCTCGGACTGGGCGACTACCTGCGGCGCATGACCCTGCAGGAAGCCTCGGCCGAGGGCCTGGCCCGTCTGGGTCCCACCGCCGAAACCCTGGCCGCGGTCGAAGGCCTCGAGGCCCACCGCATGGCGGTCACGGCACGCCTGAACGCCATTGGAGACGCGACATGAGCGTCACCGACCTGGCCCGCCCGGACATCGTGGCGATGAAACCGTATTCCTCGGCCCGTCTCGAGGCGCCCGGCCGCGGTGTGTTGCTGAACGCCAACGAAGCACCGTGGCCGCTGTTCGACGAAGACGAGCACCCGCTGGAGCTGAATCGCTACCCCGAGCCCCAGCCCGCCGCACTGGTGGAAGGCCTGGCGGAGCGTTACGGACTGCCCGCGGATCACGTGCTGGTCACGCGCGGCAGTGACGAGGGCATCGATTTGCTCACCCGCGTCTTCTGCCGCGCCGGACGGGACGCCATTCTGCACTGCCCGCCGACCTTCGGCATGTACCGCATCGCCGCCCAGGCACAGGGCGCGGACGTCGTGTCGGTGCCCCGGGATTTCGAGTCCGGCTTCAGCCTGGATGAATCCGGCGTGCTGGAAGCCGTTCGCACCGACGACCGTATCCGGCTGGTGTATCTCACCTCACCCAACAATCCCACCGGCGACGTCGTCGATCCGGCCTTCCTCGAAAGACTGCTGACGGCGGCCGAGGGACGCGCCCTGATCATTGTCGACGAGGCCTATGCCGAATTCTGCCCCGACGACGCGTTTGCCGGACAGGTGGGCCGCACGCCGCATCTCGTGGTGCTGCGAACCCTGTCCAAGGCCTGGGCCGGGGCCGGGCTGCGCTGCGGCGCCGTGCTGGCCGACCCCGAAGTGATCAGCCTGCTGCGGCGCATCATCGCGCCCTATCCGCTGGCAACCCCGGTGGTTTCGCTGGCGCTGCGCGGACTGCAGTCGGACATGGTGATGCGGCAGAAAGGCCTGCTGCGCGAAATCCTCCGCAACAAGAGCCGGCTGGTCGACCTGCTGACCGGCCGGGCATTCGTGCGGCGGCTGTGGCCCGGCAAGGCCAATTTCGTACTCGTGCGGGTCGATGACGCGGCCGGGCTGCTGACATTCTGCGCCGCGCGCGGCGTCATCCTGCGCGGTTTTCCGTCGGACCCGGCGCTGCGGGACTGCATCCGCATTTCCGTCGGCAGCCAGAAGGATCTCGACGCACTGGAAGAGGCACTCGATGCCTGGGAGACCGAATTGTGAGTGGCCAGAACGGCAAACGTCGCATCCTGTTCGTGGACCGCGACGGCACCCTGATTGTCGAGCCGGCGGACGAGCAGATCGACACGCTGGAAAAACTGGAGCTCGTACCGGGCGTCATTCCCGCTCTGCTCGAGTTGCGCGCGGCGGGCTACGAACTGGTCATCGTCAGCAACCAGGACGGGCTGGGCACCGACGCCTACCCGACTGAGACCTACGAGGCTGTTCAGGCCAAAATGCTGTCGCTGTTCGAATCTCAGGGCGTGCGCTTCGACGCCGTGCACATCGACACGACGTTTCCGGACCAGGGTTCGCCGAACCGCAAGCCGCAGATCGGCATGGTGCTCGACTACCTGAAATCCGGCGAATTGAACCTGGAGGACAGTTGGGTCATCGGGGATCGTGAAACCGACCTGGAACTGGCTCGCAACATGGGCATAGGTGGCATTCGCCTGGGGCCGGAGCACGCTGCCTGGCGCGATATCGCGCACCGGCTGCTGAACCGGCCCCGCCAGGCCGAAGTCACCCGGAAAACCTCCGAAACCGACATCCGGGTTTTCGTCGACCTCGATGCCGGCGGCGGCAGCCAGTGCGCCACCGGTATCGGATTTTTCGACCACATGCTGGACCAGCTGGCCAGTCACGGTGGCTTCCGGCTCGAACTGAGCTGTGACGGTGACCTGGAAATCGACGAGCACCATACCGTCGAGGACTGCGCGCTGGCGCTTGGCGAGGCGCTGGATCGGGCGCTGGGCGACCGTCGCGGCATTGGCCGCTACGGCTTCGTGCTGCCAATGGACGAATCGCTGGCGAATGTCGTCATCGACCTGTCGGGTCGTCCGGCGCTGGTGTTCGAGGCTGATTTTCCGCGCGACCAGGTGGGCGGTCTGTCCACCGAGATGGTGCGCCACTTCTTTCATTCCCTGAGCCAGTCGGTGGGTGCCGCCATGCACCTCACCGTCAGCGGCGAGAATACGCATCACATGGTCGAGGCGCTGTTCAAGGGCGCCGGCCGCGCACTGCGACCGGCACTGGCGCGCAGCGGGCACGAACTGCCCAGCACCAAGGGGCGGCTGTGAGCGTCGTCGTGGTCGACAGTGGCGGCGCCAACATCGCGTCCGTGCTGCACGCGCTGCGGCGTCTCGGTGAGGAGCCCGAATTCACCGCCGACCCGGATCGGATCCGGCGGGCATCGCGCGTGTTGCTGCCCGGCGTCGGAGCTGCCGGACGTGCCATGGACGTATTGCGCGGCCACGGCCTGGTTGACGTGATCCGTAACCTGACCCAACCCGTTCTGGGCATCTGCCTGGGCATGCAACTGTTGTTCGAGTCGTCCGAAGAGGGCGATGTGCCATTGCTGGGCCTGATCCCGGCACGGGTGCGCCGCCTGCGGGGCGGACCCGGTCTGCGGGTGCCACACATGGGCTGGAACGCTCTCAGACGCCAGGCCGATGACCCGGTCGGCGATCTGCTGGACGGCGCATGGTGTTATTTTGTGCACTCCTACGCCGCGCCGACCGGAGCCTGGACCCTGGCCAGCAGCTACCACGGTGAAGCATTCAGTGCCGTGGTCCGGACCGGCAATTTTCTCGGCGCGCAGTTTCATCCGGAACGCTCGGCCGCGGCCGGCAGCCGGTTGCTGCGGGCGTTTCTTTCAAGCTGACTGACAGGGGAAACCCGTGTACCTGATCCCTTCAATCGACCTTCTCGACGGCGACGTGGTGCGGCTGCGCCACGGCGATTTCGCGGACGTGAGCCGCTACGATGTGGATGCCGCCAAACTGGCGGCCGCCTACGCCGAGGCCGGCGCCGAATGGCTGCACGTGGTCGATCTCGCCGCCTCGCGCGACGGCGAGGGTGCCGACACCGGCCCGCTGCTGAAGTTGCTGGCGGCCGCACCCCAATCGGTTCAGACCGGTGGCGGCGTGCGCACGGACGAGGACATCGCCCTGCGCCTGGAACACGGCGCGGACCGGGTCGTCGTGGGCACGGTCTGCGTCACCCGGCCTGACGTTTTCACCGGGTGGCTGCAGCAGTTCGGGCCCGACCACCTGGTCGCGGCACTGGACATTGCACTGGACGAAAACCACGTACCCTGGCCGCGCACCCACGGCTGGACCGAAACCGGTTCCGTCACCCTTTGGCACCTGATGGACCGCCTGTGCGCTGAAGGCCTGCGGCACGTGCTGTGCACCGACATCGGCAAGGACGGTGCCCTGCACGGCCCCAACCTCGACCTCTACCGTCAGCTCGTGCGGCGGTATCCCGACGTGCAGGTCCAGGCCTCCGGGGGCGTGTCGGGCTTGCGCGACCTCCAGGAACTGGTTGGCACCGGAGCGGCCGCGGCGATCTCGGGCAAGGCCCTGCTGGAAAACTGCTTCTCCATCGAGGAAGCGCTGGAGGCCATCCGTTGACGACCCCGTCTCCCGCCGGCGTGGCGCGCCGCATCGTGCCCTGCCTGGACGTGCGCGATGGCCAGGTGGTCAAGGGCGTGCGCTTCCGCAATCACCGCGTCATGGGCGGCATCATCGAACTCGCCGGCCGTTACCGCGACGAGGGTGCGGACGAACTGGTGTTCTATGACATCACGGCCAGCCCGGAAGGGCGCAGCGTGGATGTGGACTGGGTGCGCCGGGTGTCGGAGGCCATCGATATTCCTTTTTGTGTCGCCGGCGGCATCCGGTCGGTCGAGGCGGCCGGGCGGGTATTGGAGCAGGGCGCCGATAAAATCTCGGTGAACACGCCGGCGCTGGAACGCCCGGGCCTGATCGATGACCTGGTACGGGCCTTCGGCAGCCAGTGCGTGGTCGTCGGCGTCGACTCCACCGGCAGCGAAGGCGAATGGACGGTTCGCTCGCACACCGGTACGCCGGACGCGATGCGCGAGCCGGGCCGCCGCACCCTGGACTGGCTGGCCGAGGTCGTCGACCGCGGCGCCGGCGAGGTGGTGCTCAACTGCATGTCCTCGGACGGCACCCGCGATGGCTACGATGAGGTTCAACTGACCGCCGCGCGCGACGTATTGCCAATCCCGCTGGTCGCTTCCGGAGGCGCCGGCGCGGAACAGCACTTCATCGATGTCTTCAGGGTGGCTGATGTCGACGCCGCCCTGGCCGCGACGGTGTTCCATTCCGGACAGATTCCCATTCCCGAACTCAAACGCCAGCTCCAGGCTGCCGGCATCGAGGTACGACCATGCTGATCACCGACCCGGATCAATTCGACCAACTCGACTGGGACAAGTCCGGCGGCCTGCTGCCGGCCATCGTGCAACACGCTTTCGACGGCCGCGTTCTGATGCAGGCCTATATGAACCGGGAAGCGCTGGCACGCACCCTGGAATCCGGCCGTGTGACCTTCTGGAGCCGTTCGCGCGAGCAGCTGTGGACCAAGGGCGAAACTTCCGGCAACACCCTGACCCAAACAGCCGTGCATGCGGACTGCGACCGGGACAGTCTGCTGGTGCTGGCGCAACCCGACGGTCCGACCTGCCACCGGGGCTCCGACACCTGTTTCGATGAAGCCGGCGACATGGGTTACTGCGCGCCCGATCTGGCCTTTCTGGCCCGGCTGGAGAATCTGATCGCCCAACGCGACCGCGAACGCCCCCCGGGCAGCTATACCACGGAGTTGCTCGAAGAAGGCGTGCGCCGCATCGCCCAGAAGGTCGGCGAGGAAGGCGTGGAGACCGCGCTGGCGGCGGCGGCCGGCGACGACAGGGAACTGGCCGATGAGTCGGCCGATCTGCTGTACCACCTGCTGGTCCTGCTGCGGGCCCGGGGTTTGCCGTTCGCACGCATCGTGAGTACTCTGAGCGACAGGCACGGATAGTCCCTTTTCGGCCGGCGCGGCCGTGTCCCCTGGCGGCGGCCGTGCTGACATCAATTCGCCATGGAAAACCCTGACCGGCCCTGGCACGGACTGGGCCCCGAAGCCGCGCTCACGGCTCTGGAATCCGCCGCGGACAGCGGACTGCGTGTCGCCGAAGTGGAAGCGCGCCGGCGGCAGCATGGCCCCAACGACCTGCCGGAAGGGCCTCGCCGGTCGGTCTGGCGCAGCTTTTTCGAACAGTTTCAGTCGCCGCTGATCTACATTCTTTTCATCGCCGCCCTGTTCGCGTTCGCACTGGGCCGACACGGCGATTCCGCGGTCATCCTCATCGTCGTCATCATCAATGCCTTGATCGGCTGGTTCCAGGAAGGCCGCGCCGCACGCGCCATGGAAGCCCTGCGCCGGCTCTCCAGCCCGCGCGCCCGGGTTGTACGCGACGGCGAGGAAGTGGAAGTCGATACCCGTGACCTGGTGCCCGGTGACCTGCTGGTCCTGGCCGCCGGCGACGGCGTCGGCGCGGATGCGCGGCTGGTGGAGTCCAGCGCGCTGGAAGCCGCGGAAGCCACTCTGACCGGTGAATCGCTGCCGGTGCGCAAGTCGGTTGAAACGCTGGCGGAAGACACCCTGCTCGCCGACCGGGCCAACATGGTCTACTCCGGCACCTACATTACCGCCGGTCACGCACGGGCGGTGGTCACCGCCACCGGCACGGCGACCGAGATGGGCAAGATCGCGCGCATGACGGTCGAATCCCGGGCGCCGAAAACCCCCCTCGAACGCTCGATCGCGCAATTCGGCCGGTACCTCGTCGCCGGCGCGGTCACCTTGTTCGTCGCGGTCATGAGCTTCGGACTGATGCGGGGCATGGACACCGTGGAAATCTTCATGGTGGCGATCAGCCAGATGGTATCGATGGTTCCCGAAGGCCTGCCGGTGGCCATGACCATCGCGCTGGCCGTGGGCATGCAGCGCATGGCGGGTCACGGCGCCATCGTGCGGCGCCTCTCGGCCGTTGAAACGCTGGGCTCCACGCGGGTGATCTGCGCGGACAAAACCGGCACCCTGACGCGCAACGAAATGACCGTAACCGCGGTGTGGCTGGCACCGGGACGGATCATCGACATCACCGGCGCGGGTTACCAGCCCCGGGGCGATTTTCTCGAACACGACGAGCGCATCGATCCGACCACAGACCCCGCACTCGCCACTCTGCTCACGGTCGCCGCGCTGTGCAACGATGCGCGGCTGGTGCCACCCGATGGGAGCGACACCCGCTGGCGTGCGCTGGGCGACCCCACCGAGGCCGCCTTGCTGACCGCGGCGCGCAAGGCCGGCATCGACCTGGACGATCTGGGCCGCTGTTGGCACCGCCACGGCGACATCCCGTTCGATGCGGATGCCGGCATGATGGCCACAGCACATTGTGATCCGGACAGCGGCGATTCGTTCGTGGCGTTCAAGGGCGCGCCCGAGGCCATTGTCGCCATGTGCGGTCACGTCTGGGACAACGGAAGTGCAGAGCCGTTGGACGAACGGCGCCGCGAACTGGTACTCAAGGCCGCTGCCACGCTGGCCGGACGGGCCTTGCGTGTGCTGGCTTTCGCGCGGGTCGATGGCACCGGCCTGGATGCCACCGCGGACTTCTCCGGGTTCGCGGGTCGGCTGACACTGCTCGGGCTGGCCGGCGAAATGGACCCGCCGAGAAACGAGGTTCGCCGCGCCGTGGAACAATGCCGCCAGGCCGGTATGCGGCCCGTCATGGTTACCGGCGACCACAAGCTCACCGGCATGGCGGTGGCGGAATCGCTCGGCATCGCCGGTGAAGGCGATCTCGCGATCGACGGCAGTGAACTGTCCGGAATGGCCGACCACCAGCTGCGGGAAAAAGCCGGTCGCGCTGCGGTATTCGCCCGGGTACACCCGGAGCAGAAGCTGCGCATCGTGAAGGCATACCAGGACCGCGGCGAGGTCGTCGCGATGACCGGCGACGGGGTCAATGATGCGCCGGCGCTGATCAAGGCCGACGTCGGTGTCGCCATGGGCCTGACCGGTACCGAAGTGGCCAAGTCAGCCGCGGAAATCGTCATCACCGACGATAATTTCGCCACCATCGTGCACGCCGTGCGCGAAGGCCGCCTGGTTCACCGCAATCTGCGCAAGGTCATCCTTTACCTGTTCGCGACCTCGATGGCCGAGATCGTGGTGCTGATGTCCGCCCTTCTGCTCGGCTACCCGCTGCCGCTGGCCGCGGTACAGATCCTGTGGATCAATATCGTCACCGAGGGCACCGTGACGGTAAACCTGATCATGGAACCGCCGGAAGGCGACGAGATGCGTCAGCGACCGGTGGAATTGAATCGGCCTCTGCTCAGCGCGGACTTGCTCAAACGGGTCGCGCTGATGACGCCGGTGATGGCGGCATCCACCTTCAGTTACTTCGCCTGGCGCGTGTCCCAGGGTGTGCCACTGGTGCAGGTCCAGACGGAGACCTTCACCGTGCTGGCCGCCTGCCAGTGGTTCAACGTGGTCAACTGTCAGTCGGCCACCCGCTCGGCGTTTGGTCTGGGCCTGATGCGCAATCGCTGGATGCTCGGCGGGCTGATCCTCAGCGTCCTGCTCCAGGTGCTGGTGCTCTACTGGCCGCCCATGAATGCCCTGTTCCACACGCAGCCCGTCGCGGTCGCCGACGTCGGCCTCATGGTCCTGACCGCGAGTTCGGTGCTCTGGGCCGAGGAGATTCGCAAGTTTTTCGTTCGTCTCCGTTTGCGGTCCGCTCCTGAATGAATCGGCCGAATCCGGCGATTGTCCTTCGAAGACGTATTCCCGGCGTTCGGCTTTCGCGTCAGGGGCGATGAACCTGGCAGATCTCCTGTTCGGATTCAGGAAAACTCGCCAAGTCGCCTGGCGCCGGACGGCCTGCCGGACCCGGGCCTGTTGCCCCTGGGCGGATGGCCTTCGGCTTCCCTCGCCCGGCGAGCGCCTTTGTGGCCGCGGTCCGAGGAGCATCCTGCCCCTGCGGACCTGGCTGGACATCCGTACCTGGCCGACCCGTCGGCTTCTTTGGGCGCCGGACGGCCTGCCGGACCCGGGCCTGTTTCCCCTGGGTGGATGGCCTTCGGCTTCCCTCGCCCGGCGAGCGCCTTTGGGGCCGCGGTCCGATGGGGCATCCTGCCCCTGCGGACCTAGCTGGACATCCCTGTCCAGCCGACCCGTCGGCTTCTTCTCGCTCGGCATCCTTGACAGGGGAAACAGGCCCGGGTCCGACAGGCCTTTGGTGTTTTCGGGTCGACGCCCTCGGTGGGGTCGGGCAACGGGCCTCGCATTTAGTTGTATGCTGCAACTTATTGATGGTAATTTGCAACCATGAGCGATTTGGTTTCATCCATCCGGCGGGCTTCGCGGGAGATGGTGCGGGAGTTGCACCTGCTCGACTCGCGGCACTGTTTCGATGGGCATTCCGTGTCGGAGTGCCATCTGCTGACCGAATTGGAAGTGCTGGGCGAGGCGGCGGCGTCGGAGCTGGGAGAGCGGCTGGTGCTGGAGAAGTCGACGGTGAGCCGGCTGGTCGCCGGCCTGGAACAACGGGGTGAGATCCGTGCCGGGCCTGATCCGGGAGACGGCCGGCGGCGGCTGTTGTCACTGACGAACGCCGGGCGGCGCGCGCTGCGGCGAATCCACGGCCACGCGGATGACCTGGTGGTCGAGGCGCTGGCCTTCATGGCGCCCGGCGAACGCGAAGCGGTTGTGGCGGGCCTGGATCGCTATGCGCGTGCACTTCGCTATGCCCGGGCCGGCCGGGATTTTCGGATACGGCCCATTCGCCGGGCCGACAATCCGGCGGTGGCGCGCATCATCCGGGACGTCATGACCGAGTTCGGAGCGGTCGGCCCCGGCTATTCGATCGAGGACCCGGAAGTGGATGCCATGTACCAGTCCTACCCGGCGCCCGGTTCCGCGTTTTTCGTCATCGAGCAGGGCGACAGGGTTCTTGGATGCGGCGGCCTGGGTCCGCTGGCGGGCGGTGATTCCGGCGTGTGCGAGCTGCGCAAGATGTATTTTCGGCAGGAACTGCGGGGCACCGGACTCGGCACCCGGCTGCTGGGGATGATTCTCGAGGCCGCGCGAACTGCGGGCTACAGGCAGTGTTACCTGGAAACCCTGGAGTCCATGGGACAGGCGCGGCGGTTGTACGAAAAGCACGGCTTCGCGGAGATCGATGGGGCTCTGGGCGCGACCGGGCACTCGGGCTGCAATCGCTTCATGCTGGCCGATCTTTAGTCACGCCCGGCGGAAACCATTTCCGCAACAGACCCGGATCAGCCGGGCAGGCGCGACAAATCGAGCGTTTCGCCCGGTTCCGGAAGGGCGACCCGGCAACCGAAACGCTCCTGCAGATGGGTTTTGAACGCTGCCTGCGAGTCCCGCTCGCCGTGCACCAGGTACACCGGCGGATGGCCTTTCATGTGGCCGTACCAGCGCGACATATCCTCCAGATCCCCATGCGCCGACAGTCCACCGACGGTGTGGATGGTGGCCTTGACCGCCACGTCTGTGCGATGGATACGGACGCGCTCCGCCCCGTCCACCAGTCGCCGTCCCAGCGACCCGTAGGCCTGGTAGCCGACAATGATGACGTGGTTTTTTTCGCTGGGCAGGTTGTGCTTGAGATGGTGGATGATGCGCCCGCCGTTGCACATGCCGCTGCCGGCGATGATGATGGCGCCGGCGCGCAGGCGGTTGATGGCAATGGAATCCTCGGTATCCCGGGTCAGCCGCAGGTTGGGCAGCAGCGGCATGCCCCCGTTCCCCGAGCGCAGCCGGCTGGCCTCCTCGTCGTACAGGTGGGAGTTCTCCCAATACACCCTGGATGCCTCGACGGCCATGGGGCTGTCGAGGAAAATCTGGAAGCGATCGAGTCCCCATTCCTCGTAATGTTTACCCAACTGGTACAGCACTTCCTGGCTGCGACCAATGGCAAAGGCGGGAATCAGAATGTTGCCCTGGCTGGCGCGGGCGGCCCGGATGATCTCGCCGATTTCCCGCACGGTTGCTTCGCGGTCGCGGTGACGGCGGTTACCGTAAGTCGACTCCATCAGCACGACATCCGCTTCGTCGATCGGATCGGGATCCCGCAGAATGGGGGTGTCGTACTGGCCGAGATCCCCGGAAAAGACCACGGTGCGGCTGCCGGCTTCGGTTTCGATGAAGAGTTCCGCCGCGCACGAGCCGAGAATGTGACCGGCGTCGCGAAAACGCGCCCGGACGCCGGGGACGACGTCGAAGATTTCGTGGTATTTCACGCCCCGCATCTGGCGCATCACCTCGGCGCCCTCGGCCACGGTGAACAGCGGTTTGACCTGCTTGCCGGTCTTGCGCGAGTGGTATTCCGCATCGCGCTCGGCCAGGTGGGCCGCATCGGCCAGCAGGATGGCGACCAACTCGCCGGTCGCGTTCTGCGCGAATACCGGGCCGCGGAAACCGCGTTTGACCAGCAGCGGCAGGCGGCCGCTGTGGTCGAGATGGGCGTGACTGAGCACGACCGCATCGATGTCCGCCGCGTCGAACGGAAACGGGTCGGCGTTGCGTGCCTCGTCGCGGCGGCTGCCCTGAATCAGGCCGCAGTCCAGCAATACCGTGTGGCTGCCGGTGCGCAGCACGTGACACGAGCCGGTGACCTCACCGGCCGCGCCGTAGAATTCAATCTCCATCGACGTGTCCGGCTTTTCCGCCCAGCATGCGTGCGCGTACCAGCGGAATCGGCGGCCCGCCGAAGGACAGGAAGGTGTCGTGGAATTCGCGCCAGGCATCACGCCCGCCGCGGCCCTCGGTCCAGTCTTCGCGCAACTGCCGGATCATCAGCTTGCCCAGGTTGTAATTGAGGTAGGCGGGGTCGTAGGTGCCACGCGCAGCCTGCTGCCGGGCAGTGCCCTCGTCCTGGTAGGCCTCTTCCATGAACAGGCGTTCTGACTCCGCCACGCTCATTCCCTGCGTATGCAGGCCGATGGCCGACAGGAAGCGTGCATTGCGCAGCAGCGCGTTCGAAATCTGGCCGATACGGGTTTCGGCCGATGCGTCGCGCAAGCCCGCTTCCAGCATCATCTCCTCGGTGTAGTGCGCCCAGCCTTCGCCAAAGGCGTAGGTGACGAACAGGCGCCCGAAAATCCACTCGGCCCGGTTGGCGTGCAGGAAATTCAGGAAATGTCCCGGCCAGACCTCGTGCACCGAGGTGAACAACAGGTCCGATTCCCCGGGAATGTAGGCCTGCTGTACTTCCTCGGGCCAGGACGGATCGGGCGGGGAAATGTAATACACCGAAGGCTGGTTCTTCTCGAATGGCCCCGGAATGTTGATGTAGGCCGAGTTCGACCGGGCGTAGGGTGGCGACTCCGCCACCAGCGCCTTTTCCGGGCCCGGAATCGTCACCAGGTCCTGCTCCACCAGAAATGCCCGGATTTCCTCGACCTGTTCACGCGCGGTCTCGACCGCGCCGCCCGGCGGCTTGCGATTGGCCATGCGCGCGAAGCAGGCCTGGATGCTTTCGCCCGGCGCGAACTCGGCGCAGGCCTCGCCCAGAGCCCGTTGATTGCGGCGCATGTCCTCACGGCCCATGGCTTCGAGGTCGGCCAGGCTGATGTCCACCCGTTCGGTGTCGTACAACATCTGGCGGAACAGATCGGCACCCAGGGCGTAGTCCTCGGTGGCGGACTCACGGTTGGAAATCAGCCAGTCGGTCAGTTCGGTCAGGGCATCGGCGGCCGCGGCATTGGCCTCGGAGAAGCGGGCCTGGGCCGACTCGTCACCGGCACCTGCGAACACGCCGGGCACATCGTCGCGCAAGTAAGTCGCCATCCCACCGAACGATGCGATGCCGTACTCGAGCCGCGTACGCGGCATCGGCATGCGCAGGTTTTCGCGAATCTGGGCAACGGCACGGGGAATGTTTTCCGCGTAGCGCGTGAAGGCCTGCATGCGTTCGGCCAGCGGTGCGTAATCGAGGGCGATGTAGGGGCTGGGGTCCAGCGAGTCCAGTTGCCAGTCGAAGTAGAAGGCCGGGTTGGCGTACGGCCACTCCGCCTTGTCCATCCAGAACAGAATGCGGTCGACGGTTGCCAACAGGTAATCGCGCTGGTATTCCCCTTCCGGACCGAGGTCGGCGGAAGCGAAACTCCGGGCCTGGTCACGCAGGGTTTTCAGCCGGGCGATTTCCGCGGCGATTCCGTCCTGGCTCCAGTCCGGTAGCTGGCCGTCGAATTCGTGCCGGCCCTGAACCACCGCCCAGGCGGGGTGAGCAACGAGAAATGCCTCGATGAAGTCATCGACGAATGCGTTCCATGCCGGCGCCGGAGCTTCATCCGGTGCCGAAGCCGCGGCCTGCGGCGCCGGGGCAGCCTGACTTTCGGGTTGCACTGGCGAATCGGAGGGCTTGCAGGCTGCTGCCAGCAGCACGATGGCCAGGGCTGTCGTCAGGCCGCGCACGGCCATGAGAATGGAACGCATGGGGGAACTCCGGATGGGAAAATACGCATTTTAACAACGCGCCCCGGCGGCGCAATGCGCGGCGCCCGTCCTGGCCGGTCAGCACGGGCGCCCGCAGACGCTTACTTCACGCCGTGCATCAACCGGTTGATCAGCGGCGCGAACAGCAGGTAGGCGGCACCGAAACTCAGGCCGATCCAGAACAAAAGCATGTAGGTATCGGCATATTGCGCGAGACCCGCCCCTTCGACCACGGCATGTCCGCCGCCGCCCGATGCGATCGCGGCGAAAATGCCGGCAATGTACTGCGCCATCGCAATGGACAGGAACCAGCCACCCATGGCCAGGCCGGTTTCCTTTTTTTCCGCCAGCTTGGTCACCATGGACAATCCGATGGGCGACAGGCACAGCTCACCCGTGGTGTGCAGCAGGTAGCACAGCGCCAGGAAAATCCACGGCACCAGCCCGAGGGCGTTCTGGAAATTATTGATGGCGAACACCAGCAGCCAGAAACCCAGCGCCACCTGGATCAGGCCCAGCGCGAACTTGCGCGGAATCGACGGATTCACGCCCACCCGTTCCAGTCTTGGCCACAAGGCGGCGAACAGCGGGGCGAAAAGAAGGATGAACAGCGGATTGGCGGATTGAAACACGCCGAAACCGCCCGCCTGCCAGGTCTCCATGCTGCCGTACATTGGCGTCGTGTGTTCGCGGGCGAAGAAGTTCATCGAACTGCCGGCCTGTTCGAACAACGACCAGAAACAGGCATTCGCGACGAACAGGATCAGCATGGCGATGTAGCGGTGGAGTTGTACCCGGTCGCCGGAACGAATGCCGGCAATGATGAAGTAAATCGAGAGCCCGATCATGACCCCGACAAGCAGGAACCCGAGGATGGTGCTTTCGCTGAGCAGAAAGTAGATCAACGGCACCAGGGCCAGCACACACAGCAGCACGATGAAGAACCGGCCCCAGCCCTGCTTGTCCGGGTCCGGCCGTCCGACGTGCCCCAGCGACCGCTTGGCGACTTCCAGGAACAGGGTGCTGAGAATCATGCCCACCGCGGCCGCGAAAAAGCCCCACTTCATGCCGAATACCGCGCCGATCCAAGCGGCCGTGATGAACGGTGCGATGAAGGCACCCAGGTTGATCCCCATGTAGAAAATCGTGAAACCGGAATCGCGCCGCACGTCACCGGGTGCGTAAAGCTCGCCGATCATCGCCGAGATATTGGGCTTGAACAGACCGTTGCCGGCCACCACGAGTGCGAGACCGATCAGGAACCAGGTGAGATCCTCGATCAGAAGTATGACGAGGCCGGCCGCCATGATCAGGGCACCGAGGAGAATGGAGCGCTGGAATCCAAGAACCTTGTCGGCGACATAGCCGCCGATGACGCCCGTGGCGTAAACCAGGGCGGTGTAGCCGCCGTAAACCAGGCTGGCCTCGGCATTGGCCTGGTCGCCGAGGTGTTCGAAAAAGGTGACCGAAACATAAACGGCCAGCAGTGCGCGCATGCCGTAATAGGCAAAGCGCTCCCACATCTCGATGTTGGAAAGCTGCCACAGGGCCTTGGGGTGTCCAAGGATTTCGCCGGGCGGAATATTGGGTGCGTCGGGTAGATCGGTTTGGGTGCTCACGTGTTCTCTCCGCTGTTCTTATGGGTTATCCGGCCCTGCCGGAACGGGTGATCGTTGCGCACTCCGCGCCGCGACGGCGAATGCCCCGGACGGCGGATTGCGGCAAGCATAGCAGACGCGCCCGCGAGCGGGTTCCCCGAAAACCGGTTCTGCTCATCCGGCGCGGGCACGTGACCGGTTCACCGCCGCAGCGCCATACCTGCGCCGCGCCAGGCGGCGTGAGATAATTCCGGTTTCGTCAAACCACCGAGGAACCCGCCACCCATGGACCAGCAAGCCCTGCAGCAGTTCGTCGACGAGAAGTGGAACGACGAGATCGTTCCTGAACTGGTCGAGTACATCAAGATTCCCAACAAGTCACCGCACTTCGACCCGGATTGGGACGAGCACGGGTACATGGAAGACGCGGTCAACCAGATTTTCAACTGGTGCAAAGCGCAGGATCTGCCGGGAATGACGGCCGAGGTGGTGCGCCTGGAAGGGCGTACACCACTGATTTTCATGGAAATTCCAGGCCAGGGGGACAGCGTTGACGACGACACCATCCTGCTCTACGGCCACCTCGACAAACAGCCGGAGATGACCGGCTGGGCCGACGATCTCGGTCCGTGGAAGCCGGTCATCAAGGATGAAAAACTGTACGGTCGCGGCGGCGCCGACGACGGTTACGCCGCCTACGGCTCGCTCACCGCCATCATGGCGGTGCAGCGCGAACAGCGCCCGCACGCGCGCTGCGTGGTCATCATCGAAGCCTGCGAGGAATCGGGCAGTTACGACCTGCCGCATTACATCGATCACCTGATGGACCGCATCGGCACGCCCTCCCTGGTGATCTGCCTTGATTCGGGCGCCGGCAATTACGAGCAACTGTGGTTGACGGTGTCACTGCGGGGCATGACGGCCGGCGAACTCCGGGCGGACGTGCTCGGCGAGGGCGTCCATTCGGGCTATGCCTCGGGCGTGGTGCCGTCGAGCTTCCGCGTACTGCGCCGGCTGATCAGCCGGCTGGAGGATGAAACCACCGGAGAAATCCTGCCCGACTTTCTGCATGCGGAAATACCGCAGCAACGGATCGAACAGGTCCAGCGCATGGCCGAAGCCCTGGGTGACGAGATCTATACGCCTTATCCGTTCGTTGACGGCGTCGGCCCCATGGGTTCGGACAATGTGGATCGCATCCTCAATCGCACCTGGCGGCCCGCACTCTCCGTCACCGGTGCCGATGGACTGCCGTCGCTGGAATCCGCCGGTAACGTGCTGCGCCCGCACACGTCTCTGAAACTCTCGATGCGCCTGCCTCCGACCGTCGACGGCGAGGAAGCGACCCGGAAAATGAAAGAGACCCTCGAATCCGACCCCCCGTACGGCGCCCGCGTGAACTTCGAACCCGATCACGCGGCCACCGGCTGGAACGCCCCGGACGTCGCACCGTGGTTGCACGAGTCGCTTGAACGCGCCTCGCAGGCGGCTTACGGCAAGGGCGTGATGTACATGGGCGAGGGCGGTACGATTCCGTTCATGGCAATGCTGGGCGACGCATTTCCCGAAGCCCAGTTCATGATCACCGGGGTACTGGGACCGAATTCGAACGCGCACGGCCCGAACGAGTTCCTGCACGTGCCGTTTGCGCGCAAGTTGACGTCCTGCGTCGCCCAGGTGATCGCCGATCATTACCAGCGCCGGAATGGCTGACACGGAAACCGAACCGGGAGAATACGATGCGTCTGCCAACCCTGATGGCCTGTGTTCTGATGACCAGCGCGCCCCTGCACGCCGAAGTCGTCGAAGTGGCCGACGGCGGTTTCGCGGTGCGGCACAGCACCACAGTCGCGGCGACACCGGAAGCGGTGTGGCAGGCCATGATGTACCGGATAGAGGACTGGTGGCACCCGGACCACAGCTGGAGCGCGGATGCCTCCAACCTGTACATCGACGCCCGGCTGGGTGGATGCTTCTGCGAGCGGCTGCCGGCCAGCGGCGGTGCCGTCGAACACCTGCGCATCGTGTTTTTCGAACCGGAGCGGACGGTACGCCTGAACGGCGCCCTGGGCCCACTGGTCGACCTGTCCGTGGACGGACGCATGACCTGGCGCATCGACCCGGTTGAAGACGGCAGCACCGTGACCTTCACGTACCGGGTCTTCGGCGTGATGGAAGGGGGGTTCGAAGGGCTCGCCCCGGTCGTCGACAGCGTGATCGGGCAACAACACCAGCGCCTGGCGAACCTGTTGCAGGATTCCTGACAGCGCCGGCGCCGGCTTCCGATCGAAACGGCAACGGACAGACCGATCGGGCGGGTCACCCCGCCCGTCGGCTTCGTGCTCCCCTTTAAAACGCGTATTGATAACCGGCGGTCAGCATCCAGTCGCTCTCCATTTGCGGACCATCGAGGTCCTGGTAGAGCGGCACATGGAATTCGAACGCCAGCCGATGACCGGCCAGATCACCGCTGCCGGCCAGGTTCAGGCCGATACCCAGGCCCAGCCGCCGGGCGGCGTGGCGGTCGGGATCCGCGGTTTGTACCGGCGCCATGATCAGCCTGTCCTGCCCGGAGATGTTGCCCCGGTCGTAGCCTTCCAGCCGGAGAGACAGGCTGGCGCCCGGCGTGAGCAGCCGGCTTAACCAGACATTGAGACGGTGCTCGTCACCCAGTCGGTAGTCCTCGTCGTTGTCCGCCACCCGCAGGACGCTGCGCCATTGCGCCCCCCAGCCCCAGGCGTTCGCCCTTCCCGCCCAGGTGATGCCGAGGATGGGATCGTAGCTGCCGGAGCCGAGTTGCATCGGATACGGCAGACGCAGACTCGGCGTCATCCCCATCGGGGTCAGTACGGTCCCGCTCTCCTCGATGTCGCCGGTCGGCAGGGACAGACCCAGGGTCAGGTGGGCCCGCTGGCTGCCATTGTCGAACAGTCCCACCAGGGCGCTGATCGATGTGTCGCCAAGCCCTTCGGTGCGGGTCGTGAAGCGCCCCAGAACCGTCGTTCCCATCGGGCCCTGCCAGGTCACATGACCCATTTCCTTCTCGAGATAGTTGGCCATCAGCATCAAGGTCACGCGGTCACTGGGGGCGTACATGAGGCCAAACATGTGCATGTCGGTGGTCATGGTTTCGGGGACCACGCGCAGGGTGGGGGGCTGGCCGGGCATGCCGAAAAAGCGGTTCGGCGCCGTCGTCACGATGGTGCCGGGGTCGATACCATCGGTGCCGTCCCGATTGCCGTCCATGCGCATGCGCATGAAGCGGTAGGACACCATCCATTCACCCTTGTCGTGCAGGTGGTCGCCCATCACCCCGATCGGGGCATGGTCGTCCGCGCGGGCCGGCTCACCCGGCTGGTCCGCGCCAGCGGGGGCGCTTACGGCCAACGCCAGCGCGACCGCCGCGCCGCTCAGTTTCTTGCTGTTAAACATTGTGTTTCTCCACACGTTCATATCAGCCGCCACGGACGCCAGGGGCGCTCGCACACGGCCAGTCGTCCCGCCGCGGTCGACGACGCGCAGTCCGGGACTGGACGATCAGGAATTCAGGTGAAGAGAAGCGTGGGCGGTGCCCGACAGTGGAGGTTACGGCTGGGACGGGTGTAGAGCGGAATGCAGGCTCCGGTTGTGGCGGTCAGGCGGGCCTGGCGGAGACTGAACCCGGGCAAGGCGGCCACCAGCGCCGCCTGGGCGGCGCTGGCACCGGTGGGGCAGTCGCCTGAACGCTCGAAATGATCGGCATGATCCGGCGCCTGAGAAGGTTCGCCCCGGCCGTCAGTGGCTCCGTGGTGACCGGCGTGCGGCCCACTGCCCACGCTTTCGCCACCGTGTCCGGAAAACGATGCCAGCATGCCGGTGGGCAGACCCGACGGGCAGACCACCAGCCACTGGCCCGATGCCAGGCTGCCCGGCATGAAGCCGGCGGGTACCGCAAGCTTGAGCGCCAGCGCAACCAGGGCCAGCCGACGCGCGAAGAAAAACCGGTTCTTCATATCCCGGTTATTCTGGCATGAAGCGAGCCGCCGGACATGCCCTCAGGATTGCGGGTCGTTGAGATCATCCTGCAGGACTTTTTCGAGCTGATCGAGTTCCTCGCGAATGCGTATGCCGTAAGCCTGATCGTCACCCCAGACTTCGTACATTTTCTTCAGCCCGGCCTCGTCGTGCTGCCGGAACATGCGCATTGCGCGGGTCGCCCGTTCGCTGTCGAAGCCGAGCAGCTTGAGCGCCTGCTCACCGGTGATCAGCGCCGAGCCGAAGGTCTCCCGGATGACGCCGTCGGCTCCCGCCTCCATCAGGGCATAGGTGTGCGCACGGTCGTAGGAACGTGCCAGCACGCGCATTCGCGGGAAGTGCATCTTGACCAGTTTTACCAGGTCGACCGACATCTTGCGGCTGCTGAACGCGACCACCAGCAATTTCGCCTTTTCCGCCCCGGCGGCCCGCAGCAGATCGACACGGCCGGCGTCGCCGTAAAACACCTTGTTGCCGAAGCGGGCGGTCAGCTCGATCTGGCTGGCATCGTGGTCCAGCAGCACGGTCTCCACGCCCGCCGCCCGCAGCAGTCGGGCGACGACCTGCCCGAAGCGGCCGAAGCCGGCGATGATGACGGGCGCGGGCGAGGCGTCGATATCGGTATCTTCAGGCGGTTGAACGGAATTGATGAAGCGGGGCCGCACCCAACGCTCGTAGAAGATGATCATCAGCGGGGTGAGCACCATTGACAGGGCCACGACCACGATCATCAGGTTGGTGGTACCGGCGTCCAGCACGCGCGTCTGGGTCGCGAAGGAGAACAGCAGAAATGCGAACTCACCGCCCTGTGCCAACACGAAGGCGAACATCAGGTTGTCGGCCAGCGTCAGGCGGAACAGTTTGCCCAGCAGCAACAGCAACGGGAACTTGATGCCGATCAGCAGCAACACCAGTCCCATCACTAGCCCCGGTGATTCGGCCACCAGGCCGAAGTCGATACTGGCGCCCACCGCGATGAAGAACAGCCCGAGCAGCAGGCCCTTGAACGGTTCGATATTGGCTTCCAGTTCGTGGCGGTATTCGCTTTCGGCGAGCACGACACCGGCCAGGAAGGTACCCAGAGCCGGAGAC
Organism: Elongatibacter sediminis; assembly: GCF_037892215.1. Classification (NCBI taxonomy): domain Bacteria; kingdom Pseudomonadati; phylum Pseudomonadota; class Gammaproteobacteria; order Chromatiales; family Wenzhouxiangellaceae; genus Elongatibacter; species Elongatibacter sediminis. The sequence continues at coordinate 230,497 of NZ_JAZHOG010000006.1, read as the reverse complement.
AGGTCCACGAAGTCCATGGCCAGGGAAATCCCGATCACGAGCAGCAACGCTGTGGCGATGAAGACCTCGCTGCTGCGGGAGGCGGCGATCCAGCGAAATACCGGCCGGGTCAGAAAGCGTCCACCAATGACGATCGCCGCCACCACCCCGAGCACCAACAGCGCGTAAGTCCAGCCGCGCCCCCCGTCATCGGGCAGGCTGACCTGGCCCGAATCGGCGAGGAAGGGCATCGCCGCCAGCATCGGGATGACGGCGATGTCCTGAAACAGGAGGACCGAGAACCCGCCTTTCCCGGCCTGGGTCGCGAGCCAGCCTTTTTCGTCCAGTGTCTGCAGGACCATGGCCGTGGACGACAGCGACAGCGTCATGCCGATGGCTACCGCGGCCTGCCACGTCAGCCCCAGCAGCCAGGCCGCGAGGGTGATCACGGCCGCTGTCACCACCACCTGGGCGCCGCCCAGGCCCAGGATGGGCACCCGCAACCGCCACAACAGGGATGGCCGCAGTTCCAGGCCGACCAGAAACAGCATCAGCACCACGCCGAATTCGGCGAAATGCAGGACATCCTGGCCCTCTTCGCCGACCAGACCGAGCAGATGCGGGCCGATCACCACGCCCGCCATGAGGTAACCGAGAGCGGAGCCCAGGCCCAGACGGCGCGCGAGCGGCACGGCCAAAACCGCGGCTGCCAGGTAGATAAAAGCCTGTGAAAAGAAGCTGCTGAAGGCTGCCTGCTCCGGAGTTTGGTGTCGTTCGGGCCTGTCTGAGCATACCCGGTTTGCGGCAGTGCGTCGCGCCGGAATTTGCGATAAGCGGAAGGCGATTCTTCTTGCGACGCCTCCCGTGATCAGCCACTATTTTTAGTGCAAGTCGTGGGGAGTTCGTCAGTTTCCTGAGCTCAGGCTGGTGGAGGTACGCCCCATGACAATGCAGATGGCTCTGGTTTTACTGGTCACCGCGATCATCTTCTTCGGGTTCGTTCGCGAGCGTCAACCACCCGATGTAACGGCCCTGCTGGGCGTCAGCCTGTTGCTGATTTTCGGTGCCCTGGAAGCCGGACAATTCCTCAGCGTGTTCGCCAATGGCGCGCCGATCACGATCGGGGCGATGTTTGTGCTCAGCAAGGCACTGGAGAACACGGGCGTCATCGCCGAACTGGGCCGTGTGGCAAAACGGGTAGCCGGCGCCTCCTGGCTGCGGGCCATGCTCTTGTTGCTGCTACCTGTCACCTTTCTTTCGGCCTTCGTCAACAATACGCCCGTGGTCGTCGTGCTGACCCCGGTGGTCATCACGCTCGCGCACCAGCAAGGCCACGCGTCCTCGCGATACCTCATTCCACTGTCCTTCGCCAGCATCCTCGGCGGCACCTGCACCCTTGTCGGCACATCGACGAATCTGCTGGTCGACAGCATCGCCCAGCGCGAAGGCATGGCCGCTTTCGGAATTTTCGAGATCACGGGCGTGGGAATCATCCTGGCCATCGCCGGTCTGCTCTACGTGCTGCTGTTCGGCTGGTGGCTGCTTCCGGACCGCCCCGAACGCAGCCTGAACCTGCCGGCGGGTGAACGCCGCTTCCTGACCGAAGCCATCGTGCCGCCGGGTTCGCCCCTGGTTGGAAAACGGGTCAGCGATGGTTCGCTGTCCCGGCATCGGGTACTGCAGATTCACCGCGGCGAACACGTGATCAAGCGCAATACGATGGCCGCGGTTTTGCGCGCCGGCGACCGACTCGTCATCGAAAGCGCGCGGGATGAGGTCGCCAACCTGCGAGGCGGCCGCATCGTGCAGATGAGCGAGCCAGGCAAACAGGAACTGGAGAAAGGCGACCTGCAGACGCTGGCGCAGCGCCAGACGCAACTCGCGGAAGCCATAGTCGGTCCGGAAGCGCGCATTCTCGGTATGACCGTCACCGAGCTAAACCTGGAGCGGCGTTTCGGCGTGTTTGTGCTGGGTGTGCACCGGCACAAGAAACGCCTGAAACGGGGATTCGATCAATTACGCCTGAAGGTCGGCGATATTCTGTTGCTGGAAGGGAGGCCCCGCGACCTGTCGCAACTCTACAACAACCGGTCGTTCGTGAACGTCGCCGTTCCGGAAATCCGTGCGCTGCAACGCGAAAAAGCCCCGCTGGCAATCCTCGCCATCGTGCTGGTAGTCATTCTGGCGGCGCTGAAGGTCATGCCCATCGTCGTACTGGCCGTCATTGGTGCGACCTTTGTCGTTCTGGTGGGTTGTCTGTCCGCGGACGAGGCATACGAAGCAGTGCAATGGCCTATTCTCATGCTCATCTTCGCCATGCTCGCGGTCGGCCTCGCACTGGAGCAGACCGGCGCGATGAATTTGCTGGTGACGGCACTGACGCAGAGCACGGCGACCCTGGGGCCCATTGGCATGTTGATCACCCTGTACATCGTGACGTCATTGGCCACTGAGGTAATGAGCAACAACGCCGCCGCCATCCTGCTCACGCCGATTGCCATCGGCGTGGCAGCAAACGCCGGCCTCGACCCACGCCCCTTTATCGTTGCGGTGATGCTGGCCGGCAGCGCCAGTTTCGCCACACCGATCGGTTATCAGACCAACACTTTCGTCTACCAGGCGGGCGGTTACCGGTTCACGGATTTCATACGGATCGGCTTACCCATGAACGTGCTGGCCCTGCTGGTATCGGTGCTGGTCATCCCGTGGTTCTGGCCCCTGGACTCCGGAACCGACTGACACGGACACCACCAGATCTAGTCGGCGCAGTGCACGGCCTGGTGGCAGACGACCTCGGAATCGGGACGTTCGATCTGGATGGTGGGATGGTGAATCCCGAAGCGCTGATCGAGTTCAAGCGACACCTCGAACAGGAACCGGTCGTCCACGGGCACGGGATCCATCACGAGATGCGCCGTCAGCGCCGTATCCGTCGTACTCATGGGCCAGATGTGCAGATCGTGCAACTCGACCACTCCGGGAAGGCCACGCAGGTAGTCGCGCACTTCCAGGGGATCGACCGCACGGGGAACGGCATCGACTGCCAGATTGAGCGAATCGCGCAGCAAACCCCAGGTCGACCAGAGGATGACGCCGGCGATGACCAGGCTGATTACAGGATCCATCCACTGGAAGCCGTAGCGCCAGATCAACACGCCCGATATCACGACACCCAGTGACACCGCAGCATCCGCGGCCATGTGCAGATAAGCGCCACGAATATTGAGATCCGAATCCTTGCCGGCGAAGAAGAACATCGCGGTGACCGTATTGATGACCACACCCACGGCCGCCACGACCATGATGGTCAATCCGGCGGGTTCCGCCGGTTCCATGAGCCGGTTCACCGCTTCCCAGCCGATGGCGCCGACCGCCCCCATCAACAGCAGGCCGCTGAACAGGGAAGCCAGAATCGTCGCGCGCGAATAGCCATACGTGCGCCGCAGCGAAGGACGCCGCCGCGCCAGCGCGGCCGCACCCCAGGCCAGCAGCAGCCCGATCACGTCGCTCAGGTTGTGACTGGCGTCGGTGAGCAGGGCCAGGGAATCGGAAAGAAACCCGAAAACGGCTTCGACCACAACAAAAATCACGTTGAGGGTCACGCCGACCGCGAAGGCGCGGTCGTAGTTGGGTGGCGCGTGGTGATGCGCGTGGTCGGTTTGCCGGTTCATGGTCGTAGCCGTGTTACACGGATCGAATGCCGTGGTACAGGGTCCACGCGCCGATCACGATGAAACCGGCCCCGGCGATAATGGACATGGCCCGCGCGTTGACGACATTCGACAGCGCAGCACCGGCCATCACGCCAATGGCGCTGGTGAGCACGAGGGCCGAGGCCGCGCCGAGAAAAACGACCCATTTTCCGGCCGCTCGATCAGCCGCGAACAGCAAGGTGACGACCTGTGTTTTATCCGCCAATTCGGCGATGAATACGCTCGCGAAGACCGTAGCGAAAAGTTTCCACTCCATACCGCTGGTTCCAGTGGTGTCCGGGGTTCCGATTCTATCGCGTCGCGCCGGTTGATTCGCACGGCTCGGAGCACCGATACTTACTCTTTTTCACCCTTTCGAATCCGTTACAAGGCAATTGCGACATGAGCGACATCAATAAAATCTGGTTCAATGGGGCGCTTCGCCCCGCCGAAGAATGCACGGTGTCGGTGATGAGCCATGCGTTGCACTACGGCAGTTCCGTGTTTGAAGGCATTCGCGCTTACGATACGCCATCCGGCTCGGTCGTGTTCCGACTCACCGATCATATCAAGCGCCTGCGCTACTCTGCAGACGTGTACCGCATTCCCCTGCGTTACTCCGACGAGGAACTGGTGGAAGCCTGCCGGGAAACCATCAAGGCCAACGGACTCACCAGTGCCTACCTGCGGCCGCTGGTGATGCGCGGAAACTCCGGTCTGGGTGTGATTCCCAAGGACATGGACGCCATCGATGTCGTAATCATCGCCATGAAATGGGGGGCCTACCTGGGCGAGGATGGCTTGCGCAACGGAATTCGCGCGTGCATCACCTCGTGGCAAAGGCTGGCCCCGAATACGATCCCGCCGGGCGTGAAGGCCGGTGGCAATTACCTGTCAAGCCAACTGATCGGCTGGGAAGCCCGGGATCGCGGCTGCGATGAAGGCATCGCGCTCGGCACGGACGGTTTGCTCAGCGAGGGCGCCGGCGAGAACATTTTCGTGGTCACCAATGGCCGTATCCTCACCCCGCCGGGAGCCGCATCGATTCTCAAGGGCATCACGCGCAGCACCGTTATGACCCTGGCCGCCGAACTGGGCCTGCCCCTGGTGGAACAGGCGATTGCCCGAGAACAAATCTACGGCGCTGACGAGGTCTTCATGACCGGTACCGCGGCCGAAGTGACCCCGGTTCGCCAGATCGATCACATCACGATCGGCTCCGGCGGCTGTGGCCCCGTCACCCGGCAGATTCAGGATGCATTCTTCGGTCTGTTCGAAGGCAAAACCGAGGACCGCTGGGGCTGGCTGGAACCGCTCTGACCCCCGTTTTTGCCACTGCCTGAGCGCGCCGCGGGTCCTCCGCGGCGCCAGAAGCCCCGATTGCACCTCCCGGCCGTTCCAGGGTGACAATTATTGTCACGCCCCTGACACAGCCTGACCAGAACCCGGCATCCAACTCCAGTCCGGGTGGTGCCTGTTTTCTTTCAAGACATTGTATTTAAAGCATTTGTCAACTTTCCTTTAAGTTGGCCCGGGTTTTGCATGTAAGGGGATACTAACTGACTGGTAGCAGTTAGGGGAACGAGACGGAGCCCCGCCCCTCTTTGCCCAATCGGGGCTCCGGCTCTTCCCACCTGAAGAGTCTGCCAGACGAGACAGGAGCGACAGCCGCGATCAAGGATGACGCGCAGCAGGAAAAGCGAGATCTTGCTGATTTCATCCACGACGCAAACAGATCATCGCCACCTGCAAGCTGACTGAAGATCAGTATGTATCGGATTTCAAGAGAGATGAAACCGATACGCAGTTTGAAAGCTTGTTCACAGAATTGCATGGGGGACAGGCAGAAACGGAGTGAAGCCAGGGGGGTAGTACAGGCCCACTCCAACAAGAGATGACCGCTGTGCCCAACACAGAACACGGACATCGCTATTACACTCAGCCCGACGCAAGTCGGGCTTTTTTTTGCGTGACACTCGGAACCCGGTCGGGCTATCGTTCATTCGCCCCCTGCGGTTGGCACCACGCTCAGTTTCGGGAACTCTGACTTCGCTCCCCCTCTTTGTCTTGCCCGGAAGTGAACCTTCGCCTCTTCATCAATCAGGGGTTGGGTGCCACTGAGGTCCGCCGCGCGCTGTGACATACCCCTACCAAGGTACGCGGACCCCGGCTTCACTCCCCTCCTTGTTTCACCCGAAAGTGAATCTCCGCCTCATGAAAATCATTGGCTGGGTGCCAATGAGGTCCGCCGCGCGCTGTGACATGCCCCTTCCAGGACACGGTCTACGGCTTCGTTCCCTTACTCATTTCGCTGCGCTCAATCCGTGCGGTCACTCTCGCCTGCCCTGCATAAACCCATCCCTGGGGCCTTGATCGAAAACGTCCTGTTTTCGACAGTCCTGGAAGGGGCATGTCACATCACCCGGCTGGGCTGCAGGGGCGTGTAGGGTGGGAACACAGAGGCAGAAGTGAATTTGATCGCCGTAGCAACAGTACGGGGTTGAGGAATACCCCCGCGCAGGTTCACATCCGCCCAGGCAGGTGATGCGGCGCGTTCCCCTCAGGGGTCTCGCCGCCAGGACGGTGGCGCGAAGGCCCCAGGGAAGGGTCCACGCCGTCCCCTGAGGGGAATGTGCCGTAGCACCTGCCTGCTCGAGGGCACGCTTTCCATAAGCCTTCCAGAAAGGCGAAATCTGAACGATGCGAAAACAGCAAACAGTCAAAGCCATTGCACCAGGACCCTGAGCGTTATGTCACGTCCCCCGGCTGGGCTGGAGCGACGCTGGCGGGGCGAACAGAAAGGCAGAGGTGAATTTGAGCGCCGTAGCAGCGGTACGGGGTTGAGGAATACCCCCGCGCAGGTTCACATCTGCCCAGGCAGGTGATGCGGCGCGTTCCCCTCAGGGGTCTCGCCGCCAGGACGGCGGCGCGAAGGCCCCAGGGAAGGGTCCACGCCGTCCCCTGAGGGGAATGTGCCGTAGCACCTGCCTGCTCGAGGGCACGTTCTTCCATGAACCTTCCTGATAAGCGGAATCTGAACCAGGCTAAAACAGTAAAGAGTCAAAGCCATTGCACCAGGACCCTGAGCGTTATGTCACGTCCCCCGGCTGGGCTGGAGCGACGTTGGCGGGGCGAACAGAAAGGCAGAGGTGAATTTGAGCGCCGTAGCAGCGGTACGGGGTTGAGGAGAGCCACCGCGAAAGTCCGCATCCGCCCAGGCAGGTGATGCGGCGCGTTCCCCTCAGGGGTCTCGCCGCCAGGACGGCGGCGCGAAGGTTACACGGACGTATTAAAGCCGTCCCCTGAGGGGAATGTGCCGTAGCGCCTGCCTGCTCGAAGGCACGGTTTCCATGAGCCTTCCAGATGAGCGGAATCTGAACTAACGCAAAACCAGCAAGGTCTCCAACTCAAGAGCGGGAGTTTTCGTGAGGGAGGGAGCAGCTATCCGTGGGGCTTAATTGACGCCCGTGATGATGTAACCGCCGGACTTTTCATCGTGCTTCATCGTGACCATGCCGCGCTTTTGCATTTCCTCGAGCATCTTTCCGAACGAACGGAACCCATGGTAGCTCTCGTTGAAGCCGGGTTTGCGCCGCTTCAGCGCCTGCTTGACCATGGAACCCCAGATCGGGTCCTCGTCGCCGCGTTCGCTGTACAAATCGTCGATCGTCTCCAGGATCAACTCGAAGGCCTTTTCGGAGCGTGATTCCTGGCGTCCGCTGTTTTTTCCTTCGGTGTTCTTGGGTTCGGGCTTCTTCTTGGCGGGCTTGCGCCGCTGCGATGCCCGGATCAGGTCGTCGTAATAGATGAATTCATCGCAGTTGGCGATCAACAGGTCGGACGTGGAGTTTTTCACGCCAACGCCGATGACTTCCTTGTTGTTCTCCCGCAGTTTCGACACCAGCGGAGAGAAGTCGGAATCACCCGAAATGATGACGAAAGTATCGACGTGTTCCTTGGTGTAGCAGAGATCGAGTGCATCGACCACCATGCGGATGTCGGCGGAATTCTTGCCGGACATGCGTACGTGTGGAATTTCGATGAGTTCGAACGAGGCTTCGTGCATGTCGCGCTTGAAATCCTTGTAGCGCTCCCAGTCGCAGTAGGCCTTTTTAACGACGATGTTGCCCTTTACCAGCAGGCGCTCGAGTACTTCTTCAATTTCGAACCGGGAAAAGTTGGCGTCGCGGACGCCGAGGGCGATGTTTTCAAAATCACAGAATAGTGCGAGGTTCTTGGTGCCGTTTGCCATTTAATTATATGTCTGAATCGAAGGGTGGTCGGTGCCGACGCTGCGTTTGCCGGGATGAGCGGAATGCATCCTGAAGCGGGGTTCGCGCCGTGGACCCATTCTACTGGATTCCGCGCCGTGCCGTGGGAATGATTTCATCAGCGGTCGCACCTCACGGCCGGACGGCGGCCCGGCTCGGGTATCATGCGCCGATGAACGAACCCGATACAGCCACACCGTATTACCGCCTGGACCCCGACACCGTGCTGCACGCCGTCGAGTCGCTCGGTCTCGTCACCGACGGGCGCCTGCTGGCGCTGAACAGCTACGAGAACCGGGTCTACCAGGTCGGCATGGACGAGGGCGACCCGCTGGTGACCAAGTTCTACCGGCCCGGCCGCTGGAGCGATGAACAGATCCAGGAAGAACACGACTTCGCGCTGCAACTCGCCGAGGCCGAGATTCCGATGATTCCGCCGTTGGTTATCGAAGGTGCCACCCTGCATCATCACCAGGGCTTTCGGTTCGCGCTGTTTCGCCGCCAGGGGGGACATTCGCCGGAGCCGGACGACCGTGACACGCTGGTGTGGCTGGGGCGGTTCCTGGGGCGCATGCACGGTGTGGGATCCGCCCGGCCGTTCAACCACCGGCCGGCCCTGACCCCGCAGCGCTACGGTGACGAATCCCTGGCGACCCTGGCCAAAGATTCATGGTTGCCGCCGCACCTCGAAGACGCCTTCGCGACCCTGAGCACGGATCTGATGGCGCATGTGCGCGCGGCCTGGGAGCGGACCGGAAACTTTACCGCCATCCGCCTGCACGGTGATTGCCACCTGGGCAACCTGCTGTGGCGGGACGGCCCGTTTTTCGTGGATCTCGACGACTGCCAGACGGGACCGGCCGTCCAGGATCTGTGGATGCTGCTGTCGGGGAGCCGGGAAGACATGGCCCGGCAACTGGACTGGCTGCTGGAAGGCTACCGGCAATTCCACCCTTTCGATCCGCGGGAACTGCACCTCGTGGAGGCCTTGCGCACCCTGCGCATGCTGCACCATGCCGCCTGGCTGGCGCGTCGCTGGGAGGACCCGGCGTTTCCGGCCGCCTTCCCCTGGTTCGGGGAGCCTCGCTACTGGGAGGGTTGGATTCTGTCGCTGCGCGAACAACTGTCCGCGATGCAGGAACCGCCCCTGGAACTGTCGTACTGAGTCCGTGCGACGGTCGGTGCGGCTCGGTGGTGCGTAAACCGGCGCTAGTAGTGCGGCGGCGGCTCGTGCCCCATTTCCCCGCCCTCGGCGACGGCCGCCTCGCCCAGTTCACGCAGTTTCCGGGCCATAGCGCTGACCTGCAGGCGCAGTTCGGCGAGTTCGCGGTCCTGCCGGGCGATGATTTCGCCCAGTTTGTCGACGGTATCGTCGAGAAACGCCAGCCGGCTTTCCGCCTCTTCCATGCGTCGCGGGCTGATGCCGTGGGTATCCGCTTCGGACATCAGCCGTCTTCCGGCGCCTCGTCGGGCGGCTGCCAGAGCTCCACGCGGTTACCATCGGGGTCGACGAACCAACCAAACCGCCCGTAGTCGTGCTCCTCGCGCTCGGGCAGAACCGTGGCGCCGCCGGCCGCGACGTTGGCCAGCGCCCGGTCGAGATCATCAACAACGAGGTTGATCATGCAGGCCTGGCCGGAATCGCCGAAATATTCGGTATCGGCCGGAAACACGCTCCACACGGTGAAGGCGTGATCGGGCATGTCGGCGGGAAAGAAACTCGTGCCCTGGGTGCTGCCCCAGGACTCCACCCCGATGCCCAGCTGCTCGGCATACCACTTTCCAAGACGGCGGGGGTCGGTGGAGCGGAAGAAGACCCCACCCACGCCCAGCGCCCGGCCTTTCGTGGTGTCGGGCATGCGCTCAGCCTTCGTCCGCGAACGCGGTCTGCAACAGCAGCCGCATGTGCGCCCAGGAGCTCTCGTCGGCCAGCGCATCGTACTTCAGAGGCAGACCAAATTTTTCACCATTGTCCGTCGCCGCCGGATTGCTGAATCCGTGCACGGCGCCGGGCATGTTGATGAACTGGTAATCAGCGCCGGCGACTTCCATTTCCCGTTGGAACGCGTCGATGGCTTCCTGCGGCACGAAGGGATCGGCCTCGCCGTTGTAGGCCACCACGCGCGCGGTGACCGGCGCGCCTTCACCGTCCGGCGCCACGGCCAGCGGCAGGCTGCCGTGGAAGGATGCGACTGCATCGAGGTCGGCGCCGTAGCGCGCCATGTGCAGTACGAGGCCGCCGCCGAGGCAATACCCGATAGCGGCGATGTGGTTGGTGTCGACGGTATCGTGCGCCTTCAACTGCGCCAGCGCCGCGTCGAAGCGCGCGCGGCTGGATTCCAGGTTGTCGGTCAGTTCCTGCATGAACTTCTGCGCGTCTTCGGGATGGTCGGCGGTACGGCCATCCCCGTACATGTCGAGCGCCAGCGCGGTGTAACCGAGTTCGGCCAGCATGTCGGCGCGCTTCCTGGGGTAGTCGTTGTGCCCCCACCACTCGTGCACGACCAACACACCCGGCCGCTGGCCTTCCACGCTGTCGTCCCAGGCGATGTAACCCTTCATGGTCACGCCGTCCGCGCTGTAGCTGATTTCTTCCGAACGTAATTCCGCCATGGCTGTACTCATGCTCCCGATTGTCAGTAGCAGAAAGGTGATCAACAGCGTCCGCCGCCGGGCTCGTTGCCGCTTCATGAACCAGTCCTCCTGTCTCGTTTCTTGCCGAATTCCGTGTCCGATGATAGCGTTTTTGCCGCCGGCCGTGTTTCCACCGGTTACAAACTTGCCTTGCGCAAGGGTCGGCCCCAGATTCATGGGCAGCCTTAAAGGACAGAACCAATGAACCCCTCAGAAACCGAAAATGCCATTCAGATGAATGGCGACGACATGTACCGTGAAGATGTCTTCACCGACAACGCGGTAGGAACACTGCGGCGCCTGACCCCGGTCACTCCCGAAGGCGACGACGACGCGTCACGCTCGACCCGCTTCGTCGGCTCCACCCAGGTACTGACCAATGCCGGCCCGCTGCCCCTGAATTTCGAAGTGCCCGGCACCTCGCTCGCCGAGGCCATTGCGAATTTCTCCGTGGCAGCCCAGGAGTCGTTCGAACGGACCATGGAAGAACTGCGCGAATACCAGCGCGAACAGGCTTCCTCCATCGTCGTACCGCGCGGCGGCGTCGATCCCGGCAAAATGGGTGGCGGCTCCGGCGGCGGCATCCAGATGCCGTGATGAATGCTTGAGCGACTCGCCCATGACGCGTGAGTTCATCGCCCCCCTCGCGCTGTTGCTGATCCTGCTGGCCGGCAGCTCCGCGGCCGCCGCTCAGGACGACATGGTCTGGCGCGAAGTCGAGCCGAACAACGTGGTTTTCATGGAACTCCAGGAAGGCCGCGTGATTATCGAACTCAATCCGGTGTTCGCGCCCAAGACGGTGGCTCAGTTCCAGCGGCTGGTGCTGAGCCGTTTCTACGACGGGCTCCCTTTTTACCGCGTGATCGACGGATTCGTGGCCCAGGGCGGCGACGGCAGTGACCTGGGTGAACTGAGCAATGTTCCGCTGATCGACGCCGAGTTCGAAATCGACTGGCATGACGAATTGCCGTTCTTTTCCGTGCAGGAGCCGGACCTGTTCGCTCCCGAGACCGGGTTCGTCGATGGCTTTCCGGCCGGACGCGACCCCGAGGCCGGCAAGGTCTGGCTGACGCACTGCCCTGGCACGGTGGCGATGGCGCGTAACGACGACCGCGATTCCAGCCGCACGGACTTTTACATCGTGATCGGTCAGGCGCCACGGTATCTCGACCGCAATCTCACCGTTTTCGGACGGGTGGTGGAGGGCATGGATGTGGTCCAGCGGATCCGCCGGGGCCCGGCCGCTGCCAATGGCGTGATCGAATCCGACCTCGAACGCAGCCGCATCCGGTCGATGCGCCTCGGCAGCGAAATGCCCGAGGCCGAACGCCTGCATGTCTATGTGATGGACACTTCCAGCAAACCGTTCGACCGACTGGTCGATGACCGGCGGGTCCGCAAACACCGATTCTTCGTCAACAAGCCGCCCCGCGTCATCGATGTGTGCCAGGTGCCGTTGGGCGCACGCGTCACCAAGTAGCCCTTCAGCGATCAGTGCAGTCCATTCTGCCGCCCCAGTTCTCAGGCACTAATGCCTTCGAACACGTGGAGCGATGGTGTCAGTCCGCGCCGGATACGGGTGGCAGGCCCTTGTAGCGCCGCCGGACTTGATGCCGTTTGGGCGTGGACAGTATCGGGCCGGGCATCTTCGTGGCGTTCGCCTTCGGGGCGACGGGTGGCCGGTTGAGTCGTACCGCTTCCGCGACGCTCGCTTCGGAATCTTGAGCGTGTGAGATCAGCGCCCACCAGGCGGCTTGCTCGAGCGCATTCGCGTCAAGGTAGCAATTCTCTCGATGCGCCGCTGGCAGCTTGACCGCTGTAAGACGGGGAATGTGAACCCGTCTGCCCCCACCGCGGGTGAGCGCCCAGGCAAGCTGGGCCTCCGGATCCACACGCCCGCAAGCGTCCGGGCCAGGCCAACCGCCCAAGCGAATGGCCGGCGCCACGGGGTGAGCGAAGCAGGTGGGCGGTATCCACGGTTTGCGCCGCCCCCGAATCCGCCACCAGGGTGGCTTGTCCAACCGCCGCAGCGACCGTCCGGGGCTGCAAATGGCGACAGAGGAATGCACGAATGCCGCACCCTTCTCCAGCGCGGGCATGATGGCTTCGAGGTGCCCGGGCAACCAAAGGTCATCATGGCCGAGGTAAGCCACGAAAGGGGACGCCGCCCGGCGCAGTGCTGCATTGTTGGGCCCGGACTGGTGTCCGGTATTGACGGGGAGATTTAACCAGTGAACCCGCGAGTCGGCGCAACCTGACACGAGGTCCTCGCTGTCGTCATCGCAACCATCTCCGACGACCAGCAGTTCGAACTCTTCCATGGTCTGTGCCAGGACACTCCGTATCGCATACGCCAGAACGGCCGACCGATTGTAGGTAGGGATAACGACACTGCATCGGGGTGATCCCACGACCCTCACCACCTCCAGGGAACGACCTCCGCGGCGCGGGGGTGGTCGTATGGAAGATCGAGCGCATCAGGTGTGTCGTGATCGTACAGCGAACTCGGCATATTGATCATGAAGGCTTCGTCGGTTCCGATGTTCTTCCAGCCGTGGTAAAGACAGGGTGGGATGACGACCAGCGCCGGGTTGCGTTCGCTCAGGCGGATTTCATTCACCTGCGCAAAGGTGGGTGAATCCCGGCGCCCGTCGAAGATCACGATTGACACCAGGCCTTTGACGACAAATAGCCGGTCGGTGGACTGCTCGTGCAATCCCCAGGCACGGATACGGCCGGGCTGGGTCGTGGTGATGTGAACCTGGACGATTTCGAGATCGACCTCTGGCCATACGGTACGGGCCACCTCCGCCACGACGCCATCCTCGTGGGGAACCGGCCGCACTGGCCGGATCTTGACGCCCTCTATGGGCTTCAAATTCAACTGGCCGCTCGCGTCAACCGCCGAGTGCTTGGCCACCAGCAGATCGTAGCCCTTGATCGCACCCCTGGCGGAACGGGTATCGGGCAGAGTATCGCGCGGGGGGTTGGGCTTGTCAGCCGTCACGTTTACGGGTCCTCGCAGGAGTTGTATTGCTGGGATTAGAGCAGCCTTGTTGGCTCCGGTGCAACTTTGGAACGCCGCAGCCTGGTTGCGCCGCAATCGGCCGGGATTGACTTCCAACTTGAGGCCACGAAACATTTCCCGCTATTCCACAGGACTTCGGGACTGCAGGCCACCCCTGCCATGCACAAAGCCAATTGACGAATTGCCCGGCACGGTTTCGCAGCCTGTTTCCCACCAGCACTCCGGCCGCAGCGCCGGCGCGCCGACCCAACCATCGACACTTCCTGTCGGTCACGCGCGCGAGGAATAATGCGCCGAAACCCACAAGCAGGGCGCGCCCCGCCCTGGCACGAGGAATCCGCATGAAACCTGTGACATCGCTTGTTCTGCTGATCGTTCTGACGAGCCTCAGCGCCTGCGCCCCGGATTCGGAGCCCGGCCCGGCGGCAACCGCTGCAGGCAAAGAGTCCCCGCAGCAGGCGGAGCCGGTTCCGGAGTCACCGATCTCCGGCATCGACTTCGCTGCCCTCGACCGCGAGACCCGGCCGCAGGACGACTTCTACCAGTTCGCCAATGGCGGCTGGCTGGACACCACCGAAATACCCGATATCTACTCGGGCTACACCGTGTACCACCAGGTGTACGAAGACGCCGAACAGGCTCTGCGCCAGATCGTGGAGGACGCCGCCGCCAACCCCGGACCACCGGGGTCGGAATCGCAGCAGGTCGGCGATATCTACAACAGCTGGATGGACGAAGAGACCATCGACTCCCTGGGTATTCAGCCGATTCAGGCCGAACTCGATGCCGTCGAGGCCGTCGAGGACGCTGCCGGTCTGTCCCGGCTGATGGCGCGGCTGGAGCGGGCCGGCATCGCGACGCCGTGGGACTACTCTATTTTTCCCGACCTGAAGAACTCCAGCGCCTATGCGGTTTACGTGTCCCAGGACGGCCTGACCATGCCCGACCGCGACTACTACCTGCAGCAGGACAACGAAAACTTCGCCACCGCGCGCGAAGCACTGCCCGCTTACATCGAACGCATGCTGGTGCGCTCGGGCATGGACGCGGAAGCCGCCGCCGACGCCGCGCCCCGGGTGTACGCCATCGAAGAGGCCATCGCCACCGCGCACTGGGACAACGTGGAAAACCGTGACCCGGAGAAAATCTACAACCCGTATCCGCTGGAAGACCTCGGCGAGCTGGGCGGCAATATCGACTGGCCCGCGACCGTCGATACCCTGGGTCTCGGTTCCGCCGACAAGCTCGTCATCGGTCAGCCGAGCTACTTCGAAGCACTGGACCGGCTGCTCGCCGAACGTCCGCTGGCGGACTGGAAAGCCTATTTCCGCTTCCGCGTCATCGACGGCCGCGGCCGCGATCTCGATCAGGCAACGGCCGCCATCCGTTTCGACTATCGCAACCGTGTCCTGTACGGGCAACAGCAGGAACGTCCGCGCTGGAAAACCGGCATTTCCAACGTGAACGCGATGGTCGGTGAAGCGGTCGGCAAGCTCTACGTCGCCGAGTATTTTCCGCCGGAAGCCAAGCATCGCATGGAGGAACTGGTCGAAAACGTGCTCGCGACCCTGGAAGAAGACCTCGCCGACCTCGAATGGATGAGCCCCGCAACCCGCGAGAAAGCCGCGGAGAAACTCTCTCGCTTCACGGCCAAGATCGGCTATCCGGATGAATGGAAGGATTACTCCGACCTGGAAATCGTGGCCGGGGACCACATCGGCAACCTGCGGCGCGCCATCGAATGGAACCATCGGCAGGAGATCGCCAAGCTGGACCGGCCGGTCGACCGCACCGAATGGTTCATGACGCCGCAGACCGTGAACGCCTACTACGACCCGACCAAAAACGAGATCGTGTTTCCGGCCGCGCGCCTGCAACCGCCGTTCTTCCAGCTCAATGCCGACGACGCCATCAATTACGGCGCGGTCGGCGGCGTGATCGGACACGAGATCAGCCACGGCTTCGATGACAAGGGCAGCAAGTTCGACGGCGACGGTAACCTCGAGAACTGGTGGACGGAAACCGATCGCGAGGCCTTCGAAGACCGCACCCAGGTGCTGGTCGAGCAGTACAGTGCCTTCGAGCCCGTGACCGGCATGCACGTCGACGGCGAACTCACCCTGGGCGAGAACATCGGCGACGTCTCCGGGGTCGCGATGGCCTACCGCGCCTACATCCGCAGCCTGGACGGCGCCGAGCCTCCGGTTATCGACGGCTTCACCGGCCCGCAGCGCTTCTTCATCGGCTACGCCATGTCGCGCAAGGGCAAGTACCAGAGGGAGGCCGAAATCAACCTGCTGTCGTCGGACCCGCATTCACCGCTGAAATACCGGGTTAACGGCGTCTATCGCAACCTCGATGCCTTCCACCAGGCCTGGAACACCCAGCCCGGCGACGGCATGTGGCTGCCGCCCGAGGCGCGGGTGAAAATCTGGTAAGCGGCTGAGTCGATGCGTATCGCGGGCGCGGGGCTCCTCGGGCACCTGAACGGGCACGCGCGTGCCATGGATCAGGCGGATTCGGTTTGCTGGCCGGGCTGGTCGAGATCGAACTGCAAGGCCGCCAACTGGGCATACAGGGGATTCGACGCGATCAGTTCGTGATGGTTGCCGGATGCCTGCACCCGGCCGTGCTGCATCACCAGGATGCGGCTGACCTTCTGAATGGTGGCCAGCCGATGGGCGATGACCAGGGTGGTGCGGTCGTGCATCAGGCCTTCCAGCGCCTGCTGCACCAACTGTTCGCTGGTGGCATCGAGCGAACTCGTCGCCTCGTCGAGCAACAGGATGGGCGGGTCTTTGAGGATGGCGCGGGCGATGGCGATACGCTGGCGCTGCCCGCCGGACAGGCGGGTGCCACGCTCACCCAGGTAGGTGTCGTAGCCTTCGGGCAGCGCCTCGATGAACTCGTCCGCGGCGGCCATTTCCGCGGCGCGCCGTACTTCGGCATCGGTCGCCTCCGGCCGGCCGTAGCGAATGTTCTCCAGGGCCGTGGTGCCGAACAGCACGGTTTCCTGCGGGACCAGTCCGATCTGCGAGCGCAAAGCGCGCGGGTCGGTTTGCGAGATGTCGATGCCATCGATCCTTATGGACCCCGATTGCACGTCGTAAAAGCGCAACAACAACTGGAACACCGTCGACTTGCCCGCGCCGGACGGACCCACCAGCGCCACGGTCTCTCCGGACGCGACCTGCAGCGAGAAGTCCTCCAGCGCCGGGGTGTCGGGCCGCGAGGGATAGTGAAAGCCGACGCCCTCGAACGCAATCCGCCCTTGCACCCGGGCCGGCATCGGCGTTGGCTCCGCAGGCACGACGATTTCCGGCTTCGCCCGCAGCAGCTCGGCCAGGCGCTCCATGGCGCCCGCCGCACGCTGAATTTCCCCCCACAGACCGCTGAGCGCGGCGGATGAACCGCCGACCACCAGCGCATACATCAGAAACTGGGCCAACTGACCGCCGGTCATGGCGCCGGCCAGAACCGCGCGTGAGCCGGCCCACAGGATCAGGGTGATCGCGCTGAACACCAGCGCCACCGACATGCCCGTCAGGAAAGCGTTCATGCGCAGGCGGCGCACCGCGGTGCGAAAACTGGACGTCACGGCTTCCCGGTACCGCCGGGACTGCAGTTCCTCGAGGGTGAAGGCCTGCACCGTTTGCATCGCATTGAGGGTTTCGTCCGCCAGCGCGCTGGTATCCGCCACCCGGTCCTGCGACTGGCGTGACAGCTTGCGTATTCGCCGGCCCACCGTGATCACGGGCAGCACCACCAGCGGAATACCGATCAGGGTATAGCCGGCGAGTTTGGGACTGGTCAGAACCAGCAACGCCAGACCGCCGACCAGGGACAGGGAGTGGCGCAGCGCCATGGACAGACCCACTCCGGAAATCGTCTGCACCAGGGTGGTGTCGGTGGTCAGGCGGGAAAGCACTTCGCCGGTGCGCGTGACTTCGAAGAAGGCCGGGTCCATGCGCACCACCTTGCGGTAGACGGCATCGCGAATATCCGCAACCACCCGCTCCCCGAGCCAGGTGACGAGGTAATACCGCAGCGCCGCGAAAACGCTGAAGACCAGGGCGGCGAGCAGGAACCAGCCGAAGTAACGATTGACCGTGGTGACGTCCTGCGCGATGAAACCATTGTCGATCAGGTAGCGCAGAGCCACCGGCATGGTCAGCATGGCCGCTCCCGCGATGAGCAGCGCGGCCATGGCCGCCACCAGGGTGCGCCGGTAGGGCCGGATGAACGGCCACAGAGCCGCCAGCGGCTTCAGCGACCGGGACGCCGGTCGATCGACTCCGCCGGCCTCAGCCACGGGTTACCCGCCTCACGGGGCTGCGCTCATTTCACATTGCTCCTGGGACGATCTTCAGGGTCGTGCTCGTGAGGCTGCAACATGGGGGCATATGGGCCCCGATCAAAGGATCAGTCCCGAATCGCTCCCAACAACCGCCGGTAACCCCGCTTGAGTTCGTCCCCCAGCAACTCCAGGGCCTCGCCGACGTTTCCGGCGCTGTCCTCCAGGCCGGCGCGGGAGGAAAACCGCTCCCATTTTCCCTCGAGTGCATTCCATTCATCCTTCGCTTCCAACGAAGCCAGGTGCAGGCGCAGCTCCATTTCACCACGCAATTTTTTCACTTCCTGCTTCAGATCATCGAGATCAGCCATTACATTCTCCCGGATAGGCATAATAAATCCCAGTATTTCCAGTTTAGCGCCTGGCTGTGGCCAGAGCATTGACCAGGGACAGAAACGACCGATCCGGGATGGACAGACCATGAGTCAACAAGCTCATTCGAACCCGCTGCGCATTCTCGCGGGAGATATCGGCGGCACTTACACCCGCCTCGCAGCCTGCACCGTCGACAGCCGGTTCCGGGTCAGAACCGGTAACGTGTTCCGGATGGCTACCCGCCAGCCGGGCGTCGACTCTTTTGCCTCGTTCTGGCAAGCCGTCCGTGACATGGCGCCACCGGAGCTCGGTGACGAAACCGCTTTCGATGCCGTGGGGCTGGCGCTGGCCGGCTCGGTGGCGGGGGACCGTGCAGTGCTGCCCAACATCGATTGGGACATCGGTACCGGCGACCTCGACCCGTTCGCAAGCTTCTGCCTGGTCAACGACTTCGTCGCCCAGGGCTGGGCGCTCGCCGCGAACGGCATTCGCCATCTGGAACCGGTGCGCGAAGGGCAGGACGGTCCGGGCGCGGTGGCCATGGTCGGCGCCGGTACGGGCCTGGGCCACTGCTCGATTCATCCACCCACCGATGCCCGCGACGGCGAATTGAATCCGGGCTGGTCCGTCACCGGTTCGGAGGCCGGCCACGCGACATTCGCTTTTCACGGCCTCGAGGAGAAGGAAATCGAGGAGCGACTGCTCGAACTGACCGGAGAGGCCTGGCTCAGCAACGACGACGTCGTCAGCGGGCCGGGCGCAGCCCGGCTGCATACCGCATTGAGCGGTGAGACCGTCGAGCCGGCGGAGGCACTGCGGGACCCGGACGGCGAAACCGCACGCTGGTTCGCACGCCTGTACGCGCGCGCCTGCCGCAACTACTGTCTGAACATCTTCCCGGTTTCCCGCCTGGTGATCTCGGGCGGGGTGGCGGCCCGCAATCCCCACCTGGTGCATTCATCGGCATTCCGCGAGGAATTCGAAGATGCCGGAGCGTACCGGAATCT
Organism: Elongatibacter sediminis; assembly: GCF_037892215.1. Lineage (NCBI taxonomy): Bacteria > Pseudomonadati > Pseudomonadota > Gammaproteobacteria > Chromatiales > Wenzhouxiangellaceae > Elongatibacter > Elongatibacter sediminis. The sequence continues at coordinate 211,217 of NZ_JAZHOG010000006.1, read as the reverse complement.
TCTGCACCACATTCCCATCGGCCTGAACCGCGACCAGGACCTTGGCATGACCGGCGCCGCGGTGTTCGCCGCCGTCCGCCTGCGCGCCGCGGGCCCGGCAAAGCCACCCGGCACGTACTAAACTCAAGGTACGGGCACAGGCCCGGGGGAACCTGTCCTCGTGATCGATTTGACAGGAGACCGCCATGGCCATCGCACGCACCCTCAAACATTACCTCGACGAACACCACGTCCGTTACGACACGGTCACCCACACGCCCACCGAAACCGCCGTGGATTCCGCGCGTTCGGCCCACGTGCCAGTGCACCAGGTGGCGAAAGCCGTGGTGCTGGAAGACGACTCGGGCTACGTGGTCAGCATCGTTCCATCGAACAACCGCCTGAACCTGGAATGGGTCAAAGAGGAATTGCAGCGTGATCTGCACCTCGCAACGGAACCGGAACTGGGCAACCTGTTCGACGACTGCGACATCGGTGCCGTGCCGGCGCTGACCCAGGCTTACGGGCTGGACGCCATCTGGGACGACCACCTCAAGCACGTCAGCGACGTCTACATCGAAGGCGGAGATCACCAGCACCTGGTGCACCTGAGCGGCGAGGATTTTCGCCAGCTGATGCGCCGTCTGCCGCACAGCATCATCAGCGCCAGCGAGGATTACTCGAGCTGGATGTACGAGTGAGCGGCCGCCCGCCCGCGGCAGGCTGATTCAGCCGCCCAGCACGGTGCGCAACTCGACCAGTTTGCGCCTGACCCGCTCAGCGTTGTCCCCGCCCATGCGAATCAGCAGCTTCTGGCCGGCACTGAGCGCTTCCAGTTCCGGATCGACGAATTCGTAGTACGCCTCGGGCTTGACCAGGCGAACCGGTCCTTCGGGTTGTGGTGTCGCCAGCAGATGATCGATCACCTCGAGCAGGCGGGCAGTGAAGTCGCCGTCCGGATAGCCGAGTTCGGCGTAAGCCTGCTGCAGCAACGGGTTGTAGTGCAGATACTCGGCGGCGAACTGACCGGCATCGATGGATTCCAGGTAGTCGACATAAGGCTCGTACCGAGCGAAGTTGACCGGATCCAGCGTGTATTGCTCCAGTTCGTCCCCCTGGGCATTGGTCACGACCGTGGGTGGCTGGAAATCGACATTGGCCTGAAACGGAGTCGGCGGCGCCTCCACGGGCAGCAGGCTGCCGGGAACCTGATTTCCGGTCAGGGCATCCACCGCCGCCACCAGCCGCGGGACGATGCTGTCACGCAGTTGCACTTCGTTCGGCGCCACCCCCCCGGTGACTTCCTGAACGGTTTCACGCACAACCGGATCGCTATCGGACAACGCCGGCAAGGGTTCCGGCGGGGGCTCGGCGGGCGCCGATTCGTACGGTTCCGCCTGCGTCATGGGTGTCGCCACTTCCGGTTCAGTCGGCCTGACTTCGGGCTCGGGCGGCGGCTCCGCTTCAGCCATGGTTTCCGGGACGGGCGGTGGCTCGACGGGTTTGTCCATGAAGCGTGGCGCCAGGAACCAGGCAGCCACGGCCACCACGGCAATCAACAGTACGACCAGAACTTTTTTCACGACAGATACCACCTCGATGCGAGTCGGAATTGTTCCTTCCCTGGGTCGGGAACTCGCGCGAACAGGCCACGACGCTCCGGCGCGAAGAGAATCCCTCTCTGTACTGGGACCGCGAAAACCGTCCCCTTACTGCAATTATGGCATCTCTCGCCCTCACGAACCGTTCACGGCCGGTTTGCCAAAATGCGATGATGTATCGCGTCATACGAATGGATCCATCATGAGCAAGGTCATCATTGCCTGGTTTCGGCAGGATCTCAGGATTCGGGACAACCCCGTGCTCGCCGAAGTTCTGCGGCGTGATGCCGCAGTATTGCCCGTTTACATTCACGCTCCGGAGGAGGACGGCGCGTGGGCGCCGGGGGCCGCGTCACGCTGGTGGCTGTACCACGCGCTCGCCGGACTGGCCGGGGACCTCGAGGCGCTCGGACTCCCGCTGGTGATCCGCCGCGGATCTCCGGAAGAAGCCCTGACCTCGATCGTGGCATCGATGCGCGGCGCCGGCCACCCGGTGGATTCGGTCGCCTGCGCGCGGGTATACGAGCCGGACCGGGTGCAGCATGATGAACAGGTCCGCGAGGTTCTGGACGAGGTGGGGGTGGGCTGGTGGCAGGGCAACGCAAGCCTGCTGATCGAACCCGAGCATGTGTGCAACAAGTCCGGCGATCCCTTCCGGGTGTTCACGCCCTTCTGGAAACATCTGCGCGGCCTGCCACCGGAGCCGCCGGTCGCGGTGGACGCGGACCGGCTCGAAGCGCCGGATCACGTCCCAGACTCGCTAGCCCTGGACGATCTGGAACTGCTGCCGACCCGGTCGTGGGACGATGGCATCGCGGCTGCGTGGGATCCGTCACCTGCAGGCGCGAGGACCGTACTGGAAGACTTTGTCGAAGAGCGCGTGACCGCCTACAAGCGCTGCCGTGACGTGCCGGGCGTGAACGGCACGTCGCGCCTGTCGCCGTATCTGCACAGCGGCCAGGTCGGGCCGCGCCAGGTCTGGGCCGCGGTGCATGCCGCCGGCGGGGCGGACAACGATGGTGGCTTCACCTTTCTCAGCGAGGTGGCCTGGCGGGAATTCGCCTACCACCTGCTGCACCACTTTCCCCGCACCACGGACGAGCCCATGTACGAGAAATATCGGGACTTTCCCTGGGCGCCCGACCCGCAGGCACTACAGGCCTGGCAGAAGGGGCGAACCGGTTATCCGTTCGTCGACGCCGGCATGCGGCAATTGTGGAAAACGGGGTGGATGCACAACCGGGTGCGTATGGTGGCGGCCTCCTTCCTGGTCAAGCACCTCCTGCAACCGTGGCAGGACGGCGCGCGCTGGTTCTGGGACACCCTGGTGGACGCCGATCTGGCCAGCAATACCATGGGCTGGCAGTGGGTCGCCGGCTCGGGGGCCGACGCCGCTCCGTATTTCCGCATCTTCAACCCGTTCGGGCAGGGCGAAAAATTCGACCCGGATGGCGACTACGTGCGTGAATTCGTGCCGGAACTGGCCGGTCTCCCCGACAAATACATCCACCGCCCCTGGGAGGCGCCCGACGAGGTGCTGGCGAAGGCCGGTGTGGTACTGGGCGAAACCTACCCCGAACCCATCATCGAACACCGGGCCGGACGGCAACGTGCCCTGGATGCTCTGGAGGCCACCAGGCAGCAGGCGGGCTGAAGTCCGGGAAGCGCCACTTCAGGTCCCATCGGCAGCGTGTTCGCGTGATTGTTTCGTGATAAATCCGGTCTAGTATCGGAACAACTGCCACGGGACATCACGGCATGAACCGATTCCAAAACCCGGCCCGGCGCCGAATACTGGTGGTCGAAGACGAGCCGGACATCGCCGCTCTCGTGGAACTGCACCTCAACGACAACGACTTCGACGTCGCGGTGGCCCGCGACGGCCATGAGGGCATGCGCCTTGCCTTCGCCCGGAATTGGGATCTGGTCATCCTGGATTTGCGACTACCGGGGCCGGACGGCCTGAGCATCTGCCGCGCACTTCGGCGTGATCAGCGCTTCGTCCCGATCCTGATTCTGACTTCCAAGTCGGCGGAGCTGGACCGGGTGCTGGGGCTGAATCTGGGCGCGGACGACTACGTCACCAAGCCGTTCAGCGTTTCGGAACTGGTGGCCCGGGTCAAGGCGATCTTCCGGCGGGTCGATTCCCTGGCGCGGGAAAACCCCGGCGGGGAGGAGGTGATCACGCACGGCCGGCTGCGCATTGATCCCGCACGGCGCGAGGTATCGATCGGCGGTACCGGGGTCTCGCTCACCGCGCGGGAATTCGACCTGCTGCTGCACTTCGCCCGCCATCCGGGCCGGGTGTACAGTCGCGCCCAGTTGCTGGATGCGGTCTGGGGCTACGGGCACGACGGCTACGAACACACGGTGAATTCGCACATCAACCGGCTGCGCGCCAAGATCGAGTCGGATCCGTCCGAGCCCGAATACGTGGTCACGGTCTGGGGTGTCGGCTACAAGCTGGACAGCGGATCGTCGGCCGCCAACGCGGCCTGATCGAAATGACCACCCTCCCACATCCTGCCCGCGGCGGTCCGCCCCCGGTGGTGCGGCGCACCGGCCCATGAAAACCCTGTTCGCCCGGCTGTCGGTCGCTTTCCTCGCCCTCATCGTACTGGCCGGTGGCGGTTTCTACCTGGTGGATCGGTACAGCACGCAAACCTATTACGAGGAACTCACCCAGCGTCTGAACAGCTCGATCGCGATGTACGTTGCCGGTGAAAGCCAGCTTATCGAAGACGGGGTGGTCAACACCGGGGCACTCGAACAGCTCGCCCGCCAGGCGATGATCGTCAATCCCACCGTCGAGGTGTATCTGCTGGATACCGAAGGCCGGATTCTCGGACATACGCTTCCCCCCGAAAGCATTCAGACCGAGCGCATCGACCCGGAACCGGTCCGCCGGCTCATTGCCGGAGAGGTGGATATGCCGTTTCGCGGCACCGACCCGCGCAATCTCAACCGGAACAAGGTTTTCTCGGCGGCCGAAGTGGTCGACAGCGGCGCGGTGCAGGGCTACCTATACGCCATCCTGGGTGGTCAGAAGTACGATGAACTGGCCAGTTCGATTCGCGGCAGCTACGTGCAGAAGATCAGCCTGGGCGCCATCGTGGCCATCGTCATCGCCGCCTTCCTGGCCGGCCTGCTGGTCTTCAGTCTGCTGACCCGGCGCCTGACCCGGCTGACCCGTGACGTACGGCGTTTCACGGCCTCGGATTTCGATCCCGACACCGTCATTCAAACCGACGATACCGACGACGAAATCGGACAGCTCGGCTCCGCTTTCCGCCGCATGGCGGACAAGATTGGCGAACAATTCGAAGACCTCAAACAAACGGACCGCCTGCGCCGGGAATTGATCGGCAACGTGTCACACGATCTGCGCACGCCGCTGGCTTCGATGCTGGGGTACGTGGACACACTGCTGTTGAAGAACGAAGGCCTGGATGCCGGCGAGAGACGGCGGTACCTGGAAATCACCCGCAAACACACGCGACACCTCGACCGGCTGATCGGCGAACTGTTCGAATTGTCCAAGCTCGACGCCGCCGCGGTAAGGCCCAGCCTGGAGCGCTTCTCGCTGGCGGAACTGCTGCACGATGTCAGCCAGGAATTCGAACTCGACGCCGAATCCCGCGGCATCACGCTCACAGTGGATACGGGCGAGCAACCCGCGATGGTCAAGGCGGACATCGGTTTGATGCAGCGCGTGCTCGAAAACCTGCTGCGCAATGCCCTGAAATTCACGCCGGCCGGCGGCGAAGTCCGGATCCATCTGGCGCCGCGTTCCGGTGCGGTCCGGGTCGCGGTCACCGACACCGGATGCGGCATCCCGACCGAAGACCTGGAGCATATCTTCGACCGCTATTTTCACGCCAGGCGCGAAGGTGAGCACGGCGACTCGTCGGCGGGACTGGGACTGGCCATCGTCAAGCGGATTCTCGACCTTCACGGCAGCCGGATCACGGTCACCAGCGCATTGAACCAGGGCACCCGTTTCGAGTTCGATCTGCCCACCGCCGCTGCCGCCTGAACTCCAGGGCTGAGACGAAGCACAACGGCGGGCCGGTGGCGGGGCGCCGAGTCGCACGAACACCGCCTGCGGGTTTGACTCCAGCGATGCTGCGCGCCATGCTGGCGTCTGCCCGATTCACCCCGGTTCCCCCATGCCTGCTCGCGACCTCATCCTGGTATTGATAGTCTGTGTTGCGTGGGGCTTTAATTTCATCGCCGTGGCCCAGGGCATGACCCACTTTTCACCGTACGTCTTCACGGTGCTGCGCTTTTCGCTGCTGCTGGGTCTGCTGCTGCCCTTTTTGAAACTGCCACCGACAGGCCAGTGGCCCCGACTGGTGGCCGTATGCCTCAGCACCGGTGCCCTGCATTTCGGCTTCCTGTTCTGGGCGATGGGCCGTTCCGCCGACGTCACCTCGGTGGCCATCACCCTGCAGACCTATGTACCGATGACCGTGCTGATGGCGATCGCCCTGCTGGGCGAGCGGGTCGGCTGGCGCACGGGGGTTGCCATTGGCGTGTCCTTCGCGGGTGTTGCCATGCTGAGCCTGGACCCGTTGATTTTCGAGCAGGTGGACGTGGTCGGCATCGCCTTGCTGGCGGCTTTTTTCCAATCACTGGGGTCGGTGCTGATGCGCGGTCTGCGCGGGCTGGGCGTGCTCAACTTCCAGGCCTGGACGGCGGCCATTTCCCTGCCACCACTGATTTTGGGTTCGCTTTTGTTCGACGATCACCGGGTCGCGATGGTACTGAGCGCAGGCCCGCTGGACTGGGGCGCCGTGGTGTACACGACGGTGTTCGCGTCCATCCTCGGCCACGGCCTGTTCTTCTACCTGGTTCAGCGGCACCCGGTATCGGCCGTCATGCCCTACATCCTGCTCGCCCCCGTACTGGCCGTCATCTTCGGCATCGTGGTGTGGGGCGACCGGCCGGGATGGCGGTTGCTGGCGGGCGGCGCCCTGGTTCTGTCCGGCATCCTGGTCGTCTCCATCCGGGCGCTGCGGCGCCGTGAGAAGCGCCGCAGCGACTGACAACCCGGCACCCTTCGACACCGCGGCCGAAGGCGCAGGCTGGCTTAAGCACGAAAATCGCCTTTCCTGCCGTGTCCTAAAGTGAAGCCGGGACAGCTCACGATGTCTGAAAAACTGCAACTCAACGGTTTTCTCGATGCGGTCAAACTGCTCCTGATTCGGGAGCTCTACCCCAAGGAGCGGGAAGTCTTCACGAAATGTGACATCATGGTTCGCGACTACGACCCGTTTTTCTTTGGACATCGCTACACGCAGTCCTGGTGGCGGCTTCAGAGCCCACGGGAACTCACGTTCTTGTCACCCTGGGTTGATGAAGAGATTCAAGGCATAGACGCAACGTCAAGTCTGAGGAAGTTGGAGGAAATTACGGCGAGACTCTGAGGATCCTAAACGTGTCGACTCCTCGATTTTGGGGACAAAGTTGACCCTTCGGGCGAGCACCGAACCAAGCGAACGGGCGCGCAGGATGTGGATCAACCATTCCAATGTTCAGCGGCACAATTCCGAGCAATGCGGCCCTGCTTTCCTGACGCAACTCAAGGACAGATTGAACTGGCATGGGTGGCCGGGGTGGAATCAAACCACCGACACGCGGATTTTCGGGTGGTCGGGCGACTGGATTACAATCATGTCCGTCCGCACGCTCGCTCAACTATGGAACCCCGATGAAAGTTGCGCGTCAGTACGAAATGATCAAAAATCAACCATCTCCCTCGCAGAGGGCGTGTATCGGCTGTGAGGGACAAATCATAAGGACGCGGCCAAACGTGCCCATCGAATCCGCCGCTCTGGCGGCTTCGGCCGAAGTCGCCGCTAACACTTTTTCTGTTCCCAGCCTCTGAGTAGCTGCTTGTATCCTGGCAAACTAACGCAAAGCTTTGCCCGCTCAACTCCAATTAGATTCACCACGGCGTTGCAGCGCTTTTCATCGATACGCATTCTGCCCTCGCGTAAGGCCAAATGGATTGCATCGACATACTTTCCACCTGCTAATTCGGCTTGAACTCTCGGGTGCAAGAACAGGTCGAGTGACCAAGCAGGTTGAGCTTTTTTTATCGTGGACTCAGCTTGAGCCCGGCCTTTTCCATCATCGATTACGGGGACAAACCTTTGGCTTGCAGCAATAGCTATCGTCGCTGCTTCGCCATCGCCTATGGATGCGGTGCCGCTGATCAGCGCTTGAAAAATTTCAAAGCCTTTGCCGTCGAGCGGCACGGGTTCGAGTTTGCCACGCGAAACTAAGCCTTGAATAAATTCATACTCGCCATTGTTCCTGCTTGTCTGATGGCTTAGCTCCCTAATGACAACCTCTGAAACGACGACGCCATTCGGTACGGCGTCTAAAATTTCCTCGCCAACGGTACAGGCGTGCAGATTGATCAGCACACTCGTGTCCAAGACTAACGTCGTCAATTCATCAGCGAGGGAGCTTGAACAGGTCATCAGTCTCGCTTTCCTCCAAGTCGATTTGATCGAGCAGAGCGCGCAACTCCACACGCCGAATGTTCAATAGCTCCGCTAGCTGTCCCTCCGACATAAGTTGACGCTTCCAGGCTGCATACGCCATCAGCCCCATGCGGTTCGATACAGGACGATCCGCATCGTCTTTTGCAGGGTCAGGCCTAATAGCTGAGCCGCCAAGAACATCATGCGCCTGCGCATTAGTGATTCCGCCATTGGCTTCAAACCATGCCCAGATACCCTTTTTCACGAGTCCTAGTTCTTCTAGTCTGCGAACACATGCCTCGCGGGAAATGTGATTTTGATGGGCTAACAATATGACATGTCGGCGCGTGAGTTTTTCAGACCCGGCGGTTAATTGGCGAAAGGTGTTTTCGAAGCTCGTCCTTGGCGTCACGAATGCGTGACCGAAGGCATGCGCGTAACGTTCTTCTCGTGAAAGAAATCTCTCGTTCTCTTCAAGCACTTCTGGCGCCTGGCGCGTGCCGATGAAGTGGCCTAGTTCATGGGCAGCAGACTGAATGCGCCGTTCCAACGGATGATTTGCATTCAAGAGAATGCAAGCACCGATCTCCTGCGAGTAAGTGAACAGCCCCGCAACCTTGGAGCCTGACGATAATCGCCGTTGATAAAGTCGAATGCCAATATCCAACTCCATTAAGGAGAAAATATCTGCAATTGGTCCGGAACCCATTCCTAGCCAATCCCGCAGGTCTTGCGCGTGTACTTCCGCCAAGGCGAGAACATCGCCGGTGTCGATGACTCTCGCAGGCGGATAGTTCTTATGGCGCACGATTCCCAAAATGTTTTCGAGTTCAACTTCCGCTTTCACAAGATCGTTCAGGAGCTTTACAGCCTCTCCCGTGTGATCCTCCTCAGTTTCACGCAGCTTGCGGAAGCGAGGGACAAGATCAGTGTGGACAGCCTCGCGCCTCAGCAATGCGTTGACCGATACACCGTAATGGTTGGCCAGTAGTTGAAGTTCCTGAATACGAACTCGGCGATCACCCTTTTCAATGGATACAAGAGTGGGGCGCGACATGCCAATCACCTTGGCCGCGTCGTCCTGACGGATCTGCGCAGTTTTACGAGCGAGACGTAGACGGCGCCCTATTTCTTGTGCGCTGAGATCGTTCAGATCAGCCATGTCGCCCTCCTTTCGTCCAAATTTCCAAGAAACTCTGTTTTCCCTGACTAGCCAAAAATGCCGCCCATTCGTCCGCATGTTGGAGCAGCATGTGCCGGAGATTCTTTTGAACTTCGTCCGTCGATGTGCCAAGAGCTTGCGCTAACTCAAAGACATGTGGTCTTAAGGCTACGGGCAGTTCATTCGACATTTCGGCCAGTTGGTGCAGGTGACGCGCACCCATATATCCGTAGTCGAAAAGCGTCGCCGTCGCTTTGAAACTCTTTAGCTGTGGTAACGCATCACTAAACTGCTCTGCCTTCAGGTTGGCAACGGCATAGGCTTCAGATGGCTCGTCCACCCGTGCAGCTTGTAGACTCATTCGTCGCAGCAGGCAGGCCGCGCAGACACCACATTGGCGCCGCTTGCCCCCCACACCTACATTTGCTCTTTTTTGCCAGCAAGAGCGAGTCTTTATGACCTGTTCAGTCTTAATTCCCGGTATTGCGAGAAAGTCCGCTATCGTCTCTCCTTTGGTGCACCAGAGGCGCGGCTGTTCATAACGAAGCTCGACCCCCAGCAAGGCATGGATAAACCGTTCCATTCGACGGAAGAAGGTCGGGTGGTTTCGGTAATCGGGATAGATGTTCCACAGAGGCAGCAAAACAGGCCCAAGAGCGCCTTGACCGCTCTCCGGTACGATGATCCGGCTGACCTTCGACAGGTGCGCGGCTATTGCGGTGATTGCCGCAAACTTGAAGCCGCGTGAACGGGCGCTAGACTCATGGCTTTTTGATCCAAGTCTTACCTGGAACGGCAGACGGTCGAAGGGACGCTCGTCTTTGCGGCGATGTTGCTTATGTTTGGCTACGCGGACACGCACAGCTACGTCGTCCTCCTTGTTATACAAGCCGGAGACGCAAAAGGAGTCCAAGCCCTCGCTATAAGCAATAGCGAACTCCTTGGGTTGGCTGAAAGGGAGGGGACGCTGACGCGGCTTGTCGGCTGCAGACCCCTCGAACCGCACGAAGGAAACCCGCCATTCATCTCCCGTGATGTGTCGCAAAGTTTCGCGGAGATTTCGCTCTACATTTTTATCCTGCCAAGTCGAAATCTCCATCACTGGCACAGTTATGTGAAAGCGGCGCGCCCATTGGCGCACGCTTCGCGCCCAGCGCCTGTCGGCATACTCCACTGCTGCGCAAAGTATTAAAAGGTCATGGTGGATACTCTGCCAGCCATCGTAGGAATAGCTGTCGAAGATTTCCTTATCACACTCAATGTCCGACCCTATGGTCGCATAGACGCTTCCGTTTGATCGACGGCGCGGGAGGGGCTTATCTCCTTCAAGAATATGCAGCTTTCGTTCAATTATTTGGTTTACATCATTTGCATCTTTCATAGTTTGGGCCCTTCATCTAGACCTTTTCTTTTTCTCTTGTCGTGCTTGAAAGCGTCATTGTTCTCTGCACGGAGGGCTTCGATGATGCGAGTACGGTCGACGCCCTCAAGGGCACGATTGCAGCCTTCAATAAGCTGCTCAAATTGAGCTTTGCGCATGCCACGCTCTTTTTGCGCTTCGAGACCGGCCTCGTGAATACGAGTTCGAAACTCATTTATATCGGTTTCTAAAGCTGCTTCCAGTCCGCTGTTAATGGCCACCAGCGCGGGCTCCCCTTCATGTAGACGCAGATCAACCTCCCGTTGCCAGCGATCTGCAAACTCCGATTTGGGGCAGTCTTCAAAAATGTCGTTGATAAGAGCATTCGGATCGAGAAGGAGCTGGCCATCTTGCCCAAATTTTTGAAGCAGCGCGCAGACCAGCTTTCGGTTTTCGCGCAAGATGCCGTTCAAGATCGCATCATTGGCATAAGCGCACCGAGTCTCCTGATCGACGGCCTCGTTCTGAACGGCCTCGGCGAACCGCTTTGAGCGGCGATCCAGTGGCAAATTCTTAAAGGGTCCGTCGGTCATTTCTACCTCCTATGTTAGGAGTATGAAAAGAAAAGCTGACAAAGTCAATAATTAGAAAGAAACTCCTGACATTTTCTACTTATACTCGATTTGGAGGGGAACGCCTTCCACTGATTAGACCTTGTTAAGGTCAGAGTAAAAACTTTGCGCAAGCACAGAACCGAGCGAACTGGCGTACGGGATGTCGGCGAACCATTCCAGGGCTGAACCGTCCCATCCCCTACATGTGGACCTGGGCTCCAGACGAAGCTCAAAGCCAGGTTGCAATGGATGGGGTGGCCGGGGTGGAATCAAACCACCGATACGCGGATTTTCAGCCCGGCACGCGCGTTTTGGTACCGGCAGTCCAATTTCCCGGCCCGCCGTGATTCTTTTGTGAACTTCAGTCCGTATCTTCTGTATTCGGCGGGGGCAGGGAGACCTGTCCGTATCCAACACTGAGACAACTGGAGATTCAAATGAAACAACTCATCGCCATTTTTCTGATCACGGCACTCACCTTCACCGGCAACGTCCTCGCCGATCCACCGGGTGGCTTCGGCTCGCTCTACGCGGACGGTGAGGTCTATCGGACTTTCGGCGTCCCTGCCGCGACTCCGATGGGCGGCAGGGACAATATCTACCCAATCGTGGGTGGCGTGGAAGACCAGCTCGCGGTCAGCGCCGTCGCCCCGGGCGACAAGGACTATCACGGCGGGCTGTGGGCCGTGCACGTGGTCATGTGGACCGCCGGCATCGAGCCGTACCTGCTGACCTCCGAGGAAGAAGTTCTGGAAGCCTACCTGGCCGGTGACGTGTCCATCTCCCGGATGCTGGAAGCGGACTTCCGTTGCCCGGTTCTGCCCGCGCGCGGAAAGCGGTAAGCCCAGGGGAAAAACATGCCGGCGCAACCATGGCGCGCCGGCGTTTTTCCGGAAAATTTTCCAAATCGGGTCTCCAATCGGTTACATTAACCGGTAAGGCAGGCACGAACCCGGGGCGCTCTCACAACAACAGTCATGGACTGGACGGTTTACATCATCCGCTGCGATGACGGTTCGCTGTACACGGGGGTCACGACGGACCCGGAACGTCGGCTCGCCGAACACCGGAACCGGGCCCAGGGTGGACGTCGCGGCGCCCGCTACTTCAACGGCCGCCGGCCCCTCGATATCGCTTTCCGCGAAGACGGCCACACCCGCAGCTCGGCCTGTCGCCGCGAGGCCGCCATCAAGAAGCTGAACCGGGCCGCCAAACTTCGACTCATCGGGCTAACCTGTTGAGCCCCAGCCCCTCTCCATGCTGAAACGCCTGTCAATGTTCCGGCCGAATCGCCTCGGTCTAAGTCACCTGCGCGGCGACCTGTTCGGCGGCGTCACGGCCGCCATCATCGCCTTGCCGCTGGCGCTGGCATTCGGCGTGGCCTCCGGCGCGGGGCCCGTGGCCGGGCTCTGGGGCGCCGCGTGCGTTGGGCTGTTCGCTTCCCTGTTCGGCGGAACACCGAGCCAGATTTCGGGACCGACCGGCCCCATGACCATCGTCGCGGCCTCGGTTTTCACGCAATTCGCGCAGCAACCCGCCGTGGCCTTCACGGTGGTGATGATGACCGGTGGATTCCAGATCCTCTTTGGTTACCTGCGGCTGGGGCGCTTCGTCAACCTGATGCCGTATCCGGTGATATCCGGCTTCCTCACCGGTGTGGGGTGCATTCTGATCATCATGCAGCTGGACCCCTTCCTGGGCTATCCGGGCCAGCCGTCGGTGATCAATGCGCTGAGTGTGCTGCCCAATGACCTGGCGCAGCCCAATGTGCACGCGCTGATCATCGGGCTGGTCGCTTTTGGCATCGTCCTGCTGCCGGCCAACCGTTTGACCCGGGTGGTCCCTTCCCCCTTGCTCGCTTTGCTGGTGGCCAGCCTGATGGTCCCGCTGCTGCCCGGCGCGCCCGTGCTCGCCGAAGTGCCTTCGGGGCTTCCCGAACTGCAGATTCCGGCGATCGATTTTGCGCAATTCAACGACATGCTGATCGCGGCCGCGGTGCTGGCAGCGCTGGGTTCCATCGACAGCCTTCTGACTTCGCTGGTGGCCGACAACATGACGCGCACGTTCCACGATTCCGACAAGGAATTGAGCGGCCAGGGCATTGGCAACCTGATCGCCGGCGTGCTCGGTGGTATCCCCGGGGCGGGCGCCACCATCCGGACTCTGGCCAATATCCAGGCCGGCGGCCGTACCGCGCTGTCCGGCATCGTGCACGCGGGCCTGCTGGTGGGGATCGCGCTGGGCCTGGGCCCGCTGGTCACCTACATTCCCTATGCCGCGCTGGCCGGGTTGTTGTTCAAGGTGGGCATCGACGTCATCGACTGGCGCTTCCTGCGCCGCCTGCACCGGGCGCCCCGAACCGACGCCGTGTTGATGGTCGTGGTGCTGATACTGACCGTGGTGGTAGACGTGGTGACTGCGGTTGGCGTTGGCGTGGTGATCGCCAGCCTGGTGTTCGTCAAGGACATGGCGGAGGTGCAAATTGCAGCGATTCGCACCATCAACGACCCGGAAAACGAACGCCTGTTCGACGATGCGACGGCCTCGTTGTACCGCCAGCACCGCGACCGGTTGATGTTTCTGCACATGTCCGGCCCGATCAGCTTCGGGGCGGCAAATGAACTCGTTCGCCGCTTCGGCAAAGTCGGCGAGTACGATGTGCTGATCGTGGACCTGCTGGACGTACCCAAGGTCGATGGCAGCGCTGCGCTGGCGCTCGAAGAAGTGATGCAACGCGCCTGCGAAGCGGGCCGGCACGTGATCGTGGTTGGCATGACCTATCCGGTGGCGCGGCTGCTCGGCCGTCTCGGCGCACTGAGCGCGGTGCGGGACTCGGAACGCTTCGACGACCGTCGAAGCGCCGTGCAGGCAGCAGTCCATTGGCTGCAAACCCCTGACGAAGACCGGCACGGCCCGGGAGCGACTGACGTGTGAGGTTCCGCTGGCTCAGATCGGGATTATCCCCACCGTCCGGATTGCTGGCCGCGCTGATCGTTGCATTCTCGTTCGCCAGCAGTTCCACGCTGCGGGCGGAGTCCCAATCGGACCGGGTCGGGCTGGTGCAGCAGGAATTGGCGGCCGACTACGACCGCTGGTTCCGGCAGCAGGCAGAGGACGAACGCGTCGTGGGTGCGGCCTTCGCCATCGTTTCCCGCGACCACATCGTCCGGGTCGGCACCCACGGATATACCGATACCACCCGGAAACGGCAGGTCGACGGCGACACGGCCTTCCGCCTGGCATCGGTCTCGAAAACGTTTGCGGCGGGGCTGGCGGCCCAATTGGTCGACGAGGGCCGTTTTCGCTGGGACGACCCGATCACGGATTATGTGCCGGATTTTCGCATTCGGGGTGAAACCAGCCGCATCCACGTCGAACATCTGCTGGGCCAAAGCAGCGGACTGGTGCCGCATGCTTACGACAACCTGCTTGAGGACGGGGTATCCATTCCGCAAATCCGGGCCCGCTTCGCCGAGCTCGCCCCGACCTGCGAGCCCGGCAGCTGCTATTCCTACCAGAACACCCTGTTCAGCCTGATCGAAACCGTGGTCGAGCGCACCGCCGCCGACAGCTACGCCAATCTCGTTGATCAGCGAATTTTCCGGCCACTGGACATGCGCACGGCATCGGTGGGTTATGAAGCCTTTCTGGCGACCCGCAACCGCGCACTGCCGCATGTAAAACGCAACGGCCGCTGGCGTACCGTGCCGGTTCTGCCCAATTACTACCGCGTCGCGCCTGCCGCCGGCATCAATGCCAGCGTGCTCGACCTGGCCAAGTGGCTGATGGCCCAGCTCGGCACCGCGCCGGAAGTGCTGCGGCCGGCCGTCGTCGATACCCTGATCACCCCCAGGGTACGCACGCCCCGCGACCTCCGTCGCAAGGAATGGAAGCGCCTCCTGGCGGATGCGCATTACGGTCTGGGCTGGCGCGTGTATCAGATTGGCGACGAGCGCATCGCCTATCACAGCGGCTGGGTTTCGGGTTATCGGGCCGACATCGCGTGGTCGCCCGAACACGGTCTGGGCCTGGCGGTGCTGATGAACGTGGAGGGTTCCGTGATCAGCACGATGAGCACCCACTTCTGGGAAATGGCCTTCGCCCGGCTCCACAGCCCGCCCCCGACCACCTCACCCTGACCAGGCCTGCAGCGGCGAAGGCGGGTTGAGACCGGGTGGCGGACCGGTTTCGGGCAGGCTGGCGCACATCCGCATGAACATCGCGATGGCCATCGACTGCAGCAGATCGCGCACGTCCTGGTCCGTGGCCTGCGGATTGCCGGTGATGTGCCGAAAATGCAGGTCCAACCGCTCGGCCGAGAACACGGTTTTGTCACCGCACAGGTACTTCTCCCGAAAATCCGGGTACACGCGCCTGACGATGTTCCTGCGCAGGTCCGGGATCGACCTCCCGCGACCGGTCTCGAAGAACCTGACCTTGAGCTTGTCGCGCGGATAAAAAGGCGCCGCGCGTGCCAGTTGTTCACGGATGATGGCCTTGTCGAAGAACAGCTCGGCATGTTGTTCCCCCGGCACCGCGGCCAGCAGTTCGACCAGGCGGTGATCGAGAAACGGGACGCGCGCTTCGATACCCTGCGCCGAACTGGTGCGGTCCTCGTGCCACAGGTTGTAGCGTTGCAGGAAAGCGGTGCGAAAGGCCATCTGCCGATGAAACTCGCTGGGCGCCTCGTCGGCCGGTGGCGGGTAGCGATCGTCGAGTGCCTGACCCATCCAGGTTGGAATACCGGCATCCATGCGCCGCAGGTCCCGGTGCAGCGGCCGCAGGCGCTGAAGGTACATCCGCCAGGTCTGCTCTTCGCGCCCCATGGACTGCGAATAGCCGCCGGCAAACTCATCCGCGCCCTGCCCGAGCAGAACGACCTTGAGTTCCGGTACCCGGGTCCGGACATAGCGGTGCAGTTCGTGCTTGAACAGCCACTCCAGGTTGAAAGCCGGCCGCTCCAGCGCCCACACCAGATACTCGAATGCGCCCAGATTGAAATCGAGCCGATCGAGCAGCCCGGCCGGATCGTAACGCACCGGGTGATAGGCGAAACCCAGGTGCCTTGCGGCGCGCTCGGCCTGTTCAACATCGCCGGCGTCGAGCGTGCTGTCCTCGACCACCGTGAAGCAATGCAGGTCCCGGCCTCCGTCCGCGGCGAGCGCCGCCAGCAGGGTAGAGTCGATACCACCGCTCAGAAACAGCCCGACCGGCACGTCGCTCATCAGGTGCCGGTGCACGCTGTCGTGCAACAGTTCACCGTAGGTGTCGATCCAGTCCGAGCTTCGGCGCGCAACGTCGCCCGGCCCGGGGAAGTGTTCCTCGATGCGCCACCAGCAACGCGGCTCCGCGCATTCTCCCTCGCCCATGACCAGGCAGTGGCCGCCCGGCAGCCCCTCGACTCCGCGGATATAAGTGGGGTTGGAGCACGACATGCTGTCACTTCCTTCGACGTCGCGCCAATCGAATTCCCGAGGGCAGTCCGGATGGGCCAGCAGCGCTTTGAGCTCGGAAGCGAACAACAGGCGGTCGCCAACCCGGGCGTAGAACAACGGCTTGATGCCCAATCGGTCGCGAGCCAGCAACAGCCGGCGGCGACGGGTGTCCCAAACCAGCAGGGCAAACATGCCGTTGAGTTCATCCAGCATGGCCTCGCCCCTTTCTTCGAACAGATGGACGGCCGCCTCGGCATCGGATTGGCTGGCGAAGCGGTGCCGGTCGCGCAGTCTGCTGCGGATATCCGCATGGTTGTAGATCTCGCCATTGACCGTGACCAGCAGGTTGCGCTCTTCATTCCAGAGCGGCTGGCGGCCACCCTCCACGTCGATCACCGACAAACGGCGGAAGACCAGGGACAGATAACCGTCGTCATGGAATTGTTCGTCATCCGGTCCGCGGCGAGCCAGTTGCCGGCCCATGGCGCGCAAAACGTCGCGCCGCTCGTTCTCGTCGCCTTCCAGTCCGGCCAGGCGAAGTTCGCCCGCGAATCCACACATCGTCCGTTCCCCCAACCCAAATTTTCCAGGCACCATGGTACCCGTTGGCCGGGGTGAGCGAGCCGCGGGACCGGATGTCGCTTGCCACGCAACGCACGCTGCGGGCATGCGCAACCCGAAACGGTGTAGCATTCCGAAGCCATGAAACTTTCAATCCCGCGAATCTGCCTGATCACCCTGACCTGCTGCCTGGTATCGACACCCATGAGCGCTGAAGAAAAACCCGAACTCGCCGGCGTCCCGGAACTGCTCGCGATGCCCGAGCCACCTGCCGATGCCCGTTTCCCATACGGCGACGATCCGCTGCAGTTCGCCGACCTCCGCCTGCCTGAAGGCGAGGGCCCGTTCCCGGTCGCGGTGCTGGTACACGGCGGCTGCTGGTTGGCTGAATACGACATCAAGCACCTGGGCGCGATGGCCGACGACCTGACCCGACACGGCATCGCCACCTGGACCCTGGAATTCCGCCGCATCGGCAACGAAGGCGGCGGCTGGCCCGGCACCTTCCTCGACGTGGCCAACGGCGCGGATCGGCTACGCGACATCGCGGAGGATTACCCGCTGGATCTGGATCGCGTGGTCATCGCCGGCCACTCGGCCGGCGGTCACCTGGCCCTGTGGCTGGCCGCACGGCACAAGCTGCCGCCGGACAGCCCGTTGTACCTGCCCGACCCCTTGCAGGCCAGGGGCGTGATTGGTCTCGCGCCGGCCGCGGACCTGGAACTGACCCACCGCAACCAGACCTGCAGCGGGGCGGCCGAGCGACTCGTCGGCGGCACGCCGGAAGAGTATCCGCTGCGCTACCAGCACGGCTCGGCCTCCGAACTGCTGCCACTGGGTCTGGAACAACTCATCATCAACGGTGCGCACGACGAAGGCTGGCTGATCGTGTCACGGGCATACCAGGAGAAAGCGCGCGCCGCGGGCGAGGAAGTTCCGATCATCGTGCCGCCGGATGCCGGGCATTTCGAACTGGTCATGCCGACCTCCACGACGTTTCCGGTGGTACGGGAAGCGATTGTGAAGATGGCGCAGTAAACCACCCGCCTCCCGATCACCCGGCGCCGGGGCTTCGTTCCGGCGCCGTCATTTGTGGTACAAACAGGTATGTCACCTGTTTGAGCACCCGACCGTCATGACCGCGAACCCGAACCGCCCGTCTCCCCGCCCGGACATCCGGGCGAACGGCCCGGTCCGGCTTCACGACTTTCCGAAAATGCTTGCAGTCCGTCCGGACTGACCCGACGAGTGGCCGAACAACACTCCATCGTCGTCTCGCTGTTCCTGATTTTCACCGGGGCCGCCGTGGTCACCACCCTGGCGCTGTACGCGCGGCAGGCGCTGATCATCGGCTACATCTTCGTCGGCGTGGCATTCGGGCCCTGGGCGTTGGGCTGGGTGGGCGACACCGAGTTGATCGCCGACATCGCGGAGATCGGCATCATCTTCCTGCTGTTTCTGCTGGGCCTGGACCTGTCGCCACAGAAAATGGTGCAGATGCTGAGGCAGACCACCATCGTGACCCTGCTGACATCGACCGCATTCTGCCTGGCCGGCTGGGCCCTGGCGCGCGCCTTCGGATTCCCCAATCACGAGAGTCTGCTGGTGGGCGTCGCGGCGATGTTTTCCAGCACCATCATCGGGCTCAAGCTGCTGCCGACCACGGTGCTGCATCACCGGCACACCGGCGAAGTCATCATCAGCGTGTTGCTGCTGCAGGACCTGATCGCCATCCTCGTACTGCTCGCCCTGCAGGGCCTGGGCGGCGAGGAAGTGGTGGACACCGTGCTGCTGGACATCGGTCTGCTGATACTGGCCCTGCCGGCGCTCATCGGCATCGCCTGGCTGTTGGAACGTTATGTGCTGATGACGCTGTTCCGGCGCTTCGACCGGGTGCAGGAGTACGTCTTTCTGCTGACCATCGCCTGGTGCCTGGGAATCGCACAACTGGGGAAGTTCATCGGCCTGTCCTACGAGATCGGCGCCTTCATCGGCGGCATCGTGGTGGCGGCCAACCCGGTCGCCCAGTTCATCACCATCAGCCTGAAGCCTTTACGCGATTTCTTCCTGGTCCTGTTTTTCTTCGCGCTGGGCGCCAGCCTCGACCTGGTGGTCGCGCGCGAAGTCCTGCTGCCGGCTTCGCTGCTGGCCGCGCTCATGCTCGCACTCAAACCCACGGTATTCCGCTTCGCCATCGCCAGCGTCTCCGAAAGCCCCAGGCTGGCCTGGGAGACCGGCTGGCGGCTGGGCCAGCTCAGCGAGTTCGCGCTGCTGATTACGTTTCTCGCACTGCAAAGTCCGTTCATCGGCAAACCCGTCGTGATCATGATCCAGTTGGCCACCATCATTACCTTCATCGGATCCTCGACCATCGTGGTGCTGAATTTTCCGACCCCTGTGGCCGCCAACGACCGGCTGCGCCGGGATTGAAAACCAGGCAGCCGGGCACGGAGCCCGGTCGTGCTGCCATCGGTTCCAGCAAATCCATACGCGAGGCCGCACACGATGAACGGCGTGCCAACCGGCCGCGATGCGCTATGATGGTTGTATACCGCAAGGGGAAAAGTTCATGAAAATCCTCATGATACGCGTTGCTCCCGTCCTGCTTGGCCTGCTGCTGACCGCATCGGCACATGCGGCCGCCGTCACCCGCGGTCCCTACCTGCAGTTGCAGACCGATACCGCCATCACCGTGCGCTGGCGCACCGATGTGGTCACGGACTCCGTCGTCCGGTTCGGCCCGGATCCGGGAAACCTGGATCAGATGGTCACCGTCGCGGGTTCGCGCACCGAACACAGCGTGCGGCTGGCCGGACTGAACCCGGCGCAGCAGTACTGGTACGCGGTCGGCGATTCCATAGGAACGATCGCCGGCGATGCGAGTTTTCATTTCCAGACCGCTCCCACTCCGGGCCTGCCGGCGGCAACCCGCATCTGGGTGGTGGGTGATTCCGGCACGGCCGACGCCAACGCACGCGCCGTGCGTGACGCCTACAAGACCTGGTCGTCGTCGAATCCGGCGGACTTCTGGCTGATGCTCGGCGACAACGCCTACAGCGACGGTACCGACGCGGAGTACCAGGCCGCGGTGTTCGACACTTACCCGGAAATACTGCGCCAGCTCACCCTGTGGTCGACTCTTGGCAATCATGACGGTCACACGGCCGATTCGGCGACCCAGACCGGCCCCTATTACGATATTTTCGACCTGCCGACCGCCGCCGAGGCCGGTGGACTGGCGTCCGGCACCGAGGCGTATTACTCCTTCGACTACGCCAATATCCACTTCGTCTGCCTGGATTCCTACGACACCGATCGCTCGCCGTCCGGCACGATGCTGCAATGGCTGGAGAGCGACCTCGCGTTGAACACCCAGCCATGGGTCATCGCCTACTGGCACCATCCGCCCTATACCAAGGGCTCGCACAATTCCGACACTGAGGGACGGCTGATCGACATGCGCCAGAACGCCCTCCCCATCCTGGAGGCCTGGGGTGTGGATCTCGTCATGACCGGCCACAGCCACAGTTATGAGCGGTCCTACCTGCTCGACGGTCATTACGGCGCATCGACCAGTCTCGACCCCGTCGCCCACGTGCTCGATCCCGGCGACGGCAGTGAAAGCGGCGACGGCGCTTACGAAAAACCCGATCTCGTGGCCGCCCAGAACGCCGGCGCGGTGTATGCCGTGGCCGGCAGCTCGGGCAAGATTTCCGGCGGGGCGCTGGACCACCCGGCGATGTTCGTGTCGCTCAATTCACTGGGCTCGCTGGTGCTGGATGTGTCCGGCAATCGCATGGATGTCGTGTTCCTGGACCAGACGGGATCAGTGCAGGACGAATTCACCGTGCTGAAAACCCCGGATTCCGATCCTCCGTTGATTGCCTCTGCGACCGCCGAAGACGCCACTCACGTTCGGGTCGAATTCGACGAAGCCCTGGACCCGGTCGAAGCCAACAACGCCGCCAATTACACCATCACCGGCCTCACCGTCAGCGATGCCGCGCAGCAGACAGCGGCCGATACCGTGCGCCTGACCACCTCGGCGATGATCAACGGAGCGAGCTACACGCTGGTGGTCAACCATTTGAAAGATGTATCCGGCAATACCATCGCGCCCGACAGCAGCGTGAACTTCGACTTCTTTGAAACCCGGACGGTCGCGTTTCAGGATGGGCTGGCCCCCGACCCGGGCTACCTGGGAACGGCCGACGCCTACATCCGTCAGGCTTCCGCCACCACGCCGCACGGCCTGGAGACGAGCTTGCAGGTCGACGGCGACGATCCGTCGGGCAGCGGCAGCGACATGAGCATCGTGCTGTCCTGGGACCTGTCCTCTATTCCCCCGGGTTCGCAGGTCGAATCGGCTGCGATCGGTCTCGAAGTCACCAACGCCAGCGGTGGTTCCTACAGCTGTTACAGACTGCAGCGCGCCTGGGCCGAACCCGAGGTCACCTGGAATCAGGCCGCCAACGGCTCCCCCTGGAGCAGCCCGGGCGCACTCGGGGCCGGCGACCGCGACAATCAGCCACTCTGCGGCGTGAGCGCAACCGCCACCGGTCCGCTGACCATAACGCTGAACGCGGCGGGCGTGGCGACGGTGCAAAACTGGATCGACGCACCCGGCGGAAATCACGGCATCGTCATCAGCGACCCCACGACATCGGACGGCGCCGATTTTCATTCCAGAGAGTCGGGCACCGCGATGGCCCGGCCCCGGCTGGAGGTG
Organism: Elongatibacter sediminis; assembly: GCF_037892215.1. Classification (NCBI taxonomy): domain Bacteria; kingdom Pseudomonadati; phylum Pseudomonadota; class Gammaproteobacteria; order Chromatiales; family Wenzhouxiangellaceae; genus Elongatibacter; species Elongatibacter sediminis. The sequence continues at coordinate 189,282 of NZ_JAZHOG010000006.1, read as the reverse complement.
ACCTACCGCGTGCCGGTCGACACCCCCAACGCCGATCCGATCGCCGATTTCAGCTTCAGTTGCGGCGGCCTCGACTGTGATTTCACCGATCTTTCGAGCGACAGCGATGGCGCCATCGTTGCCTGGGACTGGGACTTCGGCGACGGCCAGACCGCCAATCAGCAGCACCCGTCGCACAGCTACACGGGAGCGGGTGACTACACCGTCGTGTTGACGGTCACCGACGACGACGGCGCCACCGACGCCCTGTCCGATACCGTCAGTGTCAGCGAGCCTCCGGCCTTCACCGACGCCCTCGCCGATGCCGACCTGCCGTCGGCGGGTAGCGTATCAGGCACCTACGCCGACACCCACGCGGACGATGGCCAGGTACAGTCGATCACCGAACGCGAGAGCGGCGGCAAGAAGAGTCGGCGGTACAGCTACCTGGAACACACGTGGCGTTTCCAGGTACCGTCCGGCAGCGCGATCACACTGTGGGCCAATGCCTGGTCCGGGGGTTCCGCTGAAGGCGATGAATTCGTTTTCTCGTGGTCGACGGATAACAACAGCTTTACCGACCTGTTCACAATCTCCAGCACCGATCCGGCCAGTCTTCGTTCGGCAACCCTGGGCGAAAGCGGTACGATTTACGTTCGGGTGAGCGACACGGACCAGACCGCCGGAATGAGAGCGCTCGACACGGTGTTCGTGGACCAGATTTACATCCGCTCTGAAAACGCGATGCCATCCGAACCGCCAGCGGCTCCAACCGGCCTCCAGATCACCGGCTCGACCTCGAGTTCGCTGACTCTGGCCTGGCAGCATCCTTCCGGGGACGAAACCGGTTTCGACCTGCAACGCGCACCGGGCGGCAGCGGAAACTGGGCTGTTGTCGCGACCCCCGGCGGTGGCAGTACCGGAACAAACGACACGGGACTGACCCCGAATACGACCTACGACTACCGGGTGCGCGCTACCAATGCGGCGGGGGCTTCCGCCTGGTCCAACGTCGCCAGCGGCACGACGGATCCGGCGCCGGCCATCAGCCTGGATGCGAGCGGTTACAAGCAACGCGGCGTACACCACGTGGATCTGACCTGGACCGGCGCCGGTGGCTCCCAGGTTGACGTTGTTCGTGACGGCGGCACGATCGCCACGGTATCCAACTCGGGGAACTACCACGACAACACCGGCAACAAGGGTGGAGCGACCTATATCTACCGGGTGTGCGAGGCTGGCACATCGACCTGCTCCAACGATGTCACGGTCGAGTTCTGACGCCCTGCGGCGCCAGAGCCTGGTGGCCCTCGCCCTTGTGGCGCTGGCCGGCGGTCCGGTTGCGCGTCCCGCTGTCGCCCATCCCGACCTGTTGGCGCAGATCGCGCAACTGGACTCGGAAATCGCCCTGAATCCGGAGGACGTGGGCGCCTACCTGCGACGGGCCGATCTGCATCGGCGCCATGTTGACTACGACGCCGCGGAGGCCGATGTGGAGCAAGCGCGCCTACTGACACGCGCGGACCGCGCAACCCACGGCGCTTTCGAGCCGGCCATCGACCGAACGGCCGGCCGGCTGGCGCTGGACCAGGAGCGGTTCACCGCCGCTGTCGAGTACCTGGGCCGCTCACTGGCATCCCGCCCCGCCGACCCCGCGGCCTGGCGGTTCCGGGGCCTGGCCTTGCAGGCACTGGGACGCCATGAAGAGGCGGCCGGGGATTTCGCCCAGGCGATCGACCGCACGGCGCAGCCACCACCCGACCTGTACCGTTTACGTGCCCGGGCGCTCACCGCCGTCGGTCCTGACGGCTGGACTCGCGCCCGAGATGCTGCCGACAGGGGTCTGGAACGACATCCCGGAGACCCCGCCCTCCGAGGCCTGGCGACGGACCTCGCACTGGTCCTGGGTGACGTGGACGGAGCTGGCCGATACCTGGATGAACTGCCGGCCCCCATCCTCGGCCTGGCCGTGTGGAAAACCCGGGTGGCCGCACGGGGCTGCCTGAACAACGGCGCAGACCGTGATGACGGCGCTTCCTGCACCGCTTCCATCCGGATTCGCTTGTCGGCCGAACACGGTGCCGTGGATTCGCCCCACCGCTGAGCCGTGCTTACCCGAGCCCCGGTTCGGCGCTATACTTCGGGCACATTCACCCGGAGAAGAAGAATGCATGGCACATTCATGAGAAAAACCCTCGTGCTGACCATAGCCGGCGTCCTGGGAACGCCCGCCGCGATGGCGCAGAACCTGGCGCTGGAGGAAGTGCTGGTCACCGCCCAGAAACGCGAGCAGACGCTGACCGAAGTTCCGGCCGCCGTATCGGCCATCAGCGGCGAAATGGTCAAGGAATACCTGAACGGCGCACAGGACATCCGCGCGCTGGCCGCCCGTGTGCCGGGGCTGAACATCGAGACCTCGAACGGCCGTACCCAGCCCCGCTTCTACCTGCGCGGTCTGGGCAACATTGATTTCGACGTCAACGCCAACCAGCCGGTGGCGATGATCTTCGACGAGATTTCGCTGGAAAACAACACGCTGCGCAGCCTGCCCCTGTTCGACATCGAACGGATCGAGGTCCTGAAAGGGCCGCAGGGTTCGCTGTTCGGGCGCAACACCAACGCCGGTGTGATCAAGATCGACAGCGTGCGGCCCAGCGAGGAACGTAACGGTTACCTCAGCGCGGCCTATGGTTCGCGCGAAACCTTCGTCGTCGAGGGCGCGAGCAATTTCTCGCTGTCCGACAACTTCCACATGCGTGCGTCCCTGAAATACCAGGAACGCGGCAAATGGATCGACAACACGGTCAACGGTCCCGGTGACGATTTCGGCGGTTTTGAAGAGTTCGCCTGGCGCCTGCAGTTTCAGTGGGATGCGACCGACTCCTTCTCCGCCCATCTCAAGCTGCACGGTTTCAACCAGGACGGCAGCGACCCGAACGTGTTCTACGCCAACGCCATTGCGCTGGGCAGTTCCGGCCTGCGGCCCGAATTCGACGAGGAAATCGTCAGCAACGACAGTGGCGACATCGCCGACCTGACCCTGGACCACTACGGCGGCGCGCTGACCCTGGAATGGTCGTTCTCCGACGACCTGAGCTTCACGTCCATCACCGGCTACGACACGCTGGAGAATTTCCAGAGCGCGGATGTGGACGGCGGCGAGATCTCCTTCAACCCGGCCGACATCGGCCAACTGGGCAAGCAGGTTTTCTTCGGCGTCGCCACCGGCGACGGACTGGACGACCTGGAGCAGTTCACCCAGGAGTTCCGTCTGGCCGGCCAGAGTGATCGGTTGTTCTACCAGGTGGGTTTCTTCTATTTCGATGAAGACTTCGACCTGATCAACCAGGACTTCCTCACCCCGCCCCTGACGGCCATCGTGACCCAGCACACCAAGTCGCACGCGTTCTTCGGGCAATTTGAATATTCATTTTCCGACACCATCGCGCTGACTGTGGGTGGGCGCTGGACCGACGACGAGAAAGACCTGTCGGTCGGGCCGGGCGTTGCCGGCGGATTTGTCGCGCCCGCATCCATCGAGGTGCAGGACGACTTCTTCAACTGGGATGTGGCTCTCACTTACGACATGAGTGACGACTGGACCTGGTACGGCCGCGTCGCCACCGGCTCGCGCGGCCCCGTCACCCTGGGCCGCTTCGGCTTCGTCAGCTCGGCCAAGACCGAGGACACGCTGTCCGCCGAGATCGGTTTCAAGGCCCGCCTGCTCGACGACCGCATGCGCTGGAACACATCGGTTTACCAGTTCAAGAACGACGACCAGCAGTTGACCGCCACCGGCGGCGCCGCCAACGTCAACCAGTTGCTGAATGCCGACCAGGTCGACGGCTTTGGTATCGAATCCGAAGTGGATCTGCAGGTGACCGAGAATTTGTTCGTGTCGGCCAACTTCAGCTACAACGACACCGAGATCGACGACCCCGGCCTGCGTGATGACCTGTGCGGATCTGCACCGACCTGCACCGGTCTGGACCCGGTGGCTGGCACACGCGTCGGCCCGTTCGGCCCCGTCACCGAGGTGTTCATCGACGGCAACCCGCTGCCGCGCACGCCGGAGTGGATTTTCAATTTCCTGCTCGAGTACACACACCCGGTCCAGAACGGCGAAATTTACTTCAATACCGACTGGAACTATCGCGACGAGTCCAACCTGTTCCTGCACGAATCCATCGAATTCGTTCAGGAAGAGCGCTGGCTGGGCGGCCTGCGGGTGGGTTACCGCACCGCCAACGGCATGGACTTCGCGCTGGTCGGTCGTAACATCACCGACGAGGTCACGGTCGAGGGCGGCATCAACTTCCTCAATCTCACGGCCTTCGTCAACGAGCCGGCCTACTGGGGCGGGGAGTTCCGCTGGAGCTTCTGATCGAACGCACCAGGCGTCAAAGCGAAAAGCCCGGCTCCGGCCGGGCTTTTTCTTAGCGTTTTTCGCAGGGAATGCGGATGCTGATGGTCAGGCCGTGCGGGTCGGTTTCGCTGAGCCGGAAGGAATGCTGGCTGCCGTACAGCTCGAACAGCCGTTCGCGGGTGTTGCGCAGACCCACGCCCTTGGCCTCGGGAATCTCGCCATCGACGAGGTCCACGCCGGGCCCGTCGTCGCTGAGCTGAATCAGCAGGTCACCGGCAAAAACCTTGGCGCCGATGCGGATGGTGCCGCCGTCCTCGGCACGGGCGATACCGTACTTGATGGAGTTTTCAACCAGGGGCTGGAGCAACAGGCTGGGGATCAGGGCGTCCTGGGCGTCATCATCGATCATTAATTCCAGGTTGAGGCGTTCCTCGAAACGCACCTTCTCGATGTCCAGGTAAAGCTGCAGGGCCTTGAGCTCCTGCTTCAGGGTGATCTTGAGCATCGGATCGTTGTCGAGCGAGTAGCGCAGGAAACTCGACAACCGCGTGACCATGCGGTTGGCCAGCTCGGTCTGTTGCTCGAGAATCAGGGTGGAAATCGCATTCAGCGTATTGAACAGGAAGTGCGGGTTGAGCTGATACCGCAGCATCTTTAGCTGGGCCTCGTGCGCCATCGCCGCCGACTTCAGCGCACTTTCACGAACCTCCTGGAATATCCGGTAGTACTTGATGGCGAAGTACAGCGCACTCCAGGCCAGCATCACGCTCAGCCCGGACAAATGGCTCTCCACGAACGACACCTTCTGGTAGACCTCCGCGGCATCCCCCAGCCGCTCCATCCAGGCTTCAACGTCCTTGGCGGTTTCCAGCCAGTTGTAATAGATATAACCGCGGCACCGCATCCACGCGTAGCCGGCCAGGTAACTGCCGCCGAGAAAGGTGATGGCCTGCACCCACAGCGGGCTTTTCCACACCCGGTGATACAGGATCCTGAGGCCGAGCGTGAGCACGATCCCGATGACCGTGATGACGCCGACATACGCGGCGTAATGCGGGGCCACTTCGCCCAGCATCGCACGTGTCAGACCGTATTTGCCGATCAGCCCCCAGGCGGCCCAGCCCCCCAGGTGCAGCACCCAGAACAGGTGGCGCTGATCCTCCAGCCAACTCCTTATTTTCATGGTTCCAGTTTACCCGCTCGCCGTGAACGGAGACTGAATTTCACGGCCGGCGGGCGACGGCTCAGCCTGTTCTGTGTTCGCCCTGTCGCCCGATGTTCGATTCGTCGCGCCGGGAGGGCGCCTCATCGCGTCCCGCCGGCCCTGCCTTCCGACGGGACGAACTGCCAATGCAGCCGGCGGTCTGACCTGGGATGCTTCAGCGCGCCGCGCAGCGGCGGACCGCATGCATGGCCCTCATTCCGGCTTGCGGAACAGCAAGGTCATGCGATCCGACTCACCAATGGCTTTCATGGCTTCGGCCAGCTCCGGGTTGTCGCGACTGGTCGCCAGGGTCGGCGGCAGTCGCCAGACGATGTCGGCTTCACCGGGCTGGTCCTTGGCGTTGGCATTGACTTCACTGGCCGCGATGAATTCAAAGCCGGCCGCCTTCATCCGCTCGATCACGAAATCCTGCTTCAGGTAGCCGTGTGAACCGTCGGCCCACTCGTCAGGCATTTCCGCCGGCGCGCGATGCTGAACCACACCCACGATGCCGCCCGGCTTGAGCACGGAATGGACATCCGCGAGCGCGGCGCTCAGGAAACCGCCCTGTGATTCAAACCGGTTGAGGTTGTGCAGGGCGCGGATCAGCAGCACCGCGTCAGCCCGGTTTTTGAGCTCGCCAGGCATCGAGCCGAACGCGAATGCCTCGACCGCCGCGCCATCCTCGCCACTCCAACCGTTGGCATCGGCCTTGAAATCCTCGACCCAGGTCTTTTTCGCTTCCAGTTGCTCCTCGCTGAAGAAACCGAACAACGGGAACATCTCGCGCGAATAATCGGCGCCGATCAGGGTCCCGTCCGCGCCGAGATAGGGCAGCAGAATGCGGGTATACCAGCCGCCCCCGGGCAGGGCCTCGAGCACGGTCATGCCGGGTTCGATGCCGAAAAACTCCAGGGTCTGACGGGGATGACGGTGTGAATAACGGGCTTGGGTTTCTTCCGGCTGCGCGTCGAGCACGGTCTGCAGGCGGGCTTCGTCCGCCAGCGCCGGACCGGTGGCCAGGCCGGCCGGGAGCACGAGCGCCATGGTGCAGATAATCAATGCGGAATGCTTCATTGTGGGACCTCGGGGTTCGGTTTGGGAACTTGGTATCCGCTTGACGGATCGCCATGTTGTCTCATTATGGTCGCAGGCCGTCCGGCTGGCCAGCGGCCGGCAACCACCGGGGAACCGCTCGACGTGCATTTGATACTGCCCATCGTGATCGTGCTCATCATCGTGCTCGGGCCCGGAATCTGGGTGCAGCGCGTGATGAAGCGTTACAGCGAACCGGCCGACCGGTACGACCTGACCGGAGCCGAGATGGCGCGGCGGCTGCTGGACGCCCGGGAACTCGGCGACGTGAAAGTTGAAGTGACCGAGGGCGGAGATCACTACGACCCCGTCGAGAAAGTCGTCCGCCTGTCGCCCGGCCACCATGCGCGCCGATCGCTGGCCGCGGTGACCGTCGCGGCGCACGAGGTGGGTCATGCCGTTCAGGACGCCACCGGCTTCGCGCCGCTGCGGATGCGCACGCGGCTGGTCGCCTGGCTGAGACCGCTGGAAAAAACCGGCGCCGCGTTGCTGATGTTCACGCCGATCATCGTCGCCATCACCCGTATGCCGCTGGCAGGCGGGCTGATGCTGCTGGGCGGATTGCTGACCCTGGGGTCCGCGGTGTTGGTGCACCTGCTGACCCTGCCGACCGAATTCGATGCCAGCTACCAGCGGGCGTTGCCGATGCTGGAGCAGTCCGGCCTGATGTACGAGTCCGACTTTGCGCACGCCCGCAAACTGTTGCGCGCCGCGGCAATGACCTATGTGGCCGCGTCGCTGACCAGCCTGCTCAACATCGCGCGGTGGTGGGCCATCCTGCGACGCTAGGCTGCCCGGGCGTCCTGCCCCCCGTGATCGGCCGGATGCACCCACGGGAGCCGTTGCGGAAATTTCAGTCCGGATTTTCGCGGGTCACCCGGATCACCTCACCGGGAACTGCGTCAGTCACCAGGTACAGCGCACCGTCCGGCCCCACCCGGATGTCCCGCATGCGTACCCTCCGTTCCGCGAACAAGGCTTCCTCGCCGACGACCCGGCCGTCCTCGATGTCCAGCCGGCGCACTTCACGGTCGACCAGCGCACCGACGAACAGGTCGCCGACCCATTCCGGAAACATCCGGCCGGTGTAAACGGCCAGCCCGGAGGGAGCGATGGAGGGCACCCAGTAGTACTCGGGCTGCACCATGCCGGGCAGAGCGGTGTGCGGGGAGATCACCGCGCCCGAGTAATCGATGCCGTAGGTTACCGCCGGCCAGCCGTAATTCGAGCCCGCCTCGAGCCGGTTGACCTCGTCACCGCCCCGCGGTCCGTGTTCGTGCAACCAGACGGTGCCGTCGGGGGCCACCGCCAGGCCCTGGGCATTGCGATGACCGTAGCTCCAGACATCGGGCGCTTCCGCGAAGGGATTGCCCGGCGCGGGTTCGCCACTATCGGTGATGCGGAGCACCTTGCCCAGACCGCTCTCGATGTCCTGGGCCGCTTCGCGGTAATCGAAACCGTCGCCCGTCGTGAGCAGCAGGGTGCCGTCGGGCAGAAACGCCATCCGTCCACCGTAATGTACCGGCGTGTCCTTGCGCGGCGAGACCCGGTAGATCACTTCGACGCCGGCGAGGCCGTCATCGGTCAGGCGCCCGCGGGCGATCGCCGTGGCATTGGCGGCCGGCGGACCCTCGGCGTAGCTGAGGTACACCAGGGCGTTGTCGGAGAACTGTGGATGCAGGACCACGTCGAACAAACCGCCCTGACCCGCGTCATACACCGCCGGCACACCCGCCAGAGGCTCACCGACCGACCCGTCCGCAGCGATACGCCGCAAGCTGCCCGGCCGCTCGGTGACGAGCGCGCCGCCATCGGGCAGGAAGGTCAGGCTCCAGGGCGCATCCAGACCCGTCGCCCAGGTTTCCAGCCGCCAGGGGACCTGCGCGCCGCAAGTCGTCGTGATCACCGCGCATGCGGCGGCGAGTAGCAAGCTGAGCATCCGGCCGGGCGGACGACGGGCCGGAGCGGTTCGACCGGCCCGGACGCTTGCATGACTGATCTGTGTTGGCATGAGCCGCCCCTCCGAATCTGTGCGCTTCCCGTCCGCGGCCGGGACCCGTTTCGGCTCCGCCGGCCCGTGTGCTAGCCTTGCCTGCGAAACGCGCCTTGGCATGGGAACCCCGGAAAGCTTACATGATCGCATCCGCACCGATCAGGATCGTGACCGCATGGATGGCCGCCGTCGTGCTGGCCTACCTGCTGGCGGCCACGTTCGCGACCGGGGCGGTCGTGCTGGCCCTGCGCCGGCTCGAGGTTCCGCTGGATCCGGGCACGGTGTTCGGCATGGTCTTGCACGACTGGGCAGGCATGACCGGTATCTTTCTGCCGGCCGTCGCCATCGGCCTGGCCCTGGCATTACCCGTTGCCGCGGGCCTCGCCCGGCATCGCCCCGAGTGGCGTATCGGTCTCGCCGTCCTGGCCGGGGCCGTGGCCCTGGTCGCGGTTCACCTGATTCTGAAGGCATCGTTCGGCATCACGCCGGTTGCGGTCGCGCGAACCATTCCCGGCCTGTTGTCCCAGGCTGTGGCCGGTGCAGCGGGCGGCGGGCTTTACGCCGTGTTGCGCCTGCGCCGGCCATGAGCATGAAGTCACCATGAATCTCGCCACCTGGCTTACCGTGGTTTCGATCTGCATGCTCGGGGCGATGTCGCCGGGGCCGTCGCTGGCCGTGGTGCTGCGCCATACACTGCATGGCGGCCGGGGCGCCGGCGCGGTCACCGCCATTGCCCATGGAGCGGGCGTGGGCCTGTACTCGTTCGCCTCGATGTCGGGCCTCGCGCTGTTGATCACCGCGTCACCAACCGTGTTTCGGGCCTTCGAATGGGCCGGCGCCGCCTACCTCGCCTGGATGGGACTGCGCGGCCTGCTGGCGCGACCCGCGGACGAGGACCAGCCTCCGCCGGCAGCCGGCGGTGCCGGCGCCATCCGCGACGGTTTCCTGATCGTATTCCTCAATCCCAAGATCGCGGTGTTCTTCATCGCGCTGTTCAGCCAGGTCATTGGCAGCGACACACCGGCGGCGGCGCGCGTCGGCTACGCGGCCACGGCCTGGATCATCGACACGGCGTGGTACCTGGTCGTGGCCTGGCTGTTCTCCAATCCGCGCTGGCTGGCCGCGCTGCGCCGCAACGCGGTTTGGTTCGAGCGCCTGTTCGGCGTGATCCTGCTGGGGCTGGCCGGGCGATTGCTGCTGGAAACCCTGAAGTGACCGCTGTGATATAAAACGCCGATGAATTTCGTTCGAGAATCCTTTCCGGTGGGCCCGCTGCAGTGCAACTGCACCGTGCTCGGCGACCGCGACACCGGTACCGGGTACGTCTTCGACCCGGGCGGTCACCCGGAACGCATCATCGCCACCGTGGAGCGACTGGGGCTGAAGATCGCCGGCATCGTCCATACCCACGCGCACCTGGACCATTTCCTGGCCGCCGGCGACGTTCGCCGCCACACCGGCGCGCCCATCTGGCTGCATCGGGGAGACAAGTTCCTCTGGGACGCGCTGGAACAGCAGTGCCTGGCTTTCGGCGTTCCGTATACGGCCCAACCCGACCCGGACCACTGGCTGGAAGACCAACAGGACCTGGAGTGCGGCGGCCGCTGCATCCACACGCCGGGGCATACCCCCGGTTCGGCCAGCTTTTACTTCGAGGAGCAGAAACTGCTGCTGGCCGGGGACACCCTGTTTCTGGGTTCGGTCGGCCGCACGGACCTGCCCGGCGGCGACCCGAAGGCGCTGCAGGCGTCCATTCAGCAGCGCCTCTATCGGCTCGACGAAGCCTCATCGGTGGTGACCGGACACGGTCCGGAAACCACCATCGGTAACGAGATGCGGCAGAATGCTTTCGTGCGCGCCTGACGCGCCTGACATCGAGGGAGAATCCCATGACCGCACTCAGCCAGGACGACAAGCAGCTATACGCCAAAGTTTTCTGGCGCACCGTGCCGTTTCTCTTCCTGTGTTACGTGCTCGCGTTTCTGGATCGGGTCAACGTCGGCTTCGCCAAACTGCAAATGGCCGAACAACTCCAGTTCAGCGATGCCGTATTCGGTCTCGGAGCAGGAATCTTCTTTCTCGGCTACTTCATTTTCGAGGTGCCCAGCAACATCATCCTGGAGCGGGTCGGCGCACGCATCTGGATCGCCCGCATCATGATTACCTGGGGCATCATCTCGGCCTGCACCATGTTCGTGGAGAGCGCCTGGGGTTTTTACCTGTTGCGGTTCCTGCTGGGCGTGGCCGAGGCGGGCTTTTTTCCGGGCATCATCCTGTACCTGACCTACTGGTTTCCGGCCGCCAACCGGGCCCGCATGACCGGGCTGTTCCTGACCGCCGTCGCCATTTCCAACGTTATCGGCGCACCGCTGTCCGGTGCCATCATGCAGTATCTGGATGGCTCCAACGGCTGGGCCGGCTGGCAATGGCTGTTCCTGGTGGAGGGTATTCCGTCCGCGCTGGTGGGATTACTGGTGCTGGCATTTCTCGCCAACGGCCCCCGGGACGCACGCTGGCTCACGGACAGCGAGCGGACGCGCATTCAGCAGATCCTCGAAGCCGACGCCCTGACCCGTCAGGGACCGGACGGGCGGCACCGGCTGCGAGACGCGTTCATCGACCGCCGCATCTGGCTGCTGTCCTTCATCTACTTCTGCATCATCGTGGGGTTCTACGCCATCAATTTCTGGATGCCCACCCTGATTTCCGAAATCGGCATCGACCCCCGGGACTACTTCCTGGTCGGACTGCTCAGCATGATTCCCTGGGGCGGGGCGGTGATCGCGATGGTGTTGTGGGGCATTCACTCCGACCGCACCCAGGAACGGCGCTGGCACACCACCATCGCCCTGGCCACCGCCACCACCGGGCTGACCGGACTCGCCTTCGCCGGCCACGATCCCTACCTCTCCATCATCTGTCTGACCCTGGTGACATCCGGCCTGCTCAGCGGCATCACGGTGTTCTGGTCGCTGCCGGTGCAATTTCTGTCCGGAACGGCCGCCGCGGCCGGCATCGCCTGGATCAACTCGGTGGGCAACCTGGGTGGCTACGTCGGCCCGGTGCTGATGGGCCGCATCCGAATGGTGTCGGAAGACGGCATGCTGGTATTCAGCGTGTTGGCCACCGTGGTGGCCCTGGGCGCGATCAGCGTTCCATTACTTCGACAGCGGGCCACCCCTTCGGCGGTGGTAACCGAATCGCAACCCTGACCGGAGAGGACCGCACCCGGCCTGGTACTGCCCGCGTTTGATTTGTGCATCTTGCTGGCCCTCTCTTTCGACGCAGGCCGCCAGCCCATGCGCGCGAACTCGCGGCCGGGCAGGCCAGAACGTCTACACGGCCCTGAACGGTCTCACGTCAGCTTGCGGATTCCGGCCTCGAGGCCGGCGACCGTCAGCGGAAACATCCGCTGCTCCATGATTTCGTCGATCAGCGCAATGGATGGCGTGTGCCGCCAGCGGTTCTCGGGTTCGGGGTTGAGCCAGATGGCCCTGGGGTAGGTTTCCAGCAGTCGCTGCAGCCAGGTCGCGCCGGGTTCCTCGTTGAAGTGCTCGACGCTACCGCCGGCGTAAGTGATCTCGTACGGGCTCATGGTCGCGTCGCCGACCAGGATGAGCTTGTAGTCGGCCGGGTATTTGTGCAGCACGTCCAGGGTCGGGGTTTTCTCGCTGTGACGCCGCCGGTTGTCTTTCCACAGCCCCTCGTAAACGCAGTTGTGAAAGTAGAAATACTCCAGATGCTTGAATTCGCCGCGCGCGGCGGAAAACAACTCCTCGCATACGCGCACGTGATCATCCATCGATCCGCCCACATCGAGCAGCAGCAGCACCTTGACCGCATTGTGTCGCTCCGGGCGCATGCGCAGATCCAGCCAGCCGGCATTGCGGGCAGTTGAGTCAATGGTGCCTGGCAGATCGAGTTCGTCGGCCGCACCCTCGCGTGCGAAGCGGCGCAGGCGGCGCAACGCCACTTTCAGATTACGGGTGCCCAGTTCCAGGCTGTCGTCGAGATTGCGGTACTCGCGCTTGTCCCAGACCTTGACCGCCGAACGCTGGCCGCCGCCGGGACCGATGCGCACGCCGGCCGGGTTATAGCCCCCCTGTCCGAAGGGAGACGTGCCACCGGTGCCAATCCACTTGTTGCCGCCCTCGTGCCGTTCTTTTTGCTCTTCAAGACGCTTCTTCAGGGTCTCCATCAGCTCGTCCCAGTCCATGGCCTCGAGCCGTGCCTTCTCCTCGTCGCTGAACAGACGGTCGAACTGCTGGCGCAGCCATTCTTCGGGGATTTCCGCGCCGGCCGTCCCGAAAGCCGCCTCGATGCCCTGGTAATAGGCCCCGAATATGCGATCGAAACGGTCGTACAGGCTTTCATCCTTGACGAGGCAGGTGCGGGCGAGAAAGTAGAACTCGTCCATGGAATAGCGGGCGAGCCCGGCACGCAGCGCGCCGAGCAGGGCAAGGTACTCGGTGACCGAGACCTTCAGTTCGCCTTCACGCAAGCTATAGAAAAAATCGACCAGCACCGGGATTCCAGATAGGCGATGGGGCTCAGCGGTTCTCGCGCTGGTGGAGAAAAGCCAGGCGCTCGAACAGGTGAATGTCCTGCTCGTTCTTCAGCAGGGCGCCGTGCAGCGGTGGCAGCAGTTTGCGACGATCATCGGTCTGCAGGGCTTCCGGAGGGATATCCTCGGCCACCAGCAGCTTGAGCCAGTCCAGCAGCTCCGAGGTCGAGGGTTTCTTTTTCAGGCCCGGCACCTCTCGCAGGCGGTAAAACGATTCCAGCGCCTCGGCCAGCAATGATTTCTTCAAACCGGGATAATGCACCGCCACGATATCGGCCATCGTGTCCTTGTCGGGAAAACGGATGTAGTGGAAGAAGCAGCGGCGCAGAAAGGCGTCGGGCAGTTCCTTCTCGTTGTTGGAGGTGATGACGATGATGGGCCGGTGCTTCGCCACGACGGTTTCGTGGGTTTCATACACGTAGAATTCCATCCGGTCGAGTTCACGCAACAGGTCGTTGGGGAACTCAATGTCCGCTTTGTCGATCTCATCGATCAGTAGTACCGGCTGTTCATCCTGGGTAAAGGCTTCCCAGAGCGGCCCGCGAACGATGTAATTGCGGATGTCATGCACCCGCTCGTCACCGAGCTGGGAGTCCCGCAGGCGAGCGACGGCGTCGTATTCGTACAGCCCTTGCTGGGCCTTGGTGGTCGATTTGACGTGCCACTGCAGGAATGGACGGTTCATGCTGCTGGCGATCTCCTCGGCCAGCTGCGTTTTACCGGTGCCCGGCTCACCCTTGATCAGGATGGGCCGGCCGAGGGTCACGGCGGCGTTGACGGCCGTTGCGAGATCATCGGTGGCAACGTAACGTTCGGTGCCGGTGAATCGACCGGCCGCGGCGGCATCGTTTGAGCCGCCTGAAGAATTGGAATTACCGGACACGCTGGTACCCTGTTGGCAAAACGCCAGTTTACCGGATCACGCCGCCTGAAGGCGTGCGGCGGTCTACTGGCAGGAGTGAAGAAACATGTTGAAAAAACCGATTTTGATTTTACTCGCCGCGCTTCTGTCCGGCTTCAGCACCCTTGCGGCCGCCGAAACGGTGATCGGCACCTGGTCGGGCGACCGCAGCCGGTCGACCCCGGAGTTCGAGGTGCGCGCGCCCTGGATTCTGGACTGGCGGGTGACCGGCGATCTGAGCCAGGTCGTGGCGGTCGATGTCTCGCTGATGAACGCCGCCACCGGGGCCCACGAGGGTTCGGTGCTGCAAACCAAGTCAGCAGGCAACGGCGTCCGCCTGTTCGACCAGTCCGGACGTTTCTATTTTCGGGTGGACTCGACCCTGATGGGCTGGACCCTGAAAGTGATCCAGCTCACTCGCGAGGAAGCCGAGGCGTACACACCGAAATCCAATCACCTGCTGGACCGGTAACCGCCAGGGAACAGACCCGAACCCGGCAGGGTCTTCAAACCTGCCCCCTGCAAGGCTTCCGGACAGGGGGTGTGCGGGTTCTTTGAGTCGCCTGGTAGCCGCCGAGTGGATTGTCGGACCCGGGGTCGCGGGTGCAGGGATGCACCCGCGAGGCATGACCGAGCATGGATGCGAGTCAGGCCGACCCCGGCAGCCGGCGATCCGCGAGGGGACCCGAAGGGCGGCGGACCCGGCGGCTCAAAGAACCCGCACACCCCCTGGCCTCCTGCCATGCCAAATCCATGGCCTTCCGATTTAAAGGGAAAAGTATTTCGACCTACCGGACAGCCATGGCCTTTAAGAGCACCAGGAATACGTCTCTCAGGGGTTGCCGGGCTCCAGGCGGATCAACTCGATCGTGAACTGCATCGCCGCATTCGCGGGCACCACGCCTTCGATGGCGCGTTCTCCCCAGGCCATTCCCGGCGGTACCAGCAGCAGGCGGCGTCCGCCTGGCCGCATGCCGAGAACGCCTTCGTTCCAGGCCGGCATCACGCCATCCGTGCCGATCACGAAGGACACCGGCTCGCCTCGCTGGCGGCGCGAATTGTAGACTTCACGGCCACGGGCCCCGCGGTCATCGAGCCAGCCCGTGAAATGGATGGTCGCGATCATGCCTTCGGCGGCCACTTCGCCGCTGCCGGACTGCAGATCCTTGATTCTCATGCCGCCTGCCCCACCACGGAACGTGTCGGCCGACAAGCTGGGCGCGAGCAGCAGGCAGGCGACGATCAGCCATTGCAGGAGCCTGAACGAGCGGCGGGAATCATTCACTCTGTTCTGAATCATCGCCTCGCCTCCCGCTACGGTGTGCATGCCGCGTCGCCCTGACCCCAGGACGAGCGACACCAGTGTTCGTGACCCAGCAATGCCTGGCCTGCCTCGCTGGGGTGGAAGCAATCCCCGCCGTTGACATGAGCGGAACCGAACCGAACGTCGAAAATGTCCACGAATTCCGCGTTGGCCAACTGCCCGTTGGACTGATATTCCGCCAGCACGCCGCTGAGGATCGGGTTGTAGGTATCACGAATCTCAGCGTGGAATGCCTTGCGCCGCTGGCAATTGGCGCCGTCGCCGGGAAAAACCGTGTCCGGATCCTGCCGGGAGGCGGAGCTGGCGCAGTCGTCTGCGGCGTTGTCCAGCAGATTCTGGCAAGGAACGAACGGCCACGCGAAGGCGCGGCACCAGAAGTCGCCGCGCTTGGCCTCCCACAGCCAGTAGATGGCGGGTATGCCGGCGATATGCAGGTTGACCGTGTCGGGGAAATCCGCTCCGGCCAGTACGTCGAGCCCGGCCCGATACTGGGTCTCGAACACGGCCGGGTCGGTCATTTCCGCCATGGAATCGGCACACACGTCGTTGTTCCCCAGCAAGACCGTGACCATGCCAGCCGCGCCATCCGGAATGGACTGCGCGGCGGTGGCGACCGACTGAGCCTGGCTGGCGAAATCGGCCATCACCGAACCGCTGATGGCCTGGTTGAACGCGCCGTCGCGGCTGGAATTGTTCTCGTAGTAGCCGATGGGGTCGCGTGATTCGAAGCGTTCGTTCAAGGCGTTCACGGCATCACCGCCATCGTAACCGGTGGACCAGACGGTCTCGTGATTCGGGTCGCCGATGGTGCCGTTGGCCGCTTCTCCTTCACCGATGGAATCACCGATGTTGAACTGGTTCAGCGGCACCGGATCGGTCATCGGCTCGATCACGCAGAAACCATCGCAGCCGTCACCCGGATCGAGATTACCGTCATCGCACTCCTCGGAGTACTCGAGCACCCCGTTGCCGCAGACCGGTACGGGGTCGCAGGCGTTGGCGCCGCACTGGGAGGTGGAACAGGTATCCAGGCCGCAGCAGAACCGGTTCCGGGGATTCCCGCTCGTGCGGCCGGGGCAATCGGAGCAGCCGTTGCAATCCTCGCCCTCGTTGCAGATACCGTCGTTATTGCACGCCACCGGCGGACAGACGCCGCAATCGGTGGAACAACTGCTGCAACTCTCGGTGTCACCGCAAATGCCGTCCCCGCACACGTCCCCGGGATCGGTGGCGCAGTCGGCGGGGCAGCTCGCGACGGTCTCGCCGCCCTTGCAGCGGCCATCTCCGCAAAACGGCTTCCCCGCCCATGCATCGTCTGGCAGGCCCATGAGCGCAAGCGCCAACAGCACGGCGCCCGCCGCCAGGGTCATTCGAAATGCGGCTGAAATGTTCAAGCGGCCTCCCCCCGTTTGATCGGTGCTCACATCCAACATAGACGTCAGGGAAGCCCCCTGCAAGTGCATCAGCGGGCTCACGAGCGGGAAACCCGACTTGATGGTAGGCTCCCGGCCGAACATCCATGCACGCGACAAGAGTTGATCGCAGGAGGACCCCCATCACCCCATCACAGACTGCCAGGCAGAACGGCCCCGCGACGCCGGATGAACCCCTGCGGGTTTCCACCGGCGGTACCTGGATCTTCGGCTACGGGTCGTTGATCTGGCGGACCGGCTTTCCGTATGCCGAGAGCCGGCCGGCCCGCATCAACGGCTGGTCGCGGCGCTTCTGGCAGGGTTCGACCGATCACCGCGGCGTGCCCGGCGCGCCGGGACGGGTGGTGACCCTGATCGAATCGGCGAACGTCGAATGCCGCGGACGGGCCTACCGCCTGGAGCGGCGAATCGAGGAAGAGGTTCTGGCGCAGCTCGATCACCGCGAGAAAGGCGGCTACGAACGGGTGCGCCTGCCGTTGTACTTCGACGATGGCAGCGCCGTGGAAGGCCTGATGTATCACGCCACGCCCGCCAATCCCAATTATCTGGGCGATGCCCCGCTCGAGGAGATTGCCGGCCAGGTGCTCACTTCACACGGACCCAGCGGCCCCAACCTCGAATACCTGCTGCGCCTCCACGACGCCCTGCGGGAGCTGGACGCGCATGATCCGCATGTGGAGGCCCTGACGGACGCCGTGCTCCGGATGCAATCCGAACCCTGAATTCTCCTGTCAGCAGGGCGGGACCGCCACTCGCGGCGACCCGGGCGCGCTGTTCTCAGCGAATGCCCGGATAATGGGGCTGGTAATAGGTCGGCTGCAGCCGGGTGTACTGGCCGTGCAGGAATTCCACGAGGTCGGTCAGCTCGGTCACCGTCATCGAGTCACCGAAATACGGCATGGCCGTCATCTGCACGTCCTTGCCCGCCCGGTTAAGCAGATTCTGGTACTTCGGAGAAATGATGTGGTCCGGGTAGACCACGGCCGTCAGCAACTCACCGTAGCCCTTGACGCGCAGAACCTCGCCGCCCAGCTCAACAACAAAAGGCGGCTCGAAGTCACGTTCCGGCAACTCGACGTCCGGGATGGAATGGCAGCGGTAGCAGTTGTAGTCGATGAACACCTGCCGGCCCCGGTCGGCATCCCCCGGCGGCAGCACGAAGCCCCGGACCGGTGCTTCCCGTTCGCAACCCGCCAGTAACAGCGATAACAGAAGGGCTGCGATATGACCGCTGCGGCGTGTGTTCATGGCATACCTCCCCATCATTTGGCTCAGTGACCAGTATGAACCTGGTTCCCCGGGCGACTGCTGCTCTGGATCAGTTCGGATTGCGTTCGCGTTCGCGCTCGAGCCGGCTGCGCGGCGGGGTGTTCTTGCCCTGATACTGTCGCGACAGCAGACGACTGTACTCAACGTGCAGGAATTCCACGACGTCGATCAATTCGGCGACGGTCATGGTTTGCGTGAAATCGGGCATCTCAACCGGTTCCGCATCCGGCTGCGCGGCAGTTTGCGCGGCGACGTACTTGGGCGAAACGACATGGTCCGGATAGATCACCGACGTCAGCAGGTCGCCGTAATTTCGCACGCGGTGCATGCGCACACCCAGGGGCATGACGGTTTCCGTGACCGGAGAAGCGCCCGGCAGATCGACGTCCGGAATGGTGTGACAGTCGGTGCAACCGTGCTGCAGGAAAACCAGCCGCCCCTGTTCCGGGTCACCCTCCGGCGGAACAAACACCTCGACCGGCTGCTCCTGGTTGCATGCCGTAAGCATCAGGGCACACAACGCCAGAGTCAAAACGCACCGAACTTCATTAAGCATCATCAAATTCCTCCCGATCTAATTTCATTACCCAATTATGGCAGCCGGACGCGATTGCGGCCATGAGCCGGGTCAAACCGGTCCACGAATGTCGGCCCGAACCTTCGGGAGCGAGAGTGGCCGGGTGAACGCCGGTCGCGTTTGCTATTCTTGGCGCTCGCTGACAAGGAACCTGAACATGCGCCTTTTTTCCGGACTCTTGACCGTGCGCCGTGCCGGTGTGATGCTGGCCGCCGCCATGACCGTTACACTATTCGATCCGAACACGGCCGTCGCCGACGCCACCACCAAACCCGTGCTGCACGGCCGTCACTGGGTGGCCGTCACCGGCAAACCGTTGGCGGCCACCGCCGGCGCCATGACCTTCCAGCGCGGGGGCAACGCCGTCGACGCCGCCTGCGCCATGCTGGCTGCCACGTCCACGATGTGGGATGTGCTGAGCTGGGGCGGTGAAACCCAGGCGCTGATCTACAACCCGAATACCGGCGAGGTCAAGGGTATCAATGCCCTGGGCGTGGCGCCAACCGGCGCGACCCCGGAATTTTTCCGCGAGCAGGACATGGTCTATCCGCCCGAATTCGGGCCGCTGGCCGCGGTCACGCCGGGCACCCCGGGTGGATTGATGGTAATGCTGGCCGAGTACGGCAAGCTGAGCCTGGCCGAGGTGCTGGCGCCGGCCATGCAGATGGCCGAGGGTTATCCCATCGAGGAAAGCCAGGCCGACTACATCGAGAGCCGCCGCGACATCCTCTCGCAGTGGCCGGATTCCAAACGCGTCTTTCTGCCGCACCTGGATGAAGACGACCCGGACAAACGCGCTGCGCCGCGCGGCGGCGAGATTTTCCGCCAGCACGATCTGCTGGCCACCCTGCAGAAACTGGTCGACACCGAGGCCGAAGCCCTGGCGGCCGGCAAGAGCCGCAAGGCAGCCATCATGGCCGCCTACGACCGTTTCTACCTGGGCGACATCGCCGAGGAAATCGTGCGGGCCAACCGCGAGGCGGGCGGACTGTTCACGTTGGAAGACCTGGACAACTGGCAGGTGCACATCGAGGAACCGGTCACCACCAACTACAAGGGCATCGACGTCTACAAACTGACCACGTGGGTGCAGGGCCCCGTGCTGCTGCAGGCGCTGAACATGCTGGAGAACATCGACGTGAAGTCGATGGGCTACAACACCGCGCGCTACATCCATACCCTGTACCAGGTGATGAACCACGCCTTCGCCGACCGCGATTTTTACTACGGCGACCCGTACTTCCCGCCGGCGGAGCCGGTCGAGGGCCTGCTGTCGAAGGCCTATGCGAAACAGCGCCTGCAGGCGCTCAATCCCGACCGCAACGATCCGAATGTGAAACCCGGTGACCCGTATCCGTTCCAGGGCGACGAGAATCCGTTCGAAGAACTGCTGGAAAAATGGACCCCCATACCTCCCAGTGCCGAAGCAGAGGGCACGGAAGGCTTTCAGCAGGCCGGACTGATGACCCACGATGAAGGGTTCCGCGCCGGCACCACCTCGATCCAGGCCGCCGACGCGGAAGGCTGGGTGGTATCGGTCACGCCCAGTGGCGGCTGGATTCCCGCCTTCATCGCCGGCAGCACCGGCGTCGGTCTGAGTCAGCGCATGCAGAGCTTCGTGCTGGACGAGTCATTGAACCCGTTCAACGTGGTCGCACCCGGCAAACGCCCGCGCGCCACGCTGACGCCGAGCATGGCGCTGAAGGACGGCAAACCCATGCTGGCGTTCTCGGTGCAGGGTGGCGACACCCAGGACCAGAACCTGCTGCAGTTTTTCCTCAACATGGTCGAGTTCGACATGAACGTGCAGCAGGCCGCCGAAGCCCACAACGTCACGAGTTTCCAGATGCAGAGCTCGTTCGGGGCGCACGACTCACAGCCGGGACGCCTCCAGGTCACCCCGAAGGTGACCGAATGGGTGCGCGAGAAGCTCACCGATCGCGGCTACGAGGTTGAAATCATCGACCGCACCTACAGCCCGATCACCGCGATCTGGTTCGACCGCGTACACGGCACGATGTGGGGCGCTGCCAGCGATTACGGCGACGATTACGGGGTGGCCTGGTAACCCGCCTGCGGTCAGGCGGAGCGGTCGGGTCGGGCGGAGACGATCAGCCCTGGCTGACCGCTCCGCCCCTTCATTCAGCCTCACGGCAGGGTCGAGTCGATGCACATGAGTTGCGGGTTTTCGTCGTGCGGCACGTGGATGTTGCCCATCTCGGTCGCAAGCGATGTGTTGGCGCAGACATCCGTGGCCGTAATGTCGAGATCGTAACGCCGGCCTTCGAATATACCGCCCTGCCGTTCGGAGCGGGCGCAGAAGCCCTGTGAGTCGCCATCGAGCACGCAGTCGTCCACAGTATTGCCGTCGCGCTTGCCGTTGTCCGGCTGATCCGACGTGCAGGCCGCGAATTCCCAGGTGGGGTTGGCGTCGCAGTTGTCCGTAACGGCCGGCATGAACTGGGCGGCATCGAAACAGACGTAATTGTGCTCGGGCGGCCACATGCAGAACAGATCGTCATCGGTCTGCACGATCTGCGGCGGCGTCGCGTCGATGACTTCGACTTCGGCGCTGGTCCCCTGACTGACGGTATCCACGACGTTGCCGGAGCAGTCCTGCGCGCTGGCGTCGATCACAACCTCGGCCGGACAACTGGTGACATCGGAAACGTCCACATGACCGGTCACCTCCACGTCCCGGGGGCCGTTGGCGACGACGGAGTCGATCACCACGCTGCCCAGGGTCAGGTTGTTGGTCGGATTGGCCGCCGACACGTCCAGGGCCAGATTGTCGGTATCCAGGCAGCAATTGTCATGAATCGATACCGTGAACTCGACCGTCGCCATGCAGCCGTCGTCCACCTCCACCGGCTGCTGCGCATTGGTGATGACGGCCGCGATGGTCTGCGGATCGCTGCTGACTTCGAGGGTGTAGTCCTCGTCCTTGTCCTGGCTGAGCTCGACGTTGGTCGCCATCAGGTAGTAGGCGCCGGCGTCCAGGTTCAGGCACACCGCTTCGGTGGCGCCGGGGCTGGTGCCCTGTCCGGTCTCGTTCAGCACCCGCAGATCTTCGGTCAGTGCATAGATGTCCAGATTCTCGCCGGGATCCGCCCCGGTGAGCGCGATGCGGATTTCATCCGGCGCGCCCAGGTCGAAGCGGAAGACGTCTTCGATGCCGTCGCCGCGGACGGCGAGATCCCCCACGTCCTGGTTTTCGATTACGCCTGTTACCGTGGTCGGCAGGGTGAGCGTGTTGTGGCCGGGCAGGGTATCGTTGGGTTCCGCCTCGTTGACGGCACCGGCGGCCAGCGGTGCGTTGGAAGCCAGCGGAGTCACCGGCGCCCAGACTTCCAGGGTGGTGAAGCTGTGCAGGCTGACGTCGAGCTGGCGGCGCACGGTCGGGTCGGGCCCGAACGCGAACGCGGCATTGGTGTAATAGGACGGCAGGCTGTAGTTGCCGCCGGCCCAGAACGCGGCCATCACATCGGTTGAATAATGCAGGTGGGGCGCCGTCGAATTGCCGGAGTTGCCCACCAGGCCGACGACATCACCCTGCAGGACCACGTCACCGCAGCTGAGGTGATCGTTGGTGCCCGGGATGATATGCGCCGCCATCGACACTTCGCCGTTGGCGTGCTGAATGAACACCGAGTTGCCGACGACGGGCACTTCGTTGCCGTCGCAGTTCGATGTGCCGCCGCAGGCCACCACCCGGCAGTCACCGGATGTGACACCCGGAAGTTTTTCGGGAGGGTTCGGGTTTTCCGGGTAGCCCTGGGTCAGCGCCACCACAACGCCATCGGCCATGGCGAGTATCGGTTCCTGGTAGACGTAGTAATTGCCGTTGGCCGAGCAGTCGAGGTTCTCGCTGCACGCATCGCCATCGCGCACGCCACCATCGCAGGCATCATCGACGCAACTGGACGCGACCCTGAAGCTGCCGCCGATGTTGGACAACACGTCGTAGGCATGGCGCTGGTTGTTCACGCCGCGATGGTGCGAGAAGAATTCGTGCGCCTCGTTGTTCTCCAGCACTTCTCCGACGGTGTCGGGAGCCGGCATCGGATAAATGTAGGTCTGCCCCGGCGGCACCCGGTATTCGGTCAGCGTTTGACGCACGATGACCTCGTCGCAGCCGCCAACATCATCGAATTCATCGAAACAGATGCGAACTTCCGCCTCGGCCGGCACCAGGTTGTGTCCCACGATTTCCTCGGGCACACGCAAGGTGAAGTTGGCGTGGTCCGGCACGTAGCCGGGTGACGGACGCGCGTCGCAGGTCGGATCCACATTGCCGCATGAGTCCTCGTCGCTGCCACCGGGGTCGGAGCAGCTGACCGTCGAATCGGCGGCACAGATGCCGAGACCGCCCAGCGAGGTGCCGTCCTCGAAATCCGTATCGGAAAACGGGAACGGGCCAGCCACCGAATTGCCGTCGGCATCGTACATTTCCACCTCGCCGGACAGGAAATTCAGCGGGCCGGACGCACAATCCGTGGTGACCGCGCAGGCGGCTCCGTCGTCGCCGCCGCCAACGCAGGTGTTGGTGTTGGAAGAACACACACCGCGAATGATGCGGATCTGGAACGGCGTGGAGTTCTCCAGCGCGTAGTGGTTCATCAGCGCGTCGGGTTCCGGGCCGTGTCCGCGAACCTCCAGATCACCCGGTTCGGTGATCACGGACCCGGCGCCCGCCGGGCCGCAGAGGGCCAGAAGCAGCACTGCAATCAGGAACGGGGAATGAGAAATCGTGCGGAATGAAGTAATCATCAGCGACCTCCGTGTGCTTGCCTGCCGTCAGCCGGGGCCGCCGGGAAATCGCCGTCTGTGTGCTTGCTGCGGCCGTCCGGCAATCAAGCGGTGTCGCGGTCCCGTGCAGGACACACACGCCGGACCGCGTGATTCAATACACCGGTAAGTATAGGAGTGCCGGGGAATTTTTCAGGGTGTCACGGTTTGCGTGACCCCGTGAACACCCGGGTCAGCCCGGGGCTTGAAGGTCCTTCGCGTCTTCCGGATGCCGCTCGAACATGCGCGCCACGTACGGGCAACTGGGAATGACCTTGCGGTCGTGGGACCGTGCAAATTCGGTCATCGCCCGATACAGCTGATGGGCAATTCCCTGGCCGCGCAACGCAGGGTCGGTCCAGGTGTGATCGACGTCCATCACATCGGGGCGGGGCCGGCGGTACGTCAATTCAGCCTTCTCGCCGAGCCCGAAGCGCCCGTCGCTCTCGGTTTCGTGGTGCGTGATGGCGGTTTGGGATTGGGGGTCGTTCTGGCTCATGCGAGTCACTCCAGTTCAATGATCAGCGGATTACGTTTGCCGGTAGCCGGCCGGAATACCTGCGTGTCGGCGTAGAAACCGCCGTCCTGCTCCGGACGGGGCCACCAGCCCGGTATACCCATCAGCGGCAGCGGCTGCAATTCGGCGGTGCTGTTCAAACACAGGCCCGACCGGATGCGAGCAGCCAGTTCGCGGTCCACTCGCTGGCGCAATTCCGCGCGCGCAAACCTGCCGGGCGCCGGTTCGATTCGCAGGCAGATGGCATGCGCGGTTATCGCTTTGTACGGATCGAGAAACTTCTCCAGCACCGCATGACCGACCACGAAGACGGCGATATCGTTCCGCCACCGGTCGCGATGATCGACAAACAGTGTGCGCCAGTCGTGACGCGCCATGATCCCGCTCACGTCGGCCCGGTGCGTGACGACCAGGGCGCCGGATTCGTCCAGCAAGGTGAGGGCATCGCGTACGGGCCCGCGCCTGCCGGCGTCGCCCGGCGACATTCCGGCAATGATTTCGGCCCGATGCCGCGCATTGAGGGCTGCCTTGACGGCGGGGAACCGCGACCATACCAGCGCATTGAAAACATCATGCCAGCTATTCCGGCGCGTGCTGACCTCTCCGGTCTCAAAGATATGTCGCTCGTAGTCGGTATTCGGCAGGCGATCGGCATCGACGAAGCGTATCGGTTGGCCTCCGCCGCTGACGGTTCCCGTCGGCAGGCAGGCGTTGAGGTCTTCCGGGGCGGGGAGCACGGCCCTTCCGTCCGGCGGACCGCGCCGCAGGGCGTCCCGGTAGTCCGCCCAGTACGGTTCGTCGAATCCGGCGTACCGGTCAGGCACGGTCCGGCTCGAGGCTGAACCGCCGGGTGTCGATCGTCCCACCCTCCGGACCGTACTGACGCTCCACGAATTCCAACCGTCCTTCGTGGTCGATCAACACCACGCTCGAAGAACGGGTTCCGTATTCGGGAGAGCGGATGAACAGCAGTCGGCTCAACCGCTCGGGATCGAGCCGCGGATCGAAACCCGGTGGTTCCTCGCCGGCGATGGGGCGGTCATGCGCCAGCAGTTCCAGCAGTGCATCCGGATCGATACGTTCCGCTTCCAGCGCGGCGGAAAGCCGCTCGCGACCGCGTCGGACCTTGGGCCAGTCCGTATCGATGAGGTGATTGCTCAGGGCGTGAACCCCGGCGCTCACCGCCACCGGCGCCGGCGCGCGGTTCGACACGCAGACCAGTTCGTCGGCGTCCCCCAGCAGCAGGCTGAAACCGCCATAGGCCTGGCCCGATGCTGCCACGCGATCGGCGCACGCGGACGGCGCTGCCCGTGCGATCAGGACATCACGCACCAGGTGGCCACGCGACCGGGCCGGCGGCGGCTCGGGCTGCCGCGGCTCGCGGTAATTGGTGATCGCCGCGAAGCGCCCGGACCCGGTGACGCCCAGCCAGGTGCCGCCGGCCTGCAGGTCGCGGCCGGCCAGCAGGCCGGGATGGTCGTCCCAGAATTGGGCGGCGGCGGTCGGCCGCGCGTGAAACTCGTCGCGATTGGCCGCGAGCACCAGACGATAACGGGGGTGGGTTCGCCAGGCGAACAGAATCAGGCACATGGCGTTTCAGTGTCGTCCCGGACGGGTCAGCCTGCCGGCGTCAATCGCCGATGCGCACGAAGACCATCGGCTCCTGCCAACTCAGCAGGCCGGATCCGGGGTCGTTGATCCAGGCGAGCTGTTCCGGCGTCAGGGGCTCGAGGCGAACGTCATCGTCGTCCTTGATCACGCCCGGCACCCGGTCATCGCGCACGGCGGTCCGAAACGCCTCGGGGCTCGGCCACCACATCAGCACCGTACGGCCGTCATTGCTCAGCCGCGCCCACAGGTACTCCGGAACCGTGACCTCCGCTTCCTCACCGTCCGGGGCCGGCGCAGACTGATTGGGTTCGGTCATGTTGATGAACAGCCAGTCGCCGGTGCGCCGCACCTGCCCCTCGTATCGTTCCATCCGCGCGCCGGCGTCTCCGCGTTCCAGCCACGCGGCTTCGAGCAGGCCGGTTTCGGCTTCGAGTACCGTGGTCATCAGCACGAATTCGCCGCTGGTCCAGCTGCCCTGCCACTGTTCAATCTGCAACGGCTCCACCGTCTCGCCAACGGGCTCGGTGACGAACACCGACGAACAGCCCGAAAGCAGCACCGCGAAAACCACGCCTGCGAACAACCTGTTCATGGATCACCTCCTGTTTGTCAGGAATACCCAGCGTACGTCAATTCCAACCGGAGCGGGTCCGTTTTCAAGGCTGCTTGTGGATCACCCCGGCCTTCATGACGAAACGAACGTCCTGCAGCCGGGTGATGTCGTCCACCGGATCACCCTCCACCGCGATCAGGTCGGCCAGCAGGCCCGGCTCGATGCGGCCCCGATCGTCCAGGCCCAGCGCTCGGGCCGAGTCCGCGGTGGCACTGCGGATGGCCGCGGCGGGTTCCATGCCCAGGCCAACCCGGGCCTCCAGTTCGCGGGCGTTCTCTCCGTGCGGATAAACGCCGGCATCGGTGCCGAAGGCGATGTTCAGCCCCATGTCCAGGGCGCGCTGAAAACTCTCGTAGGAAAGCGGGCTGACGTACTCGGCCTTCTCGCGCAGCGCGGGCGGCAGCGCGTTCATGTCGATGGCGGTCGTCAGATGGATGTTCGGGGTCACCCACGTGCCGTTGCGGCGGATGATCTTCGCCGCTTCCTCGGTCATCAGGCTGTTGTGCTCGATGAAGTCGATGCCCGCCTCGGACGCGGCGATGATGCCCTCGGTGCCGTGCGCGTGCGCGGCAATCTTGACCCCGTGGCGATGGGCTTCCTCGGCGGCGGCCTTGAGTTCCTCGAATGAGTACTGCTGCGCGCCGACCGGACCCTCGAAAGACAGAACACCCGCCGTGGCGCAGACCTTGATGGATTGGGCCCCGTGCTTGATCTGGTAACGCACGGCCTTGACCACCTCGTCGACGCCATCGGCCAATCCAGTGCGGTAATCGCGCTCACCCACGCCCGGAGCGAAACCCGTGGTGTCGCAATGCCCACCCGTGGTGCTCAGGGCGTGCCCGGACGGGATGATGTGCGGACCGATGATCTCGCCGCGCTCGATGGCCCGCAGGGTCGCCACATCCGTGAACGGCGGAACCGCGCCCAGCTCGCGAATCGTGGTGAACCCGGCCAACAGGGTAATGCGCGCGTTCTTCGCGCTGCGTATGGCGTATTCGCCGGGCAGCCATCGCACCGCCTCAGTGGTCCAGCCGGGAATGATTTCCAGCGACAGATGGGTGTGCACATCGATCATGCCCGGCAACAGGGTCAGCTCCCCCAGGTCGACAACTTCCGCGTCCGGCGGCAATTCGTCGGGATTGACCGCGATAATCCGCTCGCCTTCGATGACGATTCGTGCCGGACGCTCGATCTCTCCGCTGACGACATCCATCCACGCAGCGGCTTCGATTACCCGGGCTTCGCCCGCCGCCCACGCGCTGAAGGGAACCAGGGACAGGCAGAGTATCCACGCCAGGCGGCGAATTGATGAGTGCATGATCAGAATCCTCGTCGGTCGCTTTCGGGAAGCGCCCATTCTAGCGCCGTGCGGGACCTGCCGCCGCTTCCGGGCCGGCGGCGCACCCATCCCGCCCAAAAAGGCCCGCTCTAGTCGTTCGGTGCACCCCGCCCGGCAAAGTACCGGGCCAGTGCAGCCGCCTCGTCATCGGCCAGTGTGCTGGCGACGCTGCACATGTTGTCGGGGCCGGAGTGAGAACCGGATTCATCGGGCTGAACGGTGGGGCAGTGCCGCTCGTAGAAATAGAAAGCTTCGAGCGACGCGATGATGCGCTCGGCCGGCGTTCCGGCCAGGCTGGGAACCTCTTCACGGCTCGATACGCCACCCGGACCGTGGCAAGCCTCGCAACGCTCGATCAGGGCCGGCAGATCGAGAGGCGGCTGCAGTTCGTCCGGGGCCTGATCCGCCCCGCAGGCCTGGGTGACCGACAAAACGGCCAGGCAAGTCACGATCAACGCGGGAATTCTGATCAGGTTCATGTCTGCCTCCAGTGGGCGCATCCGTCCGGACCGCCAGTCACAATACGACGCGTCGAGGAACTGGATGATGATGCACGTCATCGAATCATTGACTCCCCGGCCGGGCATCCATCGATACCCGTTCGCGCCCGGACCGGCCGGCCGGCGGCTTCGCTTCCGGACAATGCGCAATGCAGCGAGAATCAAGACCGGGCCGGGGTGCCGGCGTAGGGTTTGAAGCATCGCCACCCGGCGCCCATTTCCGCGAGGCTTCGCAATCATGGCCGTATCCTTTCACGTCGGTATTCTGCCCAACCGCCCCCTGGACGAGTTCACGGACTGGATCGCCCGCGCCGACGAACTCGGCTTCGGCGGCGTCTGGGTGGCCGACTCCCAATCCATATTTCGCGATGCCTACATGGCCCTGGCGCTGTTCGCCAAGCGCACACGCTCGATGGAACTGGCCACCGGGGTCACCAACATCATCACCCGTCATCCGGCCGTGCTGGCACACAGTTTCGCCACCCTGGACGAGCTGTCCGGCGGCCGCGCGGTTCTCGGCATCGGAGTCGGCGAGAGCGCCATCCACACCATCGGTCAGCGACCTTCGAAGCTGGCCCGGCTCGAAGAGGTGATTGGCGTGGTGCGTTCACTGCTGCGGGCAGAGCCCGTGGAATTCGATGGTCAGACGCTGGAGGTGAGCTGGCCGCCGCGGAACGTCCCCGTGGTCATGGCCTGCACCGGCCCGAAATCCCTGCAACTGGCCGGGCGCATCGCCGACGGCGTGCTGTTCCAGGTCGGCGCCGACCCGGCGCTGGTCCGGTACGCACGCAAGAACATCGGTATCGGCGCGGAGCAGGCCGGACGCGATCCTTCGGACATCAAGCTCTACCAGCGCCTGGCCTGCGGCGTCGCGGAGGACCGCGAAGCGGTGCGCACCGAGGTGCGCGGCTACGCCTCGGTCGCTGCCGGTACGATTTACTCGGCCGTGCCACGGGACGACATTCCCGACGACCTGTACGCCGATCTCAAACGCATGAAGGAACGCTACGACTACCAGCGCCACGGCGACATGAACGCCGAACACGCGGGCCTGATCACCGACCGCATCCTGGACGCGGTGGCCATCGCCGGCACCCCCGAAGAAGCCGTACCCCGTTTCCGCGAACTGATGGATCTGGGAGTGGAGAACTTCGTGCTGCCGATCGCCACGAAACACCCGGACCAGATCATCAATCTGCTGGCCGAACGCGTGCTGCCGGACCTTCAGGATCCCGCATGAGCGACGTGACCCTCGGTTTCAAGGCTTTCGACCCGCATGAACTGCTGGTTCACTTCATGGCCGTCGAAGCCGGGTTGTACCGGCGCGAAAATCTCAATATCACCCTCACCGACATCACCTTCGTGGCGGATACCGAGCTGCCGCCCGACGTGTTCCAGGCCAGTTGCGGCGCCGCCCTGACCAGCGCGATCCGGGGGCTGCCCCAGCGGGTGCTGTTCGTCGCCGTCGACCGCCCCATGTTCTGGATCTGGACGCAGGAGCCAGTATCGGCCCTGGCCGGGTTCAGAGGCCGGCGCCTTGCGACCTTTCCCGTTCAGGCACCCCCGTACAACCTGGCCCGGGTCATCCTCGGGCAGGCCGGCGTGAACGCCGACAGCGACGTGCAGCTGCTGCCCGCCCGCGACGACGTGGCGCGCATCGGCCTGCTGCGAAGCGGCAGCGCGGATGGCGCCGTGCTCAGTTCCGCGGTCCCACCGGCACGGCTCACGGCACTGGGGCTGCACCAGACCTGCTTTTTCGGAGACCATCTGCGACTGCCCACCACCGGGCTCGGAGTCGACCGGTCCATGCTGGAGCGCGATCCCGGGCTGGTATCGGCCTTAACGAATGTGCATCGCGAAAGCCTCCACCTGATCCACGCAGAACCCGACCGCACGGCGGCGATCCTGTCCGGGTGGTTCGGCGTGGAAACCGAACATGCATCCATCACGGCCGAACTCTACGCCTCGGCGTTCACCCGCGATGGCCGCACCACGGCGGAGATCGCGGAACAGGCCATCGCCGCGATTGGTGGCGCACTGAACGTGACTGCCCCCCCGGACTGGCGAACCGTCTACCCGTTCGACTGAGTCGTCTGCGCTGCCGTTTCACCCCGCACTCGGCCACCGGATATTGACCGCGGGCACGGGTCGGGACATGCTGGGTAAACTGAATTCACAGATCACGGGAGACGCCAATGAGTCCGCGAATTATCGTTCTGTCCCTGGTCTGCTGTGCCACCACAGCCAGCGGCTTCGACAGCCCCGAAGCCCTGCAGAACGCCTTCATGGAAGCCCTGCGGGCCGGTGACGCCGACGGCATCGCCGCCTGCTACACCGATGATGCCACGAACTTCACCCCCGATCGGATGATCGGTTACGGACCCGACTCCGCACGCCAGTCCTGGGGCGGTTTCTTCGAACAGTACCAGGTCATGTCGGCGACGCTGTCCGAACAGCACATGGTCCAGTCCGGCGATCTGGCCGCGGCCTGGGGCCTGTTCACAATCAATGCGCAGCCGCGCGCGGGCGGTGAACCCATCGTCATGAAGGGACGCTACATGGATGTGGCCCGAAACTTCGAGGGCCAATGGCTGTACCTCGCGGACCACGCCTCGGTACCGCTGCCACCACAGGAATGATGACCGATAAAGACGCCGACACGGAACAGAAAAGTGGCCGAAGATGATATGAGTTCGCAATCGGGGCGGGGGCGGGACGATTCACCGGCCGAAGACAATGCCGCACATCTCGATGATTTGATCGGCAAGATCTATCATGATCTGCGTCAGATCGCCCACCTGCATCGCCGGGGTGCCTATGGGAATCTGACGCTGCAGACGACCGCCCTGGTACACGAAGCCTACCTGAGAATGGCGGGAACTGACTCGGAACTCTCACTGCAGGACCGGCAGCACCTCAAGGCCCTCACTTCACGCATTATTCGCCACATCATAGTCGACTATGCGCGCCGCGCCGGAGCCGCGAAACGGGATGCCGCCAATGCACCGCACGAACGGATCGAGGATTCACTCATCGAGCCTATGCTGGATGTCGGTGTGCTCGATCTCGATGTCGCCCTTCACCGACTCTCCGGACGTTCGCCACGTCTGGAAAAAATCGTCGAGTGCCGGTTTTTTGGAGGCATGAACGTGCAGGAAACAGCCGATGCCCTGGGATTGTCCCCGCGCACCGTTGAACGCGACTGGCGAAAGGCCAAGGCGTACCTGCTGCGTTTTCTCCAGGAGGACAAGTCCAAAATGAACGCGTAAGGAATCATGCTCAGCCATAAACACTTCGAATACATCGACGAACTGTTCGACCAGGCGATCGAGCAGGACGAAACGGCCCAGGAACGGTTCATCGACTCCCTGGCGGGCGAGAATCCCGAACTCGCCCACGAACTCCGCGAACTGATTGCACAGTTCCGCTCCTCCGACACGTTCCTTTCCCTTTCCGCCTGGCACTCCCGCGACAGGCTGTTGGCAGCGGCGCTCGATCTCGAAGACGGAGTCATGGCCGTAGCGACCGATCGGTCAAACCAGGTACTCGGTTCGTTCAGGTTGGATCGGGAAATCGCGCGTGGATACCGGGCTGTGGTCTATAAAGCGCGCCGGATCGACACGGAATGGGAGCAGGTGGCCGCGATCAAGGTGCTGCAGCGCGGGGTCGACTCCGACGACGTGCTTCGGCGCTTTCTCGCCGAACGTCAGATTCTGACGCTGCTTGATCATCCACACATCGCCACGCTGATGGACGGCGGAAGGACCGAAGACGGACTGCCGTACTTCGTCATGGAGTACATCGAAGGACGGCCGGTGACGGATTACTGCGCCGAGCGCAACCTGCCGCTCAAAACGCGGCTCGAACTTTGCCGCCAAATCTGTTCCGCGGTCGCGTTCGCGCATCGGCACCTCGTGGTTCACCGCGACCTGAAGCCGTCCAATATCCTGGTGACGGACGCGGGGCAAGTGAAATTGCTGGACTTCGGCATCGCGAAATTGCTGGGCTCCGATGTCGACCCCGCCATTGCAGCACAAACCGTCGATGTGGTTCGGCCCATGACGCCCCGCTACGCCAGCCCCGAACAGGTGGCCGGTGAGGCGATCACCTCGGCGACCGACGTGTACCAACTCGGACTGCTGTTCACCGAGATTCTGACCGGCGTTTCGAACGCCCGCGATGCACTGGGCCTCTCCGGAGGTCCAGACAGGCACCAGGCGCCTCCGCGGACACCGAGCCGAGCCATGCTGCAGGTCGACGGTGCCTCACCTTTTCGTCCACGCGAATTGAGAGGCGACCTCGACTGGATATTGCTCAAGGCGCTGGAGCCTCGCCCCGAAGACCGCTACGCCTCAGCTGCGGAACTCGACGCCGATCTCGAGAACTACCTGAGTTCACGGGCCGTCAACGCCCGCCAGGCCACCGCCCCCTATCTGCTGCGAAAATTCGCCCGCAGGCGTCCGGTGTTGTCCGCCGCGCTGGGCCTCTCACTGGCCGGCGGCCTGGTCTTCATTCTGGTATTGGCGCACTTCAACCGCCAACTGGAAGCAGAGCGCCAGTCCGCGCTCGATGCGGCTGCCAGGGCGGCGGAAGTCAGAGACTTGCTGGTGGGTTTCATTCGGTCACCGGATCCCTGGTCCGGCAGCGGCGCCGATGCCCGGGTCAGCGACATCCTGCAGCACTCGGAAGCCACCATCGAAACGCAGCTCGAGGGCCGCCCTGAGCTTCAGGTCGTGCTTTACGGCGCGTTGGCTGACGTCTACCAGAACCTCGCCGCACACGAACGCTCGGTCGCCCTGCGCGAGAAAACGCTCGCCCTGCATCGGACGCTGGGTACGGCGAATTCGTTCGCGAGCTTGCAGGCTCAACGCAAACGGGCACAGTCGCAAATGGTGGTCGGTGAAACCCGGACCGCCGTTGCAACGCTTGAACGGCTATTGGCACGCATCGCTCAAGCCTTTCCGGATCAGTTGAGGGAAGCTGCCCTGATCGATATTGAAATCGGCCGCTACCACAATACCTATGGTCGAGCTCAAGATGCCTTGCCCCACGGGCGTCGGGCCGTCGAAACGCTCGAGACCGAAGTCGAGGATCCCAGCTTGCTGGCTCAGGCGACGACGGTGTACGGGAACAGCCTCGGGTTGCTGGGCCAGGTTGAGGAAGCGTACAACGCCTACGCCAGGGCCCATGAAATCAACCATAAGAATCGCGGCGAGCAGGACGTCGCCACCCTGATCAGTCGGGCACGGATTGCGGCAAACCTCAGCAATCAGGGGCGTTACGCGGAAAGCATCGCCATCTACGACGAAATTCTGCCCCCACTGGAGTCACGCCTGGGCCCGCTGCACGAGGAAGTGCTGGCCGTCATGAACAACGTGGCCTACAGCCATTCGCTGGCTGGAAACCGGGAGAACGCCATCTGGCTGCACCGCGGAGTGCTGGAGCGGCGGCGGGAGAAGTTTGGTGACACACATCGCCAGGTCGCCGACTCGCTGCAGAATATCGGTTCGCAGCTGGTTCACACGGGCCGTTACGACCAAGCCATCGCACCACTCGAAGAAGCCGGACGAATCTATGCACTGGTGAACGCACCCGGTCACTCGAGAACAGCCTATCCTCATGTTTCTCTGGCCATCGCGTATGCTGGAATCGGAGCGGATGCCCTGCAGGAGCAGCACGCCCGCAAGGCGCTCACCCTGCTCCAGGGGCAGGTGTCAGACGATCACCCGGCCCTGCTCCGCGCACGCTGCCTGCTTGGCGACAGCCTGGTTCGTAACGGAGAACGGGAACAGGGCATCTCGCTGCTGGAGCGGGCCGTCGATGGCCTGACCGGCAAAGTCGGCATTTCAGGAGAGCACCTGGAAGCCTGTCGGGAGGCCCTGACCCAGGCGCGGCAAAGCTGATCCTGGCACGCTACCGCGCCGCTAATGGCGGCATTTTCCCGGTTTTTTCGTTCTTTTCAGTGAGAGGTGCAATTCCTCTACACCCTGTCACTGAATAATCCGGATACTCATGCAGCCTTCGCGCAACGCCACATTGCGGGCACAGCAAGCCAGCCTTTCATCGACTCATCCTCCGCGCTACCGGTGCAGACAACGCCTTGCCCGTAACGAAACGGCGTTATCCTGGATCTGGGCCAAAGCGATACTCGGCAGCGTGCTGATGCTCGCCAGTCTTGCGGCCTGGGGGCAGGACATCGTTTTCGTCGATGGCTTCGAAAGCAACCAGGCGCCAGTTATCGTCTCCACTCCCCCGACCAGCGCCGAAATCGATTCTCCGTACAGCTACGATGTCGACGCCAGCGACGCGAACGGCGATACCCTCGAATATTCGCTGCTGCAGGCGCCATCCGGAATGGACATCGACTCAGCCACCGGCGAGATCACGTGGACGCCCAACGAGGCCGGCGAATTTCCCGTGACGATCGAGGTTACGGATGGCAACGACGGCCTGGATCAGCAATCCTGGACCATCACTGTCGCTTCGGGAGGTGGCCCGCTCCCGGTTCCGTCGGACATCGACGACACCGTCGCAACCCCGTTCGCGGACTCGGTGGAATTCCTGCACAACGGTCCCGACGCCATCCAGAACGATGTCCAGGAAGGCGCGCTGGAAGCCCGCCGCGTGGCCGTCGCACGAGGCACGGTGCTGAGCCGTGATGGCGCCCCTCTGGGCGGCACTCGGGTTACCGCGCTGCAACAGGACCAGGTGGGCTACACCCTCACCCGCAGTGACGGCTCGTACGATCTCGCCGTCAACGGCGGCGGCACCGTCGTGATTCAATTCGAGCTGAACGGATACTTGACCGCGCAACGGCACGTCGAACTGCCCTGGAATCAATTCCGCACACTGGATACCGTGCGGCTCGTTCCGCTCTCTTCGACCGTTACGACCGTCAACCTCTCTCCGACGGAAGCGCCGGTGGCGCCCGGCGACGTCGAAGCCGACGCCGACGGCCAGCGCCAGGGCGTGCTGCTGTTTCAGCCGGGGACGACGGCGGAAATGGAGCTCCCGGACGGAAGCACCCAGTCACTCAGTTCGCTCGACGTACGTATCACCGAGTACACGGTCGGCCCCAACGGGCCCGAGGCCATGCCGGCGGAACTTCCACCCACATCGGGCTATACGTATGCCGCGGAGTTCTCGGTCGACGAGGCGATCGCCGCGGGCGCCGTGCGCGTCCATTTCGAGCCGGATGCCGTATTCTACGTGGACAATTTCCTGGACTTTCCCGTGGGCACCGCCGTGCCATTGGGCGGTTACGACCGCACCGCGGGGCAGTGGGAAGCCGCGCCGGATGGCCTGGTACTGGAAATCGTCGGAGAAACCGACGGGATGGCGGATGTGGATCTGGATGGTGATGGCAGCCCGGACGATCCCGCGTCCATTGGCATGACCGACCAGGAACGCACCCAGCTCGCTGTACGCTACGATCCCGGCACGGAGCTGTGGCGCGCCGCGGTACCCCACTTCAGTCCGTGGGACTGCAATTGGCCGTTCGGGCCGCCGGACGGTGCCCTGGCGCCGCAGCCGGGCCACCGGCCCAACCGCGGCGGCTTCGTCCCAGGGCGGGACTGCCCAACGTTCAATTTCTCCCGCATCGAGTGCCAGTCCCAGATCATGCGCGAGGACATTCTGCTCGCCGGCACCACCCAGGCGCTGCATTACCGCAGCGACCGGGCACCGAACCACGTCGCCGGACGCTCCCTGCAGATCTCGATTCCGGACGAAGACATTCCAGAAATCGCCACCAGCGTTCGCGTTACCCTCGAAGTCGCGGGGAAAAAAGAGTCCTACACCGTACTGGCAACCGGAGATGTGTCACTCAGCCTGGAATGGGACGGTTTCGATGTGTACGGCAGGCGGATTTTCGGTCCACAGCCTTACGTTGTGACGATCGCTTTCGTCTACCCTGCCAGCTACAGTCAGGCTTCGAGTGGAGGCGCTTCCGGTGGCGGAGGCGGAGGCGGCGGCGCCCGAAGCTTTTTCGGTCAACCGGGGGTCACCATCACCGGCAGCCTCGCACGCGAGGAAATCGTGCTGTCGCGTCGATACGTTGGCACCTTCGAAGGCACCCACCCGGACCAGGCGGGTCTCGGCGACTGGTCCCTGACCGACCACCATACCCTGGCGACCCAAAATGGCTCGTTGTTACTTGGCAATGGCGAAATGCGGCGAAATGCCGACGGCCTGCAGGACAAAATTGTCCGGGAGCTCGACGCCAATCGCAATTTCCAGTCGGACGAAACCAGCGCCGTACCCATGCCGGATGGATCCATCCTCGTCGGCGAGAAGGACGGCGGTGATAACGGACAGGTCTGGCGCGTTCAGCCCGACGGCACCACGTCGCTGTTCGCGGGGTCTTCCAACTCGTTCGCATCCTTTGGCGATGGCGGACTGGCGACCATCGCACGGCTAAGCAGTCAACCCGACCATCTGACACGCCTGGCGGACGGCACGGTATTGATCGGTCAAGGCTCGCGTGTGCGGGCCGTCGACCCCGCCGGCATCATCAACACGGTGACCGGCGTGGGCTCGGTGCCGATCGAAGACAACCTGGACTACGTCGGGCCGGCCATCGAACTGGACCTCGGCGCCATCAACGACATCGCCGCGGGCCCCGCCGGTTCGTACTTCATCGCGGCGAACGAAGTCGGCTCGATTTCCGATAGCATCTGGCAGGTCACGCCCGACGGCACCGCGATGCGGATCGCCGGCGCGATCGTCGGCGCCGGCCTGACCAGCGGCCAGGCGGCCATCGACGCGGAGATCTATGCCGACGGCATCGCCATCGCGCCGAACGGCGACATCTGGTTCAGCGACCGGTTCGGCCATCAGGTCTGGCGCATTTCGGGCGGCATCGTGGAGCGGGTCATCGGATCGGGCGTCTGCACCGGTGATTGGCTCGATGAGGGGCTGGCGCTGGACACCGAGCTGTGCCAGCCCCAGGCGCTGGCCATCTCATCCGACGGCAACGTATTCGTCGCATCTGCATTCGCTTGCACGCAGGCCGGATGCGGCTTGAACGCCTACACCCAGCGACTCTATCTGTTCGACGGCGAGCGGGTCGAGATCATTGCGGGGGGATTCAACCTGGTCGAGTACGTTCCCGGCGGGTTTGCGCTGGGCAACCGGATCGGCAACCTGGTCGGCGAACTGCACCTGACCGCGGACGGCGACCTCATGTACAAGGGGTCGACCGGCCAGGAAAACGTCTATCTGATCAGACCGCTGTTCGGCAATATCGACGAACTTGAAACGCCAGTCCCCTCCGAAGACGGGCGGTACGTGTACATCTTCGACCGCGCCGGCCGGCACCAGCGCACGTTCGACACCTTCCTCAGTCGAGACGTGCTGACGTTCGGCTACGACGCGGACGGGCGCCTGCTGTCGATGACAGACGTCTATGGCCGCACCACCACCATCGCACGCGATGCCGGCGGCACCGCGACTGCCGTCATCGGTCCGGACGGGCACCAGACGGACCTGGGCTTCACGGACGGCGAACTCACCCAACTGGTCAACCCGGCCGGAGACACACACACGTTTACCTACGATGCGGCCATCGGCGCAGTGAGCGCGCACACCGATCCACGCGGCAATACATCTACCTACGAGTACACCGATCTCGGCCGCCTCGCGCTGGCGACCAATCGCGGCGGCGGCACCCTGTCGCTGGAGCGTACGCTGCTGGGTCTCGACGGCTATGAAGTAGCAGCGACCCGGCGCGGCACGGACGTGACGACCTATCGCCTCGAGCAGGACGGAGCGAACCTGGTCAAGACCGTGATCGACCCGACGGGGGCCACCACGGTCGTCTACCGCCGCCCGGACGGAATCACCGAGGGCGCCTTCCCGGATGGCACCGTCGCCACGTACCGCCGCGGTCCGGACCCCCGGCACGGCGCCATCGCTTCCCGGGTTGTCGAATCCCATATGGAGACGCCCGGCGGCATTTCCACGACGGCGAGCCTCGACGTTTCGGTCACGTACAGCGACCCTCACGATCTCACGTCGATGACGCAGTGGGAAGAAACCCTGACCCGCGACGGACGCACCACCACGACCACCTACGACGTGGCGACGCGAACGAAGACCTGGGTGACACCTGAAGGGCGCACCGGTTCGATCGAATACGACGAGTTCGGCCGTGTTCTGAACCTGAATCCGCCCGGAGGCGTGGCGCCGGTGACCTACACCTATGATGGCGCGGGACGAGTCACGTCTATCACCAAGCTCAACGAGAGCGTCAGCCTGACGTACAACGCGGCCGGCGATCTCGTCAGCGCCACCAACAGCGAGGGCGAAACGACGAGCTGGACTTACGACCCCGCCGGCCGAATGCTGTCCGCGACCTTGCCCAGCAGCCGCAGTTATTCGTTCACACTCGACGCCAACGGCAACCGGGCCGAAGTCACCACGCCGAAAGGCCAGATCCACACGATGACCTACGACGCGAACGACCGGCTGGAGTCCTACTCGCTGCCGACGGCGAACCCGCTGATCCTGGACATCGACGGCCTGGGACGGCGGGAAGGCCTCACCTACCCGGACGGGACGCTGCGGGACGACCTCTTCTTCGACAGCCTGCCGACCGGCGCCGTCCTGCCGGACTCGCAACTGACCATCGGTCATGCTCCGGAAATCAGCGGGCCGGGCAGCACGACCCAGATCAGTCACCTGAGCCGCGAACCGGACACCGCGCCTGTGCAGGCCACCGACTACGTACTGGACGGGCGGCTGATCACCGATATGGACGTAACCGGCCCCGCCATGGCAACGGTCGCCTACACGCACGCCTATCCCTATCGGGTGACCGCCCGGACGTTGAATGCTGAGCCATCCGTGGCATTCGGCTACGACGACGACGGGCTGATCACCGGCAAAGGTCCGTTCACGTTCGCCCGTGAGCCCGCCACGGGCCTGCTCGACTCGGTTTCGGACGGCACCCTGGATCTGCAGATCACCCTGGACTCCCGCGCGAACCTCGCCAGCCGCGTGCTGAGCCATTCGGTCACCGAAATTCATGATCTCACCCTGGTCCGGGATGATCGCACGCGGATCACCAGCCGCACCGAAACCCTCGGCGGCATCACCACGGAGCGACATTACAGTTACGACGCCGACGGCCAGCTCACGGCCGTGCAGGACGGTCTCGCCAACCCGGTCGAGTCGTTCACCTGGGACGACAACGGCAATCGGCTCACCCACACGACCGCCGGCGGCACCGAAAACGCTTCCTACGACAGCCAGGACCGGCTGGTGAGCCGGGCCGGCATCGTCTATGCCTACGACGGGAACGGATTCCTCGCCGGCCGCGGCGCGGAAGTCTTCGAATACGACGCGGACGGCGTGCTGCGCTCGGCCACGGTCGGGGGTGTGACGGTCAACTACACCCACGACTTCTTCGGCCGCCGTGTGGCCCGCACCGACGCCGGCGGTACGACGATGTACGTCTACGGTGACCAGCACCACCCGTTCCGGGTTACCGCTTCAATCGCTCCGGATACGACGGTCAGTGAGTATCTGTACGACGACAGCGGCGTACTGTTCGCGTTCCGACGCGGTGGCGCCTGGTACTACGTCGGTACCGACGCCGTTGGCTCGCCCCGCGTGGTAGTCGATGCCGCCAGCGGCGCAACGGTCAAGGTGCTCGAGTACAGCGCGTTCGGCGAACTGCTCAGCGACACCAACCCGGCTTTCGTGTTGCCCGTCGGCTATGCCGGTGGTCTCTCCGATCCCGTTTCGGACCTGCTCCGCTTCGGGCTCCGCGACTACGAGCCAGCGGCCGGGCGTTTCACCGGCCGGGACCCGCTGCTGCTCGCTGGCGGGACGACCAATTTCTACCAATATGTCGACAACGACCCCATCAACCACCGAGACCTCTCCGGCCTGCTGATCAAAATCGGCGCCTCGGCTTACAGCGGCCTGGGTGGTGGCGTTTCAGTGACGATATCGCCCAACGGCATCGGATTCTGCATTGAAGGTGGCGTCGGCGTCGGAGGCGGCGTGGGCATCGAGCAGTCGGAGCTATCCCAAGGCGGCATTTCGGCGGTCGCCGCGGTCGGTCTCGGGCCACTGGGCACCGGCATCGAAATCCCGTTTGACGAGTGCTTCGCCAGCGGCAACCCGACCGTGGGATGGGACGGCTTCAGCGGGACATTCGAAGACGTGAACGATGTCGTCGACGACCAGATCGGAGGCGTCTTCGAGCAGGCGGCCAATGAGGTCGACGACCTCCCGGGCCGGAGGGGCAAGCTAGCACGATCCATCGCCAATGCCTTTCCCAAGTCCGTACCATCGCCCAAGGGTCTCAAGCCCAAGCTGAGCGGCCGGGCCGAGGCCAGTGCGTTCCTTCGGGGTTGTCTGCCACCGCTCACGTGGTAGAGGTCCAGACGTCTGGCGCGGCTCCTGAGGTGCCGATTGACAGTTCAGCTTGGTCACGATTTGTGAGTTTTACGCAAGATCAAGCTCGCCGTGCCGCACCCCCAACTCGATGGCGTTGCCACTAGTTCCGCCGCGCGCTGTGACATGCCCCGGCTGGGCTGCAGAGACTTTGGCGGGGCGAACAGAAAGGCAGAAGTGAATTTGAGCGCCGTAGTAGCGGTACGGAGTTGAGGAAAACCTCCGCGAAGGTCCACATCTGCCCAGGCAGGTGATGCGGCGCGTTCCCCTCAGGGGTCTCGCCGCCAGGACGGCGGCGCGAAGGCCCCAGGGAAGGGTTTACAGGGCAGGCGAGAGTGACCGCACGGATTGAGCGCAGCGCAGCGGAGCGAAATGAGTAAGGGAGCGAAGCCGTAGCCCGTGTCCCCTGAGGGGAATGTGCCGTAGCACCTGCCTGCTCGAAGGCACGGTTTCCATGAGCCATTCAGATAAGCAGAATTCAGCTCACGCGAAACCGGCGAGGTCTCCAGGCTATTGCGCCACAACCCTGAGGGGAATGTGCCGTAGCACCTGCCTGCTCGAGGGCACGATTTCCATGAGCCTTTCAGATGAGCGAAATTCAGCTAACGCGAAACCAGCCAAATCTCCAGGCTATTGCACCAAGGCCCTGAAGGGAATATGTCGCAGCGCCTGTCGGCTCGATTGCCCATTTTTTCTGGATCGCATCAAATGATCGGAATTTGAACAAGACGAAAACAGAACAGAGTCAGAACCATATCCACGTGCTAAACCGCGGCGATTTGGGTATTCTGCCCGCTCGAACCCGTCTCCAAAAATAAACCAGCCCGGGAGTTCATTTTCATGCAGATGTCTTCCTTTGCACGTCGCTTCTTCCTGTCCGTCTCAACGACCCTGCTGATCGGACTCATCACAACGACCGGAGCATCGGCTGCCACCACCGCGGAAATCGAAGGACTTGAATTCCGACTGGTCGGTCCGTGGCGCGGTGGCCGGGTGACCACGGTGACCGGTGTGCCCGGCAAACCCCACCTTTATTACATGGGCGCCACCGGCGGCGGGGTATGGAAAACGGAGAATGCGGGCACGACCTGGGAAAACCTTTCCGATGAGTACTTCAAGGTCGGGACGATCGGCGCCGTCGCGGTATCGGAGTCGGACAACAACGTGGTATATGTCGGAACCGGCGAATCCCCGATCCGGGGCGTGACCACTTCACACGGTGACGGAGTGTGGAAATCAGTCGACGCCGGCAAGACCTGGAAACACATCGGATTGCCCGAAGCTGGCCAGATCTCCCGGATTCAGATACATCCCACCAACCCCGACATCGCCTACATCGGAGTGCAGGGGCAGATCTGGGGGCCTAACGAGCAGCGCGGCGTCTTTCGCACCACCGACGGTGGCGAAACCTGGGAGCATGTGCTGAAAGTCGGCCCGGAGACCGGGGCTTCCGACCTGCGCATGGACCCGACCAACCCGAACGTCCTCTACGCCGGCATGTGGCACCATGGACGCACCCCGTGGTTCATCAAATCCGGTGGCACCGAGGGCGGCCTGTTCAAAACTCGTGATGGTGGCGACACCTGGGAAAAACTGGAAGGCGGACTGCCGGAAATGATCGGCAAAATCGGCGTGGATGTCTCGGCCAGCAATCCGGACCGGGTCTACGCCATCATCGAAGCCGGACCGGATCAGGGTGGGCTGTGGCGCAGTGACGACGGCGGCGCCTCGTGGTCGCTGATCGACGGCCACCGGGTCCTGCATACGCGGGCCTGGTACTACATCCACATCAAGGCCGATCCGCTGGACGAAAATACCGTGTATGTGCTCAATG
Organism: Elongatibacter sediminis; assembly: GCF_037892215.1. Classification (NCBI taxonomy): domain Bacteria; kingdom Pseudomonadati; phylum Pseudomonadota; class Gammaproteobacteria; order Chromatiales; family Wenzhouxiangellaceae; genus Elongatibacter; species Elongatibacter sediminis. Next base: position 146,970 of record NZ_JAZHOG010000006.1, on the reverse strand, counting down.
CGCCGTTGATGAAGTCCATCGACGGCGGCAAGACCTGGGAGAAGATGCGCACGCCGCACGGCGATCACCACGATCACTGGATCAACCCCGCCGACTCGAACAACATGATCAGCGGTAACGACGGCGGCGCGACCATCACCTTCGACGGTGGCGAGACCTGGTCGTCGATCATGAACCAGCCCACAGCTCAGTTCTACCGGGTGATCACGGACAATCAGAAGCCGTTTCGCATTTATGGCGGCCAGCAGGACAACACGACCGTGGCGATCGCCAGTGAAAGCCGTTACGGCGGCATTGGCGTTGAGGATTATTTCGACGTCGGCGGCGGTGAAAGCGCCCACATCGCCTTCGACCCGGATGACCCGAGGCTGATCTACGCCACGTCGATCAACGGCACCCTGACCGAGTACGACCGCGATTCGGAACTCACCCGTGTCATCATTCCCTATCCGGAAATGATGTACGGCAAGGATTCGAAGGACCTGCGCTACCGGGCCAACTGGAACACGCCGGTGGTGGCCGACCCGCACGACCCGTCGGTTATCTACTACGGCGCGCAGATGGTGCTGCGCAGCGACGACCGGGGCGCCACCTGGACGCCGATCAGCCCGGACCTGACCCGCAATGACCCCGAAAAACAGGGTCGCAACGGCGGACCGCTGACCCCGGAGAACGTCGGCGCCGAGTTCTACAACACGATTTTCTACATCGCGCCTTCGCCCCACGAGCAGGGCGTGATCTGGGTCGGCAGCGACGACGGCCTGGTGCACCTCACGCGGGACGGCGGCGAGACCTGGTCGGATGTGTCGCCGAAACATCGCGGCAAGTTCAGCGATGAGGCCTACATCAACGCCATCGAGGTCAGTCCGCACGACCCGGCGACCGCCTACCTGGCCGTGGCGGGCTTCAAGCTGAACGACTTCAGCCCGTACATCTACAAAACCACCGATTACGGCCGGCGCTGGACCCGTATCGATGCGGGATTGCCCGAAGATACCTTCGTGCGCGTGGTGCGCGAGGATCCGGCGCAACCCGGGCTGCTGTACGCCGGCACCGAGGCCGGATTGTTCGTGTCCTACGACGACGGTGGCAACTGGCAGTCGCTGGATCTGAACCTGCCGCCAGTGCCCATCACCGACCTGGCCCTTCGCCACGACAAACTGGTGGTCGCCACCCAGGGCCGCTCGTTCTGGGTTCTGGATGATCTGTTCGTCGTACGCCAGGCGGCCGCCGGATCGGGCACGGGCACCGTGGCCCTGTATGACCCGGGTACGGTGGAAATGACTATCGGCAGCGGCGGTAGCGGTGACCTGTTCGAGGGCGATAACCCGCCTCGCGGCGCACCGCTTTACTACTATCTCGGCGAGGAGGCGGAAGGCCCGCTGACCATCGAAATCCTCGACGATGACGGGCAGCTCGTTCGCACCTATTCAACCGAGGAAAGTGCGCGTGACCGCTGTCTGCTCGCCAACATGGATCCGCGCCTGCCGTTCGAACTCGAGTATCCGCCCACCTCACCAGGGCTCAACAAGTGGATGTGGGATCTGCGGCGCGACGGAGTGCACTGCACCGAGGACGTGGACATTTTCGCCGGCTTCCATGGCCCGACCGTGGCGCCGGGCGATTACCGCGCGCGCATCACCGTGGGCAGCGACACAGCGGAAACCGGATTTACCCTGGTGCCCGACACCCGGGTCACTGCCACACCACAGGAAATCCGCGAATGGAGCGGACGACTGGAGGAAACCGCGGCACTGCTCGACGATGTCATGCGGCGGCTTGGCGAGGTTCGCGATGCACGCCGCCAGGTCGAAGGGCTGATGAACGCGTATCCCGGCGACGCTGAACTGCAGCAATCCGGTCAGGCGGCCATCGATGCGATCATCGCCTGGGACCACCAGATCAACCAGCAATTGCACGAAACCTACGAGGATGAGGACGCCTGGGAAACCATGCTCGGCGGCCAGATCCGTTACCTGCTGGACGTGATCGACTACACCGGCGCACCGATAACGGGTGGTCAGCTCGAGCGTCTCGCTGATCTGAAGGCGGAATGGGACCAGCGGCGAGTCGAACTGCGGGCCATCAGCGAAAATCACCTGGCGCCGATCAATGCCTGGGCGAAAGCACACGACGTACCGCACGTGACGGCGCCCGGGAGCTGATCCGGGCCGTCGCCAACGGGCCGCTTCTTCCTGTGCCGGACCCGGCCGCAAAGGCCGGGTCCGGACTCACGGTCAAAAAGCTGGCGGCATCCGGTTGCCGGTTCTCCGTGGCCTGCGCTCGTTAACCGGCACCTGGTGACCGGCCCCGGATTTCCGACTCACCGGGCGGCCCAGACCTCGTACTCCACCACCAGTCCGGGAAACGCGAGTGCGCTAACGACCCGCAAGGTTCCCGCCGCCGGCTTGACCGGCACCTCGGCGAAGTAACCGGCGAACTGACCGAGTATCGCGCCGAAATCCTCATCGGAAAATCCCTCCACCAGCGTGAACTCGATGCGGATGATGTCGTCGCGTGTGAGGTCGTTCTCGGCCAGGAAAATGTCGAGTTCTTCGAGGATGAAGGTCGTCTGGGAGACGTAGTCTCCGGGATCGACGATGCTGAAATCCGGATTCTGGGCCGCAATTCCGGCAAACAGATACCACTCTTTGATGTTGTTGAGCTTCAGACCCCAGTTGAAGATGCTGGTGAAGTCGGGCAGGCGGTCGCTGGTCAGCGCTTCCTTCTTCAGATTCTGGCGATTATCGGCAACCGCCGAAGCGGCCGTCACCATCACCACCACCGAAACCAACCCGGCAAGCAAGGTGCGAATGAGCGTAGCGTTCATCTGAATTCTCCTTCAGTTCAGGGACGACAGAAGCGTGGAATCGGCGGCTGATACGGATTCCGGTTTCGGACCAGGGGCACGTGGATCAATGCCGTTTCTCCTGGTCGTTTCAAGCACCACTGCCTGAGGTGACCGGTCCCACACGGGTTTTCTCCCGACAAAAAAAAGGGGATGCCGGAGCATCCCCTTCGGTTTCAGGAAAATACCGGAATCAGAACTGCTTGTTGAACTGGATTCCGACCGTTCGCGGACGGTTCGTGATTTTTGCCGTCGGCTGGCCGTTGGCGCCGCTGAGGAATACATCACCCTCGACGTCGAACACGTTCTCGGCGTAGAGAATGAAGTCCGCCTCGAGCGCATCGGAGTGCACGCCGAACCGCAGGTTCACGATCTGATAGTCATCCTGGTCACGCTGGTTGGGCGAGCTGATGCTGCCGTCCGCGTTGACCGTGAATGGCCTCAGGTCGGTGCTGGACCCGTCTTTGTACGAGTACTCGCCGCGCACGAAACCCCACCAGCCGCCATCAGACACCGGCAGCGGGAAGTTGTACTGCGCCGTGCCGTTGACCGTCAGCTCGGGAATCCGCGGGATCTCGTCGCCGTCCAGGCCCGGCGCCACGATCTCGTCCGACACCTGGTCCTCGGTCAGCTCCTTCTTGGGCAGCCAGCTCAGACCGAACGTCAGGTTCCAGTTCTCGTTGGGGCTGGCGAAAACCTCCGCTTCCAGGCCCGTGACCTCGGCCGAACCGGCATTGCCGACAAAGCCGAATGCGCCCGTCGGATCTTCACCGGACACCTGCAGGTTGTCCCAGACGATGTGGAACAGCGAGGCGTTGAAGATCATCCGGTTGTCGAACCATTCGCTCTTGATGCCCAGTTCGTAGTTCCACAGATCATCAGCCTCGTAGAACGGCGGAATGTCGACCACGCCCTGGTTGTTGGTGCCACCCAGGCGGAAGCCCTGCGATGCCAGCGCGAAGATCGTCACGTTGTCGTTGGGCTTTGCAGCCAACTGGAATTTCGGAATCGTGCGGTTTTCGCTGAAATCCTGTTCCAGCGGCAAAGCCGGGTTGGGCGGGAACAATGCGAACGGGAACACGGTCACGCCGAAGTCGGACTGGTCCACTTCGAACCAGCGAAGTCCCACCGTGCCTTCCAGCCAGTCGTTGAAGGCGTAGGTGACTTCACCGAAAAACGCGATTTCCTCGATGTCCTTGGTCGCAATGCGGCCGAACACACAGGGCAGACAGCCTTCGATGCCGGCACCGGGGTTCGGCGGCAGCAATTCACCCGGAGCCGTGCCGGGGTCGAAGACATCGCCGTTTTCATCGACCACCGGCACATAACTCTGAAACTCGCTTTCGCGGTTACGCCAAAACGCGCCGGCCAACCACTGGAACGGCCCGTCGTGAGTCGAAGTCAGACGAATCTCGAACGCATCCTGTTCCACGCTTTGCTTCTGGTCCGTCAGGGCCGGGAACAGGTCCGGGCGGGTACCCGGGTCCCCTTCGCTTGCGGGCCGAATTCCAAGGAAGAACAGAATCCACGAAGAGTCGAACTTGAAGCGGAAGTCACGATCGTATCGCGATGCGGCCGCGGTCAGGTTGGCGAACGGCAGTTCCCAGTTGAGCGTCAGGGAGTAGATCGTCTGATCGTCCGGCTTCGGGGTTTGCGTGTAGTCGCCGACATTGAACCCGCCGGTCTGGAACTGGGCGAGTTCGGAAACGTTGTCCCGGCCACCCTGGTCGCTGGAAAGCAGGACCTTTTCGGCCTGGGTCAGGCTGTCGTCAAAGATGGTGTCATACGGGTGGTAACGCAGGTCGCCGCCATTGTCCCGGTCCTGGTGCCAAATCATCGCATCCAGGGTCACGTTTTCAGTCGGCTCCCAGCGCAGAATGCCGCGGGCACCCACGGTTTCGGTCCAGTTGATGTCATCCATGCCCAGACGGACGTTATCGACGTATCCGCTGTCCTCGGTGCTGTAGGCCACCAGGCGAAATGCCAACTTGTCTTCGGCGAGCGGTATGTTCATCATCGCATACCCGCCCCAGTTGTCCCCGCCGTGCTGGGTCACCGAGTAGTCCGCGCGAACCGAGGCTTCGACCTCGTTCATGACTGGTTTGTTGGTGATGAAACGCACGGTACCGGATTGGGAGTTGGCGCCGAACGTGGTGCCCTGCGGCCCGCGCAGAACCTCGACCCGGGAGACGTCGTAAATCTTCAGGTCCGTGGTCTGCGAACCCGAGTTCGAAGAAGCGCCCTGCACGCCCGGCAGCGGAACCTCGTCGTAATAAACGGCCACCTGCTGCTGACCGGCCGACTGGATACCACGGATGATGTAACGCTTCTCACCGGGACCTCCTTCGGTAAAGGTCAGGCCGGGAACCTGGTAAGCAAAATCCTCGAAATCGGATACGCCCATCTCCCGCAGGGTTTGTTCGGTGATGGCGGTGATGCTGGCGGGAATGTCCTGCAGTACTTCCTCGCCACGCTTACGCGCCGTAACGACGACCTCTTCCAACAGGCCTCCCCGACTCGCGCTGTCGGCTTCGGCGTCCTGAGCCAGGACCATGGGTGACGCGGATGCCGCCAGGCCGGCGACAATCGCGGAAAACAGTGTGTGGTGAACATACCGCCTGGCTGAAGCGCGGTTGAGTCGACAATCCCCGGTGTGCCTGTACAACTTCATCAAGAGTACCTCCCGTACGTGGTTCGCCGTCAATACGACGACGTTCGCGGCCCGGCCCTGCCAAAATAATCTCGGTCTGGTAGTGCAAGCCATGCCTTGTCTATTTAACGCTATTTTAATAATAAGCCGCAAGTATCGATAGGCAAGGTACTTTTTAGTCAGTTAGGACTAACCGCTGTCTTGCGTGACCGGTCGGTATGTGGGATTACTTAAAGTGTAAATTTCCCGACATTCCCGATTTGGACACCTGCCATGAAAGCGCTAGCGAAAACTCTCTCAGCACTGTTGCTCTCCCTCGCCATGAGCAGCCCCGTCCTCGCCGACGAAGTCGTGGTTCACGCCGGCACCCTGCTTGCGCAACCCGGCGAGCCTGCGCAGAACCAGCAAAGCATCGTCATCGTTGACGGCGTGATCACCGAAATTCGCGACGGTTTCATCGGCGGGCAAGGAAATTCCACAGACCGGCGGGTGATCGACCTGTCCGATCAATTCGTCATGCCCGGCTTCATCGACCTGCACGTCCATCTTTCCAGCCAGGCCGGCGATGGCCGGCGGACGGATACGGTCACGATGAGCGACGCCGACGTGGCGCTGAATGCCTCGATGTATGCGAGGCGCACGCTCATGGCCGGTTTCACCACCCTGCGCGACCTGGGATCACGCGGCGAACCGCTGTATGCCCTGCGCGACGCGATCCGGGCCAACAAGGTGGCTGGCCCCCGACTGCTGGTGGCGGGCCCGGCAATTACCCCGACAGGCGGCCACGGTGACGTTCACGGTTATCGGGCCGAGATTCTCGAAGTACTGGCTTCACCGGCCGTGTGTGACGGCGCGGACGATTGCCGCCGGGCGGTGCGCCGCGCCGTGAAACTGGGTGCCGACGTGATCAAGGTCACCGCCACCGGGGGCGTGCTGAGCAATACGGCCACCGGTACCGGCCAGCAGTTCACCGACGAGGAATTGCGGGCAATCGCCGAGACGGCTCACGCGCTCGGCCGCAAGGTCACCGCCCATGCACATGCCCGCGAAGGCATCATCGCGGCCGCGGAGGCGGGCTTCGACTCCATCGAACACGCCATGTGGGCCGACGAGGAAACGATGAAGATCCTCAAGCGCCTTGACGTGTGGATCATACCCACGGTTTACCCGATCACTTATGTCGGCGACACGCCCGAGAAAATGAAACAGGGCCCGCTCAAGGACCTGCCGCCGGCCAGCATGGCGAAACTGCTGGAACTGGGCCGCCAGCCCAAGGACATGACCCGCCTGGCGCACGAGAAAGGCGTCCGGATTGCGCTCGGCACCGACTCGGCGATTTCGCCGCACGGTGAGAACGCCCACGAATTCATCGAATACGTCAATGCCGGCCTGAGCCCCACGGAGGCATTGCAGGCCGGCACCGTGTACGCCGCGGAAGCCGCCGGCATCGCCGACACCACCGGATCCATCGTGCCCGGCAAGGCCGCCGACATCGTGGGCCTGGGCGCCAGCCCGCTGGACGACATCGAGGCGGTGCTCGACGTGCGTTTCGTGATGCGCGACGGCATCGTCTTCAAGCAACAGGACTAACCCGGCTTCGCGTACCGGCACCGAACATCATCCGGGCCCGCCAACCGCGGGCCTTCATTCAGTAGCAAGAAGCAGAGGTTTCACCATGAAATGGCCATCCGACCGGATCGCACAGTGTTCCCCCAAGAGTTTCGGCATGTACGAACGTGCCCTGTCCTTCATGGCCGAAGGGCATGAACTGATTCACCTCGAAGTTGGCCGTCCCGATGCCGACACGCCGGCCCATATCAAGGAAGCCACCAAGAAAGCGCTGGACGACGGCATCGTCCACTACGGTGATTTCGCCGGCGACATCAAACTGCGCGAAGCGATCTGCGCAAAGCTGAAGTCCTACAACGGCATCGACGCCGCACCGGACGAGGTTCTCGTAACCAACGGGCTGACCCATGCCGGTTTCGCGGTATTGACCGCGGCTGTCGACCCCGGCGATGAGGTCATCCTCCTCGAGCCCTACTACCCGCAGCACGTCGGCAAGATCGAAATGGCCGGCGGCAAGGTCGTCAAGGCGGTACTCGACGGCAGCAAGGGCTTTCCCATCGAACGCGAGCCCATCGAGGCCTGTATCACCGACAAGACCCGCATGATCTGCCTGGTGAACCCGAGCAACCCGACCGGCCGCGTCTACACCCGGGAAGAACTCCAGATACTGGCCGACCTGGCCATCGAGCACGACCTGCTGGTAGCCAGCGACGAGGTCTACGACCACATCGTTTACGACGACAACAAGCACGTGAGCATCGCGTCCTTGCCGGGCATGTGGGAACGGACCTTCAGCATGTACGCGCTGACCAAGGCCTTCGCGATGGACGGCTGGCGCCTGGGCTACATCGCCTGCCCGCGCAAGTTCATGCCCGCCCTGGTGCAGGTTACCGCCACCGACGTGGCGCATGTCAACGTGTTCATCCAGCACGGCGCGATCGCGGCGATCAGCGGACCGCAGGAGCCCATGCACGCCATGGTGGCCGAAGACGACCGCCGCCGCCGGCTGGTCTGCGAACGCCTCGATGCCATCGACGGCATTACCTGCCCGCTGCCGGAAGGCACGATTTACGCCTATCCGGATGTGAGCGCTTTCGGACTGACGTCCAAGCAGATCGCCGAAGGCCTGCTGGAGGCCACCCACGTCGTCACCGAAGACGGCGCCTTCTACGGGTCGGCCGGAGAAGGCCACCTGCGCGTCTGCTTCGGCTCGGAACCCTATGCCGTGCTGGAGGAAGCCCTGGATCGTATCGCGGCCTATTTCGCGAAACTCCAGCTCCGGGCATCTTGAGCTTGTATCGCGGCGGTCCGGCGCACCCGCGCCGGACCGGCCCAGGCCCTTCAGCAGGGCCCCGGACCACTCGGCCGGCCGCAGGGGCGGCCACGCATCAGGCAGATTCGAAGGCCGCGGCGTGATCGCGAATGAACCGGGCGAGGTCACGCGGCTCCCGGCCGGTGATTTCCCGGAATTCGGTGGTTACCCTGGCATTGCGATCCTGTGCGATCAGGGCGAACAACTCGAGCATGGCATCGACATTCCAGGCTGGCAGGCCCAGGCCGATCATCTGCTCGCGGAATTCCGCGGGCGGTTGCTCGACATAGGTGACCGGCCGACCGAGAACTTCCGAAAAGACTCCCGCCATGTCCGCAAACGACAGCAGGTCCGGACCCGAAATCAAATAGGTACGGTTTTCGTGCCCGGGCCGGGTCAGGGAGATGAACAGGGCTTCAGCGACGTCGCGCACGTCAATGGGCCCTACCCGACCCGCCCCCATCGGCAGCGCGAAGCGGCCTTGGCCGGCAATTGTGGAGGCCACATTGAGCAGATTGTCCATGAAGAAATTGGGCTGGACGATGGTGTGGGCCATCGAGGCGCCACGCAAACGATCCTCCGACTGGCCGTGGAAAGATTTCAACACGGCATCGGCGCCGGCATCCGCGCCGATGGCGGACATTTTGACCACGTGTTCGACGCCCGCCGATTCGGCGGCCGCGATAAATCGCCGTTCCTGTTCGAGCTGGGCCGGCGTATTGGCCGCCAGCAACAATGCCCGGGTAACCCCGTCCATGGCCCCCGCCAGCAGGGTTTCATCCCCGAGGTCGCCGACGACCACGTCCAGGCCCGCCGCCCGGAGCGCGTCCGCCGCCGCGGGGTTTCGCACCCAGGCACGTGCCGGCAATTCATCGGCGATGATGCGATCGACCACGTGTCTGCCGGTCTTTCCGGTCGCGCCACTGAGTAATATCATGCTGCACTTTCCCCGCGGGAGTTGAAAATTGATGAATGCAAACACCCTTCGGCCGCCCACCGCGGACGACATCCAGGCCGCTGCGGATGCTCTCGGACCGTATCGCGTTCGCACTCCGCTGCTCCGGCTGAACGGCTACGAGGGCCCGGGGGAAGTCTACCTCAAGCTCGAAAACCTGCAGACCATCGGTGCCTACAAGGTCCGTTCGATAGGCAACCTGCTGCTGAACACCGACCCGGCGGACCTGCGCCACGGCGCCTACACCGCCAGTTCCGGCAACGCCGGCCTGGCCCTCGCCTGGATGGCGGAGAAACTCGGTATTCCGGCCCGGGTCTATGCCACCGAAAGCAGCCCGGCAGCCAAGCTCGACGCCATTCGCCACTGCGGCGCGGAGGTCTGTCTGCTCGACGCGGAGGAATGGTGGCACATCATTGAAGACAGCGGGTATGCGAAAGACCCGGGCCTGTACGCCGACGCCGTTCGCGACCCCCTGGCGCTGGCCGGCAACGCGACGATCGGCGTGGAAATCGCCGGTCAGTTGCCGGATGTCGATACCGTCATCCTGCCGTTTGGCGGCGGCGGTGTGGCCTGCGGCACCGCTGCCGGACTGAACATGGTCAAGCCGGGCGTACGGGTGATGGTGGCCGAAAGCGACGCCGCCACCCCGGCCTCGGCGGCCTTCGCCGCCGGTCACCCCACCGAGGTGCCGGTGACGCCATCCTTCATCTCGGGCGCCGGCGCGCCCTGCGTGCTGAAGGAAATGTGGCCACTGATCAACGAACTGGTAATCGAAACCCGGGTGGTGCCGGTGGCCGCGGTTGCCGGGGCCATCCGCCACCTGTGCCGGCACAACCGGGTGGTGGCCGAAGGGGCGGGCGCCCTGCCGGTGGCGGCCGCGCTGGCGGACGGGGGGTACGAGGGCAAGACCGTCTGCGTGGTGACCGGGGGTAATATCGACGCCGACGTGCTTGCCGCCATTCTCAACGAAGAACTCTGAGCTTCAGTCCGGTAACAGCTTGCCGGGGTTCATCAGATTGCCGGGGTCCAGCGCGCCCTTGAGCGTGCGCATGAGGTCGACCGCGTCGGGGCCGAGCTCACGCTGAAGGTAGGCCTGCTTACCCAGCCCGATGCCGTGCTCACCGGTGCAGGTTCCGCCCATGGCCAACGCGCGCTCCACCATGCGCCCGCTGAGCCCATGCACCTGGTCCAGTTCTTCCGGGTCTTCAGGATCGACCAGGAACACATAATGGAAATTCCCGTCACCCACGTGGCCCAGCAGAAAAGTCGGGATCTGCGTGTGCGCGTGCACATCGGCCCGCGTTTCTCGGATGCACTCGGCCAGCCGTGAAATCGGCACGCATACGTCGGTCGCGTAAGCACGCGCGCCGGGGCGCACGGCCATCGCCGCATAGGCCGCATGATGCCGCGCTTCCCACATGCGGCTGCGCTCTTCCTCGAAGGCCGTCCATTGGAAACCCGAACCCCCCAGCGAGTCGCAGATCTCGCCGACGCACTCGGCCTGCTCGCGTACCGAAGCCTCGCTGCCATGGAATTCCAGGAACAGGGTCACCTGTTCGGGATAATCGGTTTTCGAATACGCGTTGATCGCGCGCATCTGTTCGGCATCGATCAACTCCATGCGGGCGATGGGAATACCACTCTGGATGGTCAGAATCACCGCGTCGACGGCGCCGGAGACGTTATCGAAACACACACGCGCCGCCGAGATCGCTTCCGGCCGGCCGTGCAGGCGCACGGTCAGTTCCACAATGATGCCGAGAGTGCCCTCCGAACCCACGAACAGGCGGGTGAGGTCGTAACCCGCCGCCGACTTCCGGGCCCGCTGACCGGTGGTCACCAGCCGGCCGTCCGGGGTGACCACTTTCAGCGAGAGGACGTTTTCGCGCATCGTGCCGTAACGCACGGCATTGGTGCCCGAAGCCCGGGTCGCCGCCATACCGCCCAGGGAGGCATCGGCGCCGGGATCCACCGGGAAGAACAGTCCCGTGTCGCGCAGGTAGCGGTTCAGCTGGCCGCGGGTGACGCCCGGCTGCACCACGCAGTCCATGTCCTCGGCGTTCACGGACACGATCGCATCCATGCGGGACACATCGATGCTCACCGCGCCATCCCGTCCCACGGTGCCACCTTCCAGACCGGTACCGGTGCCGAACGGAATCATCGGAACGTGATGCTTCGCACAGATGGCCACGGCCGCGGCCACGTCTTCCGCGCTCTCGGCAAAAACCACGGCCGCCGGCGCCTGCCGTTCGTGCCAGGATTCATCTCCTGCATGATGCTCGCGCACGGCTTCTCCGGTCGCCAGACGCTCACCCAGCGCTTCGCGCAGCTCTTCAATTGCTCTCGTCGTTGCGGTTTCCATCCCTGCAACATACCCCGGAGGCAGCGGCCCCGAAAGCGATTTCATCCGGCTTTTTAGTCATTAGGGACTAACCTGTTGCTTGAAGCCGCACGGCTAATGTGGCGATAGTAGGGGGATCAACCGCCCGATTCCGAGGATCCAGACCCATGCCCAAGTCCGAAATGCGACTGTCCGCCCCACTTAGAACCCGCGCTTTCACCGCGTGCGCATCCGCTTTGCTGGCCGGTTTCAGCGCGGTTTCCGCATCGGCGGACCTGCTGATCGAGAACGTCACGCTGATCGACGGCACCGGTCGCGCGCCCGTCGCAGGCGCTACAGTGCTGGTCGAGGACGACCGCATCACCCGGGTCGGACGTGACGCGGTCGATGCGCCGCGCGGCGTCGATCGCATCGACGGTGAAGGCAAGTACCTGATTCCGGGCCTGATGGACGTGCACATCCATCTGCGCGGCGCGGTGCGTGTCGCCAAGGACGGGTTTGTCGAAGACGACCACGATGTCCGTTTGGGCGAACAGGCGCTGCAGGGTTTTCTGTATTCGGGCGTGACCACGGTTTACGACGTCGGCAACGTGCCCGACTATATCTTCAGCCTGCGTGAACGCGAGCGTTCCGGCGAGCTGATCTCCACCCGCCTGCTGGCCACGGGCGGCATCGTCACCTACCCCGGAAGCCACGGCTCCGATCACGGCGCCACCCTGATCGATGACTGGCCTGAAGCGACCGTCGCCCTGCAGGCACATGCCGACCGCCAGCCCGACATGGTCAAGTTCACGCTGGAAGAGCGCGGCTGGGGCGCGCGGCCGCTGATTCCGCTGCTGCCGGTGGACCTGTTGCAGCACTCGATCGAATTTTTCAATGAGCGCGGTATTCGCACCACGGCGCATACGTCCAGCGAATGGCGCGCGCGCCAGGCCATTTACGCCGGCATCGATACGCTGGCCCACCCGGTCATCCAGGGACCCATCACGGACGCCTTCGCCAAGCTGATGGGCGCCAAGAAAATTCCCATGACCACGACCCTGACCATCGGCGAGAACTACAGCCGGCTGGCCGAACACCCCGAATACCTGGACCAGCCGCTGTACCAGGCGGTTCTGGATGCGGAGGAAATCCGCACCCTGCAGGAAGAGACCGCCGCGAAGTACCGGGCCGAAACCTGGACCTGGTGGATGAAGCTGATGTCACCGGTCGCCGCCGAAAACCTGCGCAAAATTCATGAAGCCGGCGGCGTGCTGGCGCTGGGAACCGACCAATCGTCCGGTCCTGCCGTACACCGCGAAATGGAACTGCTGGCGGCAGCCGGTATCCCGCCGCTGGAGGTGATCCGAATCGCCACCCTGAACAGCGCGACCTTCCTCGGCCGTGCGGATGACATGGGTTCCATCGAAGAGGGCAAAATCGCCGACCTGGTATTGCTCGATGCCGACCCGTCCGCCGATATCGACAACGCCAAGCAGATTCGCCAGGTGATCAAGGCCGGCGAGGTCATTGACCGTTCGGCGTTGAACCTGCCGGTCAATCGTTAAGCCCGGCCGAACCCCGGACAGCCCAGGAATCGACCCCCTTTCGAATACCAACCCGGAACGAATATACGCAGACTCATCAACATACATCGGAGGATCGCACCATGACCCGACTTACCCCGCTTCGCGCCCCACGGCCGGCATCACGAACCCGCGCGAGTGTGGTCGTGTGCCTGGTCGCGATGCTCGCCCTGCTGTCCAGCTTCGACGCCACGGCGCAACGGCGCGGCGGCAGCTACGTCGACCCGGCGTTCTTCCAGGCCCTGAGCTGGCGCAACGTCGGGCCGTGGCGTGGCGGACGGGTCACCGCCGTGGCCGGCCATCCGGACCAACCCTATACCTTCTACATGGGTGCGACCGGCGGGGGCGTCTGGCGTACCGACGATGCCGGCATGACCTGGCACAACGTGTCGGACGGCTTCTTCAACACGGTCACCATCGGCGGCATCGCGGTGGCGCGCTCGGATGCCAACGTGATTTACGTCGGCACCGGCGAAGCGCCCGTACGCGGGGTATCGACCGCTGATGGCGACGGCATGTACAAATCGGTGGACGGCGGCAAGACCTGGACCCACATCGGCCTGGAAGACACGAAGCATATTTCGATCGTGGTGGTCGATCCGCGCGATCCGGATGTGGTTTACGTCGGTGCACAGGGCAATGCCTGGGTGGATTCCGAGGCTCGCGGCGTTTACAAATCCACCGACGGCGGGGAAACCTGGCGCAAGACGCTCTACGTCGACGAGCACACCGGCGTGCACGACCTCAGTATGGATGCGCACAATCCCCGCATCCTGTACGCCGGTACCTGGGATCACCAGCGCACGCCGTGGACGATCCGTTCCGGCGGACCCGGCTCGGGCCTGTGGAAATCCACCGACAGCGGCGAAACCTGGCGGCGGCTGGAGAACGGGCTGCCCGAACTGATGGGCAACACCGGCATCGTGGTCTCGCCGGCCGACCCCAACCGGGTTTACGCGATGATCGAGGCCACCGAAGGCGGCATCTTCCGTTCCGACGACGCCGGTGAGAGCTGGCGGCGGGTGAACGGCGACAAGGGCATTCGCGACCGCGGCTGGTACTACACCCACATTTTCGCCCACCCGCAGGATGCGGACACGATGTACATCCTGTCCAATTCCATGACCCGTTCGGTCGACGGCGGCGCCACCCTGACCGAAATCCGGACACCCCACGGCGACAATCACGACCTGTGGATCAACCCCGACAATCCGTTGATCATGGTGGAAGGCAACGACGGCGGCGCCAACGTCAGTGTCAACGGCGGCGCTTCCTGGTCCGCCCAGGATAATCAGCCCACCGCCCAACTGTACCGGGTGATCACCGACGACGTGTTCCCGTACCGCTTGTATGCCGGCCAGCAGGACAATTCGGCGCTGCGCATCGCCAGCCGCACCTTCGGCGCGACCATCGGCCGGGCCGACTGGAAGCCGGTGGGCGGCGGCGAGAGCGCCCAGTTCGGTTTCGACGCGGACAACCCGGAACGGGTCTACGGCACCAGCCTGCTGGGATCGATCACCGAGTACGACGATGCCACCGGAAACGTGCGCAGCCTGGAAGCCTACCCGGCCTTCATCGGCTTCCTGCAGGCCAAAGACCTGCGCTACCGGTTCAACTGGAACGCGCCCGTAGTGGTCTCTCAGTTCGATCCGTCGGTGATTTATCACGGCGCGCACGTGGTGTTGAAATCCACCGACCGCGGCCAGTCATGGACGCCCATCAGCGGTGACCTGACCCGCAATGACGCCTCGAAAATGGGCACCACCGGCGGCCCCCTGTCCATCGAGGGTGCCGGCGGCGAGCACTATGGCACCCTGATGTACCTGGCCGAGTCACCGCACGATGCCGGCACGATCTGGGCCGGTTCCGACGACGGACTGGTTCACGTCACCCGTGACGGCGGCGACAGCTGGACCAACGTCACTCCGCGCAATCTGCCGGAGAGCCAGATCAACATGATCGAGGTGTCACCGCACGACCCCGCGTCGGCCTACATCGCGGTGAACCGCTACAAGCTCGGCGACGACACGCCGTTGATCTACCGCACGCGGGATTACGGGGAATCCTGGGATCTCATCGTCGACGGGATACCCGATGTCGCCTTCGCCCGCGCGGTGCGTGAGGATCCCGCCCGCCGCGGCCTGCTGTATGCCGGCACCGAGCGCGGTGTGTTCGTCTCCTTCGACGACGGCGAACACTGGCAGTCGCTGCAACTCAATCTACCTCAGGTGCCCATCACCGATCTGCGGGTCAAGGACGGCGATCTCGTCGCCGCCACCCAGGGGCGGTCATTCTGGATACTGGACGATCTGACCCCGCTGCATGCCCTGGAACCCGCAGTCAGCGAAGAAGCCGTGCACCTGTACGAGCCCCGCACGGCGTACCGTATCAACGTCAGCCGCTGGCCGCGCGACGACGGCGGTGAGAATCCGCCCGAAGGCGTGGTCATCCGCTACAGCCTGGCCGAAGCGCTGCCCGCGAACGGCGATCCACTGACCCTGGAGATCCTCGGCAGCGACGGTGAGGTGATCCGCAGCTATTCGAGCAAACCGCCGCAGCGCGCAGCCCGGACCCTGGTCAAGGGCGTGCAGGGCGAGCCGCCGGCACCGCCATTGGGCACCCGGCGCGGTATGAACGAAGCGATCTGGAATTTCCGCCGCGAGCCCATGACCGCGGTGGCCGATACCATTCGCTACGTCAGCCAGCGGCCGCCACGCGTGGCCCCGGGCACCTACCGCGCACGCTTGCGGCATGGCGACCACGTGGCCGAACAGCCGGTTCACATTGCGGAGGATCCGCGCCGGGAACCCGCCGGAGCCGAGGCCTGGGCCGAGCAAAGCCGGGTCAGTCTGCGGTTGTACCGGCTGGTCAACGACATCCATGGCACCACCAACGCCCTGCGCTCGGTGGCCGATCAGGCCGAAGAGCTGATGGCGCGTACCGCCGGCCTGGACAATTCCGCCGATATCCAGGCGGCCGGCGAGGCCCTGGTCGACCGCATCCGCACGTGGGAGATCCACACTCCGCAGGCGCCGCTCCCGGACAATCTGCGCGACGTGGTTTCGGTGCCCAGCCTGCTGCTTTCGGTGCAGGCCCTGCACGTGCTGCGGGCCTCTGACCAGGAACCGCCGGTCAATGCGGGAATTCTCGAGCGCACGGACGAGATCGCCCAGGAATGGGCCCGGCTGGCTGCCGATGCCGAGTCCATCCTCGACCAGGAGCTGGCCGCTTTCAATGCGGCTTTCGAATCGGCCGGCATTCCCAGCGTAATCGTGCCGTGACCGTACCGTGACCCTGGGAAGCCTTCCTGCGGCATAACCACGATCCACCCGGCGCCGGGTCCTCCGGCGCCGGCTTCGGCCGACACCGTTTCACAGCCTGGCCGGAAACACTTCCGGCCACCTCCACACACGCCCTCTCCCTGCCCGCCTGGGGTCGCCCATTGCCGGGTGGCGGCATCGCGTTCCGCCCGGTAAGTGCTACACTTGAAATGCAACGAACCACCGGCACAGCAGGGTCTTCCTACCGGACTCGTCCCCACAAGAATCAATACGAGAGGCCTGCCATGAACCACCGAAACACACTGAGCAAAGCCGTTGCGCTTGGCCTGACGACACTGGCCGGCGCCGCACCCATCGCCGCCGGCGCTGCCGGCGAGTTGGAGGAAGTCATCGTCACCGCGACCAAGCGGGCGGAAAATCTGCAGGACATTCCGGTCACCGTCACGGCGCTTTCGGGCGAAAAGCTCGAGCAACTGAACGTGGCCAATTTTGATGATTACATCCGCTATCTGCCGGGTGTGAACGCGGCCGGCCGGGGGCCGGGCCAGTCGTCCATCTTCATTCGCGGCATGGCCACCGACTCTTCCGACCAGACCTCGATCGAAATCGGCGCCCCGGTGCCCAACGTGGCCCTGTACCTCGACGAGCAGCCGGTGAGCTCGGGCGGGCGCAATCTCGACCTGTACGCCGCCGACATCGAACGCATCGAGGTGTTGCCCGGGCCCCAGGGCACACTGTTCGGCGCCTCCTCGCAGGCGGGCACCGTTCGTCTCATCACGCGCAAGCCGGTGCTCAATGAATTTCAGGCCGGGTTCGACGCCAGCGTTGCGACCACGAAGAGCGGCGATCTCAGCAACAGCGTCGAAGCCTACGTGAACTGGCCGTTGATCGAAGACACCCTGGCGATCCGCGGCGTGTTCTACAACGCCGTCGAAGGCGGCTACATCGACAATGTGTTCGGCGAGAACGCCTACACCGCGGCCGACGTCGGTTTTCCCGAAGGCGCCGAGTCCACGGTGGTCAACAACCTGCCGCTGGTCGAGGACGACTTCAATGACGCCCGCTACACCGGCGGGCGAATCGCCGCGAAGTACGTGATCAACGACGACTGGGAACTGCTCGGCCAGGTCATGTTCCAGGAACTGGACGTGGACGGCGTATTCGATCACTCCCCCGAGGAAATCGCCGATTTGTCGACCGGCCAGTCCGGCAGCCGAATCGTCGGCGACCTGCAGGTGCAGCGCTTCTTCCCCGACGAACTCGACGATGAGTTCGCTCAGTATTCGCTGACCGTCAGCGGACGCCTGGCGGGGCTCAATGTGCTCTACGCCGGCTCCTACCTCGACCGGGAAGTGAACAACAACTTCGATTACAGCGGCTACACGCAAATCGGCAGCTACGGGTACTACTACCTGTGCCAGCCCGATTACACGCTGTGTGGCGATCCGACCCAGGGGGTTATCACCTTCATCAAGAACGAGCGCACAACCCACGAACTGCGCTTTTCCTACGACGAAGGTGAGCGGGTCAACTGGGTAGCCGGCGTGTTTTACGACGACATCGAAACCAAGGTGGACACGCAGTTCTACGTCGCCGGTTCACAGGGGTTTTTCGCTCCCAACGAGCCGCACTCGCAGGCGACACAGTTCAACCCGGAGGCCCGTCCGCCCGGCATCACCTTCGTCAACGACGCCATCCGCACCGAGGAACAACTGGCCTTTTTCGGTGAAGTCACCTTCGATCTCACCGAAACCGTTTCGATCACCGGCGGCGCCCGCTACTACGACATCGAATCGCGGCTGGTCGGCTCATCGAATTTCGCCACGCTCGGCGATGTCGACGGCGACGGCGGTATCAGCTACGACCTGGTGTTCGCCGATGCATTACCGCTGAAAGAAGACGACACCATCGTCAAGGCCAGCCTGTCGTGGCAGCCGCTGGACGATGTCCTTTTCTACGCCACCTGGTCGGAGGGTTTCCGCCCCGGCGGATTCAATCGCATCGACAACGACGGCGTGCCCAAAACCTACGTCAGTGACGAGGTCACCAACTACGAGCTGGGTTGGAAAACCACGCTGCTCGACGGGCGGCTGCGTTTCAACGGCTCGATCTACCGGATCGACTGGGACGGCCTGCAGGTGGGTATCACGGACTTCGATATTTCCGTGATCACCTTCACCACCAATGCAGCCGACGCGGAGATCACCGGCATCGAGGGCGACCTGTCCTTCCTGGCCACGGACAACCTGACCTTAAACGCCGCATGGTCTTACAACGATACGGAAATGACCCGCGTGCCACCGGGCGTGAGCGACATCGCAGGGCCCGGATCGAGACTGGCACTGGCGCCGGAATGGCAATACAACCTGAGCGCGCGCTACGAATGGACGGCCGGTGAATACAGTCCCTACGCCCAACTGGTGTACGCCTACACCGGCGACCAGTTCAGCTCCATCGTTGTCGACAACCGTTTCCTGCAGGATTCCTACGACACGGTGGACGCCGCCATTGGCGTGAGCAGTGGCAACTGGAGCGTCGAACTGTTTGGCGAGAACCTGACGGACGAGCGCGCCCAGTTGTTCATCAACTCCCTGGACACCGACCTGCGCATTACCACCAATCGTCCGCGGACCTACGGCCTGAGGGTCTCGTACGACTACTGAATGAAATGATGTCGGACCCCATGGCCCAGGCCCGGAAAGCACTGCAGTCCGGGAAGCTCGAGGACGCCCTTTCGCTGGCTGGCGCCCGGCTGCGCGAGGAGCCGGATGACGCCGCCGCGCTGTATCTGCAGGCGGTCGCGCAGCGCTACCTGCGGCGGCACCCCGATGCGCTGACCACCCTGGAGCACCTGAGAAACCTGCAGCCCGACCATGCTCGGGCATTCCAGGAGGCCGGCCACAATTTCCGCGATCTGGGTGACGCCGACCGCGCCCTGGCCGCCTACCAGCGCGCCGTGGAGCTCAATCATGCACTGCCGGCCGCCTGGCGGGAACTGGCCCGGCTGCACCGGCGGCAAGACCGCACCGCGGCGGCCGATTCGGCGCAGGCCGAGTACGAACGCCTGTCAAAACTGCCCAAAGAGCTGGTCAGCGTCAGCAGCCTGCTCCACGAAGGCAAACTGTACAAGGCCGAAACCCTGTGCCGAGCCTTCCTGCGCCAGAATCCGCACCATGTCGAAGCCATGCGCCTGCTGGCGGTGCTGGGCATGAAACTCTTCATCTACGACGATGCCGAGTTCCTGCTGGAAAGCTGCGTGGAGTTCGAGCCGGAGAACTGGCAGGCGCGTTACGATTACGTTTCGGTATTGCACAAACGGCAGAAGTTCGAGAAGGCATTGGAGCAGGCGACCATCCTGCGTGACGCCCATCCCGGCAATCACGCCTTCGATCTGGCCTATGCCAACGAATGCGTCGCGGTCGGCCAGTTCGACACCGCCCTGGAACGGTATGAGCGAATTACCCGGGAGCGTCCGAATTTCGAATACCCACATCTGTCCCGCGGACATGCGCTGAAAACCATTGGCCGGCTCGACGAGGCCATCGAGTCCTACCGCGCGGCCTACCGCGCCCGGCCGGGTTTCGGCGATGCCTACTGGAGTCTGGCCAACCTCAAGACTTACCGGTTCACCGACGACGAACTGGCGGATATGAACCGCCACGTGGCCGAACCGGCAACCACCGATGTCGACCGCTTTCACCTGTGTTTCGCCCTCGGCGCGGCGCACGAGTCCCGCGAAGACTACGCCGAATCCTTCCGCTGGTACGAGCAGGGCAACCGCCTGAAGAAGGCGCATGTGCGCTACGAACCCGAACGGCTGGAAGAAGCCATGCGCCGCCAGATCGAGAGCTGCACGACCGACCTGTTCGAGCGCAAGTCGGGACTCGGCGGCGCGCACGACGATCCCATCTTCATCGTCGGGCTGCCGCGCGCCGGGTCCACCTTGCTGGAGCAGATCCTGGCCTCCCATTCGCAGGTGGACGGCACCATGGAATTGCCCAACATCATCGCGCTGGCGCACCGGCTGAACGGCCGCCGTTTCGTGACCGAGAAGCCGCGGTATCCCGCCATCCTCGATGAACTGGACGGAAACAAACTTCGTGCGATGGCCGACGCCTTCATCCGCGACACGCAGATTCACCGGCAGGGCGCGCCGCGCTTCATCGACAAGATGCCGAACAACTTCATGCACATCGGCCTGATTCACCTGATGCTGCCCAATGCCCGCATCATCGATGCGCGCCGCCACCCCATGGCCTGCTGCTTCAGCGGGTTCAAGCAGTTGTTCGCCGACGGCCAGGAGTTCACCTACGGCCTGGAGGAAGTCGGCCGCTACTACCGTGGCTACGTCGAACTGATGGAACACTGGGACCACGTGCTGCCCGGGCGGGTGCTGCGGGTGCATTACGAACACGTGGTCGCCGACCTCGAGACCCAGGTGCGCCGCATCCTCGATTTTCTCGGCCTGCCGTTCGAGGAAGCCTGCCTGAACTACCACGCCACGGACCGTTCGATCCGCACCCCCAGTTCGGAACAGGTCCGTCAGCCCATCTACCGCAGCGGGCTGGAGCACTGGCGCCACTTCGAGCCGCACCTGGGTCCGCTGCGTAGTGCGCTTGGCGACCTGCCAGACCGTTACCCCATGCCTGCCACGGACTGACCCCGCCATTCCGGCGCACGCCGATTCGCACACCCGGGACCCTTTTTGCCTTTCTCCTGATCTGGATTGGGTCACGGCCCCGATGTCGTTGAGAAAATACGGCTTTCCGGGAGATTCACAGCGGAGAATGGCATGCAAATCCTCACCGATGCAGTCCGCTGCGAACGCCCGGAGCGATAACCACCGGAATCCAAAGGTCTGTTGAAACGCCATGAATCCCCTGGACTCACACATCGATGACATTCGTGCCCAGTTCAAAATGCTCGACCACTGGGTGTACCTCAACGCCGGCGACATCATGGTGCCCGGCAACTACTGGCTCGACGCGGCACGCGATTACTACCGCTTTCAGGAATGCGGCCGCATGGAGGACATCCCGACCGCTGACGCCGCCACTCACCCATTTCTGACCCCCGCCTGGCAGGAATGCATCGAACGCGGTGCGCGGCTCATCAACGCGCAACCGGACGAAGTGACCAACATGTACCGGCCGGCAATTACGGCCAATCTAATCCTGTACAACATGTTCGAGTGGCATGACGGCGACAACGTCGTCATCACCGACCTGTCCTACCCGGCGATTCCTTACATCCTGCAGGACATCGCGCGCCGACACGGCGTGGAAATACGTGTGGTGCGGCACGTGGAGGGAGAGGTGCCGCTGGAAAAGATGGAATCCGCCATCGACGGCCGTACCCGGCTGGTCGCCGTCGACCGTACCGCGGCTTTTTCCGGCTTCACCTTCGACATGAAAAGCCTGTGCCGGTTGGCGCACGATCAGGGCGCCGTGGTGCTGGACGACGCGATGCAGGCCCTGGGCGCCATCGACATCGATGTCGCCGATGACGAGGTGGACCTGCTGATTTCAGGTTCCTACAAATGGCAATGTGGTCCTGAAGGCGCCGGTCTGTTCTACATCCGGCGCGCCTTCATGGACACGGTGGACGCCCGTTTCCGCAATTACATCTGGGCCGACGTGCCCGGGGGCATTCCGTTCGCCGATCCCCACCACGACAACCTCGCGAGTTGGGACCATCCGCCGGTGAACAACGCCAACCGCTTTTCCCAGGACACCGTGATCGGGCCCTCGCTGTTCGGCTGGAATGCCACTTTGAAGTTCTACGAGCGTCACGGCATCGGCAACATCGAGGAGCGGGTGAGGCGGCTGGGGACCTATGCCACCGAACGCCTGCAGGACATCGGCTGCACCGTGACCAGTCCGCTCGATCCGGAGCGGCGGCACGGTCTGATCACCTATACCAACGGCGATTACGATCGCGACCTCGAATTCTTCAGGCGCTGCGCCGCACCGGGGCGTTGCAAAAAACCGATCCGCATTTCGATGCGTGCGCTGGGCGGCGTCGGCAACCTGCGCGTATGCACTCATTTTTTCAACACCGAGGAAGACATCGACACGCTGGTTGACCTGCAGGCCTCGATGCGTTGACCATAGGGGGCTGAACCCCCAACCAACAGCGCTCAGAACCTGGAGTTTGCCCCATGAAAGACGAAACCCTGGCGGTCCATGCCGGATTCAAGTCCGACCCGGAAACCCACGCCGTAAACGTTCCTATCTACCAGACCGTCGCCTACACCTTCGACAACGCGCAACACGGCGCCGACCTGTTCAATCTGGCCGTGCCGGGCAACATCTACACCCGCATCATGAATCCGACCACCGATGTGCTGGAACAGCGATGCGCCCAGCTCGAAGGCGGCCTGGCCGGGCTGGGGCTGAGCGCCGGCAGCGCCGCAGTAAATTATTCGATTCTCAATATCGCCGAGCAGGGCAATAACATCGTCACCGTACCGCAGATTTACGGCGGCACCTATACCCTGTTCCGGCACATGCTGCCAAAGCAGGGCATCGACGTACGCTTCGCGGCGAGCGACCAGGCGGCCGACTTGGAGAAGCTGATCGACGACAAGACGACCGCAGTGTTCTGCGAATCCATCGGCAATCCCGCCGGCAACATCGTCGACGTCGAGGCGCTCGCCGACATGGCGCACGCAGCAGGCGTGCCGCTGATCGTCGACAACACGGTGGCGACTCCGGCATTGATGAAGCCGATCGAGTGGGGTGCCGACATCATCGTCAACTCGCTGACCAAGTACATGGGCGGCCACGGCAACTCCCTGGGTGGCGTCATCGTCGATTCCGGCAAGTTCCCGTGGGCGGATCACCCCGAACGCTTCCACATGCTGACCGAACCGGAGCCGTCGTATCACGGCGTGGTTTACACCGAGGCGATGGAAGAGGCGGCCTACATCGGCCGCGCCCGTACCGTACCACTGCGCAACACGGGCAGCGCCCTCAGTCCGATGAATGCGTTTCTGATCCTCCAGGGAATGCAGACCCTGCCGCTGCGCATGGAGCGGCACACCGACAATGCGCTGGCGGTGGCGAAGTATCTGCAGGAACATCCGCAGGTGGAATGGGTACAGTACGCCGGCCTGGAAGACTCCCCGTACTACGACCTGGCGCAGAAGTACACCAATGGGCGCCCGTCGGCGCTGATGACCTTCGGCATCAAGGGCGGCTTTGACGCCGGCGTGAAGTTCTATGACGCGCTGGATCTGTTCGTACGGCTGGTCAACATCGGCGACGTGAAATCACTGGCCGCGCACCCGGCCTCGACCACGCACCGGCAGCTCAGCGAAGAAGAGCTCAAGCTGGCCGGCGTCACCCCGGACATGATCCGGCTGTGCGTCGGAATCGAGCACATCGACGACATCATCGCCGACCTGGACCAGGCCCTTAAGGCCGCGCGGTAAGCACCGCGCCCGACCCCGGAAAAGCCCTGAACGAAACTTGGGGTCAGAGTAAAGGGACAGAGTAACGACTCTGTCCCTTTACTCTGACCCCAAGTTTCTGGCCCTGAGTTTCTCAGGGCTCGCAGCATCCCCCCCGGTGCCTGGTTAGAATTCGAGGTCCAGTCTCAACAGTACCTGGCGCGGCGTCAGCAGGGAAACCAGGTCGACGGCGGTACCCAGCGACCAGCCGAAGGTTGCCACGTTCTCATCCGTGAGGTTTTTCACGATGAGGTTGAGCCGTGGATTCATCGGCAGGTTCAGCGCGCCAACGCTGAATGCCAGGTCCAACATGTTGTACGAATCCAGGGGAATGCTGTTCTGCAGGTTGTTGTGCGACGATCCGCGGTACGAGTAGGTGGCCGATCCCCGGAAATCCCAGTTCTCCCAGGACGTGTCGTAGCTCAGGTTGGCGGAGCCCGTCCATCTCGGGGCCTGGGGCAGACGAGAACCCGAAGGAATGAAACCGGAGCTGGCCGACTCGAAGTCTTCCCGGGTGCGCGCTTTCGTGTACGAACCCGCGATTCGCGTCGAGAAGCCTTCACCCAGCAAGGCGTTCAGCGCGAACTCGTAGCCCGTGACCTTGGCTTTGCCGATGTTGTCCACGTAGGCCACCACACCGGCGCGCTGCTGAATCTGCATGTCGGTCCAGTCGATCCGGAACGCTGTCAAATCCGCGGTCACCCGATTGTTCATCCAGTTGGTGCGGATTCCCAGTTCATAATTGTCCAGGGAGTCCGACTTGTAGCTCGTGGGTACACCGAAGTCACCGGACGCCACCGCCGCGCCGTTGATGCCACCAAAACGGAAACCCGATGCCGCACTCGCGAACACGGTGACATTCTCATTGGCATGGAACATCAGGGCGGCCTTGGGATTGAAGTCGCTTTCCTTCAAGGTTGCCTGGGTGCTGCCATCGGGAATGCCCAGATCTCCACCACCGGACAGGAAATTTCCGCCTTCGGTCTTCTGGTCGAAATAGCGGCCGCCCAGATTGAGTTCCCAGCGCTCCGCGAACGTCCGGGTCAAATCAAAATAGATCGCCTTTTCCCTGGCCTCGGCGAATTCACCGCCGATGGAACGCGACACCGCTCCCGGCAAATTGATATCGACGATGCTGGGCCGGGTTTGATCCGACTGCATGTAAAACAGACCGACGGTGTACTCCCAGTCACGAAGCAATGCATTGCCGCCGGTCGGCCGGTTGGAGACGATGCGTAGTTCATGCGTGTTCTGGTCGGTGGTGGGCATGAAGTTCTGGTTTACCGTAATGCCACTGCCCTGCAGCTGAACCACGTAGGTCAGGTCCGCCTGGCTGCTGCGCTCCTTGTCCAGCCAGTTGTTGTCGAACACGATGGTGAAATCCTCTGTCGCGAAGTCGAACCGCGCACCGTAGATTTCAAATTCGGTATCTTCGAACTCCGGCAGGTACTTGTACTGACGCACCCGGTCGTTGTCGGTGCCTTCGAGAAAACTGTAGGCCCCGATTTCGCCGGTCTGCTTGAGGTAGGTGAAGTTGGCCGAAAACTGATCGGTGACCTGCCATTTCGCCAACAAGCGGCCATGTTCGGAGCGATAGTCGTTGATGTCTTCGTCGCCACTGACCGCATCGTCGATGAATCCCGCGTAGTCCCGGATCGCGCCAGCGAAGCGCAGGGCGAACGTTTCTCCCAGAGGCAGGTTGAGCATCAACGAGTACTCGGAACTGCTGTCGTCGCTCGATGCCATGGTGCCATAGCCCAGCGAAGCCCGGCCGTAAAAGCGGTCGAACTCCGGTTGCGCCGGCACGTAACGCACAGCGCCGGCCAGGGCCGAACCACCGAACAGGGTGCCTTGAGGGCCCTTGAGCACTTCCACCGCGCGCATGTCGACGGTATCCACGTCCGGCTGCACGCCGATAATGGACGGATTGATCAGCGGCACACCATCGTAAAAACGCCCCACGGTGCGCGGTCCCACGCCCCGCGATTCGTTGGTGATGCCACGAATCTGAACGGTCGAGGTACCCGGCGTGAAGCCCGGCTCCATGGTCACACCCGGCGAGAGCTTGATGATATCGGCCAGTGCAGTCGCGCCGATTCCATCGAGATGCTGCCCGGAAAAGGCGTCGATGCTGGTGGGAATGTCTCTCAGTGACTGCTCCCGCTTGGTTGCCGTGACAACCACTTCCTCCAGAACCATGGGATTGTTATCTGCGGCTTCACCCGCCGATTCCTGCGCCTGCGACAGCGTTGCGCAAGCGAAAAGCAGGCTTGCAGTAAGGGTGTTGAGCGGTGTGATGACTGACCGGTTCATGCTTGGGACTCCACAGTTGCGAGTAGGGGCCGGCAAGCCGATACCGAAGGGCAGGTCTGGCCCGTTCGGATTGGGTGCCTCAAAGTAAAACCTATTAATTGCATATGAACTTACTGTTCATATATGATCATTATGAAAATGGACGGTACTATCAAGGCTCAGGGTTGTCAAGAACCGGACCCGATCGTTCGGTGCGCATGGCGCCGAATTCCTTCACGATGGATAATGGAAGGCACAGGCATGAACAGGCGAGCGGGCGGCTGACACCCATGACGAGCAAGGAAAAGACACCGGCATACCGCGCCCCGGCCCTGGAGAAGGGCCTGGAAATTCTGGAGTTGCTGGCGGACATCAAGGAACCGATGACGCTGACCCAGATCGCCGCCGAACTGAATCGTTCGCGCAGCGAACTCTACCGCATGACGGCGGTGTTGGTGGAACGCGGTTACCTGACTCGGGATCCCAGCAGCGACGAACTGCACATTTCCAACCGCCTGTTCGATCTGGGCATGAAAGCGAGCCCGGTCGGAACCCTCGTCGAAGAGGCCTTCCCAACCCTGCACCGGCTTTCGGAACGCACTCGTCAGCCCTGTCACCTGGCGGTCGTGAGCGGCTACCGAATGGTGGTCGTGGCGCGGGTGGAAAGCCCTTCGAATGTTGGAATCGCGGTTCGGGTCGGACACAACCTGGACCTGTACGAGTCCGGATCCGGACTCGCCCTGTTGGCGTGGATGGACGAAGACGAACGCTCCGCTCTGCTCGACCGGTATGAAAAAAGAACCGGCGGCTTCGACCGCGAGAGCCTCGAAGCCGAACTCAAACGCGGGCGCCGTTCCGGCTATCTTCGCCACAAGAGTTCGCTCGTTCAGGGTGTCGAGGATCTCTCCTGTCCGGTATTTCTCGGTGAGCGCGAACATGTCATCGCGAGCCTCACGGTGCCCTACCTCAAAGGCCGGGCCGCCGAAGTGTCGGTCAAGGACACGCTGACCCACCTGCGCGAAGCATCCCGGGAACTGTCGACTCTGGGCGCACGGCATGGTGGATTCTGACTCGCCCCGCCAGCCGGGCACAGCGCAACACCCCCCCGCCGAAAATATGCTTCAGGGCTACTGCGACCCGCGCTACCGGTCGGTGCGCGAGGCCTTCGCGCGGAACTTCACCGAACACGGCGAGCGCGGCGCCTCGATCTGCGTCATCGCGCAAGGCGAGACCGTGGTTCATCTGTGGGGCGGGGAGTCCGGCGGCGAGTCGGTCAACGATTCCGGCCGACCCTGGAACGAAGACACTGTGTGTCACGTGTTTTCCTGTACCAAGGGCGCGGTTGCGCTTTGCGCCCACCTGCTGGCCGATGCCGGAGAGCTGGACTTCGAACGTCCGATCCGGGATTACTGGCCCGAATTCGGTCAAAACGGCAAAGCAGAGATTCCGCTGCGCATGGCGCTCAATCACCAGGCAGGACTACCGGCCATTCGCACGGAATTCGGCACAGACGAATTGTTCGACGGACGGGCATTGGCCCGGCTGATCGAGCGCGATGCACCGGTCTGGGAACCCGGCACAAGCCATGGCTACCACGCCGTGAGTTTCGGCGTCCTGATCGATGAGGTGATTCACCGCGTGACCGGCCGATCCGCCGGCAGGTTCTTCCGCGACGAAGTGGCCGGGCCACTGGGCCTGGATTACTGGATCGGACTGCCGGAAAGCGTCGAACCACGGCTCGCGCCGATCGTGCTTCCTGATATTCCCGCGGCGACCGACCCACGGCAGCCCGTCAGCGCTTCGGATACCGTCGCGGCCGTGCGGCGCAACGTCGAAGTATTGCTGGCGGCCTGCCGCGATCGCGAATTTCGCGCCGCCGGCAATCCGGCCGGAGGCGGGGTGGCCACGGCAGCCGGCCTGGCCGGTATGTACGCCCCGCTGTCACTCGACGGGACGATTCACGGCAAGCGTCTGATTTCCGAAAATGCCATCCCGTCCATGGCGAGACCGAGGTCCGTCAGCGATCGCGACGCGGTCCTCGACATCCCCACCGCATTCACGCTGGGCTTCACGTCCTCATGGGGCACAGGCACCCATCGACCCGGCCTGGGCTTCTGTCTGGGTGAGTCGGCGTTCGGTCATCCCGGCATGGGGGGATCGATCGGTTTCGCCGATCCCGCCAACCACCTGGCGTTCGGCTACGTCATGACCCGGATGAATGGCCTGCCCTCGCTGGATGAGCGTGCCCAGTCGCTGATCGATGCAACCTACCGGGCGGCCGGATTACGCGATCGCAAACCGGGTTTCTGGCGCCACTGAGCGGGATTTACGGAAACGCCAGACCGGCCACGATGTCCTGCATGGCCTGATGTAACGCATCACCGTCAGACGGAAGCCGCACGCCACTTCGGACGTGCCAGATTTCATCATGGACCGCCGTCGCCCCGGGTTCGATTCGTTGCAGCGGGCCCAGGCTTTCCAGTTCCAGAAATCCCGGCATGGTAAAGGTTTCGAAGTTGCAGCCCATATCGGCATAAGTGGCCTCCTCGAGAAAGCCGAAGGTCTTCACAAACACGCTACCCCGGTTCTCATAGGCCGCCCAGCGTTGCTTGTTCAGCACGCCGAACTTGATCTTCTGATCCACGGCCGGGTCTTCGCGAAGCTGAATGTAACGCTCTCCCCAGCGCACGCGGGGATCGTTCATGCGGGTGAAGTGCCACAAAGTCACCGTGCGGGCCGGGTACAGGTGCTCCGGGTGAGTTCTGTAATCTTCCTGGGGGATGATGGCCCGGCCGCCCGGCGCCATCAGGCTCATGGCCCACGGAGCAAGCTCCACCGCCCAGGCCAGGGTATTGGCCAGACAGTGGCGTACACGGATACGCCCCGAATCTTCACCGCGAATCCACATGGATTTGCGAATTCCGGTATCGGGCTCGGTCGGCGGTTCAAGAACGAGGAATCCCTCATCAAAGCGATGCGGGACCGGTTCGAAATCCGGCACCCAGCTGCGCGGATGGACTTCCGGGGCGTGCCACAGGCGATGACCACCGAACAAGGCGAACTCCTCGCCGGAAGTCTGGCCCAGTTCCTCGTCGAAGGTCTTGAACAGGTTGGGGCCCTCATCGACCCTCAGGCTGATGATCCGTGGCCCCACGTCCAGGGTAACCACCAGTTCGAGCGCGCCCCATTTCCCCACCAGGCAGTTGTCCCAACCGCCATATTCCGTTTTGCGCCATTCAATCATTCGATCCCTCAACGCACCCGTCACACCCCAGGGGCCCGCTCCGCCGCCTGTCATTACAGGTTCTCATTGCGACCCTGCAAAGGCAGACTGTCCGGATCGGGCACGAGATCGAGATCCGCCAGCCGGGCTTCGACATCAGGCAAGGGCGGAAGGGGGTCCCCGGGTACCGGTTCGGACCAGAACGTGCAGGCGCACCAGTCGTCCTCACGGTCATACAGACTGGCCAGATAGTCTTCGAAATCGCGCGCCGGCGGCTGCAGCCCGATCTGCTGCACGGTCACCCGGATGTCCTGGTGCCAGTACAACGGATCCGGCAGATGCCAGCGATACAGCGAGACCGGGCCGGTTTCAAGCCGGTCACCGGTGGTCACCCGGCTGGCACCACACAGGGGGAAAGCATTCTGCTGCAGACCCCAGGACAAGCCGGCGTAATCCTCGGTTCCGGTGCCGACGATCGTCGGATGGGACTCATCACCGTCCAGGAACACACGGACCTCCCCCTCACCCCACCAGTTGGGGCCGCCAGGCCGCACGCCGATGACCGTACCCAGGAAGCGTCCCGAACCCCGGCGCCGCGGCAACACTTCGAAATCGCGGCCCGCCGTTGTCGGATTCTCGCGTCTGAAGTGGGCATGCAACCGCCCGAACGGTTCCACGAGGCGGTCACCGACCGTGTAGTCGATCTGATAGAAGAACAAGGCCGGAAACGACAGATCATTGGTAATCGTGATCCGCGCACGGCGGGCGAACGGCATGGGCAGCCACATGCTCAGGGCGAATTTTTCACTGACCGCGTGGACCGCCGTGTGAAAAGGCTCCGTAACACCGTGCGCGAAACCGAAGAAATCGCCCAGGGGCGCCTGGACGGCCGGATGCTCCTGATCCTCCCAGTACATGCGGATCACGAGGCCGCGCATGGTATCGGCAATGTCGTACGTGGTCATCCACAAATGGCGAATCACGCCCGGACCTTCGATATTCGCCAGTTCGACACATTCCCCCGGCGCAATCATTCGCGCCGGGCTGCCCTTTCTCCCTACCCCCAGCGGACTGGCCGAGCGGCCCCCGGCACCTTTTTCACCCGTCGGATTCTCGAAGCTGATCGATCGACTGTGAATGTCGGCGGGCAGGTCATGCAGGTCGCGCAGGTAATCGAACCGGTTCATGTGTGGATTCTCCGAATGAGGGCCCTGGTATCAGGCAACCGATGGCAAGGCACCGGCCGTGATTGTCTCGTTGACTTCAACGACCCCGAATAGTATCGTTTTTGAAATTTATATATAAATCCAGAGTTCATAAATGATTTTATTGCTCCCTCTCCAGGCCCGTCAACCGAAAGCCGGGCCCGCCCGGCCTTCGGTCGATGCGAGGACACGCCGTTGACGTCCGGGCAACATCCGGACGGCGTGCGCATCACGGGCCACACGATACGCGATATCCGGTTTCCCACCAGCGATGAGCTGCATGGCTCCGACGCCATGAACAACGACCCCGATTACTCGTGTGCCTACATTACGCTGCTCACGGACCGGCCGGAACTGACCGGGCACGGCCTGGTGTTCACCATCGGGCGGGGCAACGAGATCTGCTGCGCCGCTCTGGAATCCATCGCCGATGCGGTGATCGGCAGAACGCTGTCATCCATCACGGATGATTTCGCGGCGTTTTCCCGGGAACTGACCGGTGATGCGCAAATGCGCTGGCTGGGTCCGGAGAAAGGGGTGGTCCATATGGCGGCCGGAGCCCTGATCAACGCGGTCTGGGACCTGTACGCACGCCTCGCGCGCAAACCCCTGTGGCTGCTGCTGTCGGAGCTGAGCCCGGAAGAGTTGGTGCGCTGCGTGGACTTCAACTACCTCACCGATGCCCTCACCCCGGACGAAGCCCTGAAACTGCTGGAGAGCATGACACCCGGCCGAAAAGAACGCATCGAGCAGCTCAGGAATAACGGCTTTCCCGGCTACACGACATCCGCCGGCTGGCTCGGGTATTCGGACGAACGGATTCGGACCCTGTGCCGGGAGGCCGTGACGCAGGGCTGGACGCACCTGAAGATGAAGGTCGGAGTCTCGCTGGAGGACGACTGCCGCCGCGCGGCCATCATTCGCGAGGAAATCGGCCCCGACCGTTTCCTGATGATGGATGCGAACCAGGCCTGGGACGTTGACGAAGCCATTGACAATATGCGGGTACTGGCCGATTTCGACCCGCACTGGATCGAAGAACCCACCAGTCCCGACGACGTGCTGGGGCATGCCGCGATTGCCCGCGCCATCAAGCCGATCCGCGTCGCTTCCGGCGAACACTGCCAGAACCGCATCATATTCAAACAGCTGATGAGCATCGGCGCCATCGATGTCTGCCAGATTGACAGTTGCCGGGTGGCCGGCGTCAACGAAAACCTGGCGATTCTGCTACTGGCGCGCAAGTTCGACATACCGGTTTGCCCGCACGCGGGCGGCGTCGGACTGTGTGAGCAGGTCCAGCACCTGGCAATGTTCGACTACATCGCCCTCAGCGGCACCACCGATGGCCGCCTGATCGAGTATGTCGACCACCTGCACGAACATTTCACCGACCCGGTTCGCATCCGCCAGGGGCACTACCTCGCCCCCAGCCGGCCCGGCTACAGTATCGAGATGAAACCCGAGTCCCTGGCCACTTACGAGTTTCCCGACGGTCCGGTCTGGAAGCAGCGGCTCGCCCGCACCGCCTAGTTTCCAACACCACTACTGCCCCAACAGGAATTTGCCGTGAACACTGCCCAACCCCAATCCCTTGCCGGAACCTGCGCCGTCGTCACCGGCGGCGCCAGCGGCATCGGCCTGGCCATCACTCGCCAATTGCTGCAAAACGGCGCCCACGTCCACGTGCTCGATCTCGATGACGCGGGCTGGATCGCTGCCCGTGACGAACTGGGCGACCTGGCCGAACGCGCGCACTTTCTGCACGGTGATGTCAGCGACCCTGCTGCCCTTGGCACCACCGTCGAGCAATTGCCCGAAGCGGTCGGCATCCTGGTGAACAACGCCGGTGTGTCGCACATCGGATCTCTGGAACACACTTCACCGGAGGATCTGGACCGCATCTACCAGGTCAACGTCAAAGGCGTTTACAACACGACCCGGGCCTGCCTGAGCCGCTTGAAAGCCGCCAACGGAGCGACCATCATCAATCTCTGTTCGGTCGCGGCGCACGTCGGTCTGGCCGACCGTTTCGCCTATTCCATGAGCAAGGGGGCCGTACTGGCCATGACGCGCTCGATCGCACGTGATTTTCTGGACGCCGGTATTCGCTGCAATGCGGTGTCGCCCGCTCGCGTGCATACACCCTTCGTCGATCGCTACCTGCAGGAGCATTACCCGGGACGCGAAGCCGCGATGTTCGAAACCCTGGCCGCGACCCAGCCGATCGGCCGCATGGGCACCCCGGAGGAAGTCGCGGCTCTGGTCGCATTTTTGTGCTCGCCGGAGGCCACGTTCATCACCGGCTGCGACTTTCCAGTGGATGGCGGATTCACCGGACTCAAGGTATAAGGCATGAAACTCATTCGATTTGGCGCCGCCGGCAAGGAACAACCCGGCATTGTGAACGACGACGGCATCTGGCTCGACTGCAGCGCATTCGGCACTGACTGGAACGAGTCGTTTTTTGCGAACGGCGGCCCCGAGGCGCTCGCCGGGTGGCTGGAGAGCAACCGCCCGTCGTGCCCGGTGGTGCCGGCCCATACCCGCCTGGGGCCGCCGGTCGCGCGCCCTTCAAAGCTGGTGTGCGTTGGCCTGAACTATGTGACGCATGCCCGTGAAGCGGGCATGGAAATTCCGGATGAACCGGTGCTGTTCATGAAATCCACGACATCGATCTGCGGCCCGTTCGACGACATCGTGATTCCGCGTATCCGCAGCGCCACGGGCGAAGAGGTGGCAGCACAGCAGACCGACTGGGAAGTGGAACTCGCCATCGTTATCGGGCGCGAATGTGTCCGTCTGAGTGAACAGGAGGCCATGGATCATGTTGCCGGATACGTGCTGCACAACGACGTCAGCGAGCGGGAGACCCAACTGCACCGCAGCGGCCAGTGGGTCAAGGGCAAGAGCTTCGACAGCTTCGCGCCTCTCGGACCCTGGCTGGTGACGCCCGACGAAATACCCGATCCGGGCCAGCTTGCTTTGTGGCTCAAGCTGAACGGCGAAGTCATGCAGAACGACAATACCCGCGAGATGATCTTTCCATTGCCGGAACTGATTCGCTACGTCAGTTGGCACATGCGCCTGCTGCCGGGCGACATCATCACCACCGGCACCCCGTTCGGAGTCGGCATGGGGCTGAGGCCCGAACGCTACCTGCGCGCGGGCGATGAAATCGAACTGGGCATCGAAGGCCTGGGCATCGCACGCCAACGGGTCACCTGCGACATCGACGCCATGGCATGAGAATCGACGCGCACCAGCATTTCTGGCGCTTCGATCCCGTACGGGACAGCTGGATCGATGCGGACATGTCCGCCATCGCGCGCGACTTCATGCCGCAGGATCTCGAACCCGTGCTCCATTCACTCGGCCTGGACGGCACCGTGGCCGTGCAGGCCGCTGAATCGAGCGTTGAAACGGACTTTCTATTGGCACTGGCCAGGGAGCACGACTGGATTCGCTCGGTCGTCGGCTGGCTGGACCCGGCATCGGCAGATGTCGCGGCCGAACTCGACCGCCTGGACGGTGAGACCCGGCTGGCCGGCTTTCGGCACATCCTGCAGAGCCGCGAACCCGAGGTGATGTCGGAACCCGCGTTCCGCGCCGGCATCCGTGCCTTGCGCCAGCGGGATTACACTTTCGACCTGCTTATCCACCCGCGACATCTGCCGGCCGCCATCGACCTCGTGCGCGCGTGTCCGGACCAGCGGTTCGTCATCGATCACCTGGCCAAACCGCCAATTGCGGACGGCATGGACGACGGCTGGCGCCGCGACATCCGAACGATCGCCCGCCACGAGAACGTGTTCTGCAAAATATCCGGCATGGTCACCGAAGCGGACTGGTCCCACTGGACACGGGAACAGTTCACTCCGTTTCTGGATACCGTGTTCGACTGTTTTGGACCGGAGCGCCTGATGTACGGCTCCGACTGGCCCGTGTGCCTGTTGGCCGCGCCGGCCGGGTCGGTCATGAACATCGTCGACCACTACCTCGCGCCCTTCAGCGCCGACGAACAGGCTCGCGTCCGGGGCGGCACGGCCTGCGACTTCTACGGAATCACGAAATCATGAATCTCGAACTCGAAGACCGGGTTGTCATCATCAGCGGCGGCGCGCGGGGAATCGGTCGTGCCATCGCCCGGAGCGTGGCCGCGGAACAGGGCATTCCGGTCATCGTCGACCCGCAGGAGCGCGAAGGCGCCGACCTCGTCGAACAGATCGAAGCGGACGGTGGGCAGGCTGCCTCCATCGCCCGGAAGCTGGATTCCGACGACGACTGCCAGCAAGTCGTGCAGTGGGTCGAACGCGAGTTCGGACGCATCGACGGGGTGGTCAACAACGCCGGCCGCAACGATGGCGCCGGACTCCTGCACGGCAGCACCGAGGCATTCGAAACATCCCTTCGGCGCAACCTGATCCATTGTTTCAGCCTGGTGCACCATGCACTGCCCGCACTCAAGGCGTCCCGTGGCGCGATCGTGAACATCAGCAGCAAGACCGCGCTGACCGGCCAGGGCGGAACATCCGGCTATTCCGCCGCCAAGGGCGCCCTGCTGGCGCTGACCCGCGAATGGGCGCTCGATCTGCTGCCCTGGGAGATTCGGGTCAACGCCATCGTTCCCGCCGAAGTCATGACACCCGCCTACCAGACCTGGCTGAATGAACTGAACGAACCGGATGCAACCCTGAAGCGCATCCAGGAACGCGTACCCCTGGGCACACGCCTGACCCGGCCGGCCGAGATCGCGGACACCGCTGTTTTTCTGCTGTCGGCCCGCGCGGCGCACATCACCGGACAGCACATCCACGTGGATGGCGGTTATGTCCACCTGGACCGGGCCCTGGGCCAGATCGAGCGAGAATCATGAGCGAATCCCGAAAATCCCTGCCGGACCTGCCGTTCGCACCGTCGTTCTGCGGCCTCGGCGAACAGATCGCCATTCACGGGCGGTTCCGACCGCACGAACCCGCCCTGATCGAAGGCGATCGAACCGTCGACTGGGGTTCCTACGACCGAACCGGCAATCGAATCGGGCATGCCCTGATCGCCTCGGGAATCCAGCCGGGCGACCGCATCGCCCTGCTGGCGGGAAACCACCTGTGGGCCCACGAGGTCCTGTTGGGCATCTGGCGGGCGGGCGCAGCCGCGGTACCGCTGTCGCCCCTGCTGGACGATGGCGCGTTGCAGCGAATGCTGGAGGACAGCGGTGCTGCCATGCTCCTCGTCGGCACGGATTACCTCGAACGCGCCGACGGCATTGCGCCGCCCGGCACGCAAGTGATCCGCGAAGGCGGAGAATTCACGCAATGGGGACAGGATGGAGCCGAGACACCCACGGGCCGCGTCAACGCCGCCGATGACCTGGCCCTGATCATCTATTCCTCCGGCACTACCGGCGTCCCCAAAGGCATCGCCCACAGTCATGGCTCGCGCCTTTCCTTCGCATCGGGTTTCGCGGCCGAGTTCCGGTTTCACTGCCATAGCGTGGCATTGTCCTGCGTACCCATGCATTCCAACGGTGCGTGGCTGAGCTGGAGTCCCGCCAAATGGATGGGTGCGGCCACCGTGATCCTGCCGGCGTTCTCCGCGGATGCCTTTATCGATGCCATCCGCCGTCACCGTCCGACCCACGGTTTCATCGTGCCGGCCATGGCCGCTGTGCTGCTCGCCCAACCGGGAATCGAGAACGCGGGACTGGACTGTTTCGAGACCGCGATCACAGCCGGCTCACCGATGCCGCGCGGCGTGAAAGAGGCGGTTCAAAAACTCACAGGCGGTGCCCTGTACGAACTCTGGGGTCTGACGGAAGGCGTCGCCACCATCATCACGCCGCAAGACATGGAGCAGCGCCCCGAATCCGTGGGCCGGCCGATGCTGGGGTGCGATATCCGCATCGTCGACGAGCACGGCCAGGACATCACGTTCTCGGGAACCGGCGAAATCGTCGGACACTCCGCCGGACAGATGAGCGGCTACTGGAACCGGCCGGACGCCAATGCGGAACTGGTGTGGCGGGACCCCACCGGGTGGATATTTCTGCGAACGGGCGATCTGGGCGAGTTCGACCGTTCCGGCTACCTGACCCTGCGCGGACGCATGAAGGACATGATCATCTCCGGCGGCCTGAATGTCTATCCGGTGGACATCGAGACGGTTCTCCTCGAGCACCAGGACGTGCACGATGCCGCGGTGGTCGCCGCGCCGCATGAGAAATGGGGTGAAGTGCCCGTGGCCTTTATCAAGCCGGAGCCGGACGCCGACACCGATCCGCAACTCGCCGACGCCATACTGGAGTGGGCGAATGCACGGCTGGCCCGCCACCAACGACTGCACCGCGTGCTGATTCACCCGGACGACTTTCCGCGCAACACAATGGGCAAGGTGATCAAGGCCCGCCTGCAGGAGGCTCTGTGAGCCCGTCCCCGGCCGGGACGGAGCATCGATCCCGCTGGTGGATGCTTGGCCTGCTGTTCACCGTTTATGCATTCAACATCGTCGACCGGCACATCATCAACATCCTGCTCGAGCCAATCCGGCTCGACCTCGATCTGAGTGACTCGCAGGCCGGCTTCCTGGCCGGTTTCGCGTTCGCGATCTTCTACACCCTGATGGGGGTGCCCATCGCCGCGCTGGCCGATCGCTACAGCCGCACCCGTCTGATCACACTGTGCTCCGCGTTGTGGAGTGCGATGACGGCGCTGACCGGCATGGCCACCGGCTATGTCAGCATGGCCCTGACCCGGATGGGCGTTGGCATCGGGGAAGCCGGGCTCACGCCGTCGGCGAATTCACTGATCGGCGACCTGTTCCGGCCGACGGACCGGGGCAAGGCGATCGGCATTTACCAGAGCGCAGTTCCGGTCGGCACGATGCTGGCGGGGCTGATCGGCGGATTCCTCGGGCCTTCCCTGGGATGGCGGATGACCTTCATCCTGCTGGGCGCGGCCGGCATGGCACTGACCCTGCTTTTCTGGGCCGTGTTCCGCGAACCGGCCCGCGGACTGCTCGACGACGCGAGTTCGCGCCCCGAAAAAAACCGCTACTCCATCATCGAGACGGTACGCCACCTGCTGCGGCAGAAAAGCTGCCAATACTTTTTTCCCGCCTTCGCCCTGGTCGGACTGGTGGGTTCGGCCGTCAACACCTGGACGCCCGCTTACTTCATGCGCAGCCACGAAATGAGCCTGATGCACATGGCCACGACCATCGGAACCATCGGGGGGATCGGCGGCGCCGTGGGCATGGTCGGCGGCGGCATCATCGCCGACCGCCTGGCCCGCCGTGACGTCGCGGCGTACATGCAGATACCGGCCATTGCGCTGTTGGCCGCGATACCGCTGTTTTTCGGTGTGTACCTGGCCGGTAACGCGGCGCTGTCAGCCGGGCTCCTGCTCGGTCCGATGATTGTCGGAACAGCCATCGTCGTTCCGGTGCTTGCCCTGATCCAGAGACTGGTGAAGAACAACATGCGGGCTGTCGCTGTCGCGGTGTTCCTGCTGGTCATCCACCTGTTGGGCATGGGCCTGGGACCGTTGGCCGTGGGCATGCTCAGCGATGCGCTCGAGCCGGTGTTCGGTACCGACTCCCTGCGCTACGCCCTGTTGTCGGTGATGCCCCTTAACCTGCTGGCCGTGTGGCTGTTCTGGCGCGCGCGCAGGCACGTAGCCAGCGATCTCGGGCTGGCATCGATGTAGGGAATGCTCGCGGGCCGAGTGAAGCAGCCGTTCCAGCGGCGGCGCTTTCCGTTCGCTGACTTCAGGGGGATTCGTAAAGGGTGACCACGCACGCACCCCCCAGACCGATGTTGTGCTGCAGCGCAAATCCCGGGCGTTCGACCTGGCGGGGTCCGGCGGCGCCGCGTAGCTGGCGCACCAGTTCATGACACTGGGCGAGGCCGGTCGCGCCCAGCGGATGGCCCTTGGACAATAAGCCACCGGACGGGTTGGTGACCACTCTGCCGCCGTAGGTATTGTCCCCGTCGGCGATGAACCCGGACGCACCACCCTCCGGACACAAACC
The DNA here is from genome assembly GCF_037892215.1 of Elongatibacter sediminis. Lineage (NCBI taxonomy): Bacteria > Pseudomonadati > Pseudomonadota > Gammaproteobacteria > Chromatiales > Wenzhouxiangellaceae > Elongatibacter > Elongatibacter sediminis. The sequence continues at coordinate 108,245 of NZ_JAZHOG010000006.1, read as the reverse complement.
CAGCGCCTCGTAGCTGATCAACTCGTTGTGCGCGAAACAGTCGTGCAGTTCCGCCACGCCGATGTCCTCCGGGCCGGCAGCGGCCGCTTCGTAACATGCCCGGGCGGCCCGGCGGGTCATGTCCCAGCCCACCAGCTTCATCATGTCCTGTTCGGAGAAGGTGGCGGGTGTATCCGTCGTCATCGCCTGGGCCCGGATCATCACCGTGTCACGAATTCCACGACGGCGCGCGAATCCGGGCGACACCACCACGGCCGCAGCCGCACCACAGGTGGGCGGACAGGCCATGAGGCGGGTCATCACGCCTGGCCACAACGGTGGCGACGACAGCACGTCGTCCACGGACAGTTCGTCACGCAACAAGGCGTACTCATTGTGACGGGCATGCCGGCTGGCCTTGGCCCGGATCCGGGCCAGGTCCTCCAGGGTGCTGCCATGGCGACGCATGTGATGCAGGCCGGCGCCGCCGAAATAGCGCAGTGCGGGTGGAAGTTCCGCCTGGCCGATCCACTCGGTGCTGGCGCGGTCGAAGGGATCGAAAGGACTGGGCCGGTCGGTGAACACCGACGCGATGGCGCCCGGCTGCATCTGCTCGAAACCGAGCGCGAGCACACAGTCTGCGGCACCGCTCTCCACCGTCTGCCGCGCCAGATACAGCGCCGTGGAACCGGTGGCGCAGTTGTTGTTCACATTGAACACGGGCAGGCCCGTCATGCCCACCGGATAGACCGCCTGCTGACCGCAGGTGGAGTCACCGTAGACGTATCCGGCGTAGACCTGCTGGATTTCGGTATAGTCCAGCCCGGCGTCAGCCAGGGCGCCGCGCACGGCGGCGGCGCCCATCTCGATGTAGTTCTGCGAACGGCCGGGCTTGGCGAACGGCACCATGCCGGTTCCGGCAACCCGGGCATGCTTGGCTGCGGTTTCCGCCACGGTGTAAGCCTCCCTCTCCGCTCAAAGCCGCCGGTTCAAGGCAGCTTGGTGTCGAGCACCAGGCTGTAGTCGAAGGTGCTGTTGCGATCGGCCCAGCCCTGGAGAAACTGCTTCACCGTCCGGGCCGGACCCAGCGCGCTCGTGTTGTAGGGCTGGATGACCTGTTGGGTGTAGGCGTAGGGAATATCCACGATTCCGTGAATGACCACGCCACGGCGCTGGCTCTCGGGAAAACTGCAGGCGCCCGGGTTGAAGAAGTGGCAATTCTGAGTCGTCATTTCCAGTCCGGGCGAAAACACCGTGACATTGGCGGCCCCCGCGGCCGCATCCATACCGGATTGTGTCAACGGCATCAGAACACTGTAGAACGCCACCGCCAGTTCCGAATTCTGATCGGCGATCAGGTTCTTGGTGTTGTCGAAGTCCACGTAGTTTTTGAGTTCCGACAAGGCCTGTTCGTTGGTGAGTTCCAGGCCAATAGCCGCCGCGTAGGCGTCATCCACGCCGTCGTGGTCCGGGAACAGCCGAAAGGCCGCCATCCCGACCGCCACATCGTAGAAATTGCGTAAAATCAGCAGCTCGGTCGACAGGTACGGGGTCACACCGTCGTTGTAGGCGGGGTTCAGAACGAAATCGGCAACGGCGCAGAGCATCAGGTGGCTGGGGTTGGCGATGACCGAGGGCAGCCCGGAGATGGCGTCAAAGCAACTCTCTGGCCCGAGGTGGCCTTCCGTGGCGGTGTTGTTGAACGCACCCCACACGTTGGCCGTGTCGTACATGTCCTGCAAGTTGTCGTCTGCATCGAAGAAGGCGAATTCGAGCAACTGGTCGATCGTGGCAGTGCTGATTCCGAGGCTGGCCAGATCGGCACGGACTTCTGACTCGGTACCGGCCAGGGGCAGGAAGGGAACCCAGGTGTCCATCAACAGGCCGCGAACGTTGGCCGTCGCGCCGAACCGGTCCTCGACCTTGTCGAGATGCGCCTGTACACCGGCCGATCCCGCTGATTTTCCGGCGAAGACTACCTCGGATGCCGTCGTGCTGAGGCTGTAGAGACTCTCGATCTCATCGAGTGCCGCGTCCACGATACGCTTGCCGCGAAAGTGCACGGCGTAGGTGCCCGGACCCGCGGAATCCACGACCAGCGTGTCCGTGCCGTTGTAGATCACGGGGTCTCCGTTGCCGTCCACCGTGCCGATTCTCGAGCCGATCCAGCCATCGGAGGAACAGTAGTTGATCTGTACCGTGTTGTAGCCATCGAACGGTGAGCCACCGCGGGTGAGATTCGGCAGGCCGTTGGACGAATACCCGCTCGGCTTCATGTTGCCCTGCTGGTTCTCCCATCGGTCCTGGCAACTCTGATCGTCCTTGCAACTGCCACCGCCTTGCAGGTGGATGAACCAACGGTCGGAAATGCCGGCCCCGTCGGCTACGGTGGTCACGCGCATGTTCGCCGGCTCGCCATTGTTGCAAACGGCGCCGGCATGCCCACTCAAACTGACGGTCGTATCGCTGACCACCGTGGCGGCCTGAGCGCTCAGCGACGCAAGCAGGGCGCCCACGGTGGCGAGCGCCGGAACGAGGAAACGGGTAAACGGGGAACGGTTCATGGTGAAGTACCTCTTTCGTCGTAATGGACTCATGGAACTCACTGGATCGTTCCGGCGCGGACCGGGAACGTGCGAGGGTCTGACTGTCTCCGGTAGATTCAGGCGCGTTGCCTGCTATTCATGGATGGACGTAACGTTCATATATACACAATACTGATCAGGAACGCGTTTTGTCAAGTAAGCCTAAGGCGTTGACTAAAAAGAGAAAAGCAAGATAATCGGGGAAACCGCCGTACCGGCAGCCGTTCAAGATATTCGCTAAACCCGCGCAGGTCAGATCAGGCCCGGCCAAAAAAAAGAATGGGCCAAAAAAGAATGGGGTCAGAGTAAAGGGACAGAGTATTTACTCTGTCCCTTTACTCTGACCCCATGTTTCGCTGACCCCATATTTCGGGGGTGCGAGTCGCCCGAATCAGCGGGTGATCAGGACCTTCTTGACCCAGCCGCCACCGTGGCTGGACTCGACCAGTACGAAGCCGTCCTGTTCGGCGCCCATGAAAATCAGTTCGTCACGCTTCTGCAGGCTGTGGACGACCTGGGCGCTGTCGGCCGGATCGGCCATCAGCTTGACGTTGTTGATCTTGGGCAGAAGGATGTCACCTTCGTTGAAGGAAAACCCGCCACCCTGCTGGCCGCCGCCCGCGGCCTCCTCGGCCAGGGTGCCCACGTTGCGGTGCAGGCTGGGCTGCCCGCGCACCGAGCGCACCACGTTGTTGTAGTTGTCGACCAGGCTGGCGGCGATGATCTTGCCTTCGTCGGTGCTGCCGTAACCACCGAGCGCGCCGCCGACCCCGCCACCGTACAGGAAGCCGCCCAGCGACAGATCCGCCTTCTTGGAACTGCCTTCAGCCGCGGCCACCTGAACGCCGGTACGGGCATCGGTCACCAGCATGCTGGTTTGAGCTTCCTTGAATTTCAGACCGCCCGCGATGCCGCCGAGCACGCGACCGGAACGACCGCCGATCAGCCCCCCCAATGCGCCGCCAATGCCGCCGGCGTCATTGTCGGAAAACACCACCGCCGGGGTCAGAACGAAATCCGCCGCGACCATCTGTCCGCCGCCGTAGTTCGAACCCTGTCGCAGTTCGCCGGAATCCGCGAGCTCGCGCTCCTGCATCATGTTCCGCATGCCCTGGCCACGCTCGACCACGATGAAGCAGTTGGACTGCTGCACCATCATGCGGATGATGCCGGTCGGCGATGACAGGCTGTAGCGCGACAGAGCCGCCATCACATAATCCTGCGGCTCGACCACGGCCAGCGCGCCCATGGGCCGGTCACAATGCTCCAGACCCTCGTCACCCTGGGAACCGCCCGGACCGGCAGATCCCTGGACGGCGCTGCCGCCCTCGCCCTGCTTGGTATCAGTGATTCCGTCGGCATTCGCGGTGGCACAGACGCCCAAAGCGCCGAGTGCGATCAAAAGCGTCGCAAGACGCTTGGGATGGCTTTTCATAGTGGCTCCTTGCATTTTCGTACGATGGGTGATTCCTCGGGCGACGGTCAGCGATCCGTGCCGCACACCCCTACATCATAGTCCACGTACGCCCCGGTAAGAAACTGCGCCCGTTCAACGCCCCAGCCACCCGGCCAGCAAACGCATGGCCCAGGGCATGATGAGGTAAGTCAGCAGAAGCACCTGAAAGCTGACCTGGAGCAGTGTCCACAACCACGACGGCAGACCGGGAACCGCCGCCGACAGGGCACTGAAAACGGGGCCGAAGGCCAGTATCAATAAGAAAATCGCCGCGGTCAGAACCAGCGCCATCTTCCAGGCCCGGGGATGCAGTTGGTCGCGGAACAGGAACTCCAGCCCGGTCAGGCGCTCGATCCGCGACTCACCCTCCTCGACGATATCACCCAGTTGAGACAGCCACTGGCGGCGTTCGTCAGAGCATTCCCATGCCTTCAGGTTTTCGATGGTGTCAAAGCGGAACACCACGTGGCATTCATCGTCCTCGCCGGCAATTTTTCCGGTCGTACCCTGATGTCCGGGAAACGTGGTCGCCACCTGGTCGACCTGTTTCACCCATTCGAGGTAGGCATCCTTGCGGCCCGGCAGGACCCGCCGGGTCACAATGGCCGTGACCGACTCCGCGCTGTTGTTTTGCCCCATGCGAACCGCCGCCCCTGGCGTGAAAACCAGGGGCCATTATGTGGACAAACCACGTCTCCCGCAAAGTTGCCCGCCGAATCAGGCCACGGCGGGATTGACCGCCAGTTTCTGCAGGCGGTCGAAGGTCTCGTCGATGTCGCGCTCGGTGGCGGCGGGGTGAATGGGGCAGAAGCGCAACACTGTGCGGCTGCCGAGGTCGGTGGTCGTCACGTAGGTAAAACCGGTTCGGGTCAGGGCCTGGGCCAGCCGGTGGTTGACGCGGTTCAACTCGGAATCGTCCGGCCGGGCGTCGGCATCTCCGATCCAGCGGCAGGTCAGTACCCCCAGCGTGGCAGGGGTGGTGACTTCGAAGCCCGGCAGGGCAGCGGCGCGCTGTTCAGCGTAGCGCGCAATGGCCAGTCCGTGCTCGACGGCGGCGATGAAGGTGTCGACACCGTACACCTGCAGGGACAACCACAGTTTCAGGGCCTTGAACGAACGGGTGAGCTGCGCTCCCATGTCCCGGTAGTTGCAGACTTCGCCAGTGACATCGGTATCGCGCAGGTAGGCGGGAAGCACGCGAAAGGTGTCGGTGAACCACGACTGCTCGCGACCCAGGATCACCGCGCACTCGAACGGCTGAAACAACCACTTGTGGGGATCGACGGCGATGGTATGGGCCCGATCGATTCCGGCGAACAGCGTCCGGGTCTGCGGGGTCAGCACGGCACCACCGCCGTAAGCCGCATCGACATGAAACCACAGGTCGTGACGCTCGCAAACATCCGCGAGTTCGGAGAGCGGGTCGACCGCACCGGTGTTGGTGGTGCCGGCGTTGCCGACCACGCACAAGGGTTTCAACCCGGCCTCGAGGTCGGTGCGGACGGCCTGTTCGAGCGCCTCCGGATCCAGCCTCAGGTCCGCGTCGCACTTGATCAGACGCAACTGATCGGGCTGGAATCCGAGTACATACATCGAACGCTCGATGGACGAATGCGTCTGGTCGGAGCAGTAGACCACCGCGCCCGTCATGTCGTCATTCAATTGATGATGGCGGGCCAGAGCCAGGGCAGTGAGGTTGGCGGCCGAGCCTCCGCTGACGAACAAGCCGCTGGATGGAAAATCCCAGCCGAATCGGCCGCCCAGCCAGTCGACGGTCTGCCGCTCCACCTCAAACGCGGCGTGGTTGTGCGGGGTGATCCCCGCGAATACGTTGAAGCCCGAAGCCATGAAATCCGCCAGCGCGCTGATGAGGTTGCCGGGCGCCGGCATGTAGGCGTAAAAGCGCGGGTGCATCAGGTTCATGGTGTTGCCGAAAATGTCGTCGATGGCCTGTTCGACGACCTGTTCGGGATTCTGCGGAGCATCGGGCATGGGCCGGCGCAGTGGGGCGACGTCGTCGAGACCCTTGTCCGGATCAACCGGCCGCACATCTTCGGCGTGCAGCATGCGTTCGACCACCCGGTCGACAACCCGGTAACCGAGGCGACGCATGGTTTCGGCGTCGAAAGCGAACGGATTGTGGCGCAGGGTCGAAGATTCAGTCATTTCGTATCGCTCCGGAAAGGCCCGCCGGGGAAGGAAATCCGACCCGGGCGAATGCGCGGGCCGGATCGGGGTTCAACAGCAGCCGTTTGGGCCAGAAGCCGACGGCGGCAGAAAAGCCGCCGTCGGAATTACAGGGCGTACGGATCAGGTCCGTAGCTTGAGTGTCTCAGTACTGCCAGCGCAGAACCGCACCGATGGTACGCGGCTGTGCGGCAACGATGGACATCGGATCCTGGAAGGTCGCGATACCGTCGAACACGGCCAGTTCATCGGTCACGTTGCGCACGTACACGCCGGCACCAAAGTTCTCGGTGATCTGCAGGTTGGCGTAAAGGTTTACCAAAGTGTAGGAATCCAGCGGAATATTGAACAGGCTGTCGGTGCGGAACTCGGTGTTGGTGTCGTCGCGGTAGGTGACGTCGCCGATCAGCTGCAAAGGCATGTCGCCAATCTGCGCCTCCCAGGTGGCCGAACCGTAGAGCTGCAGTTCCGGGATGTTCGGAATGTCATCGCCTTCCTGACCCTGGATGATGAACGAAGATGCACCCGGCAGTACCGGCTGATCCGTGGTCAGCTGCGCGTCGAAGAAGTAGGTACCGGTGAAATCGAAGCGCAGGTTGTCGGTCGCCAGGAAGCGCAGCGCCCACTCGATGCCGTTGACCTCGGCGGACCCGCCATTGGTGGTGAAGGGAATGTTGCCCACGGGATCACGCGGCTCGACCTGGATGTCGTCCCAGTCGACCAGGAAGACCGTGGCGTTCAGCAGCATGCGGTTGCCCAGCAGATTGGACTTGAAACCGAACTCGAAGTTGGTCAATTCGTCCGAATCGAAGGTCGCCGGGATACCCGGAGCGAACGGCTGGTTGGCGTTGTTGACACCACCCACGCGGAAGCCCTCGGAATACAGGGTGTAGAGCAACACATCGTCCGTGGCCTGATAGGACAGCGAGAATTTCGGCCGGAAGGTGTCATCGGTCGTCTCGATCAGACCGATGGCATTGCCCTGGGCATTGACACCGATCTGCTCACCGGCCACGGGACCGGAGGAACCGCCAAAGTTGTGCAGGGTCTGCTGGATGGACTTCTGATCGACGCTGAATACGCGACCGCCGGCCATCGCTTCCCAGCGATCCGCGAAGGTGTACGTGAACTCACCGAAAACGGCGGTCTGGGTAACCTCGTCTTCGCGCTGGCGGCCGAAGAACGTGGTGCCACCTGCGAAGAAGTCATTCTCGTTCGACGGGTCCCACGGCCGAGCCGGGTTGCCGTTGCCGTCGGTGGCTGGCACCTGCACCTGGAACTGGTTGTCGTCGCGCTGGTAATACGCACCACCGACAAAATTCAGCGGGCCGTCGAAACTGGACGCGAATCGTACTTCCACCATCGACGTGTCATACGACTGCGGCTGCACCGTGGCGGCCGGCGCCGGCACGCCGAAGAACAACAGGATGGGCGTGCTGTCGAAGCGGAACTCGATGTCGTGCTCGTACTGGCTGGCCGAAACGGTGGTGGTGCCGATGTCGGACTCGAACGTGAAAGTCGCACCGATCAGGTTGATTTCGTCGTCACGCGGATTGTTGGTGATATCGACGTTGATGAAATCCTCGGTCGGGGTCAATGGCGGCAAACCCGGCAGCGGCGCCGGCGGATTGGCGTCGGGCGCATCAAGCGCGGCCTGCAGCAGTTCCGGTGGCAGATCCGGCCAGGCCGGCGAACCCGGAGCCGTGAAACGAGGCGAGCCACCTGCTTCCAGATCCTGGGTCATGGCCATGAAATCCACGGTGACCGAGTCACTGGGCGTCCAGCGGAATTGCAGGCGCCCGCCGTTGGTCTCTTCGTCGTTGATATTGGTGGCGTTGCCGTTATAGTTGCCCGCACCGTTTTCCAGCCGTGGCTGGTCAATCCAGCCGTCGTTGTCGGTACGCCAGCCCACCAGGCGCATCGCGAAATTCTCGCTCAGCGGAATATTGACCATGCCGCTGACGGTGTAATTGAAACCACCCTCCTTGGTGTCGGAGAAGTCGGAGTCGACAAAGGCATCAAAACCCGAGGCGTCCGGTTTACGGGCGATGTAGCGGATGTTGCCGGCCATCGAGTTGGCACCGTACAGGGTGCCCTGCGGGCCATTGAGCACCTCGACGCGCTCCAGATCGATCATTTTGATCGGCGCGTTCTTGCCGCCGCCGTCCTGTTGGTCACTGGCGGTGATGACGTATTCGTCAAAGTAGGCACCGACCACCGCAGGTCCGTTGCCATTGATGCCGCGGATGATGAACTCCTTGTCCCCGGGACCCAGGTCCTGGAAGCTCAGACCGGGAATCTGTCCGGCAAAGTTCTCGAAATTGGTAATACCTCGAACGTCGAGGGAGTCACCCCCCACCGCGTAGATACCGCCGGCAACGGACTGGACGTCGATGTCACCGCGCTTGGTGGCTGTGACGATGACTTCCTCGAGCACGGCCTGCGCAAACGCAGGTGCCGAAGCCGTGACGAGCGCGAGCAAACCGATTTTGATCGGGAGTTTCAGTGCCATTGTTTCCTCCAATCTGTACGTTGGCTGGGATCATTCGAACTCTAACATTCTGCATCACGAGCCGGTGCGTGGCCCGTAATTCCGGCATGCGATTAGGGCAATCGCCCTATAGTCTGCGGCATCAATCCGCGGGCCGCAACAGATTCGCATTCCGATCCAGCGCGGCGAACAGGCGCTGAATGTCATCGTCATTGTTGTAGTAATGCGGCGAAACACGAAGGTTGCCATCGCGATCTGAAACGACGATGTTCTCTTCGGACATCGCACGCACCAGGGCCGGCGCATCCGTCGATGCGAGGGCCATCAGGGCACCATGGCGCGCCGGATCGGCCGGGGTCACCAGCTTCCAGCCGCGTTCGGCGGCACCCTGCGCGATCAAACCCGTCAGGTGCCCGACCTGCTCGCCGACGGCTTCCAGGCCTGTTTCAAGCAACAGTTCAATGCCGGCGGCACAGGCATACAGCGCGGAAACGTTGGGCGTGCCCGATTCAAACCGCCGTGCCGTACTGGCCGGAGCGTTATGGTAAATATCCATGGCAGCCGGATTCTCCTGGGCGAACCATCCGGTCATGGTGGGCACCTGGGGTGCCTGGAGGCTTCCGCGCACATACATGTAAGCCAGACCGGCGGTTCCCAACAAGTATTTCAAGCAACCGCCGGCCAGGAAGTCCGCACCGGTGTCGGCCGCAGATATGGGAAAACTACCGACCGCCTGATAGGCATCGACGAAAACCAGCGCACCCCGGTCGTGCGCCATTTCGATGATCGGGCCGATGTCGGTTTTCACCCCGTTGCGGTAGCACACATAGGGCACCGATACGATCAGGGTTCGATCGTCGATCAGTTCATCGAAATGTTCCAGCGGGATATGCACGCCGCTGTCGTCCGCGCGAGCCCGAACCACACGCGCCTGGCGGCGGCTTTGCGCCAGCCAGATCTGCGAAGAGGTCGGAAAATCGAAATCGGTCACCACCACGGTATCACGGTCTCCGGTCCAGTCGAGGCTGCTGGCCAGCGAGTTGACGGACTGGGACAGCGACGTCGACAAACTCACGTCTTCGGCCGGAGAATCGAGCAGGCGGCCTACCACGGCGCGCAGGGATTCCTGCCGCTCGACCCAGTGCTCCCATTGCGCTCCCCACTCTTTGCGCGAGTTCAGGTACTCGTTGAACGCAGCCTCCACCCGATGGCTCAAGACGCCGTAGGAACAGTTGTTGAGGTAGGTCTTGTCTTGCAGCAGCGGGAATTCCCGGCGGATGGCCTGCAGATCGAGTGCCATGGTTTACTCCGTTGGATGGTTGGGTTTGGGTGTCACGAATTCATGCGTCCGGTCTCAGGAGACCGGACGCATGGGGAAATTATCACGCAGTCAGCGCACTGATTACAGTTCCCAGCAAAATCGCGCCGAGCGCGGCGGGAATCGCCCAGCGAATCCACTGGTAGACGGCCCTTGAAGGCGCATCCGGTTCTGCGGTGGAGAACAGTTGCCGCCAGGCATCCGTGCGGCGGATGCGCCAGCCCACCGCGAGCACGGCGAACAGACCGCCGACCACCGGCGTTCCCGAACCGAACAGCAGGTCCAGCGGGCCGATGATGTCGGGGCGCAGGGTAGGCGGAATCAGCATGATGGATTCGGCGATTCCGATGATCAACAGCAAACGGTTGCGGCCGAGGCGCTGACCGTAGGGTTCTTCTTCCAGGCTGACGGTGACGACATTGAATGAACCAATCACCGACAGGAAGGCGATCAGCGACAGCGCAACCAGAAACAGGCTCGAGGACAGCCGCGCACCGTCCATCAGGGAAAACAGCCGCGGCAGGGTATCGAACAGCAGGTGTGGGCCGGAATCCAGCGGCAGGGAAAGCAGCAGCACGCTGGGCACGATAAACAGGGAAGCGAAAAAGGACGCGCCCAGATCGCTCAGCGCGGTCATGCGCGCGATCGGCCCGATGCGGGTTTCGTCCTGCAGGTATTTACCGTAGACCATCACGTAGGCGGCGCCCAGGCCCACCGAGAAAAAGCACTGCCCCAGTGCGGCGAACACCTCGGTCATGCCGATCTGGGAAAAATCGGGTTTGAGGAACTCGGCGCTGGCGGCGATCGCTCCCGGTTGGCTCAGCGTGAACCAGACCAGGTAAATGCAGACCAGGAAGAAAAACGGCACGAATACGTTGCTGACCCGCTCGATGCCGGACTTCAGCCCCCGGCTGATCACGAAAATCGCGCTCCACATCACAATCAGCGCAATCACGTACTGCGTCAGCGGCGCCACCAGGCCGGAGGAATAGCGCTCGAGGTTAATGTCCGTGAACCCCTGAAGCACGGCGAAGCCGGCGCTGTAGAACACGTTGCCGACAATTAGCGTGTAGTAGGAAGCGGCAATCGCCACTCCGGCCACCAGGCCATAGCCCAGCACCCGGCCGAATCGGCCGAACGACAAGGTCATGACCCGAATCGTCGCACCCCGATGAGTGCGGGCCAGCGACAGTTCGGCCATCAGCGCCGGCACGGCGATCAACGCCATGAAAAGCAGAAACAGCAGCAGAAATGCGCTGCCGCCGTAGGCGCCCATCATGTACGGAAAACGCCACACGTTGCCGAGCCCGATGGCCACCCCGGCCAGGGTCAACACCGTGGTCAGCGTGGAAGCGAAATAACCCGTACCCTGGCTGGCGCCGTCGGCGCCCGGAGCGGTCAAACCGCACCTCCGCTCGTCGTGGATGCTTCCGGCCGGGCCGCCGGGACGAACAAAACCGGCATCGCCTGCCGTTGCGTCACCGGCCGCACCCGCCCAATCCGTGCATCGCGGGGCATCAGTAGTTCACCGCCGGACTGCCGGCGGGGAAGAACACGCCAACAAGCCGCATGCCGCCTTCACTGGTGCATTCCAGCGAGTGCTGCTGGCGGCGGGGCAGGAATATCACGTCGCCGGGCTTCACCGCGGCCCGCGCCCCCTCCGTCCACATGTAGCCCTCACCGCTGAGAATGGTGATCGTTTCCTCGTACAGGTGATGATGGCCGGCGGCGCGGGATTTCGGCACTTCGCCCAGAAACTGGGTCATGTCGGCTCCGCCCGTGTTGTCGTCGATCAAAACCTGATAGAAACGATCGGCCATGGGCTCGCGCTTGGCGGGGTCGAACGCGAACACGCGTTCATCCAGCTCGGCGTTGAAGTTTTCGGGCATCTGGTCGAGCCAGCGGGGTTCCTCGCATTGCGGGCAGATCGTGATCGTGGTGCGCAATGTGCCGCTGCCGGTGGACGGTTCGATCGAAAAGGCCTCGTCGGCGCCGATGTAAACCCCCTGTTCCGCCCCGACCGGAAAAGTCCGCCCGGAAATATGGATCTCACCCTCGCCTTCGAGCACGAACAGCGCCACATGACTGCCGGGAAACGCCATGATGGCGCGGTCTGCACCGCTATCCGAGGAGTCACGCGCTTCCAGATAGTACAAGGCCAGGCAGTTGGCGCCGTCTTCCGGGGCGATCATCGGCGACCAGGCGATATTGCCTTGTTGCCGCAGCGCGTCGGGGTCCACGGTGCGCACGTAGCAACCGCCGTCCAGCAGGGCCTTGCCGACTTCGACGCCATCCCGCGGCGTGACCGGAAAGTGCGCGCTGGCCGCGATTTCCTCTTCGCTGGCTTCCTCGTACCCGTCACCGAGGTTGTTGTGGCTGCCGTCGCAATACGGCGCATCGCCGGTGTGCTTGCACTGGCACAACAGGAAATCACCGCTGCGCTCAGGCTTGAAACGCAGCGGCTCGAACCCGGTGCCGGCGTGCGAATTGTCGCAGAAGGGTTGCTGTTGACTGCGTCCGCAGGTGCACCACAGGTACGGGCGACCCTGCTTGAGGGTAACGAGCTTGGGCTTGGTGGCCGCGACGACGGGTTCATTCATGATGAAAGTCAATTATCCAAAATTACCAGTATGCATGATGCTACGGGGTCGATTATAGTAATTGCGATAACCATTTTAGGGAGTCAGCCCCAGCTCGTAACATGGCGACGCGCGAGACCCAGGCACTGATCATCGATACCGCTCTGGCGTTGTTCAACCGTCATGGCAGCAGCAACATATCGACCAATCGCATTGCCGCGGAGTGCGGTATTTCCCGCGGCAATCTGCACTACCACTTCCGCAACAAGGCGGAAATCGTCTACGCCATATTTCAGCGCATCAGCCATGCCATGCACGACGAATGGCCGGCGGACCACCTCGAACCCACCCTGGAGCACATGGCGAAGATGTACGTACGCCAGTCGATGCTCATCCTGGAATTCGAGTTCTTCTACCGCGAGATGGCGGCCCTGCTGCGCCAGGACTCCCTGTTGCGAAGGCGTTATCGCGAGCACCGCGAACGCCGGATCGACGCCATCTGCAGGTTTCTCACCACCCTGGCCGAACAGGGCATCATGGATTTTGGAGCCGACCGCGCAATGCTGCGCCCGGTGGTGATCGCCACCTGGATCATCTCGGACAACTGGCCGAATTTCGTCGAGTTCTCGGGCCGGGAGTTCGACGCCGAGGCCATCTGCCAGGGTTACGACATGATCCTGCACATGCTCGCCCCCTACATCACCGTGGGCTTCGAAGACGTGACCCGGACCTCTCACGAAACCATCCACGCCCTGGTTGCGGAATTGCCGCGCGACGCACTGGCGTCGGCCGGCTGATTCCCGGCCGCGCTGCACCCGGAACCGAATACCTCTCTGCGTAAACCGTGAGCCCTGAAAACCGGAACACCTGCCCCTTTGGTCCGCAATACCAGATCTACTGGGACATGCGCCACGCGCTGTTCAGCCGCTTCGACCAGGCGCAGGTGGACGCCACCGGCCTGTACACCATGGTGCCGGAGAATCACGCAATGGACATGGCCCGCCGTGCCGGTGGCGGCGCCACCCTGGACCTATGTTCCGGAATCGGCGCCATGTCCATTGCCTTCGCGCGTTGCGGCCAGCAGGTCACCGCGGTGGAAATCGACCCTCGCCGGGTGGCGATGGCGCGGCACAACGCCCGCCTGTACGAAGTAGCGGATCGCATCGACTTTCGCGCCGCAGACGCGACCGCCGAATCGACCCTGGCGGCGCTTCCGGACGATATTCACACGCTGTTTATGGACCCGCCATGGGGTGCCGGACCCGGAGACTACCTCAAGCGGCCGGTCACACGGCTTGCGGACCTGGAACTGGCCGGCTTGAATCTCGTCGATCTGACCCGGCGCCTGCCCGGCCGCGAGGTGATGCTGCGCCTGCCGCCCAATTTCGACATCGGCATCCTGGCCGATATACCGGCCGAAAAAATCGCCTACGTTTCGGCTTCGGGTTATTTGCACTGGTATTACGCACGCATGGCACGTGAAGACTTTCTGCAGGTACCGCCGCGCAGCGGCCTCGAGCCCATGAGTCCTGCCGCCCGTCGGGGCTTCGTCGCCCGCCACATACCCTGAACGCCGCGCCGGCCCTGGCCCGGCACCTTCCCGGGCCGGTCAGGTTTGCGCCGTCAGCCAGTGGTCGATGGCCTCGGCGAAACGGCCGGGCGCGTTGGGATCGGTGCGCAGATACAGCGAAGGCTCGATCAGTTCCAGCTCCATCACGCAGAAGCTTCCGTCCGCGTCACGGACCAGGTCCGTGCGGGCATAGAGGGGCGCCGGGTCCAGTGTGTCCAACGCACGCCGGGCGGCGTTTGCCAGGGCCGGCTCGGGCACGACCGACTGAATCTCCGCTCCGCGCTCCTCCTGGGTCCGGAATTCACCGTCCGCAGGACGCTTGACGATGGCGTGGCTGAATTCACCGCTGAAATGAAACAGGGAGTATTCCCCCTCATCGATGACGCCACGGACAAACGGCTGCGCCATCGCCGGTCGGCCTGGGAAACGGGCGGCGACCTGTTGCAGCGTGGCGTCGGAGAGCGGGCCGGACAGCCGAAAAGCATCCTCGCCATTGGCGCCGACCACCGGCTTGATGACGATTTCGTCGCTGCCGAGACGCGCCCTGCATTCCGCGGGCGTTTGCTCCGTTACGCCGTCCAGCCACAGCGTCGGCACGATGGGCACGCCGGCGCGTTCCAGTTCGCGCAGGTAGGTCTTCGCCAGGTTCCAGCGCACCAGGCCCAGGGGATTGGCCAGCCGGGTCGCCCGGTCGATGGCGGCCAGGGTCGCCAGGAAAGCCTCCACGTCATCCCAGTAATCCCAGGTCGAGCGGATGATGACCGCGGCGAATTCCTCCCACGGCGTGCGGTCCTGGCGCCACGAAACCACCTCCGGGATCCAGCCAAGGTCAGCCAGGGGTGCGAGCGCGAGATCGTCGTCAATGACAAAATCGCCGGACTGATCCAGGCTCAGAAAAGCCAGCCTGCGGCTCACCGCGCACCGGTCTCCGCCGCCCCCATCGAAGCCTCGCGGTCAGCGACCCAGGCATCGATTTTGGCCTGCAGGCGATTCAGCGGCACGGCGCCGTCTTCGAGCACCCGGTCGTGAAACGCCCGGATGTCGAAGTCTTCACCCAACGCGGCTTCCGCCCGCTCCCGCTGGCGGCGGATTTCCAGCGCACCGAGCAGGTAGGACGTCGCCTGGCCGGGCACGGCGATATAGCGGTCGATTTCGGCCGCGTTACCGGCGCGTGAATTGGCGGTGTGCGCATTCAGGTAATCCAGCGCCCGCTGACGCGACCAGCCCAGGCCATGAATGCCGGAATCCACCACCAGGCGTGCAGCCCGCCAGGCCTCGTTGGACAGCATCCCCACCCGGTCGAGGTCGGTACCGTACAGGCCCATCTCATCGGCCAGGCGTTCGGTGTAAAGCGCCCAACCCTCGCCGAAGCCGGACAGGTAGAAGTAACGGGAAATGTCGTGCAGGTCGGTGCGCTCCTGCGCGATGGTGAATTGCGTGTGGTGGCCCGGGTAGGCCTCGTGAAATGCGGTCGCTTCGAGGCCGGCCTTGCTCTGGCTTTCGGCCCGATAGGTGTTGATCAGGTATTTCCCCGGCGAACTGCCGTCAGGGGCCGCGGGCACGGCCTGGCCCAACGGCGCCGTACGCTCCTGAAACTCCGGGTAGGGCTCGACGATGACAGGAGCTTCGGGCACCCGGCCGAACCAGTCCGGCAGCACGGCCTTGGCCCGCGCCAGCGCCGCTTGTGCATAGGCCACCATATCAGCCCGGCCGGTGAACAGGTATTGCGGGTCGGTCTTGACCAACTGCAATAACTTGAGCGGATCCGGCTCGTCGAAGCTGCGCGCGCCGATCTCGCTCAATTCGGCCATGACCCGTTCCATGTGCTCCAGCCCGATGCGGTGAATCTCCTCCGGCCCCAGCTCGACCGTGGCCCAGTAGCGGACCGACGCCCGGTAGCAGGCCGCACCGTTCGGATTGGCGTCAACGCCAATGGTCTCGCGCGCCGACGGCGCATAGGTTTCGGCCAGGTAATCACGGTAACGCGCGAAAGCCGGCAACACCTCGTTTTCCAGGGTCACGGCCAGCCGCCCGCGAAAACCGATATCCGCGTTCGCGGCCGCGACCATGAACGGCGTTTCCTCGACCGGCAGACCCAGAAACGCATCGAGCTGACCGACCACGGCCGCCACGCTGTTGGCCGGCGCCGTGTAACCGAGTTCCACACCTTCGCGCAGGTTGACGATTTCGGTGTCGACGTAGTCCGCCATCTGGCTGATCCGGTTCAGCGTGTCGATGTGTTCCTCGGCGGTTTCCATGCGCAGCTTGTCCGCCAGCACGGTGAACTCCGCGAGCCAGCCGGTCCAGGTTGGACTGATGTGCCACAGTTCCTGCCGGCAAACCGCCCGGTTGATATTGCTTTCGAGCTGGTGGCGCAGCAGGTCCGCGGTGATCCGCGCGGCCGGAGCGGTTATCGCTTCCCCGGGAATCGCATCGAGGCGGGCCAGCAGGTCCTGTTCGAGAATCTGCCAGCGGGCCAGTGCTTCGAGGCTGTTGTCCGTGAGGCGGTCGGGTGCGGGATCCGGCGCGCCCGAAACCGGCGCCTGCTCGGGGTGACGGTCGAAGTAGGCGATCACGTAGTCGTCGGCCAGGGCCACGACGTCGCGCGCGGCTGCGGCCCGCTCGGCCTGAAGGGCGGCCCGCGCCGCCGACTCATCCGCTGCACGCTGCGCCGCCTGTTCCTCTTCGCTCGGTCCGCAACCGCACAGCAGGCCCAGGACGACCAGCGCGGGAAGCAGAATCCGGGTTCCGTGACGCAGTCCCTTCGGGGTCATTGACGCACTCCCATTTGATTTTGATTTGTTCATCAGCCCGCGATTGTGACATCCCCGCCGCGAATTGCCAGCGGGCGCGTCGGGCGGAGCGGTTCGCGCGAACGTGGCGTGCCGGCTTGCATGCGATATCATGCACGGACAGACGTCACCGCCGTCAGCATGGTTGAGCACACGATGAGCAAGGACCTGCAACGCGCACAGGCGCAACTGGAACAAACCGAAACGGCCCTGCATGCCGCGGCCGAGGCCGCAAAGTCCGCGGCCGTGGCCGACTGGCCGGACCCCACTGAAGATCCGTCCAAACCGAAGAAACCGCCCGGCACCGCCCGCGGAATCGAAACCATGTTCCGCAGCGCCTACCGGGTGCAGATGGAGCTGACCAGCCTGGCCGACAACAAGGCCAACATGATGATCAGCATCAACGGCATCATCATGTCGATCATCATCGCATCGGTCGCGCCCAAGCTGGATGCCAACCCGTGGCTGTTGCTGCCGACCGCGTTGTTGCTGGTGGGCTCGATGATTTCCATCGTTTTCGCGATACTCGCCGCGCGGCCGCGGGTCAGCCACCTGCCCATCAGTCTCGAAGACCTGCGCCACAGCGAAGGCAACATCCTGTTTTTCGGCAACTTCGCCAACATGAGCGAGGACGACTTCACCCGTGGCATGGAAGACCTGATGGCCGACAAAACCCTGGTCTACGACACCATGATCCGCAACATTCACGGACTGGGCGGCGTGCTGAACCAGAAGTTCGCCCTGCTGCGCTACGCGTACACCAGTTTCATGTTTGCCCTGATATTCGGTGTCACATCGTTTCTGGGTGTCTTCGTATGGGTCTCCCAACAACTGGGCTGAATCCGCGTATCCGGTAAGATTTTGCGGTTGCGAACCGAGCAGAATATGCCGCTGTTCGCGGACTGAGCCCCGAAGCCCGGCCCGGCGATCAACCCGTCCGAACGCGATTCACCGCGTGGTTTTCGATCAAGACGCGCGCTGGTTCCAGCGAGCATTGCAGGGTCGCAGTTCGCGCAGTAAAGTGAATCCATCGTCTGCGCAAGCCGCACCAGGAAAGCCGACCGGAGTAAGTTCATGAGCAACACCCTCACCGTCAACGGGCAGGACCACACCGTCGATGTCGACGGCAACATGCCACTGCTGTGGTATCTCCGCGATGTGCTCGAACTCACCGGCACCAAGTACGGCTGCGGCATGTCCCTGTGCGGTGCCTGCACTGTCCACCTGGACGGCAATGCCGTGCGCTCGTGCATGACCCCGGTGAGCGCCGCCTTCGGCAAAAAGGTGACCACCATCGAGGGCCTGTCGCCGGACGGCTCCCACCCCCTGCAGATCGCCTGGATCAAGAACAACGTGCCGCAGTGCGGCTATTGTCAGGCCGGCCAGATCATGTCGGCGGCCGACCTGCTCGAACGTAACCCGGACCCGAGCCTGGACGAGATTCATGCCGCGATGCAGGGCAATATCTGCCGCTGCGGCACCTATCTTCGCATCCGCAGCGCCATCCAGGACGCCGCAAAGTCGATGCAGGAGGCCTGAGATGAGCGCCACCAGACTGCTGTCCGGCGGCGTCAGTCGCCGTGACTTCATCAAACACTCATCGCTCGCCATCGGCGGGCTGACTGTCAGCGTGGCCCTGCCGCTGTCGGCCGCCACCGGCGGCGACACCGGTTTTCAGCCCAATGCCTTCGTCCACGTCGCTCCAGACGGGACCGTGACCCTGTGGTGCGGACGCTGTGAAATGGGCCAGGGCATCAGCACCGCGCTACCGGCCGCCGTCGCCGACGAACTGGAAGCCGACTGGGCACGCGTCACCGTGCTGCAGGCCGACGGCGACAAGAAATACGGCCCGCAGGGCACCGGTGGTTCGCGCAGCATCAACATCATGCTGGAACCGATGCGCCAGGCCGGCGCCGCCGCGCGTGAAATGCTGGTCGCAGCCGCCGCGCAGGCCTGGGGGCTGGCCGCCACCGACTGTTACGCGGACAACCACGTGGTGCGCAACCGGCAGGACGATCGCGAACTCGGCTACGGTGAGCTGGCCGACGCGGCCGCCGCTTTGCCCGTGCCCGAAGAGCCGGCGCTGAAGTCGAAAGACGAATTCCGCTACATCGGCAAGCCACTGCCGCGCCACGACCAGGACGAGGTCGTCGTCGGCACGCGTGTGTACGGCGCGGACGTGAAACTGCCGAGCATGAAATACGCCGCCATCCGCCACGTACCGGTCATGGGCGGGAGCCTGAAATCCCTGGACAAGTCGGCACTCACCGGCATCGACGGCATTACCGCGGTGGTGGAAATTCCGCGCTACAACAAGCCGTTCGGTACCCTGGGCGGCGTGGCAGTGGTCGCCGACAACACCTGGCTGGCGCAGCAGGCGGTCGGCAAACTGGACATCGAATGGGAGCGCGGCCCACACGGCGATTACGACACCGACGCCTACAAACAGGAACTGGTGCGCAACGTGGAGGCGCCGGGCGAAGCCGTGCTCGACCGCGGCGATGTGGATGCGGCGTTCGAAAACGCCACGGTACGCCACGCGGCCACTTATGTCGGTGGTCACCTGTCGCATTCGCCGATGGAACCCATGGCCAGCGCGGCCTGGGTCACCGACGAGCGGTGCGAAATCTGGGCTTCAACCCAGGATCCACAGGGAATCCAGAACACCATCGCCGACTACCTCGGCCGCCAGCCCGAGGACATCATCGTTCACGTGATGATGGCCGGCGGCGCCTTCGGCCGGAAGTTCAAATGCGACTACGTCACCGAAGCGGTGGCGCTGTCCAAGGCGATCAAGGCGCCGGTGCAGCTCACCTGGTCGCGTGAAGAAGATACCCGGACCGGTTACTACCATTCCTGCAGCGCCCAGCACATCGAGGCCGGTGTCGATGCCGAAGGCAACCTCACCGGCTGGCTGCACCGGGCGGCGTTTCCGCCCATCTCCTCGCTGTTCGACCCCTCCGTCACCCGGCCCGGCGAGAGCGAACTGGCGCAGGTGACCGGTCACCCCTACGGCGTCCCGAACCTGCGTGTCGAGTCGGGCGAATCGATCGCGCATACCCGCATCGGCTGGTACCGCGCCGTGTACGACATTTTCTGGGGTTTCGCGTTCAACGTCTTCACCGACGAACTGGCACACAAGGCCGGTGCCGATCCGCTGGCCTTCTACCGCCGCATCTACGAGCGCAGTCTGGCCACCGCACCCTCGGACGAGCCGCGCCGCGAACAGGCCCAGCGCTCGCTGGCCGTTCTCAACAAAGCCGCCGAAATGGGCGAATGGGGCCGTTCCCTGCCCGACGGTCACGGCCTGGGCCTGGCCGTCCACCACAGCTATCACAGCTACACCGCCATGGCCGTGCACGCCGAAGTGCAGGGCGATGAGATCCATGTACACCGGGTGGACTGCGCGGTCGACTGCGGCCTGGTGCTGAACCCGGATATCGCGACCGCGCAAATGGAAGGCGCGGTGGTCATGGGACTCGGACTGGCACTGCGGACCGAACTGAAGTTCAAGGACGGAGCCGTCGTGAACTCGAATTTCCACGATTACCCGGTGCTCCGCATCCACGAGACGCCGCCCGTGATCAACGTGGCCTTCATCGGCCAGGATTACCGCTCCACCGGCCTGGGCGAACCCGGCGTTCCGACCTTCGCCCCGGCATTGTCCAACGCGGTGTTCGCAGCCAGCGGCAAACGCTACCGCCAGGTCCCGTTCGCCGCAGCAGAGCCCGTATAGGTTTCCGGGCAGGTTATCGACTCTGGTTGGAGACCATCGCGGGACGTCCGGAAGTGAACCTTCGTCCCTTCAAAAATCAGGGGTTGGTGCCACTGAGGTCCGCCGCGCGCTGTGACATGCCCCTTCCAGAACTGTCGAAAACAGGAAGTTTTCGATCAAGGCCCCAGGGATGGGTTTATGCAGGGCAGGCTAGAGTGACCGCACGGATTGAGCGCAGCGGAGCGAAATGAGTAAGGGAACGAAGCCGTAGCCCGTGTCCCCTGAGGGGAATGTGCCGCAGCGCCTGCCTGCTCGAGGGCGCGTTTTGCATGAGCCTTCCAGATGAGCGGAATTGAACTAACGCGAAACCAACAAGGTCTCAAGGCTACTGCACCCAGCCACCTGAAGAACTGTAGTTAAGCGCCAGCCTAATCGAGGTTAGTCAGTTTCTTTTCAGCACATATGGCTGACGTTGAACGCACGCATCACCGGGCGGGTGAAGTAATTCGGCATTTGCAAGCCGAGGAAGTCGCCCCCTTGCCAGGGCGAGAATTTGAGATATGAGCAGCAATGGCAAATGAATTTGGAGTGGGTGGAAAAAATACTGGCCAGAACCAGAACTCTGGACGAGGCGGCAGGCATCTGTGCTCGATTACTTCAGAGAGCTGAATGATTCCGGCGGACTCCCCGGTCAAGAGAACCATGAACCCAAGAGACCGCAAGAATACACAGCGGACGAGCCGCATTGCATGGCGAAGAGCCATGTCGATTATCGCAATCGCTGCCGCCATCACAGTGACGGGCTGCGACCGGCCGGCCGAATTCCAGACCGATTGGCAGCCACCCGGATTTACGGTTATCCATTCCGATGGAGATACCTTCCGCTATCCGGAGGACCTCGAACGACCGACCATCGTGCTTTTCTGGGCGACCTGGTGCCCGTACTGCAAGGCAGTGATGCCGCACCTGCAGAGCATTCTCGAGGAATACCCCGGTCAGGTGGACGTGGTGGCGCTCACCATTCGGGAGGATGGCGATCCCGCCGCGCTACTGGCCGAATACGGCTATGACTTCCGGCTGGTCGAGGACGCCGACCGGGCGGCGGAGATGTGGGGGGTGAAGGGCACGCCGGGTCTGTTTCTCGCCGATGCCAGCGGCCGTGTCGTATTCGACCGCATGCGGATTCCGCCCGAGGCCGCCGCTGCGGCCAGCGGCGATGTCGAGGGCATGAAGCACTACCAGAAGGCGGCTCGGGGCGCTCCGTTCTGGGCCGCCCGCCTGCGGCGCTCACTGGATCTGCTACTGGACTGAAGCCGCGACCCGCGGTTGCACACGGCCCGTGACCGGCCCGGGGTAATCAACTGTCGCTGGCTTCGTCCACTGCCTCTGTCGGGGCTGTGCTTCGCTGCCCGGCATTGCCGGTGTCACCCGGCTCGAGAACCTCGAACTCCCGCAGTTCGACGTTTCCCGCCTCCTGTTCAATGAAGCGGTCGAGCCGCGCAGCGTAGTCGCGTAATTCGCGATAATGCCCGGCATCGCGGACCGCGCCGCCGCCTCCGTCCACGGCGCCACTGACCGAACCGGACGGTGCCGCGCTGCCGCCGTCGGCACCATTGCCGGTGCCCGGATTGGTGGACCAGAACTTCGGCATCTGCACGGCGTACACTTCATCGCAGCGCGTACCCAGCCGTGAGCCCGTGCAGCTACGCATCTGGCGATCGGCCTTGCGACGGGCCTCCACGGCCAGCGCCACCCGGCCCCATTGGCGCAGGTAATTCTCGGCCCGTTTCTGCGCGGTTTCCCTCTGGTCGACCGGAATCCGGTCCTTGACCTCGCCCAGATAGGTTTCCAGTTGCGGGGCTTCCGACTCCGCCGCCAGCACGGCCCAGGCAAACGCGTTGACGAGATCCTGTTCCACACCTTCACCCATCAGATACATGTAGGAAGCGCGGTACTGCGAGAACGGATCACCCTTTTTCGCCAACCGCACGTACTGCCGGAAGGCTCGGTGGTGGTCACCTTCGGCATAGTCGGCATCGGCCCGCGCCGCAGCGCGCTGGTCGGCATCCTCACCACCGAAAACAGGCGCATGAAAACCCAGCCCGCCCATCAGCAAAACGACCGCGAATACGGAGAATTTTCCCGGGCGGGCGCGGCAGCCCGACCCAGGTCCAGTGCGAAAGGCGGCCTCGAAGAATCGACTCTCGACAAATGGCATGACCACGCTCCTCCGTCCGTAAAGTGAATGACTGTTCGTGTTCGGTGTTGCGGTTTTTATACTACGAAGAGCTACGTAGTTCAACTTCGAGCGCTGTCCGGCGGCAACGCTGCGAAGGCAGCCCACTCTCGGGTATATTGGGCGGCGCATTCGCGCACCACAGGCTTTCTTCCCCGATGACCGTCGAAAAAATCACCCGCCGTTCCCTGCTCAAGTCCGCCGGCGCCACTGGTGGCCTGCTGGTCCTGGGCGTGTACGTACCGGTTCTGCAAGCCGCTGTCGAAGCGGACGATGCCGCACCGGTTTTCGTGCCCAACGTGTTCGTCGCTTTCCAACCGGATGGCCAGGTGATCATCACGGTAAGCCGCAGTGAAATGGGTCAGGGCGTGCGCACCAGCCTGCCGCGCATCGTCGCGGACGAGCTCGAAGCCGACCTGGAAAAGATCACGTTGCAACAAGCCGTCGGTCATCCCCGCTACGGCGACCAGAACACCGACGGTTCAAAGTCCGTCCGCCTGATGTTCGACCCCCTGCGCCGGGCCGGCGCCGCGGCGCGGATGATGTTCGAACAGGCCGCCGCCGATTACTGGAACGTACCGGTGGTGGAAGTGCAGGCCGACCGGCACGAAGTGCGTCACAAACGCTCCGAGCAGCGCCGCAGCTACGCCGAGTTGCTGCCCGACGCCGCTCGGCTGCCGGTACCGACCGATTTACGGCTCAAGCACCCGTCGCAGTTCCGTTATATCGGCCAGCCGGCGAGTGGTGTGGACCTGCCGGACATTGTCACCGGCCGCGCCAAGTACGGTTACGACGTGCGCATACCGGGAATGAAGTACGCCTGCGTGGCGCGCGCACCGGTGTTCGATGCGAGAGTGGTCGACTACACCCCCGACGAAGCGATCGCGGTACCCGGCGTCAGCGCGTTCTACCGGATTCCGTACTCGCCGCACACGCGGGAATTCCGGCCCGAGGAGGGCATCGCCGTGGTGGCCGACAACTCCTGGTCGGCGATACGGGGACGCGACGCACTCCAGGTCGATTGGGATCTCGGCCAGCACGCCGACCACGCCACCGACGCCTACCGTGAAGCCCTGCGCGACAGTGTCCAGAAGCCGGGCACACCACACCTGCGGCGTGGCGATATCGAACTCGGGCTCGAAGGCAGCGGCCCCCTGATCGACGCGACCTACGAAACCGCGATGCTGGCGCACGCGCCAATGGAACCACCGGTGGCCACCGCCTGGGTGCGGGAGGACGGGAGCTGCGAGATCTGGGCGCCGGTGCAGGACGCTGGCGACACCCGGCGGCTGGTCGCCGAATGGCTGGATGTGGAACCGGACCAGGTCACCGTCAATGTCACTCTGCTGGGCGGCGGTTTCGGGCGCAAGTCGCAATTCGACTTCGTGCTGGAAGCGGTCGAGGTGTCGCGCCAGGCCGGTGCTCCGGTGAAGCTGTTGTGGACGCGCGAGGACGATATCCGCAACGACTATTTCCACGCCGAGTCGGTCCAGCGCATGACCGCCCGGCTGGGGCCTGACGGCGTGCCCAACGGCTGGCGCATGCGGGCTGCCTATCCGTCCATCGACTGGATGTGGGAACCGGGCCTGGACGAGCCGATGCCCTGGGAACTGGGCATGGGCTGGACCAATATGCCGTTCGACGTGCCGGTGGTATCGGTGGAAGGCTGCAAGGCCCCGATCCCGATTCGTATCGGCTGGCTGCGTTCGGTGTGCAATGTGTGGCACGCCTTTTCAATCAATTCCTTCGTTGATGAGCTGGCCTTCGTGGCTGGCAGGGATCCGGTGGAGTACCGGCTCCGGCTGCTGAACCACGATCGGGAGTTCCCGGCGCCCAATGAGCCGCGCGACCCGCTCGAGTCATTCAACGGCCTGACGGTGGACACCGGCCGCTACCGCAATGTGCTGGAACAGGTGGCAGTACGTGCAGGCTGGGGCAAACCCCTGCCAATCAATCGCTTCCGCGGGATTGCCGCGCACAACAGTTTCTACAGTTACGCGGCTTCGGTGGTCGAAATCGAGATCCAGCCGGATGCCTCCTTCCGCATCGTGCGGGTCGACACCGCGGTCGACTGCGGGCGCATCGTCAATCCCGAAGGCGTGATCCAACAGATCGAGGGCGCGACGATTTTCGGTCTCTCCCTGGCTCTGTACGGCGAGCTCACAGCCAGTGGCGGGCGGGTGGAACAAAGCAATTTCCACGACTACCGCCTGATGCGCATCGACGAGGCACCGCCGGTGATCAAGGCCTGGCTGGTGAACAGCGATCACCCGCCCAGCGGCATCGGCGAGCCCCCAACCCCCACCATCGCCCCGGCGCTCGCGGGCGCGATGCACGCGGCAACCGGTTACCGGTTCCGCAAGCTGCCACTGCTCAAGGAATGGGACTCGCTGCGAGCTCCGTCCTGATTCCGGACCACCAGCCCATCGCGGCGGTCTGCATATCCGATACTGAAGACCCGCTGTCCAATCAGGGCCGGTTCCACTCACGACATCCGGGCAAACCGCACTCGGTGACCTACCCCTCAATGTACTGACAGGTCCGCCGCATGCCGTGACCTACCGCTTCCAGGACACACGGGTTCCGGGCTCTCTCCTCTTTTTGTCTCGCCCGGAAGTGAACCTTTGCCTCATGAAAATCAGGTGATGGGTGCCACTGAGGTCCGCCGCGCGCTGTGACATGCCCCTTCCAGGACCCGGCATAAACCCGTCCCTGGGGCCTTGATCGAAAACGTCCTGTTTTCGACAGTCCTGGAAGGGGCATGTCACATCACCCGGCTGGGCTGCAGAGACCTTGGCGGGGCGAACAGAAAGGCAGAAGTGAATTTGAGCGCTGAAGCAGTGGTACGGGATTGAGGATTTGCCACCGTAAGTATTCACTTCTGCCCAGGCAGGTGATGCGGCGCGTTCCCCTCAGGGGTCTCGCCGCCAGGACGGCGGCGCGAAGGCCCCAGGGAAGGGTTTACGCCGTCCCCTGAGGGGAATGTGCCGTAGCACCTGCCTGCTCGAGGGCACCGTTATCCAACAGCCTCCCAGATAAGCGGAACTGAACTAACGCAAAACCAGTAAGGTCTCCAGGCTGTTGCACCAAGACCCCGAGGGGAATGTGCCGTAGCACCTGCCTGCTCGAGGGCACGGTTATCCAAAAACCTTCCAGATAAGCGGAATCCAAACAATGCAAAAACCGCAAAGCGCCAGAACCCTCGCGCCAAAGGCCTGAGTGGAAGGTGACCAGGCGCCCGAGGGCAGTCGTTTCCCGGTGGGCGCTCGAAAAGACATCCGCGTGGTCTATAATCCCGGCCCTTTGCCCCCGGGAATTCCAACCATGTTCCGCAACCTGCGCATGTACCGCGTGTTCACCAAATGGCCCGAAACCGAAGAACTGCTGTCCGAAGTCCTGTCCAACGTGGCCTTCAAACCCTGTGACGCGTACTCGGAGAAAAGTGCGGGGTGGGAATCGCCGTCAGACAACCCGAACGGCCCGCTGTGCCGCCGGCTGGCCGGGGCCGACCTGCTGCAGTTGCGGACCCAGAGCCGGGTTCTGCCGGTGGCAGCGGTAAAGGAAGCCGTTGAAGAACGAGTGGCGGACTACCGTGAGCGGACCGGGGAAGATCCTGGGCGCCGCGACATGCGCCGGCTGAAAGAGGAGACGCGGGACTCGTTGCTGCCCAAGGCGCTGCTGAAGTCCGACCGGCTCCATGCCCTGTTTCTGCAATCCGAGGGCGTACTCGCCGTCGATACCGCGTCCGCACCCAAGGCCGAATGGCTGCTGGATCATCTGCGGCCTGCGCTGGGCCGGCTGCAGGCCGTGCCGCTGGCGTTCAAGTCACCGGTTGGCGGCTTGCTTTCGCGGCTGTTCCTGGGCAAAGCGGTGGCCGGGTTCGACGTCGGCCGGGAATGCCGCATGCAGGAAATGGCCGACAGCCGTTCGCATGCCACCTGGCGGGAAATGGACCTCGACGATGCCACCATCCGCCAACACGTGGTCGACGGCATGCGCATCACTCAGCTCGGCCTGATGTACGACAACGTCATGAGCTGCGTGATCAGCGAGGACGCCGTGATCAGCAAGATCAAGTTCGCCGGCGGGGAGGCGGAGGACGTCACGGACGATGAGGACCCGCAGATGCGCCAGGATGCGGAATTCGTGTTGCTGACCGGCACCCTGCAACGCCTGCTGAAGGACCTGAAGAAAAACCTGGAAGGCTATTCCGAGGCCGGGCCGGCAGCGCCGGACGCCAGCTAGCACCCGCGGACCCTCGTCCGCCGCCGGGTTCAGCCACCCGGCTCAGCCCACCACCGGCCCGGTCACGCCGATGAATCCTGGCCGGACTCGCACCATAGCCGCCAGCAGCTTCGATAGGTCGCTTCCAGGTCACGGGTGAAAGCCTGGGCGTCCATCAGCGCGGAGGCCCGCAACTCATCACGCAAGCCGGCGCGGATGCGGCCGAGCCGTTGCGGGTCCGCGGCCAGTTCGGCCGCGAGGCTGACGAAGGCATCTCGATCGTCCGCCACCCACTCTGGATGGCCCGCCGAATGCAGCAGGCTGCCGCCCACGCGGCTGCGATGCTCCCGCCCGGTGCGGGTAATTACCGGCACGCCCATCAGCAGGCTTTCACAGGTCGTGGTGGTGCCGTGGTAGGGATAGGTATCGAGCTGGATGTCGATCCGGCTGTAGGCCTCGAGGTGTCCGTCCCGCCCCGGAATACGACCGGCGAACTCGATGCGGCCGGGATCGATGCCCTGGTCGCGCAACAGCGCCAGCAATTCGGTCTGCAGCGGCTCATGGTCCAGTGACGGGTACTTCATCAGCAGGCGGGAGTCCGGCACCCGCTTCAGCACGTCGGCCCAGCACGCCAGCAGCGGGGGATTGATTTTCGCCACGTTGTTGAAGCTGCCAAAGGTCACGAATCCATTGCTCAGGCAGGGTGCCGGGGCGACGGGTGGCGGCTCCGAGATCGGGTGGTACACCGAGAACAGACGCGGCAGGTGCAACAGGCGTTCGCTGTTCCAGTCCTGGGCATCCGGCAGCGGGTCGGTGCGCGCGTCGACGATGCGGTAGTCGACCGAGTCCAGACCGGTGGTGTGGGGCGAGCCCAGCCAGGTGATCTGGACCGGCGCCGCGCCCCGCGCCAGCACACCGGGCCGCCCCTCGCCGCTGGTGCCGTTGAGGTCGATCAGAATGTCGATGCCGTCCGCTTCGATCTGGCGCGCCAGCGCCGCATCGTCCAGGCCTGCGGCCGCAACCAGGCGGTGTACCGACTGTTGCGCCAGCCGGGTGTAGTCATCGTGCCGTTCGTGCAGGTGGTAGGCAAAGGTTCGTACCCGGCCGGGATCGTGCTCGCGCAGAACCGGCAGGATGAAATAGGCCACCGGATGGTGGCGGAAGTCGCTGGACAGGTACGCGATGTTCAACACCCGGTCGGGTTCGGCCGGGTTGGCGAAGGAGCGGCGCCGGTCGCCCGCGTGGCGCGGCCACCACGCCGCAAGCTCGCGGTGAATGGCGTAAATTTCCTCGGCCGTGTGCGTGGTGTCGTAGTTCAGGGCGAACAGCCCGGTGGTACGGGCCCGTTCGTGCTCCGGATTCAGTGCCAGGGCGCGCTCGCAGGCCGCCCGGCAGCGGTCCGCGTCCACCAGGGCCTGCCGTCGCGCCGCGGCGAGCTGGTACCAGGCGTTAGCCAGCCAACCCCGTTCGCGCGGATCCTCCGGAATCGCGTCATCCAATCCATCGAGGGCGCGCGCGAGCATGTCGACCACATCCGGATGGGCGAGCAGCCGGCTCCAGTCGTTGCGTGACGAACCC
Source organism: Elongatibacter sediminis (assembly GCF_037892215.1). Classification (NCBI taxonomy): domain Bacteria; kingdom Pseudomonadati; phylum Pseudomonadota; class Gammaproteobacteria; order Chromatiales; family Wenzhouxiangellaceae; genus Elongatibacter; species Elongatibacter sediminis. Next base: position 79,535 of record NZ_JAZHOG010000006.1, on the reverse strand, counting down.
GGATGTTTGCCGATGGCGGTATCCGCCGCCTTGCCCGCCGCGAGCACGCGAATGGTGGCGTCACCGTAGCGGGGAAACTGCTGGCGCGCCGCGCAGGCGTAGTGCTGCAGTGAACCGGTCAGGTCGCCCGACAGTTGCGCATTCAGGCCGCGGAAATAGTCCGTCGCCGGATGATCCGGCGCGAGGCGCAACAGGCGCGCCAGGGCCGCATTCCTGGCGGCCGCATCGTCACAGGTAATGGCAACTTCGAAGGCTTTGGATGCCGCTTCCGGGCTGCGCGGCTGCAGCCGCCGCCACGCCTCCAGCACGTCCTGCAGCCGGGCGGGGTCGCGATTCGCACCCCGGGCCAGTTCAATGTCGATCTGCAGGCGGCAACGCTCCGGCGACGCCGGGGCTTGCTGCGCCGCCTGTCCGGCGGCATCGTGCAACCCCTGCTGCAGCAACGCGCGTGCGCCCGCCAGCGCCTGTGCGGGATCGGGTTGCGCCTGCCGTGAAGGCAGGGGGGCCGCGCCCGGGCGGCCGTGGCAGCGTTTGTACTTGCGGCCGCTGCCGCAGGGGCAGGGTTGATTGCGCCCGGGTCCGTTCACGTCACGGCCCCGTGCCACCGGTTCCGGCGTCCGCACAGGCGCCTTCGTGGCGGAGCGAAACCCCGGCGCTCCGCCGCTGACAGTCGTTGCCGTAGGTTTTTCCGTCGCAGGCACACACCGGCCGGTACTCGCGCGTGCACGCCTGCGGCTGCGCGATGCATTGACTCGCCGACGGGTCGGAACCACACTGACCGGGCGGCGATTCGCAGAAATTACCCGCCGCGCAAGCCACCTGCTCTCCCGGACCGCAGACATTCTCCCCAACCGCGGGGCCGGGGGCGTTTCCGGTTGCCGAAACACAGGCCGCCAGGAACAACGGTACGGCGAGGGGCAGCAGTCGAATCCATCGCTGCATGACTATTCTCCGGATGTTGGTATCACGGGTTCCAGCGTAACGAATTCGTCGCCGGTTCGCGCTGATTCCGCCGGGCACAGCGTGGCCACGTCCTGGCGGATGATTTCCGCCATGCGGACGGCACTCGCGGTCGGGTAATCCGGTTCGGCGAACACCAGATAAACCTCCGAATAGCGCTCGCGCCCTTCGCGCAGCGGCAGGGGCTTGAGCTGACCAGCCTGCAGTTCCCGTTCGATCGAATGCTCCGGAAACCACGCGAATCCCATGCCGCTGCAGGCGGCGGCGATCTGCGTGGCCTTGTTGCTCACGGTCCAGCGCTGGGCGGCGCCGGCCCACCCTCCGCTGCTGCGCGGACGTTCGACAGCCGTATCGCGAATCCGCAGATGCCGGTGACGGGCGAGATCGTCCAGCGTGACGGGCCGGTCGAGTTGATGCAGCGGATGCTCCGGATGAGCGGCCGCGATGAATCGCAGGCGCAGCAGAGGTTCGCCCCCGAATCCCTGGGGCAGGTGGGGCGTCACCGCGAGATCGACCCGGCGATCGAGCAGGGCTTCGTCCATGCCGCCGAGAACCGTTTCGTACAGCTGCACCCGGGTGGCGGGGCGTTCTTCGCCAAAGCGGTTCAGTGACCGCAGCAGCAGCCAGGTGGGAAAGACGATCTCCACGGCCAGGCGCAATTCCGGGTCCCAGTCCTGGCCGAGGGCGGCCGCACTGCGCTCGACCGATTCGGCCCGGTCGATGAGATTCTTCGCGCGCAGGTACATGGCCTCGCCGGCGGGCGTCAGCCGGGCCCGGCGACCGACCCGTTCGAACAGCTTCAAATCCAGTTGCTGCTCGATTTTCTGGACCGCGTAGGTGATCGACGACTGAGTCTTGTGCACCTGTTCGGAAGCCTGGACGTAGCCGCCGGCCTCGACGACGGCGACCAGCGCCCGCCATTGCTCCAGGGTGATTCGTGGCCCTCTCATATCTATTTATTCGATTTAAATTGGCTAATTTTTTAATTATTAATCTATTTTCGTGATGTTTAGTATGGCTCCATCGTCAACACACGACAAGGAGTCTCAACATGAAAACACTGCTGCAAATCCAGTCGAGCCTGTCCTCGGATGACGGACAGTCATCGCAGCTGGCCCATCGCTTCGCGGCCCGCTGGTTGCAGGCCAATCCCGGCGGCCGCATCGTGGTCCGGGATCTCGCCCGGAACCCGGTTCCCCATCTGACCGCCGAACGGTTCCAGGCTTTTCTGACCGACCCGGAGGACCGGTCGCCGCGGCAACGGGAGATCGTGGCCGAGTCGGAAACCCTGATCGGCGAACTGGAGGCGGCCGACGCCATCGCCATCGGACTGCCGATGTACAACTTCGGCATTCCCTCCACGCTCAAGGCGTGGATCGATCACGTGGCCCGCGCCGGGCGCACGTTCCGCTATACGGAGAACGGCCCGGAAGGCCTGCTGGCTGACCGGCCGGTGTACCTGCTGGCCGCACGCGGCGGACTGTACCACGGCACTCCGCGCGACACGCAAAGCGCCTACATGATGAATTTCCTGGGCTTCATCGGTCTGCACGATGTCGAATTCGTGTACGCCGAGGGACTGGCCCTGGGCGCGGAGGAGGCCCAGGCCACCTTGCAAAACGCCCACGCACAGATCGATCGGCTGGCCGGTGTCCGGCTGGCCGCCTGAAAATACCGGGACAACACACCCAGGCGCAGTGAACCGCGCGGCACCTGGGTGACAAACCAGACGACCCTGAGGTCGGGAGAAACAAACATGAACACCCAGCAAACCACCCGGAACGTGATCAGAACGATGCCCGGCATGGAAACCTCGGACGGCGCCGGCGTTAAACTGCGCCGCAGCATCGGCGGCGGGTCGGGCGGCCGGCTCGACCCCTTCCTGATGCTGGACGAATTCGGCACCGACAATCCGGATGATTACATCGCGGGCTTTCCGCCACATCCGCACCGCGGCTTCGAAACCGTCACCTACATGATCGACGGCCACATGCGCCACGAGGACCACCTCGGCAACGTCGGCGAGCTGAAGAGCGGCGGCGTGCAGTGGATGACCGCCGGTCGCGGCGTGATCCACTCCGAGATGCCGCAACAGGAAAGCGGCCGCATGCGAGGCTTCCAACTGTGGGTGAACCTGCCGGCGGACGAAAAGATGCAGCCGGCGGCGTATCGCGACATCCCGGCCGCGGAACTGGTCGCCGTGGATCTCGAAGACGGCGGGCGCCTGAAGCTCATCGCCGGCCGACTCGAGATCCACGGCGAATCGCTCGCGGGACCGATCAACGCCGAACCGGGTTCGATGCGCACCGACCCGCTGTTCGTCGATCTGCAGCTGCCCGCGGGCGGCCGTCACCGGCTGGCCGTACCGGAAGGTCACAACGCCTTCGTCTATGCCTACGAAGGCAACCCATTGATCGGCGGCGAGCCACTGGCGGCGCAACACGCCGGCATTCTCGGTGAAGGGAGCTTCGTGGACATCGAAGCCGGATCGGACCCGGTGCGCCTGATCGTGGTCGCGGGCCGGCCGCTGGGCGAGCCGGTGGCGCAGTACGGACCTTTCGTGATGAACACCCGCGAAGAGATCGAGCAGGCCCTGGAGGACTATCGCCAAGGCCGGCTCACGGATTGACGATGCGCCGCCACTGTGCGGGCGGGATGACACAAGCCGGGAGCCTCGGGCTCAGCGCACCAGCATGGAACGGGCGGCGGTGACGCTGTCCCTGGTCGATGCCCGCGGCGGAATGTCGAAGCCGCGTTGTACCGCGGGCCTTTCGCCAATCCGTTGCAGCCAGGCTTCGAGGTTTTCCAGCCCGTCGGTGGCCACGCCCGACCATTCGTGGCGCGCAACCCAGCACCAGTTGGCGATGTCGGCGATGGAATAGTCATCGCACAGGTAGTCGCGGCCTTCGAGTTGGCGGTTGAGCACTTCGAACAATCGCCGGCTCTCGTGCTGATAGCGGTGGATGGCCGCGGGGATTTTCTCGTCGAAGTAGCGGAACCACACGTTGGCCTGACCCATCATCGGGCCGAGACCTCCCATCTGAAACATCAGCCACTGGATCACGCGGTAGCGGGGTTCCAGTTCAGACGGCATCAACCGCCCGGTCTTCTCCGCCAGGTACATCAGGATGGCGCCGGACTCGAACACCACGTAATCATCGTTGTCGCGATCGACGATGACCGGGATGCGGCCGTTCGGGTTCATGGCGAGAAAGGCCGGCGACTTCTGTTCCTTCTGGCCGAAATCGACAGCGTGCACCGTGTACGGGAGGCCGATTTCCTCCAGCATGATCGAGGCCTTGCGGCCGTTGGGGGTGGCGGCGGTGTACAGATCAATCATGACTTCGGAGGATACCGCCCCGTTAATCCCGTGTCTTGCGGCCGGATTTCGCCGCCTACCCCCCGGCCCTTGTCACGGAACTGCATTATTTGTCAGTAGGTGACGGAGCGGGCCTGCCGGTGTGGGGCAGGTCGCACGGCAAACCCCTGCAAACCCTTGATTTGCGGCCATGGCGAACCTGGCACGATAACTGCATATATCTTTTCAGAAGTTCATGATCGCCACCTGCACTTCGTTGAAAAGCAAGCTGGACCCAGGCCCCATCGGGGCAGCGGCCCCCGCCAGATGCGGGGGCCGCTTCGTTTCAGGCTCCCCTTGAACCCGCTACCTCACCGTTCATTAACAGTCCCTGGCCACGGACGATATACTGTGCCCGCCCGGGAATCATCCCGGTTTTTCCATGCCAATCACGGGGGAGGGACACCATGAAGTTTGATTTCAAGAAGACATTGGAGCTCATCAGAGGCGGTTTGCTGTCACGCGAAACTACCTGGACTGAATACCTGTCCGAAAACCCGGGATGGCAACAAACCGCAATGGTCCTGACCGGGCCCCTGATCCTGCTCAATGTCGTTCTCGGCGTGCTGTTCGCGCGCATGATGGGCGGCTACACCGCCTATGGCGTGCACATGAACGTTTTCAGCGCATTGATCTTCGCGCTGGTCATGGCCGTGATAGGTTTCCTGGTGGCGGTGTTCGTATTCAACTTTCTGGCCGGCGTGTTCAAGGGCAAGACGGATTTCTCGCGGGCTTTCGCGGCCGTTTCGCTGGCCGCCATTCCGGCCTGGGTAGCCGGCATCGTCGGTGCCCTGATACCCGGCATCGGCTTTCTGATTTCCCTGGCCGGCGCCATCATGACCCTGGTCTTCTTGTACAAGATCATGCCGCTGGCGCTGGACGTTCCGTCTGAAAAGCGCGTGATGCACTTTGTGGTTTCCCTGATCGTGATTTTTCTGATCAATCTGGTGGTCGGCATGGTCATCGGCGCGGATGCGATGCGCGATCAGATGCGCGAGGGAGCTCTCGGTGATCGCGACAGCGCGGCGCCGGCGGGTGTTTTCGGAGAATGGGAACGGCAGGGCCGCTTGATGGAAGAGGCCGGTCGAGATCAATACGATCCGCCGTCCGATGGCAAAGTCAGCGAAGGCCAGGTCGAAGCCTATGCCTCGGTGCTGCGCAAGACCCGCGCCGCGCAGGAAGAGTACGGCAAAAAAATGACGGCAATCGCCAGTGAAATGGACGCCAAGGAAAAATCCGGCGATACCCCTTCCGTGGCCGATCTGGGCAAGCTCTATTCGGGAGTCGGCTCGGCGCTGAGCGCGAAGAATGCCGAAATGGAGATCGTCAAGACTGCCGGCGGCAACTGGGCTGAGCACCAGTGGGTCAAGGAACAGTTGCGGATCGCCAAGCTGCAGCAGGGCGAAGGCTCCGACGCCATCGAACACAATTACGAGTTGTACCAGGAATACGCGGACGAACTCGAAGCCTCACCCTGAGGCCTGTTCCCTGACCACTGACCACTGACCGTTTCTTCACGCCCACGGGCTTCAAACAAACCGGCACGCCGCCCCGGGCATCCGGGGCCGTGTCCACGCCACGGCCGTCCATCGCCGTACTGCCAAACTCGGACCTCAGCGCCGAACCAACCGGCGGGCCTTGCAAACCCCCGCACCGGAGGGTAACCATAGCCGGAACCCCGGAGGCCATCCGGGCCGCGGCCGAACCCGGCGAGGAGATCACCCGATGTTCGTGCGAATTCACCTGAGCGTTCTGACCCTGTTGATCGCCGGTCTCGCGATGGCCGCGGAACCCCCCTTCGAGCCGGAGACCAACGGACCGGCCGGGGAAGTGGCACCCGCCGATCGCATCCTGGTCAACGGCAACATCCTCACGGTCGACGCGGCCGACTCCGTGGCACAGGCGCTGGCCATCCGCGGCGAACGCATCATCGCGGTGGGCAGCGACGATGCGGTGGGGGAACTGGCGGGTCCGGACACCGAAATCCTCGACCTCAAGGGCCGCACGGTCACTCCCGGCCTCATCGACACGCACCTGCACTTCTCACAAGGCGGGCTGATGCGCTTGAGCACCCTCGACCTGTCGTTTCCGCGAGTGCGCTCGGTCGCCGACGTCGTCGATCGGGTGGCGGCCCGCAATGCCGAAGCCGGTGAGGGCGACTGGATCGTCGGGCGCGGCTGGGACGAGGGCAAACTGGAGGAGCGGCGTTACCTGTACGCCAGCGATCTCGACCCCGTGAGTGGTAACCGGCCCGCCTGGCTGGCGCACACGATGGGGCATTACGGGGTCGCCAACGGCCTGGCCATGACCCTGGCCGGGATCGACCGCGACACGCAGGACCCGCCCGGTGGCGTGATCGACCGCGATGCCGCGGGCGAGCCGACCGGGGTGCTCAAGGAATCGGCCATGAAGCTGGTCACGCGCCACATCCCGGCAGCCGATGCCGACGACAAGCGCGAGGCGCTGCGCCAGATGGCCCGCGCCTTGAATCGCGAGGGCATGACGGCCGCCAAGGATCCCGGCATCGGCTGGGGCCTGGGCGCCGACACGCGGGCATCGGACGAAGCCTGGCGCCTGTACCGCGAGGTCGCGGACGAAGGCGCCCTGACGGTGCGCTTGTTCGCGCTGTGGCCCAGCCCGACCAACCTGGGGGAAGCGCGCGCCCTGGTGCGGCACATCCGCGACTTCACCCGCCCCTACGACGACACGGGCGACGATCGGCTGATCTCCGGCGGCGTGAAGCTGTTCGCCGACGGCAGCGGCGGCGCGCGCACGGCGTGGATGTGGGAAGACTGGAACCGGGACGGCAGCGGCACCGACGAGGGCAACCGGGGCTACCCGGCCATCGATGCCGAAGTGCTGCGCGAGTTGATCCTGCTCTACCACAACAACGGACTGCACATGGGCGTCCATGCGATTGGCGACCGCGCCATCGACTGGGTCGTGGCTTCGTACGCCCTCGCACTGATCCACAACCCCCGCCGCGGACTGCGCCATTCCATCATCCACGCCAACATCCCCACCGAACTCGCCATCAACACGATAGCCGCCCTGCAACAACAGTTCGATGCGGCCTACCCCGAACCCCAGGCCACGTTTACCTGGTGGATCGGCGACACCTACGCCGGCAACTTCGGCGAAGCGCGCAGTCTGCGGCTGAATCCCTTTCGCACGTACCGGGACAAAGGCATCCAGTGGGGCGGCGGCTCGGACTATTTCGTAACGCCCTTTCCCGCGCGCTACGGCATCTGGGCGTCGATGACCCGCACACCTCTGCTCGGCGTGTATGGCGCGGACGCCTTCGGACAGGCCGAGGCGGTGGACGTGCGCACGGCGCTGCGCTCCTACACCCTATGGGCCGCCCACCAACTGTTTCTCGAGGACCGGACCGGCTCGATCGAACCGGGCAAGTACGCCGACCTGGCTGTCTGGGACACCGACTTCTACACCGCTCCCGCCGATGCCATCAAGGAGGCACGCTGCCTGATGACCCTGCTCGGCGGAAAATTCGTGTACCGGGCGGACGATTCCGAACCTGCGCCACCCGTGCCCTGAACCTCCGGGTGGGCAGCGCCTGCAGCCGATCCGTCCCGGGCCTTCGGGCCCCGCGACAGCGGCCCACCCGGGCCGCGTGACACGGCCGGCGCCCAGCCGCTGGACTCATGACGCTTCCGAAACTGGTCCTACCTGGCGACCGGCCCGCCTGCTACAAATACCGGGCGATAACGAATGGATTCCGTCCAGACAGCCTGCCGGGGCACGGTTCACCGGCTGTTCCCGGCGCTGCGGACACTGATTGCACGCGACCCGCGTGCCGGGAGCTCTCATGAACCGCCTGCACCTCATTCCCCTGCTCGTACTGCCTTTGGCCGCCTGCGCCCTGAGCCCACCGGCATCCGCGGATATCATCGTCAACGACGGCTTCGAAGACGGCGACGCCAACGGCTGGACCACGACGGGCAACGTTGCCGTCAACGGACTCAAGGCCATCGGCAATTACTCGCTGCGCCACAAGGGCACGGCGAATTCCGTGCTGCATGTCGCGACCACCGGCTACAGTGCTGTTTCGGTCACGATGAACCTGGCCGCCACGTCGCTGGAAAACGGCGAGGACTGCTACGCCGAGGTTTCGACCAACGGCGGCAGTGCCTGGACCCAGGTCGTGCACGTGGGCAATGGCAGTGACAACAGCACGTTTTATTCCAATACCGTCACGCCCGCGGGTGCCGACGACAATGCCGACCTGCAGCTCCGCTTCCGCGGCACCGGCGGCCAGACCGGTGACTACTGCTGGGGCGACGAAATCACGGTTTCCGGCACACCCGGCGGCATCGACCCCGAACCCGATATTTCGATCAGCGGTAATGGCGCGTTCGGCAACGTCGACACCGGCACCCAGTCCGACCGGGTGCTGACGGTCAGCAACGACGGCACCGCCAACCTCGTAATCGGGTCGCTCTCGGGCCTGGCCACCCCGTTCTCGCTGCAGGCCGATGCCTGCAGCAGCGCGACCCTGACCCCGAGCCAGAGCTGCCAGGTCACGGTACGCTTCGCACCTTCATCCACCGGATACCAGTCCGACACCCTGGACATTCCGTCCAACGACCCCGACACCGCGGTGCTGCAATTCGGGGTCAACGGCACCGGCACCGAGCCCGGTGGCGGCGGCTTCGACCCCAACTTCGATCCGCTCAGCGGCAGCGGTAACGTCAGCCGCTCGGCCTTGACTTATTCGACCCTGCAGAACGGCAGCGATCCCGGCAGCCTGGTGGACCTTTCCGCCTACAGCGTGCCGGCCGAAGCCGCCCAGCCCGACCACGTGTTCGAGGGCTCGCTGCAGTTGACCGGCGAAGCCACGGGGGGCGACTTCGACGAGCACAAGGATACCTACCGCTACACCAACAATAAGGACAACCCGCGCAAGCACCTGCCGGAGTTCGACTTCGAATTCGTGCAGACCGGCACCCACCTGTTCCCGGTCGAACGCGGCACGATGACCGATTCGCACCCGTACTGGGAGTACATCCTGGAAGCCGGGCGCGTGTGGAAGGAGAACAGTGACAGCGGCTGGAGCCGGGCCTCGATTCCCTTCACCCTGCACCAGAAAAACGCCAACTGCATGCACAACGGCGTGCTCACCTTCCTGTTCAAGGATGACGGCTCGACTTCGAAAGCCGCCTACCAGATTTCCAGCGAAACCTGCCTGTACTACAAGTTCGACATGTGGGGCCTGCTGGATGCGGACTACACGCCGGGCCCGGTGGCCAACGCCAACGACCTGCGCGCCGCCTACCAGGACGAGGTCAATGGCCGCATGCCGGTCAAACCCCTCGCGGACCTGGCCACCGACTACCCTGGAGCCGACCCCAGCCAGTTCGGCGGGCCGGCCGAGGTCGACCCCGACCACCTGACCGCAGTCGGTTTCGTCATCGACGGCACGCATTACGTGGGCGGCTGTGAAACCCGCAACGGCACCTATCCCTATTGCGACAACCTGGCGCTGCCCTCCTACTCCAGCGCCAAGTCCGTATTCGCCGGCGTGGCGCTGATGCGCATGGAATTGAAACACCCCGGTTTCATGAACACGACGGTCGCCAGCCACGTGCCGGACTGCGCCGCGGACGGTAACTGGAACGACGTGCCCTACCGCCACGTCATCGACATGGCCACCGGCAATTACCAGTCGGCGCTGTACATGAGCGATGAAGGTGCCTCGCACACCAACGACCTGTTCCTGCCGGAGGACCACGCGAGCAAGATCGATTACTCCTGTACGCAATACAGCCGCAAGGCCTCGCCGGGTTCGACCTGGGTGTACCACACCTCCGACACCTACATTTTGGGCACGGCGATGAACGCACAGCTCAAGGCGCTGGAGGGAAGCGGCAAGGACATCTTCGACGATATCCTGGTCGAGGAAATCTGGAAGCCGATCGGCATGAGTCCGGCGTCCCAGGTCTCGCGCCGCACCTACGATGGCGTGCAGCAGCCGTTCACCGGCTGGGGCCTGACCTTCCTGCGCGACGACGTCGCCAAGGTGACGCAGTTCCTGAACATGGACGACGGACGCGTCAACGGCCAACTCGTGGTCGACAGCTTCGAACTCGACGCCGCGCTGCAACGCGACCCGTCCGACCGCGGCATCGACACCTCGGCCACCGGATTCAAGTACAACAACGGCTTCTGGGCCCACGACATCGCGCCCGAAACCGGCTGCTCCGGCGACCTGTGGATCCCGTTCATGTCCGGCTTCGGCGGTATCACGGTACTGCTGCTGCCCAACGACACCGTGTACTACGTGTGGAGCGACGACGACACCTACCTGTGGGAGGATGCCGCGATCGAATCCCACCAGATTCGCAGCATGTGCCCGTAGCCTGCTGCGCGTGTCACGGCGCCGGGCGGTAACCCGCCCGGCGCCGTTTTTGGTTGCGGCCAGGTCAGTCCGGCCGGCCAAACCACCCGGCTTGAATCATGACGGGCCGGACCGGATTCAGCAGCATGCACAAGTAGCGGCTTCGCCCCGTCTCGAATTCCTGCCCGGCGCACCCCCGGCGTGCCAGCCCCCCTCTGCTTTGACTGCCCGTTTCGCGGCGCCCGACGCCACCGCCTCTCCCCTCGTGGAACAGCCCCCGGGACTTCGCGAATTCCTGTGAATTGCTTTACAAATTATTGGGTTTCGCAAAAATCTGCGACCCGAAGAATATCCCCAACTATCTGAATTAAAGAGTTTTTCCTGATTGGTACGAATCGTGCGTATATCCGGGCAGACGGGCGCCGGGTTGCATGACCCGGGCCACGAAATCTGACCAGACAGGAGAAACCTCATGCCCACAAACGCACTCACACCACCGTTCAACGAAGCCACTGCCCGCGCCAAGGTGCAGGCAGCCGAGGACGCCTGGAACTCCCGCGATCCCGAACGGGTCGCCCGGGCCTATTCGGTCGACTCGCAATGGCGCAACCGCGACCAGTTCTTCGTCGGGCGGGACGACATCCGCGCCTTCCTGACCGAAAAGTGGCGCCGGGAACTGCACTACCGGCTGATGAAGGAGCTGTGGTCGTTCACTGACAACCGCATTTCGGTGCGATTCATCTACGAATGGCAGGACGCGGCCACCGGCCAGTGGTTCCGTACCCATGGCAACGAGCACTGGGAATTCGACGACGACGGCCTGATGCGGCGCCGCGACATGAGCGCCAACGACATCCCGATCGATGCGTCGGAACGCCAGTTGCTGCACGTCGGCAACCCCCCGCAATGATCCGCAATTTTTCCGCCCAAGGCGAAGGCCAGACAGGCGAACCACGCACTTTTCGTGCACCCAGCAACAGGAGAAACCCATGAATCCATTCAAAGCCAACCCCGCCCCTGCGACCGAATCCAGCGCCTGGGATCCGCTCTACGTGGCCGAACTGATTTCGAGCGGCCGCCTCGGCGAAATCGCGATCGCTTCCGATGCCGCAGCCAATGACGATGCCGACGCTTCGTCCCGCATCGAGCGGCGCCGCGCACGCCGGGCCCGCAACGCGCGCCGCCGCGGTGGCTGGCTCGGCCTGTTCGCCGCGCTTGTGCTCTCGTTCGTCGCCCTGCCGGCAGCCGCGCAGGTGCCCGATCCGGGCATGGAGATCGATCTGCAACGCACTGCGGTCCTGATCACCGACCCGCAGAATGATTTTCTCAGCCCCGACGGCGTGACCTGGGGCGTGGTGGGCAAGAACGTCACCGAGAACGGTACCGTGAAGCACATCGAACAACTGATGAAGGCCGCCAAGAAGCAGGGCATGCCGCTGTTCATTTCGCCGCATTACTACTACCCGCACGACCATCAGTGGAAGTTCGAGGGCGCGCTGGAAGCCCTGATGCACGGCATCGGCATGTTCGACCGCAAAGGCCCGGTCAATGTCGACGGCCTTGAAGGTTCGGGCGCGGACTGGCTGGAGCGTTACAAGCCGCTGATCGAGGACGGTGAGACCATCGTCACCAGCCCGCACAAGGTTTATGGCCCGGAGACCAACGACCTGGTGCTGCAGCTGCGCAAGCGCGGCATCGACAAGATCATCCTCGGCGGCATGTCGGCCAACCTGTGCACCGAGTCCCACATGCGGGAGCTGATCGAACAGGGCTTCGAGGTCGCGGTCGTCACCGACGCCACCGCCGCCGCCCAGGTGCCGGAAGGTGACGGCTACCAGGCCGCACTGATCAATTTCCGATTCATCGCCAATGCGACGTGGACCACCCGGGAAGCCGTACGCGCGATCCGCGCCGCCCGCTAAGGGCGCCGATTACCCCCTCCGCAGCCGAAGCGTAACGGCTGCGTCCCTTGCGGCCCGCCGGTGTTTCGCACTCCGGCACTGGCGGGCCGCCTCCTTGACGGCGCAACGCCGGCCTTGTCCTCGCGGCCGGGATGCCCCCATCATGAAAGGGTATGCGCGCCCGCAACCCCAGACAGCGCCCCGAACCAGGGGCCACAGCACCCCCATGAATACCGATCAGATCATCCTGTTCGTGATTCTTCTTTTCACCATGGGCATGTTCCTGTGGGGCCGTTGGCGGCACGACATGGTTGCTCTTGGCGCCTTGCTGGTCTGCGTGCTGGCCGGCCTGGTGCCCTCCGCCGAAGCCTTTTCCGGCTTTGGCCACCCGGCCGTAATCACGGTGGCATGCGTACTGGTGCTGAGCCAGGGACTGCAGTCGACCGGGGCGGTGGATGCGCTGGCCCAGCGCGTGCTGCCAAGCCAGGGGGGCACCATGACCAGCATCGCCGCCCTCATCGGGCTGGGCGCCTTATTGTCGGCCTTCATGAACAACGTGGGTGCGATGGCGCTGCTGATGCCGATCGGCGTCCAGTTGGCGCGGCGCCACGATCTGCCGCCGGGCCGGGTACTGATGCCCCTGAGCTTTGGCACCATTCTCGGCGGCATGACCACCTTGATCGGCACGCCGCCGAACCTGATTGTTTCCGCTTTCCGCGAGGAAGCCGGCATGCCCAGTTTCGGCATGTTCGACTACTCACCGGTGGGCCTAGCCGTCGCCGCCCTGGGAGTCGTCTTCATCGCCGCGGTGGGCTGGCGCCTGGTACCGAAGCGGATTCCCGAAGATGCGGGCAGTTTCGATACCGGCAAGTACCTGACCGAGGCCCGCATCGCCCGGGACAGCAAGGCCGCCGGCATGCAACTGATCGAAGTCGAAAACGCACTGGCGGACGCCGACGCCCAGGTCATCGGCATGGTGCGTAACGACTTCCGCATTTCCGCACCCAATGCCCGGCGCATCATGAAGCCGGGCGACATCCTGGTCATCGAAGCCGACCCGGAAGCCTTGCCCAAGGTCTTGTCCGGACTCGGGCTCGAACTGCAGAAGGAACCCGGGGACTCGGAAGAAAACAAAGCGGACAAGGAAGCGGATGGCGACACTTCGGCCGATGCGAAAAAGTCGAGCGCAAACAGCGAAAGTGACACCGAGAGCTCACCACGGGAAACCGAGCTGCGTGAGCTGGTGGTGATGCCCGCGTCCGACCTGATCGGGCGATCCGCGGAGGAGATCCAGCTCCGCGCGCGCTTCGGACTGAACCTGCTGGCCATTTCCCACCGTGGCCGACGCAGCATCCGGCGGCTGCGCACCACCCGCATCCAGGCCGGCGACCTGTTGTTGCTGCAGGGCGCCCCGGGCGCGCTTTCCGGCTTTGCCTCGGCGTCCAACTGCGTGCCGCTGGCGCCGCGAAGTCTGGACCTGCCCGACCGCGGTGAGGCGCTGAGCGCGGTCGGCATCATGGCCGTGGCGATCGCCGGCGCGGCTTTCGGCCTGCTGCCCGCCGCCATCGCATTCGCCGGCGGGGTGCTGGCCTACATGGCCCTCAAACTGCTGCCACTGAGAAAGGTCTACGAGGCCGTGGATTGGCCGGTCATCGTGCTGCTGGGTGCGCTGATCCCGGTCGCCGGCGCGATGGAATCGACCGGTGCCGCGGACCTCATCGCCCGCAGTCTCCAGCAGTCGATTGGCCAGAGCGAGCCCGTCGTCACGCTGGTCCTGATTCTGATTTTGAGCATGACCCTGTCGGACTTCATGAACAACGCCGCCACCGCCGCCGTGATGTGTCCCATCGCCATCAGCGCCGCCGCCCAGTTGGGCGTCAATGCCGACACCTTCCTGATGGCCGTCGCCATCGGCGCTTCCTGTGCCTTTCTCACGCCCATCGGCCACCAGAACAATACGCTGATCCTGGGGCCGGGCGGCTTCCGCTTCGGCGACTACTGGAAGCTGGGGTTGCCGATGGAAATTCTCGTCATCGTCACCGGCATTCCCATGCTGCTCTGGATCTGGCCCCTGTAGGCCACGGCACCCGCCAACGTGGCGCGATCGCCCCAATCCGTGGATAATCGTGTCCGACACGGACGCAAGACGAATCACAGGAGAACGAGCGTGCGCAAGGAATTCGCTTTCGCTGCACTTCTCTGCGTGGTGCTGACCGGCGCCACCTCTTCAGCTACCGCGGCCTCGAAATTCACGGACCTTTCCGGAAACCCCGGTCTGCGTTCGGAGTCCGCCCTGGTGCTCGACCCCGACGGCCAGGTGGTTTACGCCAAGAACCCCGGCACGGTGCGGCCGATCGCCTCGATCACAAAACTGATGACCGCCATGGTCATCCTGGATTCGGATCTCGACCCGGACGAGAACATCACGATCACCCGGGCCGACCGCGACACCCTGCAACTCACGGGTTCGCGGCTGGGGTATGGCGCCACCCTGACCCGCCGCGAACTGATCATGCTGGCGCTGATGTCGTCGGAAAACCGCGCCGCCGCGGCACTCGGCCGCAGCTGGCCGGAAGGCCGCGACGCCTTCGTGGAGGCGATGAATCGCAAAGCCGCCGCCCTGGACATGACCGATTCGCGCTTCGCCGATCCGGCCGGCCTGAGCCCGGACAATCTGTCGACCGCACGGGACCTGGCGCGAATGATCACCGCGGCGGACGGCTACCCCCTGATCCGCGAGGCCACGACTACGCGGCGGATCGAGGTGCGGCCGTGGCGCAACCGCGGACCGCTGACTTACGTCAACACCAACCGCCTGCTGAAAAACGCCAACTGGCAGATCGAGCTGAGCAAGACCGGCTACCTGAACGAGTCCGGCCGCTGCCTGGTCATGCGGGCCAACATCGGCGGCGAAGACCTGTCCATCGTACTGCTGAACTCGTTCGGCAAGCTGACCCCGTTCGGCGATTCCAACCGCCTGCGCAAGTGGCTGTTGGCGCAACGCTGATCATCCCCGGGCCTTGAGGACGAGCCGCATCGGTCGCATCTTGGCTGCATGAACACTCGTCCCTCCGCCGGCGATTCGCCGCACCTCGTTGCGGCCTTCTACCGCTTCACCGCCCTGCCGGACTTCCGCGAGTTGCGCGAACCGCTGCAGCGGCGCTGCGAGGAACTCGGGTTGCTGGGCACCATCCTGCTGGCCGCCGAGGGCATCAATGGCACGGTCAGCGGGCCCGATGAATCGGTACGTGGGCTGTTTGAAGCGCTGGGCGCCGATCCACGGCTGGCGGAGCTGCCGTACAAGGAATCGCGGGCCGCGGAACAACCTTTTCACCGCATGAAAGTGCGGATCAAGAAAGAGATCGTGTCGCTGGGCGTGCCCGGCATCGACCCCGCCCACGAAGTGGGGCAATACATTTCCCCGGAAGACTGGAACGCGTTGATTTCGCGTGACGATGTGCGGGCCATCGACACGCGCAACGACTACGAGTACCACCTCGGCAGCTTCGAGGGCGCCGAAGATCCGCACACACGCTCGTTCCGCGAATTCCCCGCGTGGGCGGAGGAGAACCTGGATCCGGACAAAGACCGCCACGTGGCGATGTTCTGCACCGGCGGCATCCGCTGCGAGAAAGCCACCGCGTTTCTGCTGCAACTGGGCTTCGAAAATGTCTACCACCTGGACGGTGGCATTCTGAACTACCTGGAGAAGGTCGATCCGGACGACAGCCTGTGGCAGGGCGACTGCTTCGTGTTCGACAACCGGGTCACCGTCGACCACGATCTGAGCGCGGGCGATACCGAGGTGTGTCCGGCGTGCCGCATGCCGGTGACCGCGGAAGACCGGGCCTCACCGCTGTTCGAGGAGCACGTTTCCTGCCCCCGCTGCCACCACCGGCTCACCGAGGAGAAACGCCAGGGGCTGCTGGAACGCGCCCGCCAGATCGAGCTCGCCGAAGCGCGCGGCGAGCGCCACATCGGCCAGCAGCAACCCACCCGCAAGGACTGAATCGGCAAGACCGGGGCAGGCATGCAGCCGTGGTTGAAATTCCGGACCCGCCGTTCAGCTTTGGTAAGCTTGCCAGTCCAACCACTCCTGTCGAGGTCCATCATGAACCGAATCCCTCTCGTATTCGCGGCTTTGCTGACAGCTCTTGTCGCAATACCGGCCGCCGCGGACGATCACGAGGCCACGCGCGCGAAAATCGAGGCCGCCATGGCTTCCGACATTCGTCCGGAGCGCGACGTCGCCCGCGATGCCAACCGCCTGCCGCTGGAAACACTCGAGTTTTTCGGGCTGCGCGACGACATGACCGTGGTCGAACTGCTGCCCGGCGGTGGCTGGTACACCCGGATACTCTCGCCGGTCCTCGATGAGAACGGCCGTTTCTACATCGCCTACGGCGGCACGCGCATGGAAGAGGAACTGTCCGGCACCGAGGGATTCGAGAACATGCGCCGCGCTGCGGCGGACGCGAAGGTCTACCGGCCGGAAGGCTCCCGCTACTACGTGCTGGAAAACGCCGATCTGGGAGTGACCGGCGCCGACATGGTGCTGACCTTCCGCAACTACCACAACTTCAATGCCGAAGGCCGGGCCGCGATGAACGAGGCCGCTTTCGATGCGCTCAAATCAGGTGGCATCTACGCGGTGGTCGACCACACCCGCCGGCACATGCAGGCCAATGACAACGAGAACGGGCGCCGCTTCGACCCGGTGCTGGCGATCAAGGAAATCCAGGCCGCCGGATTCGAGTTCGTCGATTTCAGCGACCTGCACTACCGGCCCGATGACGAGTTGCGCTACGAGGTCGGGCGCAGATCAGTCACCGGCAATACCGACCGTTTTTCCCTGAAGTTCGTCAAACCCTGACCTCAATCAGAGGTTGAGGCACCGGGCCGGGCATGTTCCGGCCCGGCGCCTATAATGGAATGGCGGAATCGCCCGCGGGCCGGGAGTATGTGCATGTCCTTTGCGAACCCACGGAGCCAACTGCGTCGCGCCTGGCAGGCTGCCCTGCCCCTGGCCATCGCCTTGTCCATTGTGCTGGCCTGCGCCTTTACCCCGGCTGTCCGCGCCGATATTTTCGACACGCTCAAGTCGCTGACCGGCAAAAAAGACAATAACGCGGCCAGCACCGAAGAAATCGGCATGGGCCTGAAGGAGGCGCTGACCGTTGGCACCGAACGGGTGGTCGGCCAACTGGGCCAGCCGGGTGGTTTCAATCTGGATCCGCTGATCCACATCCCGCTGCCCGGCCAACTCGACAAAGTGCGGGATCTGCTGGAAAAGGTCGGCATGGATGGTCTTCTGACCGACCTCGAATCACGCATGAACGAAGCCGCCGAAGTGGCCACGCCGAAAGCGCAAACCCTGTTCGTGGATGCCATTCGCGACCTGACCCTCGAAGACGTGATGGAGATTTACAAGGGCCCGGACGACGCCGCCACGCAGTACTTCCGCTCGAAAATGTCGGGGCCGCTGGCTGAAGCCATGACCCCCATCGTCGACGACACCCTGGCGGACGTCGGCGCCGTACAGACCTATGACAAGGCCATGGACCGCTACGAGGACATTCCCTTCGCTTCCTCTGTGGACATGGATCTCACCGGCTACGTCGTGGACAAGGGCATGGACGGCATCTTCTACTACCTGGCCCGTGAAGAGGCGGCTATCCGCGAGAACCCCGCCAAGCGCACCACCGAGCTGTTGCGCAAGGTGTTCGGCGGCTGAAGGTCGCCGGCCTCCACCCCGGCGGGGGCAACCAGCCGTTGGCTCAGCCGCTCCGGCCTTCGTCCCGAACCGCCCCGCCGGACCGTCCATAGCCATACCAGTCCACCCGGCGGGTCAGGTACATCAGTCCCGCGATCGCGGCCAGCAACGCCAGTGAGCCCAGCAACAGCGCGGCATGCTCGGCGCTGACCAGTACATACAGCAGCCCATACGTCACCGCCATCATCAGCCCAACCAGAACGCCCCGCCTGCGACCACCGAGCACCACACCGGTATAGGGCGCGACGATGGCCAGCAGCAGGCCGGCGGCCAGCGCGAAAGCGGCCGCGAAGGGCAGATATTCCGACAGGGCCAGCAAAACCAGGTAGAACACCGCCAGCGCAGCGCCGGTGAGTACGTAGGGAACCGGGTGCAGCGGCCGGCCGGTCATCACCTCGAACAGAAACAGCGTGAAGAAGGTCAGACTGATGAACAGAAAGCCGTACTTCACCGAACGCTCATTGCGCTGGTAGGCATCGACCGGGGTCTCCAGGCGCAGGCCGAAGGCCGACATCGCGAGTTGCTGCCAGCCCAGGTCCTCCAGGTGCCAGGTGCCCGCGAACGGGCGATTGAGGCCGAGCAGGGTCCAGCGGGCGGTGGTGGTTTCCGTGATGGTCCGTTCGGCCGGCAGGAACTGGCCGATGAATTCCGGATGCGGCCAGTCGGCCTCCAGGCTGACCCTGGTGGTGTCTGCCAGCGGCAGGAATTGCAGGCTGTGGCTGCCGGCCAGGCGCAGGTTCAGGCGATACGGAATGTGCTTGCCCGTGTCATCCGGGTCACGATCCGCCCACAGCCGGGCGCGGTCGGACGCTTTCAGGGTGAACTGAAGTCCGAAAATCCCGCAAGCGGCCGCACCGGCGTCCAGCGGACGCGCCGGGATATCGATGTCCCCCAGCCGCAGGTCCGACACGTCACGCACGCCGCGCACATCGGCCAGCGGCAGCCACAGCACGAGATCGCCATCGGCCGCGGAATCGCGCAACAAAGCCGGGTCGACGACGCCACTCACGCTTATCCCGGTGGTGTAGACCGGCACCTCGTAAATGCCCAGATAGCGGAATTCGGTGGTGAGCCGAGCCTCGAGATCAACCTCGGGCAATACCTGTGCGCGCCAGTTCTGGCGCGCATCGGTGCCGCGTGGATCGCGGGTTTCTACCGTACTCTGTGACAAGGCGACCAGGCCGCCGATCATCTGACCGCCACCCCAGCGTTGCGCGATGGTCGCCTGCGCCTGATGTTGCATGCCCTGGCGCTCGTCAATGACGCCGCGCACCATCACCAGCGGTATCAGCATCACCAGGCTGAGCGTGCCGACGAACAGCAGCTTCAAAGTCGCCTGGTTACGGTCGATCAGGTGGGGAACGTTCATCGCAGCTGCCCTCCGCATGGCATTGGCGGGCATGATGGCCATGCCCGCTGCGAAGTAAAGCACCCAGGTGAGGCACAGCGACGGCTGACCGGTGGCCGGATCGGGGCAGCGGGCTGCCGAACCGGTGGCCAGGGAACCCGGGCGGTGCTACCAGCCTTCGAGCAGCCCGCCGTCAGCGAAGTCCCAGATAAAGTACACGTAGCCCCGCCAGTCATAACGGTCGGTGTCGTTCACGGGCAGTTCCACGCCGACGTTCAGTGCGATATTGCCGCGCTTGTTGAGGCCGATGCGGGCCTGCGGGAGCACGGAAAACTGCAACGCGTCCCGGCGCCCGCTGCCGCTGCCTCGGTCGAACGGAACCTCGGCGACGATTTCCAGCGCCGGAAACACGTTGCGCGGCCAGCTCGTATGCGTCCAGTGCACGATGCCGGCGAGTTCCGCGCTGCTCTTGTCCGAGTCTTCCAGGTCGAGTTTCAGGCGGCCGCTGCCCTGGAAGGTAAACGCATCACTGAGGACTTTTCCAACCGCGAGATAGGGCAGCAGTTCCCAGTTTGCATCTGCATTCAGGGGAATGCCGATCTGGGCGGCGCCGGTCAGGATGAAACCGGCCGCCTTGTCGTGTTTGAGCACGTATTTGAAACCGGGTTCGAGGTGGCCGAATTCCGCGTTGCTGCCTTCAACCTCGTGCGTTACCTCCATGATGCCCTGGGCGCGCCGGCCAATGCGGAATTCATACTCCAGGGTGTTTTTCCACGCATTGTCGCCATCCTGGCCTGTGTAGCGCTGCTTCCAGACCCATTCATCTTCCGGAAAGGCCTTCTTGGTCCGGATCGGCAAAAACAGATTGAGTTCGCCGTCCGGGTAATCGTGCTCGCCACCCAGCGTGGTCTTGATGTAGGCCAGCACCGAGTCGATGTCCTCCTCCGTGAGCGCGTCACCGAATGCCGGCATCTGCTCGGAAAAACCCAGCGCCGGGCCACCGTGGGTAATCACGATTTTCCAGTCCGACGCGGGCTCGCGGCTGTTGAACAGCTGGTCGGAGAAATTCGCCGGCACGATGCCGAGGCTCTTGACCAGCGGCGAGTCCGGATCCGGACGGCCTTGCGGGCCATGGCAGGTGACGCAATTCGCCGCGTAGATGGCTTCGCCGCGGCTCAGGTCCGCGGCATTCGCCGCCAACGCGACGGCGGACAGCAGCAAGGCGCCAAACGGCCGGAGAAATCGAATCGCGAGTTGCATGCAGGAACTCCAGTCAAGGAACCGACTTCTCACGGTGACACAGATCGAAGTCGCCTGCGTTGACCCGGCTCAGGCTCCGGCCGCACTCAGGTAAATGCCGCCTGGCGGGCCGACCCCCGCGGCAAGTTGGGGCTGTCCGGATTGACAGTGATGGAGCGGCTTCGCGGGTGTACGATCAGGCCTGCGGGGATTACTGAGTTGTATGCTGGCGCTCACGAGTCCCATGGTGGCATCCGCCTCCTGACCGGTCAATTCGCATCCACAGGATGCCGGGGGGCGATTGAAACGGTATCGGCAAACGCCGTGAAATCCCGTAAGATGCTGACCTTCATGCGACTCACCGACTGCCACAATATTCCCGATTTCCGCGAACTGGCACGACGCCGGTTGCCGGGTCCGATTTTTCATTACATCGACGGCGCGGCCGACGACGAGTTGACCTATCGGCGCAATACCGCGGCCTTCGACGACTGCGATCTGGTTCCTGACGTGCTCGCCGGCCTGGAAACCGTCGACCTGGGGGTCGAGGTGCTGGGACGCCGGGTAGGCCTGCCGTTCTTCCTGTCGCCCACCGCGCTGCAACGCCTGTTCCACCACGAGGGTGAGCGTGCGGTCGCGCGGGCGGCCGAACGTTTCAATACCTGGTTCGGCATCTCCTCGCTGGGCACGGTGTCCATCGAGGAGATCGGCGAGACCATTTCCACGCCCAAACTCTTCCAGTTCTACGTGCACAAGGATGAAGGCCTGAACCGCAGCATGGTCGAGCGCTGCAAGGCGGCCGGTTTCGATGCGCTGGCGGTGACCGTCGACACCGCGGTCGGCGGCAATCGCGAACGTGACCTGCGCACCGGCTTCACCACACCGATCCGGCTGACGCCACGCAGCGTGTACGAATTCGCCCGCCATCCGGGCTGGGCGCTCAATCATTTTTTCCGCGAGCGCTTCGAGCTCAGCAACCTGAAGGACCACGTGCCGCAGGGCAGCAAGGTCTCGGTCACGGTTTCGGACTACTTCAATTCCATGCTGGATCCGACCCTGGACTGGGCCAAGGCCGAGCGCATCGCGGCCGACTGGGGAGGCACCTTCGTACTCAAAGGCATCATGTCGGTGGCCGATGCACGTCGCGCGGCGGATATGGGCGCGCATGCCATCATGGTATCCAACCACGGTGGCCGCCAGCTCGACGGTTCGCGCGCCCCCTTCGACCAGTTGCCCGAAATCGTCGATGCGGTCGGCGATCGCATCGAGGTCATCTGCGACGGCGGCATTCGCCGCGGCACCCACGTGATCAAGGCATTGTCCGCCGGGGCGACGGCATGCTCGGGCGGACGCGCTTACCTGTACGCACTGGCCGCGGCCGGCCAGCCCGGCGTGGAGCGTGCGCTGGGTTTGCTGCAGGCCGAGATCGAACGCGGCATGAAACTGATGGGCAAGGCCGCGGTGTCCGAACTGTCCCGAGAGAACCTGCGCTACCGCTGAGAGAAACAACTCCAGGACCGGGCTGGAGATTTCTATCCGCAGCCTGCACGCGCCCGCCACAGATATGGCGAAGGCTTGTGCCTGCCGTAAAAGACGCATTAAAACTAGTCTCTTTACAACGTCTGTAGTAGCATGATCGCGGGGAACATGCCGGTGTAACACGCCGTACGCCACCAGGGATCTCAGGCCGGCCGTTGAAGAGCGCGCGCCGAAGGGGCTCCAGACCGGGACAAGGAACACCCGGCGGTCAGTATCGGACATGCCCAAAGGGTGCAAACCACGATGTCCGTGACACCAGATACTCAATCCGGCTGTACCTTTCTGCGCACGTCGCCGCGATGTCGCGATGCCGGCATTACCGCACTGGAATGGCTGCTCGTCGTCAGCGTGATCGCCATCCTTTTCTCGTTCACTCCCGTTCTGCTCGGTAAACTGCACCGTGCTGCCGCACTCGACCAGGCAGTCGACGCCGTTTATGACACGGTGACACGCGCCCGTCAGACCGCGCGCATGTATCACACCGAGGTGATCCTGCACGTGGACGACAGCGGGCCTGAGGGAGCGCAGTCCATTCGCCTGGAGATACCGGCGATGCGGTCCTCCACGGTACAGTTGGAAGTCGAACAGGTCTTTACCATGCCCAGCGGTTACATCGTCAACAGCGACCCGAATGAAATCCGCTTTAACGCCTTTGGCACGGTGCAGTCGGAAATTTCCGCCGAAGTCGTGTCCACCCAGTCCGACTCGGACCACAAAGACCTGCTGATCTTCTGATTTCCCGCCGTTGCGACCGCCCGGGGCAAAACCGGACGGGCACGATCTATTTCTACACGGCGGGTCTCGACGCCTGGCGGGGATACGGACCCAGGGTTGCGATCAGGATCGTACTGATTACCACCAGTCCGGTCACCACCCACAGAGCGTCGAGGTAATTGCCCGCGTGGTCGTACCAGGCGCCCATCGCGTAGGCACCGATCCCCGAGCCCAGCTGGAACGACGCGAACAGGATGCCGTTGATCAGCCCGAAGGCTTTGAGTCCGAAATAGCGCGAGACCAGGTAGGAGATCTCGCTGATTTCCGAACCGGTCGCCAGACCCACGGAAAGACCGGCCATGAAGGCCAGCGGGCCGGAGAAATCCAGCGCCAGCAGAACCAGCCCGCAGACCATCCCGAGTTGGAAACCGGCCGCCACGTACGGTGCGAAGAACCGGTCCATCAGCCAGCCGGACAGGATGCGTCCGAAGATCAGACCCAGCCCCAGCAGGCTCATGGCCAGCGCCGCGGTGGCGGGCGCCACGCCACGGCCGATGAGCATCGGCACGAGGTGGGCCAGGATGCTGGTGATGCCGATGCCGATCAATGCGATGGACACGATCAGAAACCAGAACGGCCGCGTGCGGATGGCCTCGCCCAGGCTCATCCCGGCAAGAACTTCGGCTTCGGGTGCGGCACCGGCGGCTACCGCGGCCTGTGCCGCCGGGTTCGGCTCCTGCAGCGGCCGGCGACCGTCCGGCAGCTCGCCCATGTCGGACGGCCGGTCGCGCAACACGAAGGCGGTCAGCGGCAATGACACCAGCAGAATCAATCCGCCGAAAATGAGATAGGACTCACGCCAGCCCGCCTGGTCGATCATCCATTGCGCGAAGGCCGGCACCAGCGCCGCACCCACGCCAAAACCGGACAGCGCGATACCCAGCGCCAGGCCACGGCGCTTCTCGAACCACGCCACGATGATGCGCGAGTAGGACAGCGGCAGGGTGCCGGCGCCCAGCAGTGGCAGCAGGATGTGCATCAGGTAGTAATGGCGAATGTCGCCGGTGAGCCAGCGCATCGACAGCACACACAAGCCCAGCAGCGCCACCGACACCACCATCACGCGGCGCGCGCCCAGCCGGTCGATGAGCAGCCCCAGCAACGGCGAGGCCAGCACCACGGTGGCATTGGCAATGGTGAGCGCCAGGGACATCGGCCCGCGGTCCCAGCCGAATTCCGCCTGCAGCGGACCGACGTAGGTGCCGAACGAGAACACCGTGAACATCGCGTAACTCAGCGATAGCCCGGCAAAGCTGGCGGCCACGTTCCACCAGCCATAAAACACTCCGGGCCGTGCGCCCGTCACTGCATGCATGCGATCTCCCCGTTGTCGAGCCGCCGGCCCCGAAGGCCGGCGTGTTCACCTCGAAGCCGGCCGCGACCGGTGGTTCGGTTGCCGGCAATCCGGTACCGGATCGTTCTCAGAACCGGAACAGGGCCTGCACCGCGAACGAGCGCGGCGCATCCACGCTGCGCCACACCGTGCCGGCCTGGCCGGGCACGTCGTCGCCGTAATTCGAGGTCAGCTTGTCGGTGAGATTACGACCTATCAGCGAAACCTGCCAGTTTCCGTCCGCGCTGGCCAGGGTCAGACGGGCATCGATTTTGCCATAGCCGTCCTGCCACAGCTTGGGGTCGAGGTCGGCCTGCAGGGGAAAATCATCAACGAAGGCATACTGCACCCAGCCGATCACGTCCATGCCGCCGGGCAAGGTCCAAACGTATTCGGCATTGGCCGTGCCCTTCCAGTCGGTGGCGAACTGGAGGGGCTCGCCCGAGAGGTCCTGGCGGCCGTTGACGCAACCGGTCACCTGCAGGGTGTAACACGGCGCATCAGTGTACTCGTCGTAAGTGCTGTCCAGGTAGGCAACCGCGGCGAACAGGGTCAATCGATCCAGCGGACGCCAGCGCAGTTCAAGCTCCACGCCCTGGGTGATGGCCGAACCGGCATTGGTCACGGTATTGATGACTTCGGTGGAATTGAGAAAGCCGCCGAGTTGCAGGTCGTCGAATTCGCTGCGAAACAAGGCCGCATTGAGTTGCGCGGTGCCATCCGCGAGCGTGAGCTTGGTACCCAGTTCGTAGGAAAGCACTTCCTCGGGATCGAACACGAAGCGCTCGAGAATGTTCGGATCGGTCGCCTCGTCGGACACCAGAACGTGGTCGTAGCCGCCAGCCTTGAATCCACGGGCAACGTTGGCGTAAAACATCGAATCGCCGGTCGGATACCACTGCACCGAAAGATTGGGCGAGAAATCGTTTTCGCTCAGATCATCGGAAATGTCGTGGCGATAACAGGCGCCAGCGGCCGGCAGAGTGCAGTCCTGTGGAATGTAGGTATACAGTTCGGTCGGCACCTGCACGCTGCGCGCTTCTTTTTCCTCGTAGGTGAAGCGGGCTCCGGCGGTCAGCGACCAGCGGTCGTTGAATGCATAGTCCACCTGCGCAAAGGCCGCATAGGTGCGACCTTCTTCCCGGGTGAAGGTATTGCGCGAGATCGCCTGGCCGGCGAGGTTGGCGAAATGAACGATGTACTCGGTCTCCTGGGTCTTGTCCAGGAAGTAGACACCGGCGATCAGGTCCAGCTGATCGCTGACAGCGGAGGAAATCCGCAGTTCCTGGCTGAACTGCTCGTAGTCCTCGGCGAACTCCGGCAGGGTGCCAAACGTATCGTTGGTGAGAACATCGACATAGGTGCGGTCGCCGTCCTGTTCGTCGCGATAATCGTAGCGGGCGAAACCGGTCAGAGAAGTGAGTTGGACCCGGTCGAAATCCCAGTTCAGAGTCGCGGTGACGGAATCGAAGTCGGTTTTTTTGCCCTCCACGTTCTCGCCAAACTTCCCGGCCGTGGCGGTGCGTTCATAGTTGGCCGTGCAGTCGTCCGGTGCGATGCCGGCAAAAATGGCCGTGAAATTGACGTTAACGGGTGCGCCCGGCACCTGCTGCGAGGTGAAATCGCAGAACGAGAGCTGATTGTTGCCACCATCGTGGCGAATCTCGCCGGTCTGGTACTGCAACAGCAGATCGGCGTTGTCGGCGATGTCCCACAGCAGCGAACCGCGCGCTGACCAGTCATTGGCGCGCACATCATCCTGACCGGTAAACGTGTTGTGGATGAAGCCGTCGCGATCAATCACACTGAAGGCCAGCCGGCCCGCGACCGAATCCGACAACGGGCCGGAAATGGCGCCTTCGACCGACCAGCCCTCGGCGCCTTCGAATTCGTAAGTGGGTTGCAACCACGCCTCGAACTCACGCGTGGGCCGGGCCGTGGTGATATTGATCGCGCCGGCCGTGGTGTTCTTGCCGATCAGCGCGCCCTGCGGGCCTTTGAGGACCTCGACCCGTTCCACGTCCATGAAGGCGAAGCGCGAATAGCGGCTGCGCCCGTAGAAAAAACCATCGATGACCTGCCCGACGGCCTGCTCGAAACCCAGGTTGTTCTGTCCCGAACCAATGCCACGAACGTAGACGGCATCACCCACGTAGGACTCCGTCACGAACAGGTTGGGTACCTGGGCGCTGAGATCCTGCAGATTGACGATGTTCTGCTCGCGGATTTCCTCACCGCTGACCACCTGCACCGAAATGGGAACGTCCTGCAGGCTTTCCTCCCGTTTGCGGGCGGTGATGACGATTTCCTCCAGGGTGCGCACCGGGGGATCGTTCCGGGCCTCTTCAGGCGCCGACGCCGGGGGCGCCGCCTCGGGGCGGAACAGGCGCACGGTATTGTCGTTGGCGTATTCATGCTGCAGACCGGTGTCGTCCAGCAGCCGCTGCAGCGCGGCATCCGCCGTCAGGGTTCCGGAAACACCGCGGGTGCGCACCGATCCGATGTCGGCTTCGACATAGATGAACTGCATGCCGGTGGCGTCGGAAAACGCTTTGAGCGCCGAATCCAGGCTCTGCGGCGGTATGTCGACGCGCACTTCCTGGGCCAGGGCCGTGGATGTGGCAAGCAGAATGCAAAGGGTCGTCAGCGCGCGAGCACACAAGCCGGCGAATCGGATTCTCATCGCTCAGGTTCCTCCCGTGGATAACTGGTTACTGCGGCACCCGGTTCGTGGCGCCTTACCTGTGTAGACGCGGCAGGCGGACAAAAGCGAACCCTGACGGTGCAAGAATGAAAACCGGCTGGTCCGCGACTGCCGCGGAGCGGGTCGTGATGAGGGACCGGGACTTATTCGGCGGTGCCGGCACTCGTGAGGCGGATGGGCTGATCGCCACCGTCCTCGGCGCGGATTCCATAGGCCGATTGCAGCGCGGCGACGAAACCTTTGGTGTCACCGATGTTGAACACCCCGTAAACCGGCAGAGCCGTCAGGGCCGGGTCGGCAATGCTGATCTGGCGGCGGTTGTGCCGATTGAGCCGTTCGACCGCCTGCGCCAGGCGCTCGCCGCGGAACACCAGCTTGCCGTCCACCCAGGCAAGCACCGGTTGCAGGTCGTCGAGGCGCCGTGCGCGCAGGCGCCCGCGCGCATCGATCGTCATCTGCTCGTTCGCGCCTGCGATCTGGGCATCCGAAAAACCCGGCATCCGGTTGGCGGGCCTGACCCGCACCCGCCCTTCGACCACCGTTACGATGAAGTCATCCCGCTCCAGGGCCACATCGAACACGGTGCCCAGGGCCTGTGCCTCGCCCCGGGAGGTGACCACCGTGAACGGCCGGGCCGGGTCGGGTGCGACATCGAACAGGGCCTCACCGCGATCGAGCGTGACCTGCCGGCCCGTTTCATCCAGGCTGACCGCGATCCGCGTATTGGCGTTGAGCTGGATACGGGAGCCATCGATCAGGCGCACCACGAGTCGCTCGGCCGGACCGGACTGGTGGAACTCCGGAACGGGACCGGCCTGCGGCCAGGGATGCCAGACCAGGGCGGTCACCACCAGCACGGCGAGCGCCGCCACGGCCAGCGCCGGCCGCAGCCAGAACCGCCGGGGCGGGATGGATTCGACCATCAGGTCCGCGGCACTCGGATCCAGCTCGACGGGGTATAGACCGAGCGCGTTCCACAGCGTCTGCTCATCCCGCCGCTCTGTTCCGCCGCCACCTTCGCGATTCGCTTTCGTCACTGTCGTTCCCACTCAATCCGGCGCCCGCAGATGCGCATCGAAATGCGCCAGCGCGGCCGCCACGTGCTTTTGCACCATGCGTTTTGAAATTCCCATCCGGCGCGCTACCGCCGCCGTGTCCATGCCCTTGAAGCGGCGCAATACAAACACCTCGCGGCAGCGATCGGGCAGGGACTCCAATGCGCTTCCGATGGCCGAAGCCAGCTCCGTCTCATCCAGCGGCGCGCCGCCGGCAGGACGCAAATCCAGGTCCGCGACATCGGCCTGCGGACGCAATTTGCGCAGCCGGTCGATGGCCGCATTGCGCGCCGAGGCCATCAGAAAAGCCTGGGGATTGTTCAGGGACGCCAGGTCGGGATGATCCAGCAGGCGGCAAAATACATCCTGCACCAGATCCTCGGCGCTCTCCCGGGCCGGCAGCACCCGCCGGGCGTAGCGCAGCAAGGGCGCGCGGTGCCGCTCGAACCACTCGAGCACGAGTTCCCGCGAGCCCAGGTCGGGCGCGGTGTGGCCGCCGCGCCCGCGCCGGGGCCGGAAACGCAACACTTTGGCCGTTGAATCTCTCACCTGGATCCGGATCCGAAGATCACCGCTCTCCAATCATCCCGTATACTGACTAGACGTACCGGGTGGGGAAAAGCGAACCCCCCACGCCGGTCCGGGTCAGCATACGGCATCGATGATGCGCAGGGTTCCGATCCGGCGGACGGGTCGCGGCACAACCGCGGCTGCGCGGTCGACCTCACGCTGTTCGACCTCGGCACGGGTTTACCCGTGAGCATGCCCAGCGGCTATGATGAGTTTTCCCACAGTGCCCACTCCGATTACACGGGCGGCAGCGAAGAACAACGCCGCCACCGCGATCGGCTGCGCTCCGCGATGGAGGCCGAGGGCTTTACCGTGTATCCGGAGGAATGGTGGCACTACGACTATCGCGACTGGCAGCACTATCCCATTCTCAATGTGACCTTCGAGGAACTCGGCCCTTGAGGCGGCCCGGCTCGTGACGCCGCTGATCCCGGCCGGGGCGACCTTCGCCCTGTGGGCCGTTCTGATCGGCCTGGCCGGCTTCGGCCTGTGGGCCGACCGCACCCGCATCGGTCAGCGGGTGTCCGGCGTCGGCCTGATCATCCTGATCGCCATCGTGCTCTCGAACACCGGTCTGATACCGCGCGCGGCCCCCACCTACGACGTGGTTTTCGAGTACCTGGTGCCGGCGGCCATCCCGATGCTGCTGTACCACGCCAACCTGCGCCGGATGATTCGTGAGACCGGCACCATGCTGAAGATTTTCGCCTTCGGCGCGGTCGGCACCATCCTCGGCGCGTTGATCGGTTTCTACACCTTGCCGCTGGGCGAGGGCGCGGTGGGCATGACCGGGGCCATGATCGCGACCTACATCGGCGGTTCGATGAACTACGTGGCCGTCGGCACGGTGTTCGAACTGGAGCCGACCCTGTTCGCCGCCGGCAACGCGGCCGACAACGTGGTGGGCAACACCTACATCATGCTGATGGCGCTGCTGCCGTCTCTGACCTTCGCCCGGCGGTGGCTGCCGGAGCACCGGCCCGAGACGCTCACCGGCGACACGGCGGGCGAACACGATGCCCCGGACGGGGACGATCCCGAGGCGGAAGAGCCCTTCAAACCCGTGCACATCGCCTTCGGCCTGACCCTGAGCCTGGCGATCTGCCAGCTCAGCTTCTGGCTGGCCGAAGCACTCGGCATCGCCAGCTACGCGATCCTGATCATCACCGCCATCACCATCGTCATCGCCAACGTGTTCCATCGCCCGCTGGAACGGCTCAGCGGCCAGATGAGCACGGCGATGCTGTTCATGTACGTGTTTTTCGTCGTCATCGGCGCGGGCTGCGACATCGGCGCCCTGCTCGATTCGGCGCTGTCCATCGTGCTGCTGGCGATATTCGTGCTCACCGCCCACTTCATCTTCGTCATGGTCAGCGCCCGCGTGTTCCGGGTCGACCTGGCCGAAGCGGTGATCGCCTCACTGGCCTGCGCCAGCGGTCCGCCGACCGCCGCCGCGCTGGCCGGTGGCCGCGGCTGGCGCTCACTGGTGACGCCCGGCATCCTGTGCGGCACCCTGGGTTACGTGATCGCCAGTTTCATCGGCGTGGGCATCGCCCAGTGGCTGGCCTGAGCGGGCTGTGCACCGTGAGCGCGGCGTGGGGAGAAATGGCGGCGGCCCGGCTGGGCCTTCATCCTGATTTTCATCGTGCCGCTGTGCACCTGGGGCGTGTGGCGCATGGCGCGCGATCCCGAACCGGCATGAGCGCGAGCGCGGCCCACCCGCACCGGACCTTATTCGATCGCCTGTTCCAGCGAGCCGGCATAGCCCTCGTCGCGCAGCCGCGAACCGGCGCCCGACAGGTAGTCGGCATCGGCTTCGATGCCCAGGGTGGACACCAGGCGATTCATGAAGTTGAACAGGCAGGCGACCAGCACCGCGTCCTGGATGGCGTCGTCGTCCCAACCGGCCTCGTAGGCCGCGTCGAAATCGGCGTCGGTGACCCGCCAGGCGGACTCGGTGCTCTTGCGCACCAGCGCGAACAGCGGCTTGAGCCGGGGATCGATGGCGGCGGAATCGAGATCTTCCTTCGCCTGCTTCGCCAGCTCGGCGTCCAGACCGTGTGCCTTTACCGCTTCGTTGTGCACATCGTGGCAGTATGGGCACTGGTTGAGTGCCGAGACGAAGGTTCCGATCAATTCGCGCTGACCCGCCGTGAGCGAAGAGGGTCCGCGCATGATTTTTTCGCACACGTCCACGAACGGCTGGAACGTCGCGGGACGCCGGGCGAACAGATCGTAGACCTTGGCGTCGTCGGGCAGGGACTTCAGGCGCATGATGGGGCTCTCCGTTAGACAGGGTATCTTCCGACAACAGAGCGTTTCACGATCGGTCCCGGAAATCCAGCCGGGGTGGCCGCGCAAAACGCCGAGGAGCGAATGCATGAAACCGACCCACATCCTTCGTCATCGACTGATCGTCCTCAGCCTGTGCGCCGCGGCGCTGTGGCTGGCCCCGCCGGCCGGCGCGGATGACTACGACCTGGTGATCCGCAACGGCCGGGTGATGAACCCGGCCAACGGCCTGGACTCGGTGCGCGACATCGGCATCCGCGACGGACGCATCGCCGCGCTGTCGCGCGAGCCGCTGGAAGGTGGCGAGGTGGTCGACGCCGAAGGCCTGGTGGTTGCCCCCGGCTTCATCGACCTGCACGCGCACGGGCAGCGAGAATTCGAGGCCTGGCTGCAGGCGCGGGACGGCGTGACCACCCAGCTCGAAATGGAACTCGGCGCTTATCCGATCGGTACCTGGTACGCGGCCCGCGAAGGCAAGGCGGTGATCAATTACGGCGCCACCGTCAGCCACATCCTCAGCCGGGTGGCGACTTTCGTCGACCTCGAGGCACGGGGACTCAGCGAAGACGATCTCGCCGGCGGCCTGCTCGGCAACGATTCCACCGACACCATCGCCCACGACCGGAGCTGGGTGGAAGCGGCGGCCGACACCGAACGGCTCGACGCCATTCGCACGCGCCTGCAGTCCGGCCTGGACGACGGCGCGCTGGGCATCGGCTTCGGCATCAACTACACGGCCGGAGCGCGGCGCGAGGAAATTTACCGGTTGTTCCAACTGGCCGCCGACAACGGCGTCTCCGCCTTCGTGCATTCGCGCTTCATGTCGGAGGAAGACCTGGGCGGCAGCGTGGATGCCATCCAGGAACTGCTGGCCAACGCCGCCGCCACCGGCGCCGGCCTGCACATCGTGCACATCGGCAGCAGCGGTGGCAGCCAGGTGCCGCTGCTACTCGACATGATCGACGGCGCCCGCACCCGCGGGGTCGACGTCACCACCGAGGTGTACCCCTACACCGCCTGGTCCACCTTCATCGGCGCGGCCATCTTCGACGGCGATTTCACCCGCCTGCTGGGTCTGGACTACACCGACATCGAACTGCCGGAGACCGGCGAGCGCCTGGACCAGGCGCGCTTCCAGCGCATCCGCGAGCAAGCCCCGCAGACCATCATCGTCGGCCATGGCATGCAAGAGGCGAACGTGACCGCCGCGGTCGCCCACCCCGGCGTGATGATCGCCAGCGACGGCATGATGTACCAGAACGGCCGCGCCCACCCGCGCGGCGCCGGCACCTTCAGCCGCGTGCTGGGCCGCTACGTGCGCGACCTCGGCGCGCTCAGCCTGATGGAAGCCTTGGGCAAGATGAGCTACCTGCCGGCCCGGCGACTGGAGAACGTGGCCCCGCAGATGCGCCGCAAGGGCCGCATCGAAATCGGTGCCGACGCCGACCTGGTGGTCTTCGACCCCGCGACCGTCACCGACCGCGCCACCTTCAGCGAGCCGGCCCGGCCCTCGGCCGGGATTTCACACGTGCTGGTCGGCGGCACGTTCGTCGTGCGGGAAGGCGAACCGCAGGAGGGGGTGTATCCGGGGCAGGCGGTCAGGCGCTAGCGGGATCGCGGCAACCCGCAAATATTCGTTCAGGGACCGGGCACCGCTCGCGAAACCGGAGCATCGCTGGCTACCAGGCCGACCGTTTGCCGGTCTTTTCGGCGGCAGATAAAACGCCGCGATCAGCCGGACGGATTCCCGACGGCGTACTCGTCCAGTGCCAGCGCAATGGTTTCCATCGACGCCGCATCCAGCAACGACTCGCCGGCATGCGCGTTCGCACTCGCTTGCCCCGCGTTGCGCGCTCCACACAAGGCGTGCGTACACCCGGGCTGCTGAACGGTCCAGCGTATCGCCAGTTGCGCGAGGGTCAGGCCGTTGTCGGCGGCGACCGGCTCCAGACGGCGGAGCAGCGACTGAATCGAGCGGATTTTCTCCGGCGTGAAATCGGCATGCCCGCGCCGGAAGTCCCCCTCGGCGAATTGACGCCCGAGGTCGACCTTGCCGGTCAACAGTCCATGGGCCAGGGGCGAGTAGGCCAGCAAGGCCAGATCATGGGCCCGGCAGTATTCGAGGTTGGCTTTCGCGGAACCTTGATCCAGCATCGAGTACCGTTCCTGATCCGAGTGGATGGCGCCAAACCGCCGATACGCATCCATGTGGTCC
The DNA here is from genome assembly GCF_037892215.1 of Elongatibacter sediminis. NCBI lineage: Bacteria > Pseudomonadati > Pseudomonadota > Gammaproteobacteria > Chromatiales > Wenzhouxiangellaceae > Elongatibacter > Elongatibacter sediminis. The sequence goes on along the minus strand of NZ_JAZHOG010000006.1, from coordinate 46,119 downwards.
GAAGACGCATTGGACACGCCGATCGCCCGGATCTTGCCCTGAGCCTGGAGGTCCAGCAGGCAGGCCATGGTGTCCTCGACCGGCGTCGTGTCATCCTGCCAGTGAGTCTGATACAGATCGATGTAATCGGTACCCAGACGTTCGAGCGACACCTCGATTTCACGGCGAATCGTGGCCGGTTTCAGGTCCCGGTAGATTTTCACGGAGTCCTTCGACCCGGGCACGGGCGCCTCGACGTGAAACTGTCCGCTTTCCACGCCGTCCCAACGCATCCCGCACTTCGAAGCGATGACAACGCTTTCCCGGCGACCGGCGATGGCTTTGCCAATCAGCGCCTCGGACCGGCCGAAACCGTAAATCGGTGCGGTATCAATCAGATTGATACCCGCATCCAGGGCGGCATGTATGGCACTGATGGATTCGGCTTCATCGGCGCCACCCCACCAGAGCCCGCCGATCGCCCATGCCCCGAACCCGACCACGGATGCCTCGATACCGCTGCTTCCCAGTGGCTGATAGCGCATGAAATCCTCCCATTCAATTGCGTCGCGCGAAGCGACTCGCAGCGCACCGGATCACGCGCTACACTCTGCGTCTGCAGACGCTCACCGTAAACCCGGTTGACCGGCAACCGCCATCCCGCATGTCACCGCCGGCCCGAGAGCGACCCATTTTTTCTCCCGTATGGATCACCTGATGAATGACAACCCAATCGTTCGAATGTTCGAGTGGTGGAACACCGCGATCACCCGCCCCGATGGTTTCACCCCGGAAGCTTTTGGCAACCACTTCAGCGCCGATGCCCGCCTGATCGTCAACGGCGATCTGCGAGGACAGGGCCTCGACGCGCTGGCCCGGCACTTCCGCAACATACAAGCCGAATACGATTCGGTCGCGATGGAGCTTCCACCCCTCGATACCTTCGCCTGTGACGGCCGCGCCTTCGTGCAGGTCGTCACCCGTGCGGTGCGTGACGGCAAGGTCCTGCGCGAAGAATCCATGGCCGTGGCGACCCTCGACGGAGACCGGATGTCGCTGCTGAAGGTCATCGGCCGCAGTCTGGACTGAACCGGGTCCGCCGCATGCAGTGAAACTGCGAGCGCCCGAGTCCGGCTCACAGACACCGGGAAGCACATCCTCGGCGCCGAATTCACGCGCCAGGCCGACCTGGCAGTGGACATCACGCCGGGGAATGAGGACTGCGTGTAACGGACGGGGCCGGGACGATGCCCGGCCCCTGTATCAGGTAGATTCCGGCTTCAGAAACTGTACTTGACGCTCACGCCGTAGGTACGGGGCATGCCCAGAAAGTTCTGTGACGGGAAGATGCCGCCGGTGTTGTCGTAGGACTGGGTAATGTAGAACTTGTCGCCGAGATTCTTGCCCCAGACCGAAACGTCCCAATGCCCATCGGGGGAAATGAAACCGATTCTGCCGTTCCACAACCAGAACGCATCCTGGGAGTTCTGGCCGTTGTTGCCGAGCGAGAAGAACACGTCATCCCGATACATGGCGTCCGCGGCGACAAAGCCGGTCCAGCCGCCGTCACCGACCGGGAATTCATAACGCGCACGGCCGTTGAACATGAGGTCCGGCGAGTTCGCCAGTTTGTTGCCGGCATTGTCGCCGGTCCCCGGTATGGCGTTGTATTTGGTGATTTCCGTGTCCATCCAGTTGAGACCGGCCCCGAGCTGCAGCCGTTCGGTCGGCTGCCACAGCAGGTCGACCTCGGCCCCGGTCACTTCGGCATCGCCGGCGTTACTCAGCACCAGTACCGGCACGCCACCACGAATCTCGGTGACGAAGGCCTGGAAATCTTCCCAGTCATAGTAGTAAGCCGCGGCATTGAGCCGGACGGAACCGTCCGCCAGGGTCGACTTGATGCCCACTTCGTAGGCGTACAGAGTTTCCGGCTCGAACGGCTCCAATTCCGCTTCGGTAAACGAAACGGCACCCTTGTAGCCGCCCGATTTGAAGCCCTTGGAGACGTTCGCGTACACCATGGATTCATCGGAGATGTGATACTCGAGGCCCAACTCGCCGGTCCAGGCATCGTGCGAGATTGAGTCGTGATACTCGGGCACCGGAACCACGCCAATCGCTGGCATGGTGGTGGTGCCGAACGGGTCGTGGTCAAAACCGAAATAATCGAAATCCTTTTCTTCGTCGGTATAGCGCAACCCGCCCACCAGCGACCAGCGGTCCGAGAGCGGCAGCGTGGCATAGCCAAATACGGCCCACGCGGTCGTGGATTGGGTGAAGTTCTGAGAAATGCGGGTCAGAAATATGTGTTCGTCGAGCGCCTGCTGGAAGTCGAAGAACATTTCGTCGTCCGTGAAGTACGCACCGACCACCCAGTCGAGGCCGCCTTCGGTAGTTGCCGCCAGTCTCAGTTCCTGCGAGAAGACCTCGATCTCGTTGGTCGACTGCGTGTCGATCATGATGATCGGCGTGCCATCGGAGTCTTCGGTGTAAACCCGGTCGTAGTCGGAGTAGCCCGTCACTGAACTCAGGGTCATGTCGCCGATCTGCCAGTTGACCGCCAGTGAAACCCCAAAGGACTCACCGTCGGACTCCTGCCCGAAGATGGAACTGTTCTCCACCGTGTAACGGTCCGGGAAGGGGTCGGAGTAACCCAGGAAGCTCACGCACTGGCTTTCGTCCCGTTCGCCCCGCAGTGCTGGCGCGCAGAGATTGGGACTGAACGCGCCGTCGGCGAAACCGACATGCTCGCGCGCGGCGCTGTCCGACTTGTCACGCGCGTAGTAGCCAACGAACAGGACATTCACATCGTCGTTGGGATTCCAGTCCAGGGTGCCGCGAACGGCGGTCTGGTCAAGCTCGCCGATTTCCTGGCCGTTGAACGCGTTGGTGACCCAGCCTTCGTTCTGCTGGATGGTCAGGAACGAGATGCGACCGCCCAACTGATCGGACAGCGGCCCGCCAACCGCGGCCTCCAGCTCATAACGATCGTAATTGCCGACATCGCCGCGCACATAGCCGTTGACTTCTTCACCCGGACGCCGACTGAAGACATTGATCGCGCCACCGGTGGTGTTCCGCCCGTACAGTGTGCCCTGCGGCCCCTTCAGCACCTCGACCCGATCGAGGTCGAACAACTGGAAGGCCATCATCGGGGTGTACGGCTGATTGACTTCGTTGAAGTAGACACCGACGGTCGGATTGTTGTTGCTGAAGGCATCGTTCAGGCCAATGCCTCGAATCGTGTAAAGCGGATCCGCGTCGCCCCGCGACCCGGTCGCGAACAGGCCCGGTGTAAACCAGGACAGGTCCTGCGCGTTGATGATTCGAAACTCTTCCACCTGCTCACCGGAGAATGCGGTGATGGACATCGAGACATCCTGGATGCTCTGCGCGCGTTTACGTGCGGTGACCACGATTTCCTCGAGCGCCCCCGCGGAACCCGCTGCTCCCGAACGCTCCTGGGCAACGGCAGTACTGGCAAATTGCAGCGAAAGAACGCCCAACAGCGCCCAAAATGACACGATCGTCTTGAAATTCATCTTCCCTTCCCCGTTACAGAAACTTACAACCCGGTTCGTCCACGCCACGGCCGACGACCGTCGCGCTCCGTGGGATTGTAGGGCGAATTGGATCCAATGTACAATATCCAAATGCGCGATATTCACTCATCGGGGGCCCGGATCCGGCGGGCCGGAACGTGACCGGCATGCAGACTGCATCCATCAACCTGGAACCCGTCGCCAAGCAGGTCTCGGACGTGCTGCGCCAGTGGATCATGTCCGGACACCTCCCGGCCGGCGAGCACATCCGGCAGGATGCCATCGCCGAAGATCTGGGGGTGAGCCGGGCGCCGGTGCGCGAGGCACTGCTCACCCTGGAAGCCGAAGGACTGATCACGCGGCAGAAATACAAGGGTGCCTTCGTCGCCGAAATCTCGCTGGCCGAAGTGCGGGAAACCTACAAGTTGCGGTCGCTGCTCGAATGCTTTCTGTTCGAGAATGCTTTGCCACGAATCACCGAAAAGGACCTGCAACGCGCCGAGAAAATCGTCCACGAATCCCTGGCAACCACAAACAGCGATGACTGGATGCAGCTGAATATCGATTTCCACATGACCCTGTACGAGCCGTCGCAGCTCACCTTGACCATGCAAACGCTGAACGGCTTGTTGCTGCGCACCGACCGCTACTTCCGACTGCAGCAGGCCATTTCGCCCTCGGTGCAGCACAAGAGCCACGATGAGCACCAGGAGATTCTCGACATCATCCGCTCCGGCGACCACGAGGCCGCCGTGCGGCTCATGCGTGAGCACATCGAATCCAACTCGGACGAAGTAATCCAGTTCGTCGAGGATGGCGCCAAAGCCGATCCCGCATCCCTGCCACCCGATCCCGATACGCCTTGACCGCTCCCGTTCCACAGGCCGCGGGGCGCATCAACCTCGACACGCGCACCAGCATCATGCTGGTGCTGGTCGCTTGTACCGCGTTTACCTCGCAGATGGCCGTGCCGTTGTGGGTGGGCGCCGTGATCGACAGCTTCGGATTCAGCGCCGAAACCGCCGGCACCATCGCCGCCGTCGAGTTCACGACCGTGGCCATCGCCTCGTATACCGTGGCGCTCCGGATCCACCGCTTCAACGTGCGCACGCTATGCGGCATCGGCTTCACGTTGCTGATCACCGCCAACGCCGTATCCAGCGTGCTCGACAGCGCCGCCACCCTGACCGCGGTGCGCGCGGTGGCGGGCATCGGCAAGGGACTGGTAATTTCCGCCGCCTTCGGACTGGCCGGACGGTCGACTTCCCCGGCCCGGTCCTTCGCCCTGCTCAACGGCGGCTACACCTTGTTCGCGGCGGTCACCTTTTTCGTGGTCCCGTTCGCCATCGAGCGCTACGGCGCCGCCGGCGTGTGGTTGTCCCTGTGCTTCGCCACCGTGGTCGGCGCCTGCTTTGTGCCGTGGATGCCTTCGGCCAAGTCAAAGGATGGCGCTGAAACGAAGGAAGAAACGGCTTCATCGGGCACGACCTCCGGCCTGAGTGGGCTGCTGGCCCTGCTCGCACTGGTGGTGCTGGTCGGAGGCAGCTCGGCCATCTGGACCTTCATTGAGCGCATCGGGTTGCGCACGGGATTGTCGCTGACCGACATCGGCATGATCCTGTCCGCCGCCGCCGTCATTACGGTCAGCGGCCCTGCCCTGGCTCACGCGCTCGATACGCGCCTGGGTTACCGCATTCCGATCATCGCGGGCGTCGGTGTAAAGATCGTCATTGCCGGCATTCTCGGGACGGTTACGAGTGCCGTGGTCTTCATTGCCACCGTGCCCTTTTTCAACGCGGCCATGCTGCTGGCGGTGCCGTACCTGCAGGCCCTGATGTCGCTGGCCGATCCGAAAGGGCGGTTCGCCGCCGCGGCGGGCGCGTCGATGACGCTGGGCGCCGCACTGGGCGCGTATGTGGGGGGCGTGACGGTAACCCAATTCGGCCTGGACCAGGTGGGAACCGCCGCCATCGCAATGCTGCTTCTGGTGATCGTGCTGGCGCTGCTGTCACTGCGCCGCCTGACCGCGGTCACCGGTCTCGACACACTGCCAACAGTGAAGGATGCCCCGGCGGCCAACGAGCCAGCGCCCTGAAGTCACCACCAGAGAGAGAGCACACCGAACCCGCAACACCGAATCGCAGAGACCAAAGAGAAAATGCCATGGATTTTTTTGAAGCGCTGACCCGCAAACGGGCGTGCCGCGACTTTACCGACGAACCGGTTTCCGAAGAACACGTCGATCGCCTGCTTTACGCGGCGAGCTGGGCTCCCATTGCTTCCAATCGCCCCTATCGCCACTGCATCCTGGTGGACGATCCGAACGTGATTCAGGCCATTCGTCAGATCTCACCATCGCTGCAACCGGAGTCACCGCTGTTGCTGGTGATTTATTCCGACCTGGAACTCGCGCACGCCTCGGTCGGCAAGGTCGGTGATCGCTGCACGGCGGTCGATGCCGGCGCTTCCGGCGAAAATGTACTGCTGGCCGCGGCCGCGCTCGGACTGGGTGCCCAGTTCACGATGATTTCCGCCATGAGCGGTATCCGGACCATCCTCGGACTGCCGTCGTCGTGCCGGGTTGACCTGATCATCCCGATCGGCCACGCGGAACGCATGTTGCCGCCGGTGAGCGCAGAGAAGCCCAACCGGGCCCAGAAAGTCTATCGAAACCAATACGGAGTCGAGTGATGTCCCAGCAGAAAACCGACGACTGGTTCACGTATACCAGCTTCCTGGCCAGTTCGGCACGGGCCGGCATCGAAGAATCCGTGGTGGTCTCCAGCCATCGACTCATCGAGGCGCTGCGCCGATTGCTCGAACTCAAGCCCGAACTGAAATCCGATCCGTTCTTCGCGGAAATCGACGAACTCCTGGTCCGCAGCACGTCAGCGGCCTACTTCAAGTCGCCGGAAAAATTCACGGACTTCCTCGATGAAGTACTGCAGCGGTTCGCCGAGGAAGCCCGGGCACGGAACGGGCTGGACTGACGGCGAATGAACGCGATACCCCGAACAGACGGACAATCAATCAGGAGCCAGACCTCAGCATGACCCAGCAAAACAGACTTCGAGTCGGCGTCGATATCGGCGGAACGTTTACCGACCTCGTGGCGTTCGACGATGCGCGTGGCGGCATGTTGATCGCCAAAACCCCTTCGGTTCCCGGCGAGTATTCGGCCGGCGTGATCAACGCGCTGGACGAAGTCATCGACGACTACGGCGAAATCGAACTCTTCATCAACGGCACCACCGCCCCGCTCAATGCGTTCCTGGAACGCAAGGGCGCGCGCACCGCACTGATCACCACCCGGGGCTTCGGCGACGTTTACGTGATCCGGCGCAGCAACCGCAGCCGCATGTACGACCTGCATTACACACATGCGGAACCGCTGGTGCCGCGACGACACACCTTCGAGGTCGAAGAACGGCTCAACGCCCGGGGTGAAGTGGTGACGCCGCTCAACGAAGCCGACCTCAGGAAGATCGTCGGCAAACTGCGGCAGGCGAAAATCGAATCGGTTGCGCTGTGTTTCCTGCACAGCTACATCAACCCCGAGCACGAGCGGCTGGCCGCGGAGTTCCTGCGTCGCGAGGCTCCGGAAATTTTCGTCAGTCCCTCCTACGAGATCTGCCGCGAGTGGCGCGAGTACGAGCGCACGAGCACGGCGGTGATCAACGCTTACGTGTCGCCGATTCTGAAAAACTACCTGGGCCAGCTCGAAACCGCCCTCACCGGCCGCGGCTACGACGACAAGGTCTTTTTGATGCAATCGAACGGCGGCCTGATCGATTCCGGGGAAAGCGAATCGAAGGCGCTGCTGACCCTGATGTCCGGGCCGGTGGGCGCCTGTGTCGGCTCGGGCGTGCTCAGCCGGAAACTGGACGAGCCGAACATGATCTGCATCGACATGGGCGGCACCAGTTTCGAAGTCAGCCTGGTGGTCGACGGCAAGGAATCCGTCGTGCTGGAAACCAATTTCGAGGGCTTTCCGATCCGTGCGCCGATGGTGGACATCCACTCGGTCGGCGCCGGCGGCGGCAGCATCGCCTGGAGCGAGTCCGGCGCCCTGCGCGTGGGACCGAAGAGTGCCGGCGCGCAGCCCGGGCCCGCCTGCTACGGCCGGGGCGGCACGGAGCCGACCGTCACCGACGCCAACGTGGTGCTCGGTCGCATCGACCCCGACACCTTCCTCGGCGGGCGCATGAAGCTCGACGAGGAGGCGGCCCGCACCGTGGTGGGCGAATTCGCCCGCAGTTTCGAATTCGGTATCGAGGAGATGGCCGAGGGAATTCTCAACGTCATCAACTCGAAAATGGCCAATGCCATACGCACGATGACCATCAGCAAGGGCATCGATCCGCGCGAGTTCTCCCTGATCGCCTTCGGTGGCGCCGGGCCCATGCACGCGATGCTGATCGCCGAGGAACTGGAGATCGGCAGGGTCATCGTGCCCAACGTTGCCGGCCAGTTTTCCGCCTGGGGCATGCTCAACGCCGACATCCGCCACGACCAGTCGCAGCCGATCAACCTGCGCCTGTCGGGCCTCGACTGGGAAGCCGTCAACCAGGGCTACACCGACATGGAGACCCGGCTCGCCGATCTGCTGAAGGACGAAGGCGTGGCCGAAGACCAGATGCGATTCCTGCGTTACCTGGAGATGCGTTACATCAGCCAGGAGTACACTTTGAGCGTGCCGGTACCCGACGACGTCGCGCTCGGGGCTGACGACGCGGCGGCGCTCAAGGCGCGCTTCGATGAGCTTTACCTGCAGAACTACGGGCATTCCAACCCGCAGGAGGAAGCCCAGGTGGCCAACATCCGGGTCGAGGCCCGCGGCCTGAATGCCCTGCAGGATCAGGAGCAGCCCGCGCTGCTCGCCGACGAAGACGCGGCCGCGCCGGACAAGACCCGCGAGGTGGTGTTCGCCGGCCAGCGCAGGGAGACGCCGTTCGTCGATCGTGCGAATCTCCAGCAGGGCGAGAAACGCGCCGGCCCGATGATCATCGTCGAGCTGTCCTGCACCACGGTCGTGCCACCCGACTGGGAAGTCGAAGTCGACGCCATGGGCAACCTGCTGATAACCAAGACCGGGGGTTCGAAGTCATGAACGCCAAAATCGATCCGATTACCACCGAAGTCATCCGCAACGCGTTCTACGCGACGGCCGAGGACATGAGCGCGGTGCTGAACCGCAGTTCCTACTCGCCAGTGATCTACGAATGCCATGACTACGGTGTTTCGCTGTACAACGAGAACGTGGAACTGCTGGCGCAGGCGCCTGGCACGCCGTATTTCACCGGCGGCCTGGAAGCGGCGGTGCAGGCCGTGGTCGACAAGTTCGGCCTGGAGAACATGAAGTCTGGCGACGTCTTCGCCGTCAACGACACCTACATGGTCGGCGCGCACCTCAACGATGTCGACATCGTCTGCGTGTACGTGCACGAGGGCCAGCCCGTGGGCTTCGGCGCCATTCGCGCGCACTGGGAAGACGTGGGAGCGGCCACTCCGGGACACCCGGCAGGCACCACCGAAATCTACCAGGAAGGCCTGCGCATTCCGCCCGTGCGGATCATGTCGGGCGGCGAACTCGTCACCGACATGGTGGACCTGTTCAAACTCAATTCGCGCACGCCCAAAACCCTGATGGGCGACATGAACGCCATGGTGGCCGCCGCCCGCATGGGCGAGAAGCGCTTTCTCGGCCTGATCAGGCGTTTCGGACTGGACGTGATCCGCCAGGCCACCGGGGAAATTTTCGAGGCCACCGAGGCCAAGTTCCGGGCCTTCATTTCCAGCATCCCGGACGGCGTGTACGAAGCGGAAGGCTGCAACGACAACGACAGCGTGACCGACGATCCGGTGTGGGCCAAGGTGAAGGTGATCGTCGACGGCGACCGCCTGACCGTGGACACCACGGGTTCCGACCGCCAGCACGACGGCAACATCAACGTCGGACTGCCATCCACGAAGGCCATGGCCAAGCTGGCGCTGGCGTTTCTGTATCCCAGCGCGACACCCGAGGTGAACCATGGCAGCTTCAAGACGGTCGACGCCATCGCCGAGAAGGGCTCGATCTACTGGTCGCAGGAGCCGGTCGCCGGCATGCGGCCAGTGCCGGTGATGCTGCTGCTGGACCTGATCCTCAAGGCGCTGGCGCCGGCCATCCCGGACCGGGTCGCGGCCGGGTTGCCCGGCGATTCCTGGAACTGGGAGTGCTACGGGCGCAATACCGAGACCGATGAGTTCTGGCTGGCCGGCGAATCGATGAACGGTGGCTGGGGCGCCAGCAAGGGGCTGGACGGGGTCAGCGCGATCACCCACTCGGTGGCCGGCGATTTCCGCAACGTACCGATCGAAACCCAGGAAGCCCGCTGCCCGATTCTGGTGCATTCGCTGCGGCTGGGAACCGATACCGGCGGAGCCGGCCAATGGCGCGGCGGGCTCAACACCGTCAAGGAATTCGAAGCCCTCGAGCAACTGAATTTCCAGACCCACTTCGAGCGCACCAAGACGCCCCAGTGGGGCCTGTTCGGCGGCCACGACGGCGCCATCCCCGACGTGACCGTGTATCCGCCCGGTGAATCACCCACCTCCGGCCTGTTGAAGGCTTCCGGGATCGTGCTCGAGAAAGGCACCCGCGTTGTCGCCCGCACGGGTGGCGGAGGCGGCTACGGCAACCCGCTGGAACGCGACCCCGAGGCCGTGCTGGAAGACGTGCTCAACGGCTACGTCAGCCGGGACGCGGCCCGCTCCGTTTACGGTGTAGTCCTCAGCGACGCCGACGAACCCGTCATCGACACCACCGCGACGGAAGAACTGCGCCGTTCGCTGGCGGCCTCGGCCGCCGACTCCGGCGAGCCGGCGCGGGTTTCCGCGGAGGGATAAGCATGCAGGTGCGGGTGCTCGAAGCTTTCGTCGTACCAGAGCCGGAGTTGCAGGCGCTGGCCGGCGAACTGCGCACGCGCTACGGCCGGGACGACCTCGACCTGAGTGTCGCGGCTCCGGCCCGGCCACCCGAAGTCGAAGCCCACGAATCCATGACGGCGCTGTCGTACGCCGTGCCGGAACTGGTGCGCAACGCGCTCGAGGCCGAGGCCGAGGGCATCGACGGCCTTATGGTCGACTGCATGGCCGACCCCGGCATCGAGGTGCTGCGCGAAACGGTGTCGATTCCGGTTCTGGGACCCGGCATCACGTCGATGCAGGTCGCCACCCTGCTGGGCCGCCGATTCAGCCTGCTGGTGACCACCGATTTCTCGTCGCGTTATTTTCACGAATACGCCCGGCGCACGAGGCTAAACGCCCGACTGGCCTCATGCCGGCAAGTCGACATTCCGCCGGAACAACTGCAAGCGGAATCCGGTCACACTTTACAGGCGCTGACCGAGGCCGCGGTTCAGGCCGTGGAGAGCGATGGCGCGGATACCTTGATTCTGTGCTGCACGGGTTTCGCACCGTTCAGCGCCCGGCTGGGCGAGGCGCTCGACGCCCGCGGACTTTCGGTGCCACTCATCGACCCCTTCGCGGTAACCCTCAACGCGCTGGCGATGCTGATCCACTCCGGTCTGTCCCACAGCGGCATTGCCTTTCCGGCCACCGCCATCAGCGCGCAGCACCGGCACTAGCGCCGCATGTGCAACGTGCTTAACCCAATTCATCGAAAAGGTCATCCATGAGCATCACGATTTTTGAAAACTGCGCCGTATTCGACGGGGTCTCGGACGAACGAAAGCCGGGCATGAACGTAGCGGTGGAGAACGACGAGATCAAAGAGGTCTCCGAATCGCCCATCCGAGCCAAAGACGCCACCGTCTTCGACATCGGCGGCCGCACCCTGATGCCGGGCCTGATCGACGCGCACGTGCACATCTACTCCGCTTTCATCAACTACGCCCATACCGCGGACATGCCGCACACCCTGATGGCGCTCCATGCCACCGGGCGCCTGCGCGAAATCCTGTCGCGGGGGTTCACCACCGTGCGCGATGTCGCCGGTGGCGACTTCGGCGCCAAACGTGCGATCGAGGAAGGTGTCGTACCCGGGCCGAGGCTGTTCATCGGTGGCCGGGCGATGAGCATGACGGGCGGACACGGCGACCAGCGCAAGCTGACCGACTCGGCCGTGCCTTGTGCCTGTTCCGCCGGCGACAACGCCATGGAGTTCCTCACCCGCATCGTCGACGGCGTGCCGGAAATGCGCCGTGCCGTACGCGACGAACTGCGCAAGGGCGCCGACCACATCAAGCTGCTGGTCTCGGGCGGCGTCGGCTCACCCTACGACCCGCTGCACGGGCGCCAGTTCTCCGAGGAAGAGGTACGCGCCGCCGTGGACGAAGCGCAGGCCTGGGACAAGTATGTGTGCGCGCATTCCTATACCTCGCGATCCACCCGGTTCGCGGTCGAGTGCGGCGTGCGCACCATCGAGCACGGCAACCTGATCGATCAGGCCACGGCTGAACTCATGGCCGAGAAGGGCGCCTTCATGGTGCCGACCCTGGTCGCCTACTCGGAGACGGCCAAGCGGGGCGAAGACATGGGACTTTCCCCGGTCATCATGGAAAAGCTGCGCCTGGTCAATGAGGGTGGCGTCAATATGCTCGACCTCTGCCGCAAGGCCGGTGTCGAAATGGGTTTTGGTACCGACCTGATGGGCGAGCTGAACGAAGCACAGTCCGAGGAGTTCCTGATCCGCGCTGAAGTGTTGCCCGCTGTCGAAATCCTGAAGTCCGCGACTTCCGTCAATGCCCGCATCCTGATGCAGGAAGGCCGGCTCGGCGTCGTCGCGCCCGGCGCACTGGCGGATCTGCTGGTCGTCGATGGCAATCCCCTCGAAGACCTCAACCTGCTGCAGGATCAGGGCGCGCACCTGCGCGCCATCATGCAGAACGGAGCGTTCTTCAAGAACGAGCTGTAGACCCATCCGGCCGCGATCACGGCGTCGCACCCTGCGGCCAATCGGCTACCATGTTGGCTCGTCAGCCGCGGAGAATGACGATGCCAACGAAAGTGAGTGCCGGATTCCTGCTCGTACTCGCCACTCTGAGTGCCGTGGCCAACACGGCGACGGCGCAGGAATCCAACCGCCACCCGGCCACCCACGATACCGTCGCGATCGACGCCGAATACCCGCCGGCGATGCACGAACTTTCCTTCCAAAGCGGTGGGCACAAGCTCAACGGGCTGATGTACGTGGCCAACGGCCCGGGGCCGCATCCGACCGTGGTGCTGCTGCACGGCTATGCCGGCAACGAGCGCAACCTGGATCTTGCCCAGGCCCTGCGGCGGGCCGGCAGCAATGTGCTCTATTTCAATTACCGGGGCAGCTGGGGCAGCGGCGGTCCGTTCTCCGTTGCCAACGCGCTTGAAGACGTGGCCCGCGCGGTGGCGCTGGCGCGCGATCCCGCGTGGGCAGCAGCGCACCGATCCGACCCCGCGCGTGTGGCCCTGGTCGGCCACAGTTTCGGCGGCTTCGTGGGCGCGGTTACGACCGCGAGTGATCCAGACATCACCTGCTTCGCCTTCCTGGCCGGCGCCAACGTGGGTCCGTTCGGTCGTCAGGCGGCTGCCGATCCGGAATTCCGCGGCCAGCTCGCGTCCATGCTCGGCGCCGACATGGATGCCGAAGGCGGCCCGATCCGCGGGGATGCACACGCCATGGTGAGTGAAATCGTCGACCAGGCGGAAGCCTGGGACCTGACCCTGCGAGCCCCGGCACTGGCCACCCGGCCGCTGTTGCTCGTCGCCGGCACCCGCGATGAAGCGGTCCCCCCCAAGAACCATCACCAGCCGCTGCTCGCCGCACTGCACGAAGCCGGCGCCCGGCACCTGACCGATCGAATCCTTGAAGACGACCATTCCTTCTCGGCCAGCCGCATCGCGCTGACGCAGCTGTTGGTGGACTGGCAGACGGAGGCCTGCTGGCCCGATAAGTAGGCGGCAATCGCCTCACAAAATCCCGATACATTCTGTGCGATTGGGACCAAACGGGGTATCCGGGTACGCGCGCGGTCACAACAACAACCGCGACGTGCGCTGTAATCCCTCAAAATGTTCCCTATGGACAGTGGAGTATCGATGCTTCAGGCTGATTCCGAAGTCATCACATTTCTCCGTCAATACGATGGGGTCCCGCCATGTCCGTGCATGCATCGACCGATACCCACTCAATGCGGCATTGCACCATCGCCTGGCTGGCCTTGCTGCTTTTCGTGCACCCCGGTGATAGATTCGCCCAGGATCCGGACCTGCGCATCTGGGATCAACTGGTCTGTAAACTCGACCTGCCGGAACCGGTCGGCCCGCTGCCGCAGGCGTTCACCGCGGTAATCGACCACCCCCGGCCCCGGCCTCAGGACTTCGACGGCACCGCGCCGGTGCAGGGTGGGACACAGGGCAGCCGGTCCCCTCCCGGCTTACCGCGAGGTCCACATCGTAACGCTGGATCCGGAGCAATTCTCCGGTCAGGCCGGCGCGTGATTCAACGCGGTGATCGACGGCGAGCAGATGTGGATGCTGGGCATGGCGCAGGCCGACGACAGAACGGTGACGATGGAGGTGCTCTACCCGACCGGCTTCACGCCCTGGGGCGGATCCTTCGACCCCAACGATGTCACGCTGGAAACCTGGGGCACCTGGACGCTGACCTGGACCGACTGCGACACACTGGTGTTCGAATTCAGCTCCGAGGTCGAAGGCTACGGCAGCGGAACGCGCAACTACAGCCGCCTGACAACACTGCTCGGCAGCCAGTGCCCGGCCTTCTAGCCGCTAATGCGTCACGCGCCTGCCCGACCCCGAAGCCTCGGGAAGCGTTGGGGTCAGAGTAAAGGGACAGAGTAAGGAAAAGCTTAAGCGTTGGGGTCAGAGTAAAGGGACAGAGTAAAGAAGAGCTTACTCTGTCCCTTTACTCTGACCCCGGTCATTCTCAGACCCCGGTCATTCCGGTCGTTCGATGGGGCGCGGCGTAACGCTCAGTTGCCGTTGGCGACCTGTTGGAGCTTTTCGAAGTCTGCCGGCAGGCTCATCTTCAGGCGCGCGCGCTCCAGCGCCAGCCGGCTGTGGTGATTGGCGGCCGACGACAGCGAGGCACGATCCGTCGAGGACAGCGTTCTGAAGGCTTTCTGCAGCCGGGTGGCCACCTCGATGGTGCCCGCCCCGTCGCGTGCGATGCCGGTAAACGCGTCGTCGAACAAATCGTCCACGGATATCGGCGGCACCCGGATACGATCGTATTCGGGGCCGTCGTCATCGTCTTCGGAGCGTTCCTCGTTCCAGGCCATCAACAAGCGCACCAGGGTGCCGATGATGTCGATGGCCGTGCCCGGATCGTTCACCGCCGGCGACAGGGCGCGGCTGGCGATTTCCGCCAGCACGATGATGCCAAACCGGGGGTCATCATCGAACAGCCGATCGTGGCCGATCACAAACGCCCGTCGAATACGTTCGATGTCTTCGACGGTCGGTCGCTTGGGTTCGTCCGATTGATCCGGTTTGTCCGATTTTTCGGCTTCGTCTGATTCGTCAGAATCCGCGCTCACCCGGGCGAGCGGGCGGTCCGGGGTCATGAAGGTTCCCGGAAGGGCATCGATCGACACCCGCAGGCCATGCGCACGGGCGCAGTGCTGCAGTTCCTCCATGTCGATCCGCTGGATATAGCCGATGTCATCCGTGAAAACCGCCACCCCGGCCTCTTCACCGGGTGCCGATGAGCGGGGAACGCCACCGAGGCAGGGGCGTTTTCTGCGGCGATTAACGGCTGCCTGAACCGCGGCCTCGACCTTGTCCACTGTCGTGCCCAGACGGCCCAGCCGGGCGATTCGGTCGACCCAGCGGACGAAGGTGAGGATCACGACGGCGAACACCGCCAGGGTCAGCACGAACAGCGCGAAGCGGCCGGCCGTGTCGTAATAGCTGTTGAGCAGCGTGACCAGGGCCACGATGCTGAAAATGAAGGCTCCGATGAAGGTGGACAACGCATTCTGGGATACATCGTCGGCCAGGATCAGCGGAAAGGTTCGTGGCGTGGCCGTGCCGCTGGCCGAAGCGTATGCCGAAACCATGGAAGCGACCGAGAAGGTCGCGATGACGAGCATGCTCGAGGAGATGACGGAGAGCAGTGTTTTCAGGGAGTCGAACGAAACTTCCGGCACCGACTGCAGAAACGCCACATGGTCCGCCGATTTGGCGACGAACGCGGCGAAAACGGACAGCACGGCCATGATCAGTGGCCTGACCCACAGGCGTTCCCTGATGCGATTGAGCAGAAACTGCAGACGGTCCAGCATGCCGGTACCCCCGGTGGCGATGGGACCATCATGACACAGCCTTATCCGCCGTCGTTGATGTGCTCGATGCGAGTGGCCGAATCACCGCAGGCATAACCCTGGATTTCGAGCGCGAACAACCGGCGCAGCGGGATGATGGCCGAGCCCAGCCCGAGGGCGGAAAGATCGTAAACAAACTCGAGGTCGTAGCAGTCGAACGCGCTGATCGTGCCGCTACCGACCACCTGCCGGTCGGCTGGCTTGCCGCCCAGGAACTGGCCATTGGTCACCAGTTCGATATCGAAACTGACGGCGGCGGCCTGCAGGTCGTAGGTGGCGGCGCCGGTGAGCCACAGCAGATCGCCCGCGCCATCGTAGGTGTACCAGGAAAGGAAGAACAGCCCCTCGGATTCCTCGGCCAGTTCTTCGAATGCCAGCACGAAACCCTGGTCGGCCGCGCCCGGGGTCACCCAGTTGCCGGACAGACGGCCAGTCAGCGTCATGTCCGGAGCGGTGAGCGTGCCCTTGTACCGCGGGATCTGCACGATGGAGGTAAAGCCCTCCGGGTCCTCCAGTTCCAGTTCGAAGGCTCCGTTGTACTGGCCGGCCAGCATGATCTGGTCCGCATTGAAGTCCTCCGCCAGCGGCGCCGGGGTATCCATGATGAAGGTGGATTCGACCCCCTCGTACAGGAGGCCGGTGACATCATCCCGTGCCTGGTTGGTGTTCGGCTCCACATTCAGCCGAAAGCGGTAGCGTGTCGGGTCGCCGGCCACTCTGCCCCAGGCCCAGGGAAGCAGCGCCATGTCCGCCACCCCGTCCTGATCATCCAGCAGCTCGAGCGTGACCATCAAGATCCGCCGGCCGGGTTCGGGGCAACCCATCTGCCACACGGTGATGGCCAGGTCCTGTTCCACGAACTCGGTATCGATCCAGGTCACGACCTCGTCGCTGAGCACTTCGCTGCCACTGAAATTGAAGTCGTCCAGAACCGGCACGTTGGTGACGCAGGCCGGCGGAATCGGCGTGGTGTAATTCGACAGGTAATTCTCGTACAGCGCCTGGGCCGGAAAACTCAGCAGGCACAACAAGGCGATGAGCATGCTGGCGGGCACAATCGCGCCGGTGCGTACATTCAGTGACATGGTCAGGTCTCCCACAACGATTAGGGACGCCAGGGCGCGCGTCGGGGTGACGATTGCACGGTGCGCTGAGCACCGATGCCGGCACAGCCCCCGCCCGGCGGCAGCTTACGGCCCTGACTTTAGCCAATGCCACGTGAATCTCTGCTGAACCAAAGAAGAAGTCCACAAAAGGAATCAGGGCTGGCTCCAACCCCAGACGTGGGATCGGAGCCGGCCCTGACTCCTGTGCGGACCCCGCGTGCGGGTCCGCCGCGCGGGCGGTGTACCGCTCAGTTACCGGCGATGATGTGGACCACCTCGAAGCCGGTGAGCAGGTAATCGGGAATCCCGTCGAAATTGACGTCGGCGAGCCCGAGTGCGTCAACGCCGAGGAAGATGCCGGGCTGGGTACCGGTCATGGTGCGCAGCAGGCTGAGGTCGGCGCCCGAGTAGAGATAGGCTTTGCCTTCCGCATTCGGCCCGAAGGTGAATGCAGCGACGTAGATGTCCGCCAGCCCATCGCCGTCGGCATCGCCGACCAGGCGGCCCGGGCCGATGCCGTCGCCGTTGTTCTCGGCATTGATCACATGCAGCCGGGTACCGTCCGCACCGGAGAACACATAGGCACGGCCGGTGCCGCCCACCGGGGTGGGTGCGTTGGCATTGCCGCCGCCCCGATTCGGATTCTGCTGCCCCCGGGTGGCTCCGAAATCACCGATGAAGACATCACCGATGCCGTCGCCGTCCACATCCCGCCCGCCAGCGGCATGGAAAGTGGCGAAGGTGCCGAAGCTGCCGCCCGGAACGGCCGAGCGGCCCACCGGCGCCATCTCGTACAGAACGCTGCCATCGACGCCCGACAGCGCGAATGCGATGCCGCGGTTCTTGTGCCCGCCACCGCGCACGCCGACCAACACGTCCGGCACGCCATCGCCACTGACATCGCCCAGCCGGCCCACCGCGCTGCCGGCCAGATCAAACGACTCGGAGCCGTTGAACTGCCACAGCACCGATCCGTCGTTACCATCGAGCAGGTACGCGGCACCGCTGTTGCCGCCATTGACGGACGTGCCGGTGGCGCCGGCGATGATCTCGTCGATGCCGTCGCCGGTCACGTCGCCCGCGGTATCGACATCAAAGCCAATGCCCTGCGGCGGCGCGATTTCCCACAACACCGAGTGATCGGCGCCGGAATAGGCCACCAGGCGTACCCGCGAGCCGGCGACATAGTCATTCACGCCGTCGCCATCGAGATTGCCGGCCAGGCTGGCGCTGAAGCCGAGCAACTCACCGGCGTTACCCGTGTGTGTGGCCAGCAACGCGCCGTCCGCGCCGGAGTACAGGTAGATCCGGCCCGTGGAATTCCCACCGCCGTCCACCAGGAACGGAGCGGTGACGATGAAATCGGTGGCACCGTCGCCACTGATGTCGCCAAGGTCCTCGGCGACCCAGCCGAAGCTGGATCCAGGCTGCTCGGTGAGGAGGGTGGCGACAACGTCGACGTCGGCTTCGACAAAATTCGGATCAGCGGAGAAAGCAGCGGCCGGGCACAAGGCCAGAGCGGTTGCGACCGCCAGAGTACGAGACTTGAACATGGACAGATTCCCTCGGTGGTTTCCAAACCACACGATAGGAATTCCCGGACGATCCGGCTTTCAGGAAATTGCTCGGGTTTCCATCCACTGCTGACGGAACCGGCTGGGAGTGACGCCCAAGCGATCTGAGAATCGGCTGCTGAAGTGGCTTGGAGAACTGAAGCCCAGATCCATCGCGATATCGGTAAGCGGCTCGTCGCTGTCACACACCCGGTCCACCGCGTCGCGCAGCCGGAGTTCCGAAAGATGCTGGTGCAAGCCGATGCCACGCAGGCGGCGGAACAAGCGGCTCAGATGAAACGGCGAACAAGCCACGGCGGTGGCCACCTCGTCGAGACGCACCGCCTCGCCGTAGTGCGCCGCGAGATACGCCTCCGCGGCGGTAACGGTGCGCTGCTGCCGTGCCGAAACCGGTCCGGTCTCGACACCGGTCTCAAGCAGCCGCGCCAGCAGCGAGAACGCCGTGTCTTCGACTTCGAGCGGATCGGCGGCCCCTCTGCGGACCCGCGCGTACAGTCGGCGGATTTCCAGGTATGCACTCTGCGGCAGGTGCCGGACCGGATCGCGATACGGCCGGTGCGCCGGGCCGCCGCAACGCTGTGCCAACTGGTCATCCGCGAACGCGAACCACAGGCAATGATCGCCGTACCGGTTCAGCGCCTCGCGGCGGTACCGTGTACCGCGGTTGTAGAAAAGTACCCGCGTGCGGTCGGCGACCACACTGCGGCCACGGCTGAAATGAATTTCCACCGGCCGGCTCGGCACCACCAGCAGATGGTTTTCGATGGGTCCGGTGTCGGTGAACCGGGGTTCCTGCACGCGGCAGCGGAATTCGCCGAACAGTAACGAAGGACTGTGATGCAGTACCTCGTCGAACGGGCAGCGAACCGGTTCCATGGATGACCCTCCGAAAAATTACGACAACCACGACAAACTACGACGATTATCGTATCCAAGCGGTGAGGCGTTAACAATGGCGATCAGCGGCCAGACCGGCGAAGCTGCGCCGGGCCGAGGCGAGCCTGCGGCAGTCAGAAGTGCATCGGGTTCATGCAGCCGGCGCATTCAATCAGGCATGCGTTACACGGGCGTCGGGATCGAGACGGGCCCGGCGGCCCGTGATTGTGTGCTTGATTGAATGCGCCGGCGTGCGGCACCATATCCTGACCAGGCCGACCGTTGCCGGCTATTGGACATTTCTTCGATGATGGTGCGCAGAACTTCACGCCATTGGCTGACCGCGACCGGCCTGTGGTTCGCCTTGTTGTGGACCGCCCAGGTGGCGGCCGAACGGGCGTCACAGTTTGGCATCGACGTCCATGTGCTGCGTGGCGACAGCAACCTCGTTCACGTCATCGACACCGAGTGGAGCGCCGCGGCCCGCGCGCTTCAGTTCGAACCCCAGTCCGATCCCACCGCGGCCACGGCTGCTGCGGCCACTCCGCAAGCCACATTTTCCACCGGCCAGCTGGCAATCCGTATCACCACGGAGTCCAACGGACGGCAAACCTTCGCACGCCCCGGCATCCGGGCACCTCCGCTGCTCTACACCTCCGCTTAAAACCACAATTCAGTTTTGAACCCTACAGGGCCTGCCGTTCCCCCACTGGACGACGGCAGGTCTGGAGGTCACATATGAGCAAGCAGCACACCCTGCCGGCAATGGCCGGCCGGCGCGCCCGTACCCGTAAAGTTCCGGCCGCCATCGATCACCAGCGGTCAGCAACCGCAGCGACCCTTCCCGCCGCACCCGACGGCGTCAACCCTGAGCCGGAAACCCCGCACTCAAACACGGCAACCGCGCCGGCCACGGGCAAGAACGTCCAGGCGGACTCCTGGTGGTCGCACGCAGCCTACGGACTCGGAGCGACGGCGCTGGTGGTGCCGATGTTTCTGCCCGGGAGATCCATGATCACGTGGTTTCTGGGCTACCTGACCGTGAGCACGGCGGTCTTCATGGGAGCCTGTATGTGGGGCATCTTCCGAGCCCTCGCATCCGGCCGTCAGACAGCTCCAAAACGCCGCAAAAGCTGGCCCGTATAAACAAAACCGGGCCACACAAAAAAGCCGGCCGCCCCGAAAGGCGGCCGGCTCGCTTTACCCGGAGGGGTAGGCGCGGACCTTTAGAACACCACTGTCGCGGTGCCCGAACACGTGCTGCTGCCGGCTTCACACACCTGGTAGTCGTAGGTGGCGCCGCCACGTGCGCCGATATTGTCGTGATAGGCGCCGTCGTTCGCGGTGGTGGTGAGCAATGAACCATCGCGGTAGATATCGACGCTGCCGCCCGCGGCTCCGCTCCAGCTCAGATCGACATTGTGCCGGCCCTTCACCTTGTAGCCATTGGCCGAAAGCGTGATTGAACCGGACGGCTCCTCGGGCGTGGTCGCCTGGGCGGTGTTGCTGTAGCCCGATGCGTTGGCGCCGTTGAACGCCCGCACCCGGTAGGTGTAGGTGGTGAGTTCGCTGACGGAGGTGTCGCTGTAGCTGGTCGCATTGGCGCCGAGGGTGGTCAGCAGGCTGAAGCCGCCGCCACCCACCGCACGCTCGACCTCGTAGCCGGTCTCGTCGCTGGCGTTATCCGTCCACGACAGGTCCACCTGGTTGTGTGCCGCGGCATTGGCCGACAGATTGGTCGGGTCGGCGGGCACCGTCACCGGCTGCTCGGGCGTGGTCGCCTGGGCCGTGTTGCTGTAGCCCGAGGCGGTGGCGCCCTTGAGCGCCCGTACCCGGTAGGTGTAGGTGGTGAGTTCGCTGACCGACGTGTCGCTGTAGCTGGTCGCATTGGCGCCGAGGGTGATCAGCAGGCTGAAGCCGCCACCACCCACCGCGCGCTCGACCTCGTAGCCGGTCTCGTCGTTGGCGTTGTCGGTCCAGGCGATATCCACCTGGTTGTAAGCCACCGCGTTGGCGCTGAGCCCAGAGGGATCGGCCGGCGGCGACGTTGGCTGGTTGTCGACCCGGATGTACAGGTGGTCGATGTTCACCGTGTCGGTCTGGCTGTTGCCCTGGCCGTTGTCGGTGTCGATCACTTCCACGTACACCGTGCCGGACGGGTTCCCCGGCAATGCCGCGGACTGCAGGTTGCCGGAGGAGGTCGAGGACACCGTGAATACCGGGCTGAAGCTGCTGCCGTCGGTGGAGAAGCGGAATTCGAATTCGTCGTTATCCGACGAGCCGCCGCTCCAGGCATTGGCGAACAGGGTGGCGCTGTTACCCGCGGGAATCGTGAACGTGTAGCGAGTGGCCAGCGAACTGCGCCGTTTGCTGGGGTTGCCCTTGGACTGCGTTTCGGTGATCTGCTGCGCCGAGCCGTCGTCGTTGTGAGTAGCGCTCAGGCCGCCCGATACCGAACCCTCGGACGTATTTTGCGACTGCGCCACGTGATCGGTGTACGGCGGCGGGTCGTCGGTGGTGGCGCTGGCGGTATTCGACCAGGCCGAATCGCCAAACGCATTCCCGGCGCGCACCCGGTAGAAATAATCCTCGCTGGCGTTCAGGCCGGTGTCGCTGTAGGCCGTGGAATTGGCGCCGAGGTTGGCCAGAAGACTCCAGCCGGTGCTGCCGTCGTCCGAGCGTTCCAGGCGGTAGTCATCCTCGTTGCCCGCCTGGTCCACCCAGGTCAGATCGATGGCCGAATCCGATACTGCGCTGGCCTGCAGATTGGTCGGCGCGGCCGGCGGTACGTCGTCGGTGGTGGCACTGGCGGTGTTCGACCAGCTCGAGGTTTCCGTCGCGTTGAAGGCCTGCACACGGTAGTACCAGGTGCTGGCCGCGCCGAGGCCGGAGTCGTTGTAGGCGGTCGTGTTGGCCGCCGTGGTGGCGAGGGTCGACCAGCTCGAACCGTCGGACGAGCGCTCGATGGTGAAGCCATCCTCGTCGGTGGAATTATCGCTCCACGCCAGCGCGATGGCGCTGGTGCCCTGGGCGGTGGCGCTCAGGCCGGTCGGGGCCGGAATACCGCTGCAGCCGTTGAGGCAGAAGGTCATCGACGAACCCGAGGCGGAGACATCGGAAATCACGTGCCCGGTGACAATAATGTTGCCGTTCTTGTAGGCATCGGTGTTGGGATCACCCCCCGGACCGGGGCCGATCGCATCGACGCCGCCGGCGTGGTGCACATCACCCGAATCGCCGCGGTTGTTGCCGCGCTCCAGATCGTAATCGCCGTCGGCCTGCAGCACCGCCACGCGGTAGTGGTTGCCGTTACCCGGCCAGCCGGACTGGCCCGGATAGCCTTCGATGTCGTAGTCGGCGGTGTCGTCGATGTGCCAGATGACCAGCCCGCCCTGCGGGATGGTGCAGTCGAAGCCGGCGTTCTGCCGGTTTTCGATCAACAGGTACTCGCCGCTGGGATAGCCGGAATCGATACGGTACGCCTCGGGGTGGGTCTCGGCCTGGTTGATCGCGTACTGGCCGGGCTGCGAGAGCACCGTGGGCGTGTACCAGCCCAGATCCACCTTGGACCAGGGCGAGAAATGCGGCGGGCAGAGCTGAGTGAAATTGAAGTCCCAGGAGTTGGCCATCAGGCCCCAGGAACCGATGCCTTCGCCGCCGCTGCTGTCGATGTCGTAGAGGTCGGGCAGGCCGAAGAAGTGGCCGGTTTCATGTGCGATCACGCCAATGCGGCCGATGTTGGAGCCCGAAGTGCCCCACACGCCGGGGCTGATGTGATAGTCGAAAACCGACACGCCGTCGTTGGAATTCCACTGCGGCTGAATGGCCCAGCGGTGCGACCAGATGCGGTCGGAATAATGCGTGCCATAGGCATCGGTGCCGCCCCATTCGGCCGCGTAGCCGGAATGGATGAAGGCGATGGAGTCGATGCGGCCATTGTTGTCGAGGTCGTAATCATTGAAGTCGATGACGGCGTCGAGCTGGTCCAGCGCTTCGCGCAGGGCCTGCCACAGGGTGGAGTCGCCCGAGTTGCCATTGGCGTAATAGGCCTCGGTCTGCGAGACGGTGATCCAGTCGCCAATGCCGGGATTGATGTCGGAGACCAGGGTCATCTGGCCGTAGGAATTCTCGTAATACACATCACGAACGCTGCCGGTGGGCGCCAGCGTGGCATCGCCGCCGACGGCGTTGAACAGCACGTCCATGTCCGCCGCGGTGGGCAGGGTACGGCCAACGTGGTCGGCGAACCGGACCATCACCACCAGGTTCTTGACGTTGCCGGCGGGCGCAACGCCCTGGGCCGCGGAGCCGGAACCACTGGAACCACTGGCGGCCGGGCCCTTGGCCCCGGCGGCGCGCACCGCGGCCGAAGCCTTGATGGAGCGCTCAAGGCCGGCGGCGGCCGGATTATCGTGGCCGACCTTCAGCCCGGTGGGGCGCAGGCGGCCGTCCGGTCCGCGCTCGGCGAACTCGAACCAGCCCTTCTCGCGCAGCACGGTGAAGCCGTTGGCGTCCTCGGTCCAGTTGTAATGCTCGTCGCCACGCAGGTACACGGTGATCTGCGTGCCGTCGGGCTGGGTCTCGTGGATCGGCCTGGGGTTCGCCGGCATCGCCAGAACGGCCTGGCTGAAAGCGGCGGTCAGAAAAATCAGCGAAAAAAATGCGGCACGAACGGAAGAACGCGCGGGATAAACGGCATGGCGGCACATATGAGCACCCCTTGAAGGTTGCGGTTGCATATCATCCTGATGAGTCGATGATCCGTGTAACCCCGCCCCTTTTTAATCAAGGTTACTGATTTGAGAGTAGTTTACGAGGGCGGAACGGTCAAGCGGCGTGGCGGAAAGCACGCGAAGGCCGGATTGCCAACTACCCATTGAACTTCGGCCGGCAATACCGTGAACTTACAGCCGGTTCAAGACGTCCTTGAAGTTCGCGACGGCTTGCTTGTGTTTTAGCTGACTCATGGCGCGAATATTCTGCAATTTCCAACGAACCGCAGGCAGTTCACTCACGCCGGGCAAAGGTAACAAGGACCAGTTGGGTTCGCCCTGTTTCACACTGAGCAAAAAAGACTTGTCGTTAGCAGTGAATAATTGCGATAGCGACTTCAGCAGGTCAGATCGCGTTTGCACCAGATCATGGAGCAGGACAGGTTGCTCGGTCATTCCTTGAAACTGGTTCTCAAAGGCGGCCGACAGATCTTGCAGTCGAGGTTCCAGCAAGTCAGCCATGCTTCGGTTATGTGAGATCAGGTAAACGAGAAAGCCTTCGAACGTGGCGCGTGTGAAACCATTTTCGCGTAGCAACAGCATGACGTCGAACCAGTCACGAGGGTGCTGTCGATCCAGCGCTGCGCAAATCTTGCCGCCGTACAGATCGGGCTCATCCAATACCGCGACACGGGCAAAACCAAATCGATCTGCAACCCGGGGATGAATGTCTCTGAAGATTGGGGGGTGAAGCGTTCCGCGAAGCACCGGGCTGACCTCGACCTTTATGCGCGCCTCGCCATCCGAGACCAGCAGCCTGAGCTGATCCCTTGAAATCGACTGAGCCGCCGTGGCTATCTGTGGTGATGAAGTCTCGAGACTCTGGCCAATGCGCTGCAGCGCCGCACGGCAGTCATGTAGAGATTGTTCACGGTTGGCAATCGGGAGGTAGGTCAAATCGATATCGACGGATAGGCGAGGCATATCGCGCAAAAAGAGATTGATGGCTGTTCCGCCTTTGAGTGCGAATGCCTTTTCTTCAGCAACATAAGGCAAAACCCGCACCAGTAATCGGACCTGCCGTTCGTAGTCGGCACGATCAGTCATCCGTTAAATCCCTGGGTACCGTGATTTCGAATCGGGGGTCGAAACGACCGCCCTTAACCAGTTGGCGCTTACCCCTACCAAGATCGATTCTCGATAGATTCAGGCGTTCGAACCACTGCAGTCCGTAATGCGATCCGAGATACAGCAACAACCTTTTTACCTTTATCGACACGCATGCTTCGAAGTATGTCTGCATCAATTCCGGCCGCAGGCTGACCAGGCTCTGGAGCTGCTCGGCAGCCCACAGAAACGACAAAGTGTCATCGACCTCGTAGGCAACTTCAAAGGCGGCTCGTTCCAGGGATGACACTTCGATGATGAAGTTGTCGCGTTTTTGGGAAGCCTGATCGGCGACAGGATGCGCGAACAAGCGGGCCGCGCGAAAACGCACCACGACACCCCAATCGTGATGCCGAAACCAACTGGGCAGTTGACTTCTGGGCTCGGCCCACAGCCAGAGCGTCTCTTTGCCCAACGGCAGGTGATGGCCAAAGCCTTGCAGGCTCAGCGCCGTTGCGCCACCCGGCCTGATGGCCGAACGAACCGATTTCTTCTGCAGCGCAAACACCGCGCCGCGCCACGTGACCGTGTCACCCATGCGGATGTAAGCGCCGTGCCCTATGCGCTCCAACCAGCCGGCCTTCGCATACTGATGCGAGAGGCGTCGGTCGACACCCTGTTCATCCAGCCAGGACTGCACAGCTACCGTGCCAGGAGGCCATTTCCTCAGGAGTTGGTTTATTTTTGTCGCCAAATGACCATTCTTACGTGACAATTACAGATAGTTATAAACCAAGGGATAGTTCATTTCAACCTGATAAAGTCGTGCTTAAGACGACTTATCAGATCTTATATAAACATTATGGGGGTCAAATGACGATTACGAACTCAATTGTCGGGTGACTCGCGCCACGATCAATCGACTCCGCCGCGATGGCTCATGCGGCACGACCAACGGAGTCAACCCAGGGGTCGACGCCGTGGCGGTTAACAGGTCTACAGCCCGCCCCGCCAACACCTGCATTCAACGTCACTGACCGGCAAGTTCGCGGATGCTTTGTTCGCGCATTATGAACTTCTGAATCTTGCCGGTGACGGTCATCGGGAAGTCATCGACGAACTTGATGAACCGCGGCACCTTGTAATAGGCGATGCGCTCGCGACAGAACGACTGGATCTCCTCCACGGTGGCCGATTCGCCCTGGCTCAGGGCAATCCAGGCCATCACTTCCTCGCCGTAACGCGCGTCCGGCACGCCAATCACCTGCACCTCGCGGATTTTCGGGTGGGTGTAGAGAAATTCCTCGATCTCGCGGGGGTAGATGTTCTCGCCGCCGCGGATGATCATGTCCTTGATGCGGCCGACGATGCGCACGTAGCCCTCATCGTCCATGCTGGCCAGATCACCGGTGTGCATCCAGCCGTCCTCATCGATGGCCGCCGATGTCTGCGCCTCGTCGTTCCAGTAGCCCAGCATCACGTTGTAACCGCGGGTGCAGAACTCCCCGGCCACCTCCCGCTCCACCGTCTGGCCGGTGTCGGGATCGATAATCTTGATCTCCACGTGCGGATGCACCTGGCCGACGGTTGCGACCCGCATCTCCAGCGGGGCATCGGCGCGGGTCTGGGTCGAAACCGGGCTGGTTTCCGTCATGCCATAGGCGATCTGCATTTCCTCCAGGTGCATCTTCTTCATCACCGCCCGCATCACCTCCTCCGGACAGGTCGATCCGGCCATGATGCCGGTGCGCAGGGTGGAAAGATCGAAGCGGTCGAACTCCGGGTGTTCCAGTTCGGCGATGAACATGGTGGGCACGCCGTGCAGCGCGGTGGCCCGCTCGGCCGCGACGGCGGCCAGCACCGCGCCGGGGTCGAACGACTCGCTGGGCAGAATCATCGTGGCGCCATGCGAAACACAGGCGAGATTGCTCATCACCATGCCGAAGCAGTGGTACAGCGGCACCGGAATCACCAGCCGGTCGCGCTCGGTGAAATGCATCAGCTCGGCAACGAAAAACGCGTTGTTGAGAATATTCCGATGACTCAGCGTGGCGCCCTTGGGCCGGCCCGTGGTGCCGCTGGTGTACTGGATGTTGACCGCATCGCCGGCCGCCACGCCCTGCTCGATGCGCGCCAGGTCGGCCGCGCCAGCCGCATCGGCGAATTGCAGGAAGTCGGCCCATCGCCACACCCCGTCCGCCGGCTCATCGCCCAGGCGGATGACCGTGCGCAGGGCCGGCAGAGCCTGGCAGCGCAGCCGGCCGGACTCGCACGCGTCCAGCTCGGGCGCGATGGCGCGCAGGATCTGCAGATAATCGGAGTGCTTGAGACCAGGCGCGAGCACCAGCGCGGCACAGCCCGAAGCGCCCAGGGCGTATTCGAGTTCATCGCGTTGATAACTTGGATTGATGTTGACCAGGATGACGCCCAGCTTGCTGGTGGCAAACTGCAGAATCGTCCACTCGGCACGATTCGGGGACCAGATGCCCACCCGGTCCCCCGGCTGCAGCCCGATGGCGATCAGCGCGCGGGCACAGCGGTCGACCTCTGCAGCGAATTCGCGATAGCTGTAGCGCAAACCCTGGTGCAGCGAGACCAGGGCATCGTTATCGGGGTAGGCGGAGACCGCCTCGTTGAGCACATGGCCAATGGTGGATTCGAGCAGCGGCGCATCGGTCGAGCCTTTGGCCTGGCTCAGACGCCCGGGCTGACCCGTCATGCCTGAGGCCCGCGGACTTGCGGAGATGTTCTCCGGCCTGCGGTGAGGGGGAAAGCAACCCGGCTGACAACATACGCTACCCGCATCGGCATCACCTCATGCTTGGAAAGGATGAATGGATTATGCCGCTGGCAGGCCGGTCCGTCACCCGTTCCACGGGCAGGGTCGATCAGACCGTTGGGGGATTACGACAGCATGAGGGGTCCAGACTCTTCGAAAGCCGAAGAGCGGGACCCCTGTGGATTTATTCCGGGAGTAAGTGCCCGGCTTGCGGTTGGGAACCGGGGTTCACCACATCCGCACTGTCCAGCCGCCGGGCCTGCGCCTGGCCGCGCGCTCCTGGCGGCGCTGACGGCGCAGTCTGCGGGCCAGCACTTCATCGCGTTCGAAAGACGCGGAATTGGCCGCCACGGCTGCGTCCAGCGAGGGCACTACCAACCGCCCGGTCGGCGCATTCATCCCGGCCGGACCCTGGGGCGATTCGAATACGGTTTTGGTTAACATGACTACCGCTCCAACTGTGATGATTGAGGAGCGTGTAGTGTGCGGTGAAACACGTGAATACGGCGTGAAGCAAAAGGCGGTAAACAGTCATATTCCAGGGTTTTATGCGAAATCGTCGGAGTAATTCGGGCGGCGGGAAGTCAATGGGAAGGGAAGCGGCATTCACTTCAGTTTTTCTTGCTTGAATTGCATCAAAATTGCACCCAGGCGGAAGTCAATGCGGGCAATGATCCGCAGGGCCGATGATGCCCGGTCGAGCCAGCCAGGTCACAACCCCGCAGGGGTTCTGCGAATACTCACGTAATTGGAATGAAAGGTTGAATTCCCGCCCATGTCGGCTTCGGCATCGGGCGTTGTCGCATTGGCATTGGCGCCCCAGCGCACCATGTAGCTAACCAGCAGGCCCGGCTGCGTGAGTTCGGATACTCGCGCACGCATCTTGACCGCTCCGCGCCGGTTCCAGAGTTCGAGTTCCATGTTCTCTTCGATGTCCAGCCGGCCGGCATCATCCGGATGAATGAAGAACCAGGGCTGCTTCAATTCACCCAGCTTCTCCGGCATGTTGCCGTACTGGCTGGCCTGCATCAGGTACGTTTTGGGCGTGATGAAGCGAAACTCGTGCTCGTCGGCGTCTGGCAAGGTGGTATCGAAGGCAAACAGCTCGATCTTGCCGCTGGCGGTGGGAAATTTCCGGTCATCGAAACTCGTCCGGTCAATGTCATTCCACAGCACCGGACCTTTTCTCAGTTCATCGTAATCCAGGCCGGTTCCGGCCAGGGCCTCCCTGATGACCTCTTCTCCGGTCTGCTGGAAACACGGTTCGGTAAAACCGAGCTTTTCGGCCAACTGCTGAATCACCCAGTGATTCGACCGCGCCTCGCCGATGGGATCGATCACCTGATTGCTCACCTGCACGTAGTCGTGCCAGTAGGAAAGCTGCAAATCGAAGGTTTCGGCGAAGGACGTGGCCGGCAGCACGACGTTTGCCAGTTGCGCCGTATCGGTCAGGAACAGGTCATGCACCACCACGAACAGGTCATCGCGCATCAAGCCCTGCCTGACCCGATTCTGGTTGGGACAGGTCGCGGCCGGGTTCTGGTTGTACACGTACAGCGCCCTGATCTCATCACTGCACGTGAGATCACGACCCAGCTTGACCATGTTGTACATGCGCGGAACCTGCGTTCTGAGGTCTGCGTAGCTGATGTCGTTGAGCTGCCAGTCGTAGTTGGCATATAAAACACCACCGCCTTTCGTGCCGATTTGGCCGGAAAGGGCGCCCAGCATGCACACGGCCGCCACCATGGCACCGCCATTGAGATTACGCTGCAAACCCACGCCGATATGGAGCAGTCCGGGCTGGTGGGTGTGGTAGAGCTCGGCGAATTCTTCAATCTGCGAGCGCGGCACCCCCGTGACACGCTCGACTTCCGCCAGGGAAACCGCACGAACCTGGGCTTCCAGCTCAGCGTAGTTGACCGTGAAATCGTCGATGAACGCCCGGTCGACCCAGCCCTTTTCGATCATGACTTTGAGAAGGCCGCTTACCAGAATGGCATCGGTACCCGGCTTCGGCTGAATGTGCAGATCCGCCGCCGCAGCGGAGCGGGATTTGAACGGATCGACGACCACGGTGGTTTCGACATCGGACAGCATCGACCAGAGATGAACATTGGATTCCTTGGGGTTTTTGCCCCAGGCGACGTACAACCGGGTTTTCTCCAGGTGCTGGGGTTCGGTGCCGCGCACACGGCCAAGGATTCTCACCATGGCCTCGGCTCCGGCGACTGCGCAGATTTCCAGCCCCACCCGGGACGTGTTCAGCTTGTTCCACAGGCGGTCGGGAAACTGGTTGGCGACAACGCCCATATTGGCCAGGTAGGAATAGGGCAGAATCGCCTGCGGCCCCACGCTGTCGGAGATTTCACGAAACCGGTCGGCAATCAGGCTGAGCGCCTCGTCCCACGTGGCCTGCCTGAAATCATCACTTTTCCTGTCCCGCACCAGCGGGTGCAGCAGTCGCGAGGGGTGGTTGATCCAGTTCTCGTAATTACGGCACTTGATGCACAGAAAGCCCCGGGTGATCGGGTGTTCGGGATCGGCCTTCACTTGCACGACCTTGCTACCCGACACCGACGCGATCATCCCACACACGTCGGGACAATCCCGGGGACAAACGGTTTTGATCTGCCTGATTTCCGATGCGCCGCCCGGGTCAGTCATGGCCACCCCCTTCAAACGTCATGCACTTCACCGATGACGGCGATGGCTTCGATTTCAATCATCAAATCCGGCAGGGCCAGGGCCTGCACCTCCACAATGGTGTCGGCCGGCCAGGGCGGCGTGAAGTGCTTCTTGCGCAAATCGAGAATGCGCGGGAAGTACTGCATATCGGTCAGGTAAATGGTGACTTTGAACACCCGCTCCAGCGAAGATCCGGCGGCTTCGAGAACCAGCCGCAGGTTCTTGAAGGTCTGCTCCGCCTGGGCATCGAAATCACCCGGGCCGACCACATTACCGCGCTCATCCAGGGCAGCCTGCCCGGAGGTATAGACCAGATTGCCGACCTTGAAGGCCTGGGAAATGTAGAAGGCCTCGAAAATATCCGGGTCAGCAGAGACTCGCTTGGGTTCGTGCAGATTCGTCATGGGGCGCCTATTGAGATGTGTGGGTTTGTTGCGGGTGAATTGTTCCGTAGATGTGTCATGAAGCAGTACTGGTCAGGCACAGCGGTCTGCCGCAAAACCTATCGACCGATACGCCTTGCACTCCATCAAAAAATTCAGTATTAATACTACTTTATTGTATACGACTTTCCAATTCATCCGGCCAGATCAGGCCGAAGAAGGCGATTAACTCACTAAATAGGCTTCAAATTGTATACATGATGTGCTGTTATTCCCAAGCAATCCGCAGCCGGATCGTCTTCAAGCCCCTGATGCCGGGACCTGAATGCACGGTCATTCGGATGCGAATCAGGCGGCGGACGAGGGAATTTCAGACACACATGCGGAGTGCATTCGGGAACGCCAGATTCGGGAGGCTGGCGGTCTGTACACAGACGGAAAGATAGGCCTTGTAACGAACCGGGAAGGCAAGTCAATCCAGATTGTTTACTGGCGAAGACCAACACCATGCTACTCGCCAGTTTCACGGTTGGTTAGGGAGGTCTCATGAAGACAGGAACTGGCGTCCGCGCCCAGGTTTTTATCATTCTTATCTGCTTCTGTGTCAGCTCGTACGCTGAGACAGTTCTCGAAGAAATTGTCGTCGTGGCCCGAAAGCGGGCCGAAAACATCCAGGAAGTTCCCATCGCGGTGTCGGCATTCACCGCCGAGGACATCCGCGATGGCGGCATCGAACGTCCCAGCGATTTTGTCGCGCTGATCCCCAACGTCACGCTGGTGGATACGGCCAATGTGGGTGATACGCAGTTGAGCATCCGCGGAATCGTATCCACTCGCGATGCGGAATCCACCTTCGCCTACGTGGTGGACGGCGTGCTGATCACCAACCCGAATGCCTTCAACGGGGAGCTGATCGACGTGGCCCAGATCGAGGTACTCAAAGGGCCACAGGGCGCATTGTATGGCCGCAATGCCGTGGCCGGCGCCATTATCGTCAACACCAAGCAACCCGGTGAAGAATTTGAGGGCATCGCGCAGGCGGGGGTCGGCAACAACGATACCTACAAGGCATCGGCCTATCTCAGCGGGCCGCTGACGAACAACGTCTCGGCCAGCCTGACGGCGCATTACTCAACCACCGACGGACACTACGACAATGTGTTCACCGGTGAAGACGATGCGGTTGACTACCTGGAAGAATTCGGCGGCCGGGCGCGCGTGATCTGGGAAGTCAGTGACCGCACCACCCTGGATTTCCGGGCCGGTACCCGGCAGGTGGATGGCGGCGCGATCAACTTCAATGCCGTGTTCGGCATTCCGGGTTTCGTGGCTTTCCTGGGAAGCCCCACCTATTTCGCGGATGTGAACGAGCACGAGATGCGGTATGCATTCAACGTGCCGGGCGAGAACGAACAGGAGACCCGCGAATTCTCCGTCAAGGCGGACTGGGACCTGGACCGCATCTCCGTGACCGCCATCGCGGCCTACAACGACCTGGACGAAAACCTGCTCTCGGTGGGCTCGAGCGCGTCGTTCTATCCGTATGAACTGACACCTGAATGTCAGTCCGACCGCGTTGTACTCAACAGTTTCACCCGCCCGGACCTGTTTGGTGACCCGTTGGCACCGTTTCTGGTCCTGCCGCCACCGTCCGCGGGCGGCGAGGACTTCGCCGGCATCTACGGACCGTATGGCCCGACCCGCTGCGATGGCTATCAATACCAGGAGCGCAACCAGGAAGACCTGAGCCTGGAGCTGCGCGTGACTTCATCGGAAGACCAGTCCATTCGCTGGATCGCGGGCGCGTACTACCTGGATATCGAGCGCGAGGTGGTTTCCGCATACGGCGCCGACCAGGGCGCGCCCTATGCGCACACCCCCTATATTCCGCCGTCCGAACCGAACCCGACCGACTCGCTGTTCTGGGACATCTACGACACCCAGGTACTGGCCGCGTACGGGCAGGTGGAGTTCGATCTGGGCGAGACCATGGAAATGGCGTTCGCCCTGCGGTACGACGAGGAGGATCGGTCGGTCAGCAATGCCGTCCCCAACGTCCTGTCGTCGGGATTGAACCTCAACCTTGCCGGCCAGCCCATCAACCCGGCGTTCATGCAGTTTCCACAAGGCATCCCCGACAGAAGCCGCACCTTCAGTGAGTGGCAGCCCAAAATCACCTGGCGCTGGTCGCCGCTGGACAGCGTTAACGTCTACGCCAGCTGGGGCCGCGGATTTCGCAGCGGCGGCTTCAACTCCATCGGCAGCGAATCGCTGATCAACTTCTGGTACAACCAGGGCTTCGGCGGGCCCGGTGAGCTGGTTGGCGCCGGACTGACAATCTCCGATGAATACCAGAAAGAGGTGACCGATTCGTTTGAAATCGGCATCAAGTCCATGCTGTTCGACAACCGGCTGCGACTCAATGCGGCGATCTTCCAGAACGACGTCGACGACAACCAGTTCTTTGAATTCTTTGCCGGCCCCTACGGCCTCCTGCGCGTGGTCACCACCATCGACGAAGCCCAGGTCAGGGGCTTCGAGGCCGACTTCGACTGGCAGATCTCGGACGGCTTTCGCGTGTACGGCGGCCTCGGCCTGCTGGACAGCGAGATCAAGGAGAACATCAACCGGCCCCTGTCGGTGGGCAATGACCTGCCGCAGGCGCCCGAGCAGTCATTCAACCTCGGCAGCCAGATCAATTTCCCCATCAGCGAGCGCTGGGAATTCATGGCCCGGGTCGACTGGCAGTACATCGGCGAGATGTGGTTCCACACGATGCAGGGCGAAGCGACACCGACCATCTGGCAGGTGTTCTTCGGCCCCGGCATTACCCAGGACCTCAGCCGCGCACAACGTGATTCCGTCAGCACCATCAATGCGCGCGTCGAGCTCAGCAATGAAAACTGGCGGTTCACCCTGTGGAGCCGCAACCTCGGCGATGAGGAGTACCTGCAGGAAGTCATCCCGTCACCCGAGTTCGGTGGGTCCTTCATCCATCCTTCCGCCCTGCGGTCGTATGGGCTGGACGTGACCTATTCGTTCTAGCGTTTGGCGACGTGCGTTGATGTGGAGCGGCCCGGGTTACCGGGCCGTTTTGCGTTTGGGGGGTTGGACGTATGGGTTGCCGCGCGCACAGCAGGCTCAACGCAGCGCGGCGGGGAATCACCAAAGCTCAGGTTTCGAGAAGACCGGCATTCCGTTCCAGCGAACGGAACAGGATGTCGATGTCCTCGTCACTGTTGTAGTAATGCGGAGCGATACGGATGTTGCCCTCCCGATTGGACACGTAGACCTGGTCCTGTTCCAGTTTCTGCACCAGGCCGGCCGCGTCGTTCGAGGCAACGGCCAGAATCGAACTGTGGCGGTCCGGCGACGGTGGGGTGACGAGGCGCCACCCCCGACCCTGAACGCCTGTGACGATCTGCTCGGCGAGCCGACCGATTTGACGCTCGACCGCTGCGAGAGATGCATCCAGCAGGAGCTGAATTCCGGCGGTGCAGGCATACATCGCACTGACGCTGGGCGTACCGGATTCGAACCGGCGGGCATTGCTGGCGGGCTGGTGGCACTGGTTGTCCATGGCGAACGGGTTCTCCTGGGCAAACCAGCCGGTAGCCGTTGGGGTGAGCGCTTGTGATTCACTGTTCCGCACGTACATGTATCCCAGCCCCGAAGTCCCCAACAGGAATTTCAGGCACCCGCCAGCAATGAAGTCCGCCCCCAGTTCGGGAGCGGAAATGGGGGCGGTGCCCATGACGGAGTAGCCATCCACGAACACCAACGCACCCCGCTCGTGCGCCAGTTTCACGACGGCACGGGCATCCAGGCTGGCCCCGGTTCGATAGCAGATGATGGGGATCGAAACAATTTTGGTTTGCTCGTCGATCAAGGCGTCGAACTGTTCCAGCGGAATGTTGACACCTGATGCATCCGTCTGGGCGCGCACCACTTGTGCACCGCGCCGTTGCTGTGCCAGCCAGATGTGCGAGGTGGTCGAGAAATCGAAGTCGGTAACAACCACCTTGTTGCGCTGGCCGCTGAAATCGAGAGCGCTGGCCAGCGAATTGACCGAATCGGACAAGGAAGAGGACAGGCTGACGTCTTCGGGGGCGCACTGAAGCAGCTGGCTCAGGGCAAGGCGGGTTTGTACCATCTTGTCGACCCACAAACCCCAATGGGCGCCCTTTTGATGACGCGCCGCGAGATACTCCTGAAATGCGCTGTCGACTGCCTTGCTGAGCAAGCCATAGGAGCAACTGTTCAAGTAGGTCGCGTGCTGCAACAGCGGAAATTGGTCGCGTACCCCGTCCAGGTCGAATGACGCTTCGGCCTGGACGTCTGCATTGGGGTCAGTCACATGTGTTTCAGGCGAAGAGTGCATCGAATACGGTTCCCAGCAGAACGCTAATCAGACCCAGCGGGATGACCCAGCGCAGCCAGAAGAAGAAAGCGGTTCTTCCGGCACGCTCCCGATCGTCCGCAAAAAGCTGCCGCCAGGCTTCGGAGCGCTGGACCCGCCACCCCACCGCCAATACGGCGAAAAGACATCCCAGCACCGGCATCCCCGAACCAATGACGAGATCGAGCCAGCCGATCATGCCCGTGTTCCAGGCCGGGAGAATGAACAGGATCGATTCCAGCACACCGATCAGAACCAGGAGGCGTTGGCGGCCCAATTTCGCTCCGAGCGGCTCTTCCTCCAGGCTCACGATAATGACGTTCGCCAGACCGATGACCGACAGATAGGCCACGAGTGACAGCGCCAACAGAAACAGCGAGCCTGAGAATCGTGCTCCATCGAGGACGGAAAACAGACGCGGCAGGGTATCGAACAGGAGGTGGGGCCCGGCGTCCAATGGCTGCGCGGCCAGCAGCACAGTCGGCACGATGAACAGCGAGACCAGCAGGGATGCGCCCAGGTCACTGAGTGCCGTGTACTGGGCGACCGAACGAATGCGCGATGAATCCTGCAGATATTTCCCGTAAACCAGCACGTAGGCTGCGCCCAGTCCGACCGAAAAGAAACACTGGCCCAGAGCGGCGAACACTTCCGTCATGCCGATCTGCGAAAAGTCCGGCTTCAGGTAGGTCAGCACGGCGTCGGTTGCACCTGGCCGGCTCAGCGAAAACCACACCAGGTAAACGCACACCACGAAGAAGAACGGCACGAAAAGGTTGCTGACTCGCTCAATGCCCTGCTTCAGGCCACGGCTGATCACGAACAACGCGCTCCACAGGATGGCCAGTGCCAGCGCGTACTGGGTTCCGGGAGCGCGCATGCCGCCGGCAAACTCCTCCAGATCGGCTCCTGAAAATCCGTTCAGAATCGAATAGCCCGTGGTGTAGAACACATTGCCCACGATAAGAGTGTAGTAGGACACTCCGATGAAAACCCCGGCTACCAGCGCATAACCCAGGGCCCGGCCGAACGGACCGAACGAAATGGAAAGCACCCGGATCGTCGCGCCCCGGTGAGCCCTGGCGAGCGACAATTCCGCCATCAGGGCCGGAATCGCAATGATCAGCATGAAGACCAGGTAGATCACCAGGAAGGCGCTGCCGCCATGTGCTCCCATCATGTACGGGAACCGCCATACGTTACCGAGCCCAATGGCGACCCCTGCCAACGTGAGGACCGAGGTCAACGTGGATGCGAAGTACCCCAGGTTCGGATTGAAAGCGTCTTTGCCGTTGATCCGGGGCACCGGGTTACTCCTCCAACCCGGCGAGCCGCTTACTGATGTACCGGTTCCCGCTCGGGAAATGGAAGATCAGGCGGTCATCTTCAATGGTGTAGTTGATGTCGTACTCCACATTTTCATGGAGCTCGTTTCCTTCACCGCTGGGCCGGTAGTGGAGCTGAACCCATTGCATGTAAGTAATGGTGTTATTCGCCACGGTGATCGGTCCCGACGTGGCATTGGCCTCGAGAACGCCGTCACCATCGCCATCGTATATGGCATTGGCTACGAGGTAGCCTGGCGTCACGATCATCGCGCCACGCAGCGGCGTCACCGTTCCGTCCACGACGTATTCAATGGGTTCCCAGACTCCGTAGAGTTCCGGATCGCTGGCCAGCAGCGGCCAGGACGCAAACAGGGCGCATAGGAACATTGCCGACTTGATTTTGAGTGCATGCATGGCGATTACCTCGTTCTTGTCGTGAATGGGAGAACCTGATCCGCTGGCTAGCGGCTGGTCAGCTTGAGATTGATGCCAGCCACCCGAAAGTGCGGCCGAATCCGGAACCCGCCGAAACCGAAGTTTTCCTGGGTGCCCGTGTAGTAGTTTTCATCGAACAGATTTTCGACATAGGCGACCACGCTCCAGCGGTCGCCGGAAGCCAGCCCGGCACGAACGTTGACGACGTCGAAGCTCGGGATCTGGATGGGGTAATCTGCACGCGGCCAGGGAAACGCGAAGCCATTGGAGATACCATCGCCGCTGAACTGGGTATCCAGCCCGGCCGCTCTGGTCACTTCGTTGTCCAGAATGGGCAGACCGGAGACCGTTGCCTCGATGTCCGACGTCGACTCGCTGCGGTACAGCCATTCCGCCCGCACCCAGCCGTCCAGGCCCCGAATCGTGAAGTCATACTGCGCGAACAGGTTGAGGGTCCACTTCGGCGAGCGGGGCAACGTTTCGCCCTCGATATCGAAACCCATGTTTTGAATGATGAAGGGATCATCCGCGCCGAACGACTCAAATTCGGCGTCGAGATATCCGGCACCCCCACCGACGCTCAGGTGGTTGCCCAGAATGGCCTGGGCCTCCAGCTCGAAGCCAAGCGACCGGGCCTCGGTATTGTTGATCTGGAAATTATTGAACATCACGCCATCTTCGAAAAAGATCTCGACAGACGGCATCTGCAGGTTTTGCCAATCCATGTAGAAGGCGGCTGCATTGATGGACAGCCTGTTGCCGAATCCGCGCCACTTGGCGCCGAGCTCATAGTTCCACAGCGATTCCTTTTCAAACGGTATCCGTTCGCCGGTTCGGTCGGAGAACACAAGGCCACCGGGTTTGTAGCCTTTTGAAACGGACGTATAAACGTTCAGGGTGTCGGCGGGCTGCCACATCAGCACCACCCGGGGGGTCACGCTGCTGAAACTGGCCGAACCCGAACGCAGCGGGCTGCGCAACTCCGATGCGTCCGGAACTTCGAAGTCACTGATGCGATCGAAGGGCAGTGTCTGAAATGGACTGCGGTTCCACTCCGCCACCTGTACTTTCACGTCGTGTTCGGTGTAACGGGCGCCGACGGTCAGCGTGAAGGTGTCCCGGAACTGCCAGTTGGCTTCCGAATAAACGGCCCAGCTTTCGGAGTCGAACGTTTTCACCTGGGGTCCGGAAATAATGTCTCCCGGATTCAGGCAGAAGCAGCCGCCCGGAAGGCCCGGCGCCAGAGTGCCATCTGGAAGGAGATCATTGTCCCGATCATTCAACCGGAAGAAACCGGTGCGCCCGATCGGGCTGACCTTGAAGGCATCGGCGTCATCGTTGGAGTAAATGGCGCCCACGACCCAGTCCCAGGTATCGCGTTCAACGGAGAACCTGAGTTCCTGGCTGAACGTATCTCCAGTGCGTCCGTTGTACGTTTCCGCAAAGGCGTACTGGGTCACATCCTGGTCGAACTGGCGCCGGCTGGTCGTGTCCATGAACCCGGTGATCGAACGCAACACCCAGCCATCGCCGGTGTAGTTCAGGCGCAGGTTGACGATGGTCTGGCGGTTCTTGTTGAGTTCATAGAAATCCTTGTTGACGATGCGCCGGTTGTCGGGGAAAAAGCCGCCGCCCGAATCCACCGGGATAATGTCTTCCACCGGCGCGAATACGGTGTCGTCGGTCAGATTTGTCAGCGGGTCGACCGGCAGAATATTGGGTGTCGAGCGGGGCGTATTGAAATCCAGCACGCCGCTGTTCACGTTGGAGTCGGTACCGTCGTTCTCGATGGTCCGCATGACGGACAGGTCTGCGGTGAAGTCATCGGTAGCCAGCCACCTTGCCGCAACGCGCACGCTCGTGTGCTCAAATGAAGCATCATTTCCGGTCGGACTCAGATTCTCGATGAAACCATCGCTTTGTGTGTACGCCACACCCGCCCGCAGGAACAGACTGTCGGTAACGGGCAGATTCACCATGGATTTGAGCTCCCAGGTGTTGAATCGGGAGTAGCCGCCCACCAGCTCCGCTTCGAATTCCTCGTGGGGAAGCTTGGTCGTGAGGTTCAGGGCGCCGCCGGTGGCGTTGCTTCCGAAGTAGGTGCCCTGGGGGCCCCGCAGTATCTCCAAACCCGCCAGATCGTAGAGGTTCGGGTTGGCCGTCTTCGTTGCGTTATTGGCGATATTGAATTCATCCAGGTAGATACCGAAACTGTTGGCCAGCCCCCCGACTCCGGTAAAAGTATTCGCAAAGTCGCTGACACCGCGGATACTGATCCCCACGGATCTCGAACCCACTTCACCGTCTTCGGTGAAACTCACGTTGGGCGTGAACTTGGCGAAATCCTTGACCTCCTCGATGTTCTGTTGATCCAGCATTTCCGCGGTAAACGCCGTCAGCGAGACCGGGACGTCCTGCAGGTTCTGTTCGCGACGCTGGGCGGTGACGACGACCTCTTCGATCGTCAGGCTGAGATCGTCATCGGGCGCCTGGGCGGATACGCCCTGTGCGCCCAATGTCCCCAACAGCATGGCCAGGAGTTTAGACAACCCGGATTTGGTGGCAGAATTTTGCATATGGCTTTCCTCGAACTCGGCAGAGTAGGTGGTGCGACTTTCAATCGTGATGACACCGTGTTTTCCAAACTCAGCCCTGAGCCCCGTTCCTTCGAGCAAAATCTCAATGCCCCGTGTCGGCGTGAAGCGACCCACGAGCGCGTTGGTCGTGATGCCACTCACCCGGCTCAGTGGATACAGCACCTGCTGATCCGCCTGCTGGGCAAAGGCGTTCAATGCCAATGCAGCTGGTTGTCGTGGAACGTTGAAGCGGTGCAGCCTGTCGCTGGCGACGGCGGCATTACAGAGAAAAGCAGCCAGCAGCATCGCGACCACCCAACGTGGCGCAGCACGATTGAGTGCTTTCCTCATCGCTTCAGTCCCTGTACACAGCCGCAGATTTTTGACCCGATAAAGCGGTGTACTCGGTGGCTTTAACAGGTAAGACAAGGCAGGAAGGAAAGTCTGCTACTCGAATTGATTTATCCGAATCTGAAGTGGCTCAGGCACGGACGCGGGGTTCAACTATCGAAACGTCGAACCCGAGCCGTCTCCTGCATCCGAGCGGGATATGATGACTTCGTTTTGATCGATACGAGTTACCGTCAGGTCGAAACTGGATTCCAGGGCATCCAGCATGGCGTCGATTTCACCCGTTCTGAAGTAACCACCAATCTGTAGCTGGCGAATCTCGGGGTCCTCGATCCGTATTTTCGTGGCGGTATACCGTGACATCTCGTTGACGACGTCTTCGAGGGGATCGCCATCAAAGATGAGCACGCCTCTTTGCCACGACAGTTGCTGATCGACTGCCTCGGAATCCATATGGTCGATGGTTCGTATGCCACTGGCGTCGAACTCCAGTTTCTGCCCGGCCTGCAGCGACGTCTTCGTTGGCTCCCGAACGAGGCGATCCTGTCGCGGCGGTGTCAGTATCGGAAGCTCACTTGCAGCGGACGTGTTCACCTCCACAATGCCATCGGTGACGGTTACATCGACAATTTCATTCTCGTACTGAATATTGAACGCGGTGCCCACGGCCGTAATCGAGCCCTTGGCCACATTGACGACAAACGGACGCTGTGCATCGCGGGCCACATCGAAATAAACTTCACCGCGGTCGAGGTAAATACGCCGGAAAGCGTCGGAATAATCCACTCGGAGCCGCGTATTGGTGTTCAGATGAAGGGTGGAACCATCCGCCAGGCGGGTGGTATGAAATTCACCGACTTCCGTGCGGTACACCTGCTCACGGGGTACCGAATCATGACCGGTCAACGAGGCAAGCAGAACCGCTACGGCGACCACGCCGAGTAGAGCGACAGCGCCCGTCGCGCTGGCCATGCGCGCAGGAATCCAGCCAAATCGGACCTGGCGTGGATGCGGCTCTCGAAGGTCATCAAGCGGAATGATATCGGCGAGATTGGAGAGCGATTCCAGGCCCTCCCAAACGCTGATCAGTTCATAGAACTCTTTGCGGTGATGGGGACCGCGGTCGAGCCAGGCCAGGAATTCGTCGACGTCCGACTGGCTGAGGTCGGAGTTCTCCAGACGAATAACCCATTCACTCGCCTGTTCCTGGATTTCGATTTTTCGCGTGAAACGAATCATGCTCATGATGCCTTGTTCCAGGCTCCGCGGGCGCGCCTCGGAGCCGAAGTCAGTCCCGTGAGGCAAGGGGGGCGGAAAGAAACCGATAGCCTTTGCGTTTCAGATAATCACGGCACGCAATGAGCCCCTTGGCCAGATGTTTGTCAACGGTGCTCACGGCTATGCCCAGCCGCTCGGAAATTTCCTTGTTGGAAAAACCGTACACCTTCTTGAGCACGAATACCTTGCGACATTGCGGAGGCAGCGACTTGGCCGCGCGGCAGAAGTGCGAGAACTGCAGTTCGTTCTCCACCTGTTCGTCCAATGAACGGCCGCCGACATGAAAACTGACGTCTTCCAGATCCTCAATATAGCTATTCAGGCGCTCCGACGCCTTCTGGCGGTGATTGAGCGCAAGGTTCTTGCAAATCCTGTACAGGTACGCCTTGGGCGAGCGTATGGGTTGAAGCTTTTCACTTTCCAGCGCGCGAATGTACGTGTCCTGCAACACGTCTTCGACATCCTGTGGCGTGCTCAGGAAACCGGCCAGGTACGAGCGAAGTCCCGTCAGATTCTTGATGAAGACACCCGTGACTCTCGTCGGGTCGTCACCCTGCAGGCCAGCCAACTGATCCAACGGTTTTTCTCGCACGAATGGGGTCCCCCGACGGCGGATAACGAATGACGACTCGAATTTCAGGCGTTCGCTGTTAGTACGGCCTCCACGGCGGGTTCCGATATCGGCAGGACGACCTGCATTTTTGAAAACCCAAAGGATGGTTATTTAATGGATAGATAGTCCATCTATTTAAATGGCATGTCAAGGTGGGGTTTGAAGCTGCGGAGTCCAGACACGAGCTTTCCCAAACATCGGGATCACGCTTTACGCAAAACTTTGCGCGACTCATTGCGGTCGGGACGACTGAAATGACTCCGCATTGCCGGAGCCAGGGCGCTTTCAGTTTCGTCTGCTGCGAGCGCAGAGATTTGCCGGCATGGGGCGGGAAGAGTCAGCGATTATTACCGGCGGCAAGGACCGGACGCTCCAGGATCATGGCGTAGTGATATGCAAGAACTAACCCGTGACCGCGATTCCCTCCGGGTCTTGCTTTATTACGCAATTTGGCACGAATTTCGCGTTTCCGCGGGAACGTCTTTTAACGAATGAAATGAACCCGACCAAAAAACGCGACCGGCGTCGACCCTGGGAATCCGAATCCTTGTGGGCCATCGTTAATCCAGGAATCTCGGCAATGTTGATGAAAGTCCCACTTCACCCCGGCCGCGACGTGTGCCTGACCTGCCTCCACCCCCTCGGTCTCTCGGTGACGGCCGGCGCCAAAGCGCTTGGCGTCAGCCGACAGGCACTGAACAACGTGGTGAAAGAGAATGCCGGAATCTCACCAGAAATGTTGATCCGCCTGGAAAAGCTGGAAGAGCCAACCAATCGGGCCGGTCAGCTTGTGCCCCCACGTGCGGGGACACGAGGCGCCTGCAAAGAAAGCCAGCGCACGCGTAACTGATACAGATCCTGGTCCATCGACTCGATATCGCGGAGTTCATTTTCCAGCTTGGCCAGAGAGAAGCGGGTTTTACCGCTGGCATCCACACCCGGAAGCTCCGTGGACTCCAACTGCATTAGCCGCTGACCGGACAACAGGGTCCAGCGGCCATGGACGATCGCGTTGCGCTTCATTCGAACGTTGCTGGCATGCTTCAGCCAAACCTCGAACGCGCCGATGCCCTCCGGTTCATTGGCCAGATTTTCGCGGACCATGCGACCCAGGGCTTTCAACTGCTCACCAACACTTCCTTTGAAGCCCCCGTTCTTGAACGTATCTTCGTCGGGTTCGCCCTGCGCGTATTGAAGAGTAAGACCCAGATTCCGCTCGAAGCGCGACCACGCGAAGACGATGCGCCCAACCAACTCCGCTGCCTCGGCCTGGAAATCGCCTGGCAGCGGGCCCGGATCATTCATCGATGCCCGGGGGACCACCGGATAGACGATCTCCTGGGGCAGGCCGGCATCGTCCGCAGGCGGAGTCGCCGGCAGTGTGGCGAGGTGGGGCGCGAACCGGGCGGACACGGCACCGGCGATGGCGTCCAGAATGTCGTCCCGCGCCACCTGGGCACGGGGATAAGCCCGACAGCACGCTTCGAAACACTCCTGCGCCGCCGGGTAATGGTGACGAAGAATAGCCAACCGCTCCCGTTCGCCGGCCCGGCTTTTCTTGGTCTCCCGCAGTGGTTGCTCGAAGTTGAGCGCCCAGAACGCCACTTCGGGATGCATTTCGCGGATACGTCCATCGGGCGCACATTGGCGCAGATAATCATCCAGCTCGCGAATCTTCGGCGCGATGGCCCAGGACTGCCGGGACATGCTCCGCTCGAGAACCCGCAGATTCTCCTCACAAGCCTCGGCGTAGCTGGAAGCACTGAGCGCCGAGCGCGCTGGAACCGGAAATACTGACGATCGGCGAGTACCCAGGGTGCGGCGTGCCTCGGTATCGCAAGCGCGGATGGGACAGTCAGGCGTGGGTAGGCCGATGGGCATGTCGATTAGCGCAAGCTCGGCGCAGTTCAGGCGTTGGAACAGATTTTCTACGCTAATTTCGATACCAACCTCAAAATTCTTACGCTCCTTCAGGATGAAAAATAGCCAACCACCGCGACATCCGTCCACGCCGGCTACTTGAATCGGGCCTTGGGGTGGTGAGTGCTTCATTAGCCGAGTTTCCGATCTTCGAAACGACGGTTGTTCCAGAAGTCGTAGTATTTTGTAGCGTCTGGATCCATTTTTTTTGACCCGGCCGGGACGGAGCGCGCAACCGACTCGACGTAATTTGCAATTAAAGTCGCGTGCTCAGGAGATATGACACCTTTGCGCACCT
Organism: Elongatibacter sediminis; assembly: GCF_037892215.1. Classification (NCBI taxonomy): domain Bacteria; kingdom Pseudomonadati; phylum Pseudomonadota; class Gammaproteobacteria; order Chromatiales; family Wenzhouxiangellaceae; genus Elongatibacter; species Elongatibacter sediminis. The sequence goes on along the minus strand of NZ_JAZHOG010000006.1, from coordinate 1,846 downwards.
GGGTGGCTAGCGTCCCACCTCGCTTCGGGTTGATTATCCAGACATCAGAGCGTGTCCGGCGATCGATGAACCAACCGGGCAAAGCGACTACCGGCGTCACTGGCACTTTCAGCCCCAGATTTCGCACGATGCTTTCTTGTACATACCGTGCGTGGCGGCAGGCCTGATTCAGCGGGGCGGCAGTTTGGAAATGTGGAAACAACAGTTGCTTGCCTTCGAAAACCACAGTTGATTGCCGGCTTAATTCACGTTCTCTCGCTGGCTTGCGAAAAGTCTTGGTTTCGACTGCGAAGATACCGCCGGTCGACACGATCAAGTGATCGATATTGCCGTATCGGTACGGGATGTCGTGATAAACCCATGCACCCGCGCGCATCAAATAGTTGAGTTCCGTACCGGTGTATTGCTCGCCATCGATAGCCAGGCGGAGTTGCATTGACTTGTGAATCGTCTTACGCAGAATCCATGCACCGCCCAGGGCAATCAGTCCAGCGATGATCCACGCCACAGGATTGGAGTAAGCTGTGAGGAACGCCACCGTGGACGGCAGGATAATGGCGTTGATGCCCAGCACCATGTGCTCGTATAAATCGTCTAACTCGGCTTCGAGGTGTTGAGCCGGTGTCCGGAGCATATTCTCTACAATGGGTGAAAAGCGCTTTCTTGCACGCTGTCTCTTAACCAAAATCCAGAAAAATAGAATCAAGCCACCAAGCAGAAGCAATGGAAAGATAAGCTTTAGAACGACTTCGGGCATGGCAAGGGATTGTATCTGAGCTAAGATAACAATATACCTTTACGTAACTGCTAGGGCCGATGTTTACATCGCTCTTTGAACAGAAATGCAAGTGCGCGCTTGCGGTAGTAACTAGCTTGCCACTTTCCCACAAACCGAAATATGTGGCGCCCCGCCCTCGTTGCAAGACAACCACCAAGCCGAACTCGTTCGTGATAATCGTCAGCTCGCGCCGTGACCTGTGCTAAATACGTCAAATCACGAAGTCGAGCGTGGGCCGGATCACTTGGTATCGTCAACCAGCGGACCTGGATGGAGCAAGGAGTGTTTCCCTTGACCGAATATCCCGCTCGCAAATTCATTCAACCTAGATCGTTTTGCCCGTGATCCAAACACCAAGCGATGAAAACGAACTTACGATCGTATGACGTTGATCGCGCTTTGGACCTGCGCCGGTTTTATGAGCTGTTGGATGAGCTAGAGAAAAGCATTGAGGGTGGTCGACGCCTGAATGAATGTTCCGGTCGCATGCAGTGGCCTAGACGTGGTGTTTATTTCTTTATGGAACGGGGCGAAACGCGATTACATTCCGGAAGTGGCCCACGTGTTGTCCGGGTCGGCACCCATGCCTTGAAAGCGGGCGCCAAAACAACATTGTGGACACGACTCTCACAACATAAGGGAGTGGCCCGTTTAAGGGCGGGAAACCATCGGGGATCCATATTTCGCCTTCTCGTGGGGGCATCGCTCATTGCACGAGATGGCCTGGAATTTCCTACTTGGGGGTGCGGCAGCACCGCCACGAGCGAAGTGCGCAAAGCAGAAATGCCACTCGAACTCAAGGTCAGCGAGACAATTGGACGCATGTCAGTTTTATTTCTCGACATTGAAGATGCAGCCGGCCCGGCAAGCGCACGTGGAGAAATCGAGCGTAACTGCATCAGCCTCCTTAGTGTACAGACCGGACACATGGTTAACAGTACGTTCGGGGACATAGGTAACAGTTTTGCATATCTAGAAAATCCGGTTGTAACCTCGTGCAGTGCGTTTTTCCATCGCCTTCAGGTCGACCCGACCAAGCAAATAGTGACAGAAATGAACCGTATAGAT